>NZ_JBPSEH010000003.1:0-308018 GCF_051488685.1 Melioribacter sulfuriphilus
TCCTCTTTTTTGTTTATTCTCTTACAACGCTTTTCATTAAAAAGTTTTTAAATTCTGGATAATTTTTCAGAGGTTTCCATTAATTATGCTATCCTTCACTACACACGTTGTTATATAACTCTTGTCTTCAGGAGCATAATACTGCCAAACATTTCCAACCTGCAACGGATTGTAATTACGTTTTTGGCTATAATACTTTTCTTTGAATTCTGCCGGTACATCATTTAAATATTCAATATTGATCTGAGCAATGCAGATTTTACTTAGAAAAAGTAATAGCATAATACTTATCGTTTTCATAATAACTCCACTAAAAATTCCTGACGGACATGTAACTTCATTTTGCTCTCACTTTAAGTCAAGTGGAATATACATTTAAGTTACGGTATACGGTTTACCAGCCGCAATTAAACATTCATAAACCATCCTCCTTATTTGATTAATAACATGGATTTTATTATTAAACTAAAGTAAAAGGTTAATGAGCAAAAACAGACCTCACACCTGTAATAATTTATTCGTTCAAACTTATTAATTAATGGATGTCTTCTGATTTTCAAGCCCTCGAGAAAAGTCATTTTGGCCCTCTAATATTAAAATATTAAAATAACCTTTCCTTTGATATAAAAATATTAAATGGGGGGGGGTATGTCAAGAAAAAAATTTTCTACTTTAAATTTTTTTTACGATAACTGACGAGTCCCTCTTTAACGGCGCAATTCATCATTTTTTACTTAAAGATTCTTCCGTCGTCCAGATTAAATCAGGATTCCCCCGGAACTATGCTATGCCGGATTATATAACACGCCCGCTCAATAACGCCGAATCCCGCAGAATGCCGGTTATGATTTATAACATGCGCCTTTTTAATAACTTTTATTCATAATAACTCATCAACTCGTGTCCCAAAAATTTTAACACGGCTGTTATTACTCCTAAGTCGTCGAGATAGCCGATCAACGGTGCCAGGTCGGGAACCGTATCGATGGGCGAGATGAAATAGATCAACGCTCCCACCACGATCGACTTCCTGTGCCACGAAACGTTCGGATCGGTTATGTATTTGTACAGCGCTTTAATGTCTTTTGCAAAACTAATTTTCCTGCCGACGCGCTCCAGTTTTTCCCACAATTTTTCTTCAACAACTTTTTCGCCTTCCGTTACTTTTTCCGGCGTATCGAATTCCTTTGTTATATCGTCAATTTCATAACTCATTTTATTCCCTCCTTATTTTTTATATTCGTCGAGCCATTCAAAGATTGTTTTCCACCATAATAATGCATTTTGCGGTTTTGTGACAAAATGATATTCATCCGGGAAATAGAGAAATTTGCTCGGTACGCCTTTCCTTTGCAGAGTTGTAAATAGTTCGAACGCCTGTCCTTCCGGCACGCGGAAATCGTTTGCTCCGTGGATTACGAGCGTGGGAGTTTTAAAATTATCGGCATATCTGTGCGGCGACCAGAGTTCGTATAACGGTCTGTTCGTCCACGGCGTTCCTTTGAATTCCCATTCGGGGAACCACAGCTCTTCGGTCGTCCCGTACATGCTTTCCAGGTTGAAAACTCCGGCGTGACAAACAAGCGCGTTGAATCTGTCCGTATGCCCGAGAATCCAGTTAATCATATAACCGCCGTACGAAGCTCCCGCCGCGAATGTATTTTTATAGTCGATGAATTTATAATTATCGAGCGCATAATCATAAGCGTTCATCAAATCGATATAAACTTTGCCGCCCCAGTCGCCTGAAATTTCATCGACGAATTTTTGTCCGTATCCCGTGCTGCCTCTCGGATTCGGCGCTACAACCACATAACCTCCGGCGGCGAACATCTGTAGATTCCAGCGATAATGAAAATCGTCCGACCAATGCCCCTGCGGTCCGCCGTGTATTAAAAACAACATAGGATATTTTTTATTCGGGTCGAAGAAAGGCGGCTTTATTAAAATCGATTGTACTTTAGCGCCTTCGGCTCCCTCGCTCCGGAAAGTCTCCGGCTCGTTGAACTCGATGCCGGCGAGCAATTCGCCGTTGATATCGGTTATTTTTCTTATGCCGCCGCCGTTGGTTTTAAGCGCGAATATTTCGTAGGGCATTGTGGTTTTCTGGCGTTTGAAGAAAATTTCTTCTCCGTCTTTCGAAATTATCATCGAATTGTTAACGCCGTCTTTTACGAACATCAAAAGATTTCCGTTCGAAACGTTAACACGATAAATAGAATTGTAAATTTCGTTGGCGGCGTCGAAATAGATATATTTTCCGTCGGGCGACCAGACAATCTGCCCCGCTGAAAGATCGATCTTTTCGGTAATATTGGTCAACGAACCCGAGGCTCTGTTATAAATCATTATGTTTTGTTTGTCGGCTTCGAAACCGGCGCGTTTCATCGATCTGAAAGCGATAAATTTTCCGTCCGGCGAATAGACCGGTTGATTATCGTTTCCCTGACTGACGGATATTTTTTTATACGGCGCCGGAGTTCCTTTTTTCACGTCTTCGACATTGATTACAAAAACGTCGTTGTTCGTGCTGATTGCCGGCATTTTATCCGTATTCATTACAAATGCGACTTCTTTGCCGTCTGGCGAAAACGTATAATCCTGAACGCTTCCAAGATCGACGGGGGGCACGTCGGATTTGCTGCCCTGTATCAAGTCATAATATTCGTTTTTGTCGAGGTCATATAAAAAGAGATGACTCCTTTTTTCATCACGCCATCGATTCCACGAACGGAACATTAATTCGGTTATTATTCGTGCTTTTACTTTGCTTGCCTCCTTTTCCTTATCTCTTTGTTCGTTACAGTTCTGGTCAGGGCAATCAGGATTAACTTCCGAAACAAATAAAATTTTCCTGCCGTCTTTTGACCAGATCATACCGGAAGCACCAGTATAAATATCCGTCAGTTGCCTTTCGTTTGCTCCGTTTAAATCGCATATCCATATCTGTCCTTTATATTCGTAAGCAATGGAATTTCCGTCGGGCGAAAATTTCGGGTTGCTCTCGTTATCTGATGTGACCTTAAGAGGACGCAAGTTGGTGCCGTCAGAATTTATCAAGTATATATCAGTATTTCCTTTGTTTTGATCAATATCATAAGTAGTTACATCGAACGCAATAGTTGAGCCATCGGGCGAAAGGTCAAAACTGCCAATTCGTTTCATCGACCATAAATCTTCAACTGTCATAGCCCGTTTCTGCGCAGAAACGGATACAGCCACAATAGTCAAGATTAATATTACTTTTGTTACAATTTTCATGACCACCCCACTTTTGCTTTTTCACTTCATTAAATTATAAAAAGCCGCAAGGAAATGGAACAATAAATTTCTCAAACTATTCTTTTATTTCATCTTTATCCTGTGTATAAATTTTGGCATAGAAGCTTGAAACTATTTAAGATATATTTAATTCAGTAATTAAAAACATTTTTCGGAAATAGCTGATTGAAATTAATTGTATGTAACAATTCAGGCTGTCGTAGAATCTTTTCTACTGAATCGATTGAAGAAGCCAACACGCTCGGATTTATGTGTCCCGATTGCAACAGTAAAACCACCACTCACCATATAATCCAGTGCAGACATTGTTATTCGATCGTTAATCTTATCCCGGTTTACGATGGCGAAGTACCAACAATTTTTTACATAAACAGGTGCTGTTCCTGTGGCGGCACAAAAGAAGAACGAAATATTTATCCTTCAATTTCGAAGGACATCTTTATATAGGTACAGACCGTTTAGTTAATAATAGCCCTTAACATAAATAGGATTATTACCCTTCATTCCTGTCTCTAATTTCACCTCAAAATATCAGTCTAAATTGCAGATTAAATTCATGTATATCGATTTTAGATTCATGGAAAAAATCGACCGATAATTGATCCATATCAGGTACAATTTAACATCAGTAATAATTTCATATTTAAATTTGGTTTACTCATTTTGCTCGTTTACAAAATCAGGTGCAGATCAGACTTTATTTTTACATGCTTAGCTTATGTAAACATATTTATTTTGCTTTAAGTAAAACTTTCCTCTGGACCATCAGACATAAGCTTCTTAACTTTTAATTGTTACTTAGCTTTTCCCGTTTCCAGTTCATTAATCAGTCTTTTAGTTTTAAATACATATTTGAGAGATTCCATTAAACCGAGGGCATCAGTTGCCACAGCTCTGTTGTTTGTTTCGAGGAAAATGAAATCACCAGCAAGACTTTCGAGATTACCGTCGTGTACAAGACCTACTACTTCTTTGTTAATGTTGATAACCGAACTACCTGAGTTTCCACCTACGATATCATTTGTAGATGCAAATCCCACAGGGACAGCCAGGTTCAGACTGTCTGGAATTGTGCGCCACCTTTCGTGCAGGCCCCAGGGATAATCTTTTCTGCCGAACGAATTCCATCTGTCGTAAATGCCATAGAATGTGGTTTTAGGAGGAGCAATCGTTCCGTTGTATTCATATCCTTTTATTCTTCCGTCTGTAATTCTAATAGTTAGAGTTGCATCCGGCGGAATACGGTCGCCATAAATTTCGTATGCTACCCTGCCTAATTGACCAAGTAATATTTCCAGAGAATTGTCGATTTCATTTACTTTCTTTCTTAATGAGTTAAGTTTTTCACGTGTATCAATCAAGAATGAGATAAATGGATCGTTCGAGGAAAGAATTGCATCTGGTGTTAATGAAACAAGTTTCTCGAATGTAGATTTATTTTTGAAATAAGTTGACGACATAACGATTTCAAGAGCTTCGTCGCCTGATTTACCTTGATAAATTTTTTGTGTTAATTGATGGTCGTCTCCGAGAATGCCGACTACGTAATTGATATGCGCCCTCACTAACTTCTTCTGGAAAATCGTATCGATATTCTGGGGAAAAATATTTTCAATGGTTTGTTTCAATTTATCTTTTCTATATTCAGGCAATCTTTCTTTTTCCGGTAACCTCATTTGTTCTGTATAAAAAATAACTTTCTCTGCAATGTCAAAATAAACTGGCTTCAAGAAAGAATAAATGGTAAAAGCTGCAAGTTCATCGGCATATTTCGCTTGCTCGTTTGTAAGTTTTTCGATTGCTTCCCAGAGATGACCGAAATTTTTATTGAGTGCTGGATTATTCAAAACGGTATTTCTGAATTTCTTTTCGAAGTCTTCTTTCTTTTTCATAATTAAAGGATCTTTGAGAGCCATGAGTCTGCCAGCGTATGATTTACGAGCGTTACCCCAGCTCATAACCGCATTCAACAGATACGAGCGTTCTTCTTTTCTCGTTTCAAATAGTTCGTAATAAACTTTGTAAACTTCATTAAACATCAGCAGATAGTACGGATAAACTTTATCCCTCAGAAATCTGAGTCGCGACACAGGTAATAAACGCCTTGTACTGCCTGGTCTTCCTATTATAAAAACGGGTTCGTTTTCTTCGGCACCTTTTTTACTAAACCTAAAAAAGTTGTCCGTTTTGACAGGTTTGTTATTTTCATATGCTCTCAAAAACATAAAATCGAGTTCGTAACGCGGATATGTGAAATTATCCCAGTCCCAGCCAGTCGAAGCGATCTGGAAATCGGGAGACATTACAAGACGAATGTCTTTATATCTTTTGTAAGCATAGAGAGAATATTTCCCGCCGTGATAAAGTTCTACAACTTTACAGATAAGACCAGTTTTATCTGAGTATTGTTTTTCGAGTTCGGCAATTTTATTTTTTTTAAGTTCGATTTTGAGGCTGTCGTTTTTGCCTTCTTTCATTGCATCAATAATTTCCTCCGTAACATTATAAATCGCAATCAACTGGTCTACGAACAATCCTTCCATTTTCAATTCGTCCTGGAGATTTTCGGCGTAATATCCATCGCGTAAATAATCCTTCCCTTCGGGTGAAAGCCCCGTCAAATATTCCCGCGCACAGTGATGATTTGTCATTATAAGTCCTTCAGATGATACAAAGGCACCCGAGCAGCCGTTGCCAAATTGTAGCGCTGACTTCATTACATCTTCTATCCATTCTTTGGTGGGTTTAAATCCGTATTCCGATTCAAAATAATCTAACGGTATAGCGTCGAATGTCCACATCTTGCCCATTTCCTCAAGCGAGGATTCAATTTTATTCAAATCAACGGGTTCATATATTGACTGCGGTTTTAGTGTAGTTGCTAAAACAAAAAATAAAATAATACTAATTTTTGTTTTCATGACATACCTTGAAAGAGTTTTAAAATAAAACTGCCCGAAGTTTTTACCCCGGGCAGTGGACGGATAAATATATTTAATTAGTCTATTATTTTACCGGCTTTCAATTCATCTGCAATTCTTTTGGCTTTATAAACTTTTTCAATTGAATGAACAATGGCTCTTACGTCAACTGCAACACATCTGTTATTGTGCGGCATATAAATGAAGTTTCCTACAATACTATCCATATTACCATCGAAAGCTAGACCGACAACTTCTTTGTTTTTGTTGATAATGGCGCTGCCTGAATTTCCGCCTACAATATCATTTGTGGAAATGAAATTAAATGGAGTCGATAAATTGAAGTCATCGGGTAGATGCGTCCAAATTTCATGCAAGTTCCACGGATATTCTTTGTTGAAAGAATACCATCTGTCGTACAATCCATAGAATGTTGTAAAGACGGGTGCCTTTGTGCCATTGTAATCGAAACTTGCAAGTTTGCCGTCGCTAATTCTGAGTGTAAAGTTTGCATCCGGCGGAATCGAAGTGCTATAAATTTTGAAGATAACCTGCCCGAGCATGTCATCGTATATTTCGGTTGTGTGCGAAATTTCCTCTGCTTTTTCTCTCAATTCTTTCAATTGTTCCTGACTTTCCTTAATAAACGCGATGAGCGGATCACTCGAATTAAGTATTGCATCGGCGCCTTCTTCAGCAAGTTTTAAAACTTTATCCCTTTCATCAATAATCGAATTCTTCAATAAATATTCTGCGGCATCTTTGCCTTTGTTGTTTCCGAAAAGACTGCGGACATAATTATCCTCATCCCCCAAATGCATTCTCATAAAATCAGCCCATACTGAAAGTTTTGTATCCTCGATCAATTTATCCAATTCTTCAGGATATATACTTTGTATAGTCGAATCGAGCTTGTCACTTTTATAATCAGGCAGTCTTTCTTCTTCTGGTTTCTGAAGTTCTTTGGCGAAATCAATCAGCTTTTGTGCTATTGAAAAATACTGTGGAGTAAAACGACGGTTAATTGTGAAAGCCATAATTTTGGGTCCATACTGACGCATTTCTGTTTGTGTTTTTTCGATGTTCTCCCAGATAGTTCCATATTTTTCTTTCAGTTCGGGATTATTCCATACAGCTTCTTGAAGCTTTCTCTGGAAATCCTTTTTGCGCGCCATTAAATACGGGTCACATAGCCCTTTATAGATTGTAGTGATAACTTTCTGAGAGTTGCCAATGTTAACTCGTATGTCTTCAAATTCGTCAGCTCTTTCTGGAGCAATTGTTTTCAATTTTTCGAGTTCGTTGTAGTATGTATCATAAATGAACGCATAACCTTTATAGACAACATCGCGAATGTATTCGAGTTGAGCCACAGTTTTGAGTCGCTGTGTCGAGCCAGGATTACCAACCGTAAAAATCGGTTCGTTCGGTTCTATACCGTTAAGTGTGAATTTGAAAAAATGCTCTGGTTGAACTGGTTTGCCGTTTTCGTATGCCCGATAGAGTGTAAAATCGAGATTATAACGAGGATATGTAAAATTGTCGAAGTCGCCTCCGAAATATGCAATTTGCATTTCGGGAGCAAATACAAGACGGACATCGTCATAACGTTTATAACCATAAAGGGAATATTTTGCGCCGTTAAATAACGATACTACCTGAGCTCTCAAACCAGTTTCTTTTTCGAGGTTTTCTGTCAATTCTTTGATTTTATCCTCTTTGCTCTTTGCTTTTTCGTCGGGAGTAGTACCTGTTTCTGCTGCTGTTTGAACTTCTTCCGTTACATCTTTAATAAATACCAACTGGTCCGCATAATAATTTGGAATTTTAATTTCGTCTTCGAGCTTCTCGGCAAAAAAGCCGTCGGCTATTAAATCATTTTCTTTTGTAGATAATTCTTCGAGCACACTGCGCGCACAATGATGATTTGTCATTATTAAACCGTCAGCCGATACAAATGATGCCGTACAACCCGGCAATCTCAACGCAGAAAGTCTAACGTCTTCAAACCATTCTTCATCTGTTTCGAGTCCGTATGCTTCTTTGAAATATTCAACAGGAGGATAGTCGAACGACCACATCTTTCCTGTGTCGAATTTCTGAGATTTTACGGTATCCGGGTCAATCTGCGCCTGCAGATTAAATATAAATGCTAAGAAGAAAATAAGTATAAACATACTATAAAAATGTTTTTTCATCATAACACCCAATTTTATGTTTAACGTTATCAAAAAATAAAACACTTTAGAGTTATAACCAAAGATGAAATTACGAAGTTATAATCCTCTTTACCTTTCTCGCATATTCAACCTGGAGTTGAGGATAAAGACTCGTTATCCTCTGGTATTTCTTCAGAAGCTTATGAAAATAGAGATGATTGTTTCACTTCGTAATCGTGATTATAGAAACTTTAGTATTTTTTTTGATAATCAGGGCTGGTTTGTAAGACAGGAAATCACAAATGATAAATTCGTGTAAATGAAAGAATACAACAGATTGTTAACATAAATACGCTCTCGGAGGTTTGACATTACCTGAATAATTAATTCTAATAATTGATATAGAATTAAACAAAATGTGAAAGCAAGTTAAATCTACATCAAAGATTTTTCGACAAAAAGTTTTCAATAATTTTTTCAAGTTGACCAAATTCAATAAGAAAGGAATCGTGACCATGTATTGAATCGATTTCTGCATATTCAGAATGTGGAATTAACTCAGCAATTTTCTTTTGCTCTTCTGGCGGATAAAGAACGTCCGTGTTGATTCCCACACAAAGTACTGGAATATCGACAGATGAAAGCGCTTTTTTAATTCCGCCTCTATCTTCACCGACGTCGTGAGCATCCATTGCCCAGGTAATGTACAAATATGTATTTGCATCGAAACGCCTGACGAGCTTATCGCCCTGGTGATCGAGGTAGCTCAGTATTTGAAATTTTTCATCTGTGGACTCAACTTTTTCGCGTCCGAATTTATTTTCAAACGAAACCATTGAACGGTAACTTATCATTGCAATCTTACGCGCGTTTGAAAGTCCAGCATAAGGTTGTTCATCATAATTACCATTATTCCACGAGGGATCAATTGTAATTGAATTGCGCGCAACTTCGTTAAATGCAATTGCCCATGCAGAATGCCCTGCTGAAGTGGCTATCGGAATTATGCTTTTTACAAAACCAGGATACATTAGTGGCAATTCCAGAGTTTGCATACCGCCGAGTGAACCGCCTGTAGCTACTTTTATTTTTTTTATTCCAAGATGATCGGCAAGTTTTTTTTGAACCTTTACCATATCCCTTACTGTCACTCTCGGAAAATTCAGTCCATATTTTTTCTTTGTTTCAGGATTAATATCCGCTGGTCCAGTTGTGCCGTAACAGCTGCCCAGAAAATTACTGCATACAACAAAATAACGATTTGTATCGAACAACTTGCCAGGTCCAATTAATGGGTCCCACCAGCCGGCTTTACCGAGAAACATTTTATTATATTTATAAAGGAATTGATGAGACTTAGAATTTTCGACTTCCTCTTCAGTAATAATTCCTGCTGCGTGAGAATTTCCCGTCAGTGCATGATAAATCCAGATTACATTATCGCCCGACTTATTGAGCTTGCCATAAGTTTGATAAGCGATGTTGATATTCTTTAGCTGTTTGCCGGACTGAAGAATAAGCTGCTCGTTTTCGTAAAGTTTTATGTATTTAGTAAATGCAATCATATAGACAGATTCCGTTTTAAATTCGAGGCTGCCGTCGCTTGGACGGCAACCTTCCAGTCTAATTTATCTTACGGCTTTTGATAGCGCCTGATCGAAGTCTTCTATGATGTCGTCAATGTGTTCGAGTCCAACTGATACGCGAATCATGTCGTTAGTTACGCCTGCGGTTTTTTGTTCTTCTTCTGAAAGCTGCTGATGAGTAGTAGACGCCGGATGGATGACCAGTGTTTTTGCGTCGCCCACATTTGCAAGCAGACTCGAAAGTTCAACGCTATCAATGAATTTTTTTCCTGCCTCTAATCCACCCTTAATTCCAAAGACGACCATTGAACCAAACAAATTATGGTTGAGATATTTTTTTGCATTTTCGTGATATGGACTATCTTCGAATCCAGGATACCAGACCCACGATACTCTTGAATCGTTCCTGAGCCAATGTGCAAGTTTAAATGCGTTCTGAGAATGACGTTCGATTCTGAGCGACAGAGTTTCCAGACCCTGCAGCAACAAAAATGAATTGAACGGACTGAGGCATGGACCGAAATCTCTCAATCCTTCCACACGTGCTCTAATAATAAATGCAATATTTCCGAATGGTGAGTCTTTTCCAAATACTTCCCAGAATTTTAATCCGTGATAACCGGGACTCGGTTCTGTAAAGACGGAGAATTTTCCGTTGCCCCAATTAAATTTACCTGAGTCGACAATTACACCGCCAATCGAAGTGCCGTGTCCACCGATCCACTTTGTAGCCGAAGCAACGACTATATCTGCACCGTGATTAATTGGGGTGGAAAGATATCCAGCGGCTCCGAATGTATTGTCAACTATCAATGGAATATTATATGAATGAGCCAGGTCAGCAAGTGCTTTGATATCGGGTACATTTAACCGGGGATTACCGATGGTTTCAATATAGAGCGCTTTCGTTTTATCGTCGATTGCCTTTTCGAATTCAGCCGGTTCGTCGGAATTCACGAATTTAAAATTTATGCCGAGACGGGGTAACGTAACTTTGAACAGATTGTAAGTACCACCGTATAAAAAGCTTGTCGTAACAATATTGTCGCCTGCTTGCGCTATATTCGTAATCGCAAGTGTTTCCGCAGCCTGGCCGGAAGAGGTTGCAAGCGCTGCCACTCCCCCTTCGAGGGCGGCTATCCTTTGTTCGAATACATCCGTAGTGGGATTCATAATTCGAGTATAAATATTGCCAAACTCTTTCAACGCAAAGAGATTAGCTGCATGTTCAGCACTATTGAACAGGTAGGAAGTGGTTTGATATATAGGAACTGCACGCGCATTTGTAGCTTTATCGGGCGACTGACCGGCATGCAGCTGTAAAGTTTCATAACGATATTTCTTGCTCATATTTTCTCCTGCTGATTTTAGATAAAAAAAAACCTCTTCGGGAAGATTCCGGAAGAGGTTCGATTAAAAACTCTTTCTTATCTTCCCCGCAACTTTAAAGTTGGGGCAGGAATTAGCACCTTTCCCTCGTAAAGACGGGATGGTTGCCAAGGCGTCATCGGGCCTGTTCCCTCGACCTTTCTTGATAAGACAATAAATGTTAAGAACAATTAATTGGGTGCAAAGATATATTATTATTCAATAGCAGTCAAGAAAAAAATTATTTAATACTGTATCTTGAAATTTTCAAAACATCCGAAAGAATTCCCGCTGCCGCTGCCTCTGGTCCTCCGCCATGACCTTTAATTATTAACGGACGCTCGTAATGAAACCTCGTTCTGAAAGCTACAATCTTTTCTTTTGAACTCAATCCATAAAAAGGATGATTCTTATCGATTAGCTCAAGTCCTACCCTGGCTTTGCTTGTGTCGTACCTGGCAAGATAGATTATTTCCTTACCCGACTTTAATGCTTCTTCCCTCAATTTTTCAAAATGAGCATTGTACTTTTTAATGTTATCGAATGTCAAAGAAAATTTTTCTCTCGACGAAATATTTAAGAGCGGTTCAACTTCTATATCCTTCAGTTCATACTCTTTACCCATTTCTCTTATTAATATCAATAACTTTCGTGCAACGTCTTCACCTGAAAAGTCTACTTGAGGATTCGGTTCTGTAAATCCGTGTTTGATAGCATTCATAATTATTTCGCTCATCTTTTTCCCTGAATTCATAAATTCTTTCAAAATGAAATTCATAGTACTTGAAAACAATCCTTCAATAGAAAGAATCTCATCCCCACTCTCTATTAAATTTCTTATTACTTCGATAGTAGGCAAACCGACGCCTACAGTTGTCGAATATCTGAATTCTGAATTGAATTTGTGTGCGGTGTTAATCAAATTTTTATATTCCTCATAAGGAGCTGAGTTCGCCGTTTTATTAGGTGTTACAATCGAAATTGAAGACGATAATATTTCTTTATAGAATGGAACAAATTGATTGCCAGAAGTTGTGTCTACAAAAATTGAATTAGAAAGATTGAGTTCTTTCATCCTGTCGATAAATTTTCTGATGCTCGATTTTTGTCCCGATTTTTTTAATATCGTTTTCCAGTTCGATAGATCAATTCCTTCCTCCTCAAAAAGCATTTTTTTACTGTCGGCTATTCCAGCAAAAAGTAAATTGACCGACATATTCTTCTTAATATTCTCATGTTGCTCTGCAACCAGATCAATAAATTTTGAACCTACCTTTCCCGGTCCAACAAGAAAGAGGTTAATATTCTTCTGCTCCGAAAGGAACAGAGAATCGTGAAGAACATTTAGCGCTTTATTTAGTTGTTCTTTCCGTATAACCATCGTGAGATTTAACTGCGAAGAACCCTGCGCAATCGCAATCGTATTGATTCCATTTTTACCGAGTGCAAAGAGAACTTTACCCGAAACACCGGGGGTATTCAGCAGGTCTTCTCCGACTACTGCAATCATCGAAAGATTTTCAATAACTTCCACCTTCTTCAATTGCTTTTCATAAATCTCGAGTCTAAGTTCGTTTTCGATTGCTTTTTTTGCCTGTTTACTGACTGACGGCATAACTGCAATACAAATTGTGTGGCCGGATGAGCCTTGAGTGATCATCAAGACATTAATCCTGGATGCGGCCAGAGCTCCGAAGATACGCGAAGATATCCCCTCGATTCCGATCATGCCACTGCCTTCGACCTGTAAGAGATGAATATCGTCAATTGAAGAAATTCCTTTCATATTGAATTGAATATGCGGTTCACGCGGCAATATCAGTGTGCCCCTGAAAGCTGGATTGAATGTATTCTTAATGCGTATTTTAATTTGTTTTTGTAATGCAGGCAACATCGTCGGCGAATAGATAACTTTTGCCCCGAAGTGCGACATTTCCATAGCTTCTTCGTACGTAACTGCTCTCAGAGGAAATGCATTCCGAACTCTTCGTGGATCCGCTGTCATTATTCCATTTACATCTGTCCAGATTTCTATTTCATCCGCATCAACCGCTGCTCCTATAATCGAAGCCGTATAATCCGAACCGCCTCTTCCGAGTGTGGTTGTAATTCCTTCTAAGGTAGAAGCAATGAATCCCGTTACAATCGGCACTCCTTTTAACTTCCTGAAGTATTCATTAATCAGACCGTTTGTTATTTCAAAATTTACTTTTGCATTGCCGAACTGCTCGTCGGTTTTGATTAATTCTCTGGCATCTACATATCGTGCATCAATTTTTCTTGCTTTTAAAGTTTCTGTAATGATAAAACAGGAAAGTCTTTCTCCGTAACTCATAATTTCGTCGAGAGTTTTGGGAGTCAATTCGCCAATGGTATAAAGGCTTTTGAAAATTTCGTTGAGCTCAATAAATCTTTGTTTAAGATAATCGTTCGTTATCGTTCTTTTGTCGGCCGGAATTAATCTGCTTACAGTAGTAAGATGTTTGCCTTTAATATTAATGAAGATTTGTCTGTACGACTCGTCCTTTTTGCTTGCCTTTATTGCCGTATCGATAAGTGCGTCCGTAATGCCTGACATTGCCGAGCATACCACAATTATTTTTTCTTTTCCCTTAATATAAGATTCGATTATATCAGCGACGCTTTTAATATTTCTGTGATTGCCTACGGATGTACCTCCGAACTTCAGAACTTTCATTTTCATTACCTTTTTTGATTAACTTCTGCAACTATAATACAGGTAAGTTTTATTTACAAGTTCATAACAGAAATTTTTGCGATGTGGAACTTTTATTTATTTAATAGCATTTTTAATTCCATGAAGAAAAAGAAGATAGACTCGCCCTGCAATAATATTTGCAGAATGGACGACGAGAATAAATATTGTGTAGGTTGCTACAGAACACTTGACGAAATTGCGCAGTGGCAATCGATGACAGAGAGTCAAAAGAAAAGAGTATATGAATTAATTGAATTAAGGAAAGAATTATTCAAACCGGGGCCTCATTCCCCTTAGGTCTGTGTTTCCGCATGTAAGCAAAATCGACTATCATCTTAAGAGTGAGGCTGTATGAATAACCGGCAGCTTTTGCAGAGCGCATAAAACCGGCGTCTTCCTGCAGGTCAGGATTAGGATTAACTTCCAGTACATACAATTTTTTGTCACTGGACAATCGCATATCAACCCTTGCATAGTCCCTGCATCCAACAGCCTTAACGGCTTTCAGTGCGATTTCTTCGGCTTCCTTTTGAATTTTCTTGCTCAAAGGGGCAGGACATTTAGGTATCGTTTTATGATAGGCAACGTGATAAGGATCCCATTTTGCCTGGAAACTTACAATGGGATGGAAATTTTCGGGCAATCGTGAAAAATCGATTTCGCTTATTGGCAGCACTTCAAGTTCAGTGTCTCCAAATACTGCTACATTCAATTCTCGCCCAACAATAAACTCCTCTACAAGTGCTGGCTGAGCAAAATATTCTAATACATATTTAACTCTTTTTTTCAAAGCTTCGAGATTATAAACGACAGATTCTTCTTCAATGCCAGCGCTTGCATCTTCTAATGCAGGTTTGACAATAAGAGGATATTTCAAATTAAGTCTGAACGGTTTATTTAGTGATTTAATGAAGCTGTACCTGGGCGTTCTAATCCCCATTGAGCTTAAGATTTTTTTTGTAAGAATTTTACTCTGACATATTCCAAGTGCAAGTGGCGGCGCACCAGTATACGGTATGCCGAGCAACTCGAGCATTCCAGCAAAATTCATTTCCTGTTTTGCAACATCTTTATATAATTCCATTAGATTGAAAACCACGTCCGGCTTGTTTTTATCAATATCGTCGAAAAAAAGTTGAATGTTGTCCATTATGTTGAGAGTGTATGCATCGTACCCTTCCTTCCTTAAAGCTTTTGCAATAGTTTCGTATTCATTTATTGGATTTGATTTTTCAAGGTCGAAATATGGTTTGAAATTAAGGTCGTTTTCGGAGATTTTTGGTGTCTGTTCGTATACTTTGGGATTTGACTCGTTATAAACAATTAGAACTTTCATAAAACAGATTTTTTTATTCATAAAGTATAAAAAAATTATAATGCATACTAAACTTTTTATTATTTTTGAATCCAACTATAGTGGTCTCTAATGAGCTTTTATCCCCAACCTAATAAATATCAATGCGGTCCTTTTGCCCTGAAATATGCATTAGTGATGCTCGGTATTTTCAAGGACGAGGACCAAATCGGAATAATTGCAGGAAGCACGTGGTGGGCTGGTACTGACGAATTTGGACTTGCAAGAGCGGCTCGCCGATTTAATTGTCGGATGAAACATTTTCAATCGAGCAATCCCGACGACGCACGTAAAATGCTGATAAAAAATCTTCAAAAAGGATACCCTTGCATTTTAAGCGTTAACAATTGGGAACACTGGAATACAGTCGTCAGTTATTCAAAAGGTAAATTTGTTGTAATCGATAGCGAGCTCGATAAAGTAGTAAACGTAGTCAGCGCACCGCAACTTATGCGCAACTGGAAATATTCCGATAAAAAAGCAGGCATAGTAAGTTACGATGGATACGCAATAGCGCCGAAATTCAAAGTTCATACACGCGCCAAATTTACACCACGAAAAGCAATTCAATTGATGTATGAAAAAAACGAAGACCTCGCACGCAAATGGGATCAATACACCAACGATTTGATAAACATTTGTAGGCCCCGAACAAAACTAAGTTACAACATTATTACATTTAACGAATTCCTAAGAAGGAATCAGAATCATCTCGTAAAACGTGTGGCAATGTGGCACGGCGAACCGACGTATTCTGAACTCAAAAAGATTTTAACTAACATGAAATTCGTTGCCGAAGTTTACGACCTTGTAATTCCAATGGACGAGGAAAAACGAGCCGTCACCGACATTACTTCGATTCTAATGATGTATGCATGCGGCAAATACGGAATGACCCCAATTTACTAAAAGTATTTTTTGGGATATTCAAACAAAAATGTATTTCCTTTACCCCTTTCTACATTCTTCCATGAATTAATATCAAATTCAATTCCCACGATAGAGCAGGTTGGCATATTATCGAGATATTCCGACCCCACCAAATTAGCAAAATTTGTTAATCCGGGATTATGCCCAAAAAGGAAGACAGAGTCGTAGTCATCGTCAATATTTTCAACCACCAAACTCAGTTCACGCATTCCCGCCTCATAAATTTGATCTTCAATAATAATATCATTTTTATCTTTTCCGTATGTTTTAGCAAATATGATTGCGGTATCAAAAGATCTTTTTGCTGGACTGGACAACATTAAGTCCGGTACGACGCCTTTCTCTTTAATTAACCGAGCCATAAATGGAGCGTCTCTTTCGCCTCTTTTATTAAGTGGTCTGTCAATGTCAGAAATGTCGGGATTGCTCCAGCTCGATTTAGCATGTCTCACCAGAAAAAGTCTTTTCATTTTGTGCTCGTATCGTTATCCAGTAATTTTAGTTGCATTTTCATTCGTTCAATATTTTTTTCTTTTTGAGCGCCGTATTTTCGATTCGAATATTCTGTAAAGAAACGGTGTTGCGAAAAGAAATCGATACTTTTTTCGAGCCACTCTTTTTCGGAAAGTTCTTTGCCAAAATAAATTTCGTATTCCTGACGAAAGAGGTTATTTCGAATCTCAAAATTGTCGCTTCCTATATGAGCCAGATCGGCGTCACATATTACCTTTTCGAGTTGAGTGGTTGGATTTTGGGGAACGCGCGTTGCCATTATACATTTAACCACTTCGTTTATCTTTTCGGGGGGATAATTTTCGACATTTAAAAATCCACGTGCATAATTTGCGCTGACCTCCTCGTGTCCTACCGATTTAATACAATAACCCGTGTCGTGAAACCAAGCAGCCAGTATAACAATTTCGAGTTCTTCATCGCTCAAACCTTCGCCAGCACCAATCTCCTTTACTTTCTCGACCACTTCGATCGTATGGTCGATGTTGTGATAAAGGTTATCCGTATTTCGAAACGCCTCGAAAAGTCCTTCAACATAAATATGTGCTTTATTTAAGATCTGATTATCCATACCGTTCTAATGAATAGCGTAAAGATAACAAAAAAAAGAAATCAGTGATGCATTTCAACGTGAACTACATTTTTTATTTTCGGACTCAAAAATGGAATGCCGAGGTTCATACCTCTCAGAATAAAAAGAAGAGCGAGCAGAAAAGCCATTGCTGGAATTAATTTTTTTCTCAATTTAATATGGATGAAATTTCCAAGGGTTGCGGTAATAAACATTACAGGAAAAGTTCCCAGTCCGAAAAGAGCCATATAGATTGCGCCTTCAAGAGGCGTCGACATTGTAAGTGCACCGGCTATTCCTACGTAAACAAATCCGCATGGCAATAAACCGTTTAATATCCCTATAAGATAAAGCGAAATAATTGTTTTACGCGATATTAATTTCCCGAAATAAATTTTAAGTCGATCATAAAACATTATAGATAATCTGGTGTGTGCAACTTTGTTTTTCATTGAAGAAGGCAGAAACAAGTAAATCAAAATAACCCCGCCAGAGATTAATGAAATATATTGTTGAAGCCCTATTAACTGCAATTGTTTACCGAACAAGCCGAATAGCAAACCCATCAAAGTGTAAGTCGTTATTCTACCCGCATTGTAAAGAAGACGACCAGAAAAGATCTTTATCCACGTTTCGCCAACAATCGGAATTGCCATTACAATTGGTCCGCACATTCCGACGCAGTGAAGACTCCCGAAAAGTCCGATCAATAAACCAGTCCAGATTTCCATTAGCTTATCATTAAATTTCTTTCAAGATAATATTCTTTAATCCCGTCCGACCAATCGATTATAATTTTCCAGTAACCCGGTTTAAGATTATCCAAAGGGATTTTTAAAGTATACGTAGAATCAAGTTGAATATCGGCGGTAAAATCGCTCGTTTCATCAGAAGGTCTATAGAATTTTATTTTACCTTTTATTTTTTCAGGCAGCGTCAATTCTGGAAATACGATATCAACTGAACCATCGTTCAATAAAACGGCGATGTTTTTTTCGAGAGAAGCGCTGTTCTTCTTTTTATCGATTTGATTTTGATACTTGATTTCTTCGGCATAATAATTTTCGGAAACAAGACTCACGTCCTGGTTCATGAAAATATAAACCATCGTCAGTGTTCCAATAACGAATAGAGTATAAGTTATGACAATTATAGTACCCCACGATAATTTCATTTTTTCTCCGGCCGTGCTAAAAAGGAAGTAGTGATCTTCTTAATAATTTTATCATTAGAATAAACATTCACAGTTAAAGGAGTTTTAATTGCTTTGATTTCCGACTTAGGTAAAATTACAAAAAACTTTGTTTCGGCAATGCTTTGTGGTTTTACTATTAAGTTATCACCGATAATTTTAATTTCCGCTTCTTTATTTTCTACTTCGATTTTGGGAGTAATTTCTTTCGAGGTTTTGTTCACAATTTTAATGTCGTACAGGTTGCTGATTTTATTTCCCGGCTGTTCCTGGGAAAGTAATCCGGGCGTTCTGAGAATATTAACGTCGAGTTCAGCTCTGTTAATCAAAAGGAAAAAAATCAGGAACAGCAAGAACAAGAGTACGACTGTATAACCAATTGCTTTAGGTGTTAAGATCGGTCTTCGTCCGGTTTCAATTTCATTTTTAGAAGCATAAAGAATAAGTCCTTTTGGTTTGCCAATCCGTTTCATAACATAATCGCAGGCATCGATGCAGGCTGTACAGTTGACACACTCGAGTTGGGTTCCATCTCTTATGTCGATACCGGTGGGACATACTTCCACGCACTGTTTACAATCGATACAATCTCCTGCTATTCTCTCTTCACCGCGTCGCAGTTTTCCCCGCGGTTCTCCTCTTTTGAAGTCATAATGAATTACAATCGAATTTTCATCCAGCATTACCCCCTGAAGTCTGCCATATGGACAAACAAACACGCATGCTTGCTCTCTGAAATATGAGAAGATGAAATAAAAAACCCCCGAGAAAATTAAAACTGCTATAAAAGTTCCTGTATGAAGTGTGGGTGAATGTGTAATATATTTTAGTAAATTATCTGAACCGATTATATAAGCCAGGAAGATATTCGATATTCCGAAAGAGATTGCAAAAAAGATAATATGCTTTGCAGCTTTTATTCTGAACTTGTGCAAATTCATCTTCATTTGATCAAGCCTGCGCTGTTCTTTGGCGTCGCCTTCCAGCCAGTACTCAATTTTTCTAAACACCATTTCCATAAAAACAGTTTGAGGACAAACCCATCCGCAAAACAGTCGACCGTAAACCACAGTAAAAAGAAAAATTGAGACAATAAATGCTATCATAGCAAGAGCAAAAAAGTAGATATCCTGAGGACCGAAATAAATGCCGAATACTACAAATTTACGTTCAAGCACATTAAACAAAATGAACGGGTGCCCTGCAATCTTAATGAACGGAGCCGACACAAGAAACAAAAGGAGAAAGATGCTTACTATCGTTCTTGCTCGATAAAATTTACCTGAAGGTTTTTTAGGATAGATCCAGCGTCTTTTACCTTCTTTTGTTACGGTAGCTATCGAATCCCTGAAAGTTTCTCGGTTAACATTTTCAAAAGTTTTATTCATATACCTTTGCTTCCTTCAACACTATTTTCCTTCCACAATTCTCCTTCCGGTGCTTTGGAATTAGGAGGATTTGTTCCGTGCAATGTAATAATATAACTTGCTACAGCCTGCATCTTCTTTGGTTCGAGCTGGGATTCCCAGCTTATCATTCCTTTTTGCGGAACTCCGTATTTAATGGTCCTGAAAATATTTTTAATTCCACCGCCGTGAATCCAGTAATCGTCGGTTAAATTCGGTCCTATAAGTCCTTCGCCGTTTTGACCGTGACAGCTTGCACAATTTTTAAGGAATATATCTTTCCCTTCGGAAAGTGCTGCCTGATCGTCTACGAAAGAAACGGTTTCCTCGTTAATAAATGCACCCGATTTGATTAAAATTTCCCGCTGTAATTTTGCCTGTTCAATTTCGTATTTGTATTCATCCAATTGCACCTGACCATTGCCAATTACGTGATAACTTATTAAATAACCCGCAGCCCAGATTATTGTTCCATAGAAAAGAATTTGAAACCACGGCGGAACACGATTGTCCAGTTCCCTTATGCCGTCGTAGTTGTGTCCCAGCAGAATTTCCTGTTCCCTGTCAATTGGAGTAGATTTACTTAGAAAAGCAAACACATAACGGATTGGTTCGAGGAAAATTTTCCCTTCAGAATCGTTCTTTTCCGAATAAACAAATGCAAGCCAGAGGACAAAAGCAATCACAAGTAGAGTAATTATTATCATTGTTTTCATTACGCTATCAAGAATTTCCTCGTTGCCTGCCGCCATTACAGAACTCAAAGGCGAAAGCAATATAAACGTTAATATCGATTTTATCTTACTCATTGTTAATCTCTGAATTGTTTTTCATTTGTGAATTATTTAACGGAAGATTTTTCATTTTTTCGATGAAGTTCTTGTCCAGCTTCCATGTTCTTATTATCGTAATTATAAAGACGCTAAAAAAGATGATCAAACTGATAATTGGATAGACAGATACTCCATCAATCGAGCTCAAATAATTAGAAATCATTATTCACCTTTCCTTTCTACTTTTATATCTGTGCCAAGTCTTTGCAAGTACGCAATCAAAGCGATTATATCGTTGTCAGGGTCAATTGGAATTCCGTTATTCAAAAGATCATCGGCAATTGCATTGGCCTGTTTCATTAAATCTTCGTTGGCAAATTTTTCGTAACCTTCCGGGTAAGGCACACCTATAGAGCGCATAGCGCGTATTTTGGCCGCTGTTTTCGCAGTATCAATTCGTTGAGTAATCAACCATTTATAGGAAGGCATTATTGATCCTGGCGACATTTGAGCTGGATCTTCCAGATGGAGATAATGCCACAGATTGGAATATTTGCCTCCCACTCTGTGTAAATCCGGTCCAGTTCTTTTCGAACCCCATAAGAACGGATGGTCGTAAACAAATTCACCGGCTTTTGAATACTCGCCGTATCTTTCGGTTTCAGATCTGAAAGGACGCACCATTTGTGAATGGCACGCATTGCAGCCTTCGCGGATGTAAATATCTCGCCCATGCAGCTCCAGTGGCGAATACGGTTTAACACTCGAAATGGTCGGTATATTCGATTTTACGATAAATGTCGGAATAGTTTCGACAAGTCCCCCTATCAAAATTACAACTGTCGATAGAAAAGCAAATTTGACCGGACGTTTTTCGAGATAGCGGTGTATCATTCCTCTTTTAAGTTTATCTGTTGACTTAACGAGAGGATAAGCTTCGGCAGCTTCGTCCTTAATGAATTTACCCTGCTTTGCAGTCATGGCAAGATTATAAACCATCATAACCACACCGCTCAGATAAAGCAGACCGCCAATTGATCTGATTACGTGCATTGGAATAATCTGGAGCGTTGTTTCGAGAAAGTTTGGGTACTGAAGCAAACCGAGTTCTGTAAATTGTTTCCACATTAACGATTGAGTTATACCCGACCAATACATTGGCACGACGTAGAAAACAATTCCAAGCGTAGCAATCCAGAAATGCGAATTGGCAAGTTTTCTTGAGTAAAGCTTTGTATTCCACATTCTGGGTATTAGCCAGTAAAGGATTCCAAAGGTTAAAAGGCCATTCCAGCCAAGTGCTCCGACGTGTACGTGTGCTATTGTCCAATCAGTGTAGTGTGAAATAGCGTTGACATTTTTAAGTGAAAGCATTGGTCCTTCGAATGTAGCCATACCGTATGCAGTAACAGCAACGACCATAAATTTAAGAACGGGATCTTCTCGAACTTTGTCCCATGCACCTCGAAGTGTGAGAAGTCCGTTTAACATGCCACCCCACGAAGGGGCAATCAACATAACTGAAAAAACAGTGCCAAGCGATTGAGCCCAGTCGGGCAATGCTGTATATAAAAGGTGATGAGGCCCAGCCCAGATGTAAATAAATATTAACGCCCAGAAATGGAGAATTGAAAGACGATACGAATAGACGGGACGTTCAGCAGCTTTCGGTAGAAAATAATACATCAGACCCAGATACGGAGTGGTCAGAAAAAATGCAACTGCATTGTGTCCGTACCACCATTGAACCAGAGCATCCTGAACTCCAGCATAAACGGGATAACTTTTAAAAAACGTTACCGGAATTTCTATCGAGTTAACGATATGCAAAACAGTTACAGTTACAAATGTGGCTATATAAAACCAGATTGCCACATACATGTGTTCTTCTCGTCTTTTAATTATTGTACCAAACAGATTTATACCGAATGCCACCCACACTACAGCTATCATAATATCGATGGGCCATTCGAGTTCAGCATACTCCTTGCTGGTTGTCAGACCCAGCGGAAGAGTTATTGCCGCTGCAAGAATAATCAGCTGCCAGCCCCAGAAATGGAACTTGCTCAAAAAGTCACTGTACATTCGAGCTTTACAAAGTCGTTGTAACGAATAATAAACACCTGCAAAGATCATATTGCCAACAAAAGCAAATATTACCGCATTTGTATGAAGAGGGCGTATTCTACCGAATGTAGTATACTGAATGCCGAGATTTGCTGTCGGAAAGTAAAGTTGAATAGCAATAATCAATCCTACAAGCATTCCCACAAAGCCCCATAGAATTGTGGCAATTGAAAATTGCCTGACTATATGATTATCGTAACTGAATTTTTCTACCTGCATCTATTGCTCCTGTTTATTTGATTCAGCACTGTTGATTTTTTTGTCGTCGAATAAAATTCTAATCGACGGTGTATAAGTATCGTCGTACTGCCCCGACCTTACCGCCCAGAGGTAAGCTATCAAGAATCCACCTGCAACCAGCAAACTGGCAAATACGAGTATAACAATTACTGACATTACAGTAAGCCTTTTATTTTTGCAAAAATTGTTGTTGAAGCAGTAGTAAACAAAACTATTGTAATAGAACTCAACGGCATCAGTATTGCCGCAATTACTGGTTGAAGTTTACCCGTAGTTGCAAAATATAAACCTACAGCATTATAGACAAAAGAGACCAAAAAGCTCGCATAAACAATGAATCTGCTTGTAATCGAATATTCGAGAAATTTATGGAGTAAACTGAAAGAATCTGCATCGAGAATGGCGTCGCATGCTGGCGTAAAATTATTGATGCTGTCTGAAATCGAAATGCCTGCGTCGCTTTTTTGAAGCGCTCCGGCGTCGTTTAAGCCATCACCAATCATCATTACAATATCGCCTTTAGCTTTAAGCTTCTGGATAAATTCGAGTTTGTCAAATGGACTCTGTCTGAAAAGTATACTTCCACTAATAAAATATTTTTCCAGCTTCGGTTTTTCCCTTTCCGTATCACCAGTCAAAAGAAAAAGTTTATATCTCGAATTGAGATGCGATATTACTTCATCGAGTTTATTTCTGTATTTCGTTTTTATTTTGAAATAGCCGAGTGCTTCTCCATTGGCAGTAACTGTTACGTTGATTGAAGAATCGTTCGTCAATGAGGCGTCGAATCCGGTATATTCAGGCGTACCTACTTTATATAATTTACCATTTAATTTTGCTTCCAGACCTTTTCCGGGATATTCTTTGAATTCTGAAAAATCGATCGTACTAAATCCCTTCAAGTATTCCACAATTGTTCTGCTCAAAGGGTGAGAAGAATTTATCACAAGAGATTTTATCGCTGGCATTAATTCTTTTGGGTCAACTTGCTTAACCAGGATAAATTCAACATGCGGAAATTTATTGTCCGTAATTGTGCCAGTTTTGTCGAACACCACAGTAGTAATTTTTGACAATGTCTCCACTACCGAAATGCTTTTCAAATAGAATTTGTTCCTACCGAAAATTCTGAGAGCATTTCCAAAAGTAAACGGAATTGAAAGAGCCAGAGCGCAAGGGCATGCAACAATCAACACCGCAGTGAAAGCATTAAAAGCGATCAGGTAGTTTTCAGTTGACCAATAGAAAAAAGTGATTATAGCAATTGAAATTACTATCGCAGTAAAATATTTACTTACAAAATCGACAAGGGATTCGGTGCGACTCTCATTGTTCTTACGGAAGGTTGCATCGTTCCACAATCGAGTTAAATAGCTTTGAGAAACTTCTTTAATCGATTCTGCTTCGATTGTACCACCTTGCTGCCTTCCTCCAGCATAAATAATATCACCGTTTTTAAGTTTAACGGGCTCCGATTCGCCGGTTACAAAGCTGTAATCGATATAAGCTTCTCCTTTAATCAGAATGGAATCGGCAGGCACAATCTCGCCGTTGCGAATAATCATTCTATCGCCCACTTTTAGTTTTTCGAGTGGTACTGCAGTTTCGTTATGATTTTTTCTTATAGTAACAGAAATCGGGAAATACGATTTATAATTTCTCTCAAAGCTGAGCGAGTGATAAATTTTATTCTGAAATACTTTTCCGATCAGAAGAAAGAAGACCAGACCGGCCAGTGAATCGAGATAACCTGCTCCTGTTGACGTTATTATCTCATAAAGACTTCTTAAAAAAAGAACAATAATTCCGAGTGCAATCGGTACGTCGATGTTGACAATTTTATTTTTGAGTCCTTTGAAAGCCGAAGTAAAATAGTCTGAAGAGCTGTAGAACACAACAGGCGAGGCAAGCAACAGGTTAAGATAAGAAAATATGGTTTTAAGTTCGGTGTCGGAGTTTGTGCCGAGCGAAAGATACTCCGGAAAACTAAGCATCATTATATTTCCAAAACTGAAACCTGCTATCCCTACTTTGAAATAGAGTTTTTTGTTTATTTCCTTTAGTTTGTCTTCTTCTTTGCCTTCATGAGTAAGTAGCGGCTCGTAGTTAATGGAATCGAGAAGTTCGACAATTTTCCTGAGCGACGTTTTACCTTCTGAATATTTGACGAACAATTTTTTCTTTGGAAAATTCACACGAGAAGTAATTACACCTTCGTCGAGCTTATTCAAGTTCTCCAGTACCCAGATACACGAACTGCAGTGGATTTGTGGTATGTGAAAGGTAACTGTGGTAATCCTGCCGTCGCTGAAATCAATTAACTTATCTTTCAGATCGGGATCGTCTAAAAATTCAAAATTTCTATACGACTTGTTTTGTTTTTTGATTCCGGCTCCCGGCTCGATATTATAATAATTACACAGATTAGCCGAATTAAGAATTTCATAGACGGTTTTACACCCGTTGCAACAGAAATATTTATCTCCAATAGCAATCGAATCATCGCTGCAATCATCGCCGCAATGATAACAAATTAGCTTTTCCGACAACTGTTCTCTTTCGGTTTCCCTTTCATTCATTTTACTAATAGCCAGGAATTTACGACCTAAAAATAATAAAATCAGGATATACTATCTTTATTATTTATTTCTGCTTGCAAAAATTATATTTATTAATTTTGTAAAAATTTTAATGCAATTTAACGAGGTATATATGTCACTAAAGAACAAAATAGTTTTCATCACAGGCGCAACATCTGGAATCGGGAAATCGTGCGCTTATGCATTTGCACGCGAAGGTTCCAATTTGATCATATCGGCGCGCAGAGTGGAATTAATCGATGAAATAGCTGAGGACATAAAACAAAAATTCGGCGTTAAAGTCTATACCGGTAAACTCGATGTACGTAATCGCAATGAAGTAAAAAAATTTGTTGAAGAGCTACCCGTAGAATGGCAAAAAATTGATATTCTAATTAACAATGCCGGACTTGCTAAAGGATTGAATAAATTTTATGAGGACAATCCCGACAACTGGGATATTATGATCGACACAAACGTTAAAGGACTGCTCTACGTTACTCATGAAGTATTGAAAGGAATGGTCGAAAGGCAGAGTGGACATATAATAAACATTGGTTCAATTGCCGGACACGAAGCATATCCAAAAGGAGCAGTCTATTGCGCCACAAAACACGCTGTCGACGCAATTACAAAGTCATTGAGAATGGACACAATAGACAAAAATATCCGTGTAAGCACAATCGACCCTGGACTGGTAGAAACGAATTTCAGCCGCGTCCGCTTCGACGGCGACGAAGAAAAAGCGAAGAATGTTTACAAAGGCATAGTGCCATTGACGGGCGATGATGTGGCCAACGCTGTAATATTCTGTGCTTCGCGCCCACCGCATGTTAACATTGCACAGATCACACTCCTGGCTGCACGACAGGCAAGCGCTACAATTGTACATAGAGAATGATCTTTGATTATTGATAGAGGTTTACTTTGATTATATCAAACGACTAAAAAGAAGATGTAAAAAAAGCCGGAGACGAAATATATCCCCGGCTTTTCATTTATTATTTTTTTCCATAAAACTATTTATTCTTCTCAGCAATTAGATTTAATGCACTGCCAGCTTTAAACCATTCAATCTGTCCTTCACTAAATGAATGATTTAGCATGATCTCTTCCTGTGTACCATCTTTGTGTTTAACTATCATTTTAACTGGTTTTTCGGGTGCAAGTTCTTTTAGTCCTACAATACTGATTTTATCATCTTCCTGGATTTTATCGTAGTCGGAGGGTTCGGCAAAAGTAAGGGGTAGCATTCCCTGTTTTTTCAAATTAGTTTCGTGGATACGTGCAAAACTTTTAGCAATAATAGCTTTGCCTCCGAGGTAGCGCGGTTCCATTGCTGCATGTTCACGTGAAGAACCTTCGCCGTAATTCTCGTCGCCCACGACTACCCAGCCAAGTCCCCTGGCTTTGTATTCACGTGCTACTTCGTGAACTGGTTTATATTCACCTGTAAAAAGATTTTTAGCTTCACCAGTTTTACCAGTAAAGGCGTTGACTGCGCCGAGGAACAAATTCTTCGAAATATTGTCGAGATGCCCACGGTATTTCAACCATTGACCGGCAGGCGAAATGTGGTCGGTTGTACATTTACCTTTTGCTTTCAGCAGCAAGGGCATATCGATGAAATCGTTACCATCCCAGGCTTCGAACCTTTCGAGAAGCTGCAATCGTTCGCTCTTCGGGTCGATTTTTACTTCGGTTTTGTAGCCGTCGGGTGTTGGCGCAAGATAACCTTTATTATCTTTAACAAATCCTTTCAAAGGCAATTCATCACCGTAAGGAGGATCGAGTTTTACTTCCTCTCCTTTTTCGTTTTTAAGTGTGTCGGTTTCAGGATTGAATGATAAACTTCCAGCAATTGCCAGAGCTGTCACAATTTCTGGACTTGCAACAAACGAAAATGTCTCGGGATTATTGTCGTTTCTTTTAGCAAAATTACGATTGAACGAATTAACAATTGTATTTCTCTCGCCAGTTTTAATATCCATTCTCTTCCACATTCCGATACATGGACCACATGCATTGGCAAGTACTTTACCACCCAGTTCTGTCAATATCTGAAGTTGTCCGTCGCGTTCTATAGTAGCGCGTACCTGTTCAGAGCCGGGTGTTATTGTAAATTGCGACTTTGCTTTCAATCCTTTTGCCAGTGCTTGTTTGGCGATGTTTGCCGCCCTGTCGATATCTTCATAACTGGAGTTTGTACAGCTTCCAATTAGAGCCACACTAATTTTATCCGGGTAATTGTTTTCCTTGACAGCTTCTTTCATTCTGGATAAAGGATGGGCAAGGTCGGGACTGAAAGGTCCATTAATATGTGGTTCCAGTTCACTTAAATTAATTTCGATAAGTTGGTCGAAGTATTTTTCTGGATTGGCATAAACCTCGTCGTCAGCTTTTAACTGGTCAGCGAGTTTTTCGGCAAGTTCTGCAACGTCTTCTCTATCGGTTTTACGCAGGTAATTTGCCATTTTTAAGTCGAAAGGAAAGATTGATGTTGTGGCACCTACTTCAGCACCCATATTACAAATCGTAGCTTTTCCTGTGCACGAAATTGAATTGGCGCCTTCACCGAAATATTCAATAATTGCTCCTGTACCTCCTTTTACAGTAAGCATTCCAGCCAATTTAAGAATCACGTCTTTCGGGGCTGTCCAGCCCGAAAGTTTACCAGTTAATTTAACACCAATTAATTTAGGCCATTTCAATTCCCACGGCATTCCAGCCATAACGTCTACTACATCGGCACCGCCGACGCCAATTGCAATCATACCGAGTCCACCAGCATTCGGGGTATGCGAATCCGAACCGATCATCATGCCACCAGGGAAAGCATAATTTTCGAGTATGACTTGATGTATAATTCCAGCGCCTGGCTTCCAGAATCCAACACCGTATTTCTGACAGATACTTTCGAGAAAGTCGTAAACTTCTCTGTTTTCTTCGATTGCTTTTTCCAGGTCTTCTTTAGAACCGTTCTGTGCAACAATTAAATGATCGGCATGCGCTGTAGCAGGAACGGCCGAAGTTTTTCTACCTGCGTGCATGAACTGAAGCAATGCCATTTGTGCTGTTGCATCCTGCATTGCAACTCTATCGGGATAAAAATCGACGAAGTCCTTGCCCCGTATAAATTCACGTGTCGGTTCTTCCGCCAGATGAGAATAGAGTACCTTCTCAGCATAAGTTAAAGGTCTACCGACAACCCTTCGCGCTTTTTCAACTTTATTTACAAAATTATCATATACGCTTTTTATCATATCAAAATTTGCAGTCATTTTAAATTTCCCCTTGTTTATTATTCTTTACAAAAATAAAAAAAATTTTCTTCTAATAATGCCGCCGTACACATTTTGCAGTTTTTGTCGTGATTTTTAAGAGCTCAATCGTTTTTAAATGGAGCAAGCCTGGAATGGGAATCTACGATTAGATTCCCCTTTCGCAGACGATAACTTTTAATTTTTCTGGAATCGTTAAAATCCCTTGTAGAGAGGCTTATTTTATCATGGTTGAAATATATTCAGCAATGGCATTTGCAATTTCTTCGTGCCCTTTCTCATTCGGATGGAGACCATCCAAAAAATTTTCGGGGCTTACTTTTCCATAAAGTTGAATGAACTCCGTACCCCGACGTTCCGCCAGTTTCTTATATTCTTCATTTAATTTTATTAATGAAGTTTGAGTGGCATCGTTATATAACTTTTTTCTGTTAGTCTCGTTCATCGTCTCAAGATTGATATTACACGGTGATGCGATAATAACTCTTGCAGCAGGAATCTCCGATTTGATTTTAGTAACCATGCTGTCGAGGTTTTGCACACAAAGAGCTACGAGGCTGTCGTTGCCGTTTTTCAAGTCATTTACTCCCAATAAAATAATAAAATAATTGGCATCTCGGTTGTTGTCGATTACCGGCTGCAGCTCATTTAGATCAGAGGTTTTTCTGCCATTTCTACCAGCATTAACAAAAGTTATTTTATCGAACCGCGCTGACAATTTTTCCACCCATTCTTTGCCTTCCACACCCGCACCGCGTGTAATCGAATCGCCAAAGCAGACTATCTTAATTTTATTCTGCGGCATATTAAAGCCCATTAAAAACAATAACATCAGGATAATTAAAATATTTTTTGTCATGGTTATTCCTCAATTTATTCCTTTACAAGTTTCTTTTTCCATTCTGGATATTTATCGAGTACACGTTGTGGCAGGTAAGTATACCATGAATAGCCGGCTCTTCTTTCGTGAGCCACTTCGGCGAGCGAGTAGACTTTTTTGCCGTCGCGATTAGAAAATAAAGGTTTATGAGTTACAAGCTCGCTATACCTGGGCCAGATCGGCGGAGCCGTAGAATCCTCAACTACAATGCGGTCGATACTTAGTGTGCTCCATTTGTATTTTTTCGGTTCAATCTTTTTTTCTTCGATTCGTATTCCTTTGATTTTTGATTCTTCGAACCAACTTACCGCGCTTTCAATTGCATTGATAAGCTCGGGCGAAGGATCGTCGATATCCATCAAGAACAATACAAGGTCAGCACTTTCCTGATTGGCAATTGAAGGCAATTCGTAAGTGCGCGCCTTTTGAGGTTTGAGCGTAACATTATCGTGCTGCTGCCCCCAGGCATATAATTTACCGTTTTCTTTTATCTGACAATCGAGAATACACCTTAAACCTTTTTCAAATGCAACCTTTGACCTTTCGTATAAATCTTTTTCCACAAAAGAATAATGAGGCACTTTCTTCACAATATTGTAGAGTACTCTCATTATGCCTGCCATTGCGCCGTCGTTAAAAGTAATATACTTTCTGTATCCGCTCGTATCCGGATAGAACTGAGGCCATCCGCCGTTTGAGTACTGAGCACTTAAAATAAATTCGATGCCTTTTAGACAAGCAACTTTATAACGTTCATCTTTAAGAATTTCGTAAGCGCGCGCAAGATATTCCACCTGAGTGTGTGTTGTCCAGTTATCAAAAGTTGTATTGGTCATATCTTTTGATTTCAAGAGCGCTTCTTTTTGTTCTTCAGTCAGGATGGCAAGCATATCATAATTTTTAGCCCAGCCTCCATTTTCTTTTTGATAAAGCAGAATGTTGTCGGCAATCTCTTTGATTTGCCATGGTTTGTATCTCGGTTGATTTTCGATTGGTTCAATTATATTGTCTTCTGCGCTTATATCGTACCAGTGATGTGCACTGTTGTCAAATCCCGATACGTCGATTATTTCCTTTTTATCTTGTGCTTGTCCTTGTAATACAAAGAAAGCAAAAGCAATAACAATATTGACAAATTTCATTTTAGATCTCCACCTACACTTAGTATTCTTTTATTGACCAGCCATTTTTCGAGCAGTTGCGGCCATTCCGAAGCCGCATAACCGTTTTCTTTTTCCATACCGAAGCCGTGTCCACCTTCAAAAAAGATATGCACTTCAGGAAATACATTATTCTTAACACAAGCATCTACAAAATTCAAGGATTCCTGAATAGGCACTCTCGTATCATCGGCAGCGTGCGCAATAAATAAGGGTGGAAGTTCACCAGTTACTTTTTCGTAAAGATTCTGGAACCATGGATAAATCAGTACGGCAAATTCGGGTTTATAATTATAGTTATCGATTGAATCGATAAAGATACGTTTGGGTGAAAGCATTAGATTTGCGGCAAGGTGACCACCCGCAGAAAATCCAATTATCCCTATTTTCTCACCTTTAGTTTTGCTCCTAATAAAACAATTTGCTCTTTGAGCATCGTCGAGGGCGTCTTCAGGATTAAGTCGATATTTTAAAACGTAAGCGTCGATGCCCCGTTTGTTTAGCCATTTTGCAATTGCAACGCCTTCTTTTACAAATGCCAGATGATGATATCCTCCTCCTGGCAAAACGAGCATAGTAATCCCTTTTGACTGAGGTGATTTGTAGAAAACCAGACCAGGTTGTGCAACAGACCAGAATCTTTCGTCGCTGTATTTTTCTTCTTTTAATGTATCTGAAGATCCGGGCGCAATGCCATTCCAGATATTAATAAAATTGTACTGCCCGAAGAGAGGTGCGGCAAAAATCAGAAAGGCAATAAAAAATAATTTTGTTTTCATTTCGTGTTATATTTTTTTATTACAAGATATTTTAATTCCGTATCGCCAACATTTCTTATGCCGTGCATGCTGTTAGGTGGACAATAAAAACTCGAATATGGTTTACCGATTCTCGTTTCGCCGTCGAGATAAAATTCGGCAATTCCTTCCAGCACAAAAAAGAATTCGTCTTCAGCATGTTTATGGGGTGCGTGTGTGGCTTTATGAGGTGCAACAACACTCAATTTGAGCGTGCGTCCGTCGAGAAAATTTTTATCGACAAACCAGAACTGGTATCCCACTTTTGTACCGACAGTATCTTCCCAGTTAAATTCTCTGACGCATTGATCTATTGTAAATTGTTTTGGTTTGTCCTGCGCTGTTAAAAAGAGTGGAATTAGCAAAAAAAGAATTAAAGATTTCATTAAGTCCTCCTTTTGAACGTTAACTTCAGCGTTTACTTACAAATTTAGCAACTTTTTTTCGTAATTTACAGATGAAAAAAAATATTTGTGTGAAGAGATGAGTAGTGCTACATTAATTTTATCGTGTGCAGACCGGAAAGGTCTTGTGGCTAAAATATCACAGTTCTTATTCCAGAGGGACGCAAACATTATCGATCTGGACGAGCATGTCGACAAAAACGAGAAAATGTTCTTCATTCGGATCGAATGGGAATTAAACGGACAGGCAAATGTCACCGATGAATTTATTAATGAATTCAAAAAATTGACCGAAGAAATTAACGCAAACTGGGATATTAAATTGAGCGAGGAAAAAAAACGCCTTGCCATATTCGTATCAAGATATGACCATTGCCTGCTTGAAATACTCTGGCGTTACAGGAACAATGAACTTCATGCCGAAATACCACTTATCATTTCGAATCATCCCGATCTTGAAGTAATTGCCCGTCAGTATAATATTCCCTTTTACTGTTTTCCAATAACGAAAGAAAACAAACGCGATCAGGAGGAAAAGGAGCTCGAATTATTAAAAGAACATAATATCGAGTCGATAATCTTGGCGCGTTACATGCAGATTCTTACTCCTGAATTTATTGCCCACTATCCAAATAATATTATCAACATACATCATTCATTCCTGCCGGCATTTAGTGGAGCTGACCCTTATAAAAAAGCTTACGAAAGAGGAGTCAAATTAATTGGCGCTACAAGTCATTACGTAACGGAAGAACTGGACGAAGGTCCCATTATCGAGCAGGATGTTATAAGAATTTCTCATAAGGATTCTTTGAAAGATTTAATCAGAAAAGGACGCGACCTCGAACGTTTGGTGCTTGCACGCGCCGTAGATCTACACGTCAACAACCGCGTTCTTCAATACGGCAAGAAAACCATCATTTTCAGATAGTTGCTATGAAAAATTTACTCCTTATTGTCGCAATTACCGCAGGTATCCTTTTCCCTTACGGACATAGATTTACCTTTTTAATTCGTTATTTATTAATGGCGTTGCTCTTCTTTTCGTTCCTCGATATTAAAATTGATAAGAATATTATCAACATTAAGCATTTCATCATATTAATTTCTTTGATATCAGCTTCTCTTATATCATATTTTTTGATTTATCCATTCGATAAATTACTTGCGCAAACGGCATTCATAACAGCCATAGCCCCAACTGCCATTGCAGCTCCGGTTATTATAAGTCTGAAAAATGGGAAAGTAGAATTCACTCTTTTTTCGTTGGTGCTTACCAACGTAGTAATTACAATCATACTCCCTTTTATTCTACCTTTGATTATCGACAGCGGAAACAATATTACATTTAACGACATTTTATTACCTGTACTGGTTACGTTCACAATTCCTTTGATTCTGACAAGATTAATAAAAGCAATAAGCGTTCCTTTATGGGAAAAGTTAATTGATCTGAAGGACATCTCGTTTTACATACTGGTAGTAAATGTTTATTTAGCAACATCAGGAGCCTCAAATTATATACGCAATAATTTTACATCGGAATTGACGCTGGTTTATCAGATTGGCTTTATAACAGCTTTAATCTGTGCATTCCTCTTTATACTTGGCTGGTTTATAGGAGGAAAGGAATATGCTTCTGAGGCAAGTCAGTCGTTAGGACAAAAAAATAATTCGTACACAATATGGCTCGCAATAACTTTTATGAATCCGATATCCGTTCTTGGTCCGGTTTTCTACGTACTATTTCAAAATACTTATATTTCACTGAATCTTTGCTTTCACTCTAAGAAACATAATTCCTCAAGTTAAATAGTGTCATTACAATTACAGGAATATGTAAAACAGCCAGGAGACCGAATCGTATTAACACATCCTTGCGAGCTTGTTTAACCATCGTCCCAAAATAAATTCCTTTCATAATCGAATTACTCATCATCGCAATTAAAATCGATGCTGCAATTATTTGAGCTCCGAATATATCGCCGCTTACCAGCGATAAAATAAATGGGTCTATATCCGTAATCCCGACGATTGCAGAAAGTGAAATAATTCCCGAACTGCCAAAGTAATTTTTAACCAAGCCTGTAATTACTGAAAGTCCCAGAAACAACACGGCAAATAAAATGGCCGGTCGTATTTCGAAAGGATTCTGAAGGTTTTGTATCTCTTGATCGATTATCGACCTCTTGGTTGCGGTTTTATTTCCATTGACAAACGAAATAATAAATCCAGCCAGACTTAGAAAAGTTAGTTGAAGCCAGATATATTCAACTACTGCCGAATTAATTATATAAATAAGTACAAGTACACGTATATACATTACGCTCGAAGCAACGAGAGCGCCCTGTAGAGCCGGATGCCATAGATTTTCGTTCTTTTGAGCCATCCTGCCGTAAGCAATTGAGACGGCGGTGCTCGATACAATTCCACCCACCAGACCTGAAACTCGAAAACCGGCATGAGCACCCAAACGCTTTGAAATAATATATCCTACAAATCCTACTGTAGAAACGATAATTACAATTTGCCATGTTTTATATGGATTAATATTAAATTGAGTGTAATTCTTGTCGGGCAAAACAGGTAGAATGATTAGAGTTACCAGCAGGAATTTAAGAACCGCAAGAAACTCAACTCGGTCGAGACGGTCGACGTAGAATTCCAGCCTCGCTTTCTCAGAAAGTAAAATTGTGCTAATGATTCCAAGAGCCATCGAAGCCCAGATATCAACGAGCAATGCCAGTGCACCTATAATAAATGTTACAAGCGCACTTACTTCACTTGTTACGCCGTATTTATCGTATTGCGATTTTGAAAAATACGATATTACCGTCAATGCAGAAATTGCAACAAGTCCGAGTGGCAGAATTGCCTCCACTCCAATTTTATAGAGCCAGGCACATCCAAATCCCATTAAACTTATTATTGGATAAGTTCTGATTCCGCCTAAGATAACTTTTTTCTGTTTTCCTTTAGTGGATTCTCTTTCGAGCCCCACCAAAAAACCGAGAGCAAGTGCAACTAAAAAACGAAGTTGTTCCGTCCATTCGATCGATTGCATTGCATCACCGTTTTTATTAAAGTTCCAAAATAATGGAAAGATTGACCTATCGCAACAAATTAATTACCAGCCGTTATAATGAATACGTTCCGGCTTGAAACGCTCGGGTTGATTTTTTTTCTCGTCGGGGTAACCAATTGCCACCATAGCCACCGGCAGGATATTGTCAGGTAATCCGAAGAGCTCTTTGAAAATATTGATTCGCTCTGCTCTCGGATAAACTGCAATCCAGACCGAACCTAAATCGAGTTCGTGAGCAGCCAGTAAAATATTTTCGGTTGCAGCGGCACAATTCAATGCAATGTACCCTTCGAGGCTTTCGAGTCGTCTGTCGCCGCAAATAAGTATTCCGAGAGGTGCCTCCCTGCACATTTTTGCATACGGGTGCAGCTCTGCTATTTTGTTCAATGTTTCTCTATCATCAATAACAATAAAATGCCACGGCTGACTGTTGTGTGCAGATGGGGCATACATTGCCGCTTTCAAAATCTTGTCGACTTTTTCCTTTTCGACCGGTTGATTTTTATACCGTCTTATACTTCGCCTTGTTAAAAGGGCTTCTAACGTGTTCATAATTCCTCCGCAATTGTTACAGACAAAAATAAAATTTTACTTTTTTATTTTTGGAATTAATAAAAGGAGGAGTAAATGTTCCGTCAACAGGAAATAACATTAAAACCAAGAAGACGCGGATTCCACCTTATAACCGATGAAATTTTGAGTTATCTACCAGAGCTAAAAAATGTTACTGTGGGTATTGTGCATATATTTATCAAACATACTTCTGCATCGCTCACTTTAAATGAAAATGCCGACCCTACTGTTCGAAGCGACATGGAAAAATATTTCAGCCGTCTTGTTCCTGAAGATGCTTCGCTTTTCGAGCACACGCTGGAAGGTACGGACGATATGACTTCACACATTAAAACTTCTATACTCGGAAGCTCGCTCACAGTTCCGATTAAAAACGGTAGATTGAATCTTGGCACCTGGCAGGGCATCTATTTATGCGAGCATCGCAATCAAGGCGGTCCGAGAAATATTGTCGTTACTATTATTGGTGAGTAAGGGATTAGGGATTAGGGATTAGGGGTTAGGGGTTAGGGATTGGGGATTAGGAAATAGTAAGGATGTGGTTCGTGGTTGGGGGTTCTTTGTTCAGGAGTTCTTAGTTCAGGAGTTCTTTGTTAAAGAGTTCTTAGTTCTGGAGTTTGTGGTTTGGGAGTTAATGGTTGATAGGTGATAAATTAATTATGAACTAACTGAAAAATTAACACAATAACTCATCTTTATTAAAAACGTTTGATACTAATTTAGCCATGTTTCAAAACAACTATGCTTATAACTGAAAAGCAAGCTAAAGCTCATGGATTACTTATCCTTTGCCCTAGCTTGCCTGCATTTAGAGCTTTCTAATTTGGTGATCATAAAAATTAATAAATCTTGACTAATCAAAACTTATTACAGCTCTGGAACTTTGCCCAAAACATCTTCCACCGTCATTTCGATAACTTCACCCAGATTCAGTTTTTTTATTCCTTCAGCAATTCGCGACTTATCTCCAACAACGACTACTATCATTTTGTCTGGTCTAATATATTTTTCTGCGGCACTTTTTACCTCTTTGTCTTTAACAGAAAGAATCCTATCGATATACTGATTAAAATAATCTTTCGGCAAATTGTAATAGACTAATTCTTCCAGCTCACCTGCAATCCCTGCAACTGTTTGAAAATTATTAGGGTAACCGAGAGCAGTATAATTTTTTGCCCTGTCAACTTCTTCCTGAGAAATCGGCTGACGAATTCCATTTAATTCCTTAAAAAATTCCCGCAACGCTTTGTCTGTCACATCAGTTTGTACCGACGAATAAGCGATAAAATATCCAGCAACCGGACGCAATACAAATCTGGAACCTGCACCGTAAGTATAACCGTGTTCTTCTCTCAAATTATTATTTAGTCGGGATGTAAAAGAGCCACCGAGGATTGTGTTCATTACATTGATCGAATAATAATCCTGCGTAGTACGCGAAGGGGCAACATCACCGATATAAATTACCGACTGAGCAGCACCAGGTTTATCAATTAAAAATATTTTCCCTGGATTCCCGTTTAACGGCATTTCAATTTTTTGTTTGAAATCTCCCTTTTTATTCCAGCTGGAGAAATATTCATTCAATAATTTTTCGAGTCCGCTCCTATCAATATCCCCCACCGTTACAATAAACGAATTGTCCGGTGTAAAATACTTTTTGTAATAATCGATGATATCATCCCGTGTAATATTTTTAATCGATTTTTCAGTCCCGACCTCATTTCTTCCATAAGGATGATTACCAAACAACAATTTATTGAATGCTACTCTGGCAATTTCATTCGGTTGATCGTGCCATTGCATTAAAGTAGTAAGTCGTTCTTTTTTTAATCTACTCAATTCAGCTTCAGGAAAATCCGGTTTGAGTAATATTTTACTGAATATTTCGAGAGCATCATTAATTTTTGATACAGGGACATTCAAGTTTAGGTTCGAAGTAAAAAGAGAAGAACTTATATTAAGATTAGCCCCAAGGAAATCGATTTCATCTGCTATCTGGAGTGCGTTCATTCCATCGGCACCTTCGTCGAGCATGTCGAATACAATATCGGATAGTCCTTCTTTGCCGTCAGGATCGTTCAAAGAACCAGTCCTCAAAATCAAATTTAACTGGATAAGAGGAACCTGATGTTTTTCCATCAGGTAGACTTTCAAACCGTTTTGAAGTGTGAATTCCTGCACAGCGGGCAATTGCAATCCTTTGGGTGGTGGTAACTGCGGAGGTTTTGATCTGTCAGCTTTTTGCGCATTGAGATTTAATGCTATCAATATCATTACGAAAATCGATGTTAAATTTTTCATTTTATCTTTCCTCCGTCTGTTCGACTGCTGCCAGTTCAGTTTTCCCCTTTGGAACGATGCTCAATACAACTTTCCCTTGTTTCTTTAGAAAAACACGTGCTGCATTTTTCAAATCGTCAGTACTCAGTGCCTTGTAACGATTAAAATCCTCGTTAGCATAATCCGGATTGTTTGCGTAATAAAAGTACTCGTTCAATTGATTGGCTTTTCCGCGAAAGCCGCCTGGTTTTTCAAGATTCCTGAGAAAGGAAGCTTCGTACTGATTAATTGCACGTTGTAATTCCCTTTCAGTCGGATTTTCAGATTTTAGCCTATCAATTTCCTCGTTAATTACCGACATGATTTCGTTCAAATTATGACCAGAACGAGCCGTTGCAATAATAAAGAATTGTGAAGATAATTTTGACGAACTTTGAAATGCAGAAACATCCTGGGCAATCTGGAGTTCATAGACAAGTCTTTTATATAATCTTGAGTTTTTACCGCCAGCAAGAATATTTGCAAGCAAATCCATTTCGGCATCGCCCGGTGCAAAACGTGGCGGTGTTATCCAGACCATATAGAGTCGGGGCAGTTGAACCCTATCCTCTTGAGTAATAAATTTATTTTCGTTCAATACGGCTGCGGCAGGATTTAACGGCGGTACTGGTTTGCCTGCCGGAATTTCTCCGAACCACTTCTCAACCAGAGTCAATGTTTCTTCTGGATTAATGTCGCCGGCAATTACGAGCGAAGCATTGTTTGGCACATAATAAGTTTTGAAAAACTCGACTACATCTTCGTAAGTTGCTGCGTCGAGATCTGCCATAGAACCAATAACAGGCCATGAATAAGGATGACCTTGCGGATAGAGATTCTTATAGATTGTTTCCCAGGCAAGTCCATAAGGTCTGTTTTCGTAACTTTGTCTTCTCTCGTTTTTAACAACTTCTCTCTGTCCATTAACTTTTTCGGGTGTCATTGCGTCGAGTAAATACCCCATACGGTCGGATTCGAGAAAGAGCGCAAGTTCAAGTGCGTTCGACGGAACATCTTCGTAATAATTAGTTCTGTCTTCTGTAGTTGAACCATTATTTTGTCCGCCAGCAGCTTCGAGCAATTTATCGAATTCTCCTTCTTTTACATTTTTAGATCCTTCGAACATAATATGTTCAAAAAGATGGGCAAAGCCAGTTCTCCCCAATTTTTCGTAGCCAGAACCAACATGATACCAGACATTAACAGAAACTGTGGGAGTTGTATGGTCTTCGTGCAGTATAACATTCAGTCCGTTAGGTAATTGATGATGAATGTAAGGAATTTTTATCTGAGCTGATACTGCCGAGTAAGTAATTAGAAATGCAATTAACAAAATCAACTTTTTCATATTTGACCTTAATGTTTTATAAAATCTTCTCTGTAAGGATTGAACACATCGATAAGCGCGCTATCTTCGAGTGCATGAACCGAATGATTTAGGTTTGGTTTAACAAAGAATACATCGCCGGCTTTAAGTACTTTTTTTTCGCCTTCAATTTCGACTTCGAATGAACCTTTGACGATGTATGAGATTTGTTTGTGTGGGTGTTTGTGAGTATAACCTATAGCGTCTTTATCGAATTCGACCAGAACCAGCATCAGGTCCCTGTCGTATCCAAGAATTTTTCTTTTAACGCCTTCGCCTACATTTTCCCACTGGTAATTATCTTTTTCGATAAATCCGCTAATCCCGAAATCTTTTTCCATGATTCACTCCTTAGAGATTTTCTTCTTCTTGTTGCAATTTAGTTGGGATGTTTAATTCGTCCATTTTTCTATATAAAGACGAGAGTCCAATTTCGAGAGCTTTAGCAACTTCATCCTTATTATAGTCGTATTTTTTCATTACTTTAAGAATGTGTTCGCGTTCGAAACTACGCATTGCCTCTTTGAGCGAGTCAGGGTAGTCGTGTGACATAGGAACACCTTTCAAATATTCGGGCAAATTTTCGACGGTAATTAATTCCTTGCTGCTGAAAATAATTGCTCTTTCAATAACGTTTTCAAGCTCTCTTACTCCGCCTGGCCATTCGTGATTCAATAATATTCGCATCGTATCGTTATCTGTCCCAATTATCTTTTTGCCCATTTCCTTGCTGTACTTTTCAATAAAATGATTGACGAGCAATGGAATATCTTCTTTCCTTTCGCTTAAAGACGGAAGGTTAATTTCAACAACGTTCAAGCGATAATAAAGGTCTTCCCTGAACTCGCCTGTTTTTGTTTTTTCGTAAAGATTCTGGTTTGTAGCTGCAATAATTCTAACGTCGGTACTGACGGGCTTAACTCCGCCGACGGGAATAAACGCTCTGTCTTCGATTGCCCTGAGGAGCTTAACCTGCATATTCAATGGGAGGTCACCAATTTCGTCGAGGAAAAGAGTTCCACCGTCTGCCACTTTAAAAAGTCCAATTTTGTCTTCGGTAGCACCTGTAAATGATCCTTTTTTATGCCCGAACAATTCGCTTTCAATCAAATTTTCTGAAATTGCTCCGCAGTTAATCGGCAGGAAAACCTTGTCCCTTCTGTTGCTGTTATAATGAATTGCCTTAGCAACAAGTTCTTTACCCGTACCACTTTTACCGATAATAAGGACGTTGCTGTTTGTAGGAGCAACTTGAGTAATAATCGAAAAGACTTTGCGCATCGGCTCGCTTTTACCAATCAGATTAGTAAAATCGGCTTCAGTCGATATTCTCTGCCTGAGAGATTTATTTTCAAATGCAAGGTTTTTATAGTCGAGGAGTCGTTTTATTCTAATAATCAAATCGTCAAATTCCACGGGTTTAATCAGATAGTCGTAAGCTCCCTGACGCAATGCGTCGATTGCAGTATTGACCGACGCATAGGCAGTCATTATCACAAAAAAGGTTTCGGGAGAAATCTTCGATGCCTGTTCGAGCAACTGGATACCGTCAATTTTGGGCATCTTTATATCTGTAATGACAATATCGTATTTATCCGATTTAATTTTTTCGAGAGCTTCTTCGCCGTCACCAACTACGTCGGTCGTATAACCTTCGTCCTCAAGAACCATCTTCAACGAATCTCTAATTGGTTTTTCATCGTCAGCAATTAAAATTCTTACAGCCATAAATTTACCTCATATTACTTTTAGTATTTTCTTTAATTGGAATTTTAACCGTGAATGTACTTCCTTCGTTCAATTTACTTTTGACGGTTATTTCTCCGTTATATTGTTTAATTATGCCATAACTGACCGATAGTCCGAGTCCGGTACCTTTACCGACTTCTTTAGTTGTAAAGAAGGGGTCGAAAATTTGCTTGAGTGTATTTTCGTCCATGCCACAGCCATCGTCCGAAAAATGGACATAAATAAAATCATCATCGTAATCAGATTTAACCGTAATACGACCATTGCCTTCGATGGCGTCGAGTGCATTAATTAAAATGTTTACAAAAACCTGGAGTATCTGGTCTGTTGCTACATTAATTCTCGGCAGCGATTCTTTTAAGTCGGTTTCGAATTTCACTTTCTTAACGCGTTTATCGTATTTAACAATTCCGAGTGCGGTTTTAATAATATCAGAAATGTCGCTCATCGACTTTTCGTAACTCGGTGGTCTCGAAAAGTCAACCAGTTCTCTAACTATTTTGGAAATTCTATCGATATTTTCTTTAATATTTGACAATTGTTCCGTGAAAAAAGGATCTTTACTCTTTCGTTGAAGAATTTGAACCAGTGATGAGATCGAAGCCAGTGGGTTTCCAATTTCGTGTGCAACACCTGCAGCAAGCTGACCAATTACTGCTAATTTTTCTGATTGATCAATTTGAGCCTGCAATTTTTTGAACTCGGTAAAATCCTTTATAATTATCGACCTGCCGGCATAACCACCGTTACTCCCCGGCAATTTCGATACGCTCAGTTTTACACTCAATATTCTGCCGTCCTTTGTTCTGCGCTCGGTTTCAAGAATTTTTGTTGCCCCTTCTTTAACCTCTTTTTGAATCTTCTTTAATTCATCTTGATACTTCTTTCCTTCCGGTAATAAAAACGAGGACGGTTTCCCGATAATTTCTTCTTCAGTATATCCAAAGATTCTCTCTGCTCCTTTATTCCAGGCAATAAACTTTTCGTTTTCGTCAACCATCATTATGGCGGAATCGGAAGTGTGGAGAATGTTTTTAAGATATTGCTGACTCAATTCAAGTTTTGAAGCCAGACGGTCGCGGTCATATTTTAATTCATTCATTTTAGCTTCCTGATGAAGCATGCTATAGCGAGCAAAGAGCTGCTCGATAATTTCGTCGACAAATCCAAGTAGTATTATCGGGTCGTTAGGACCTGCCTGTTCAGTTTCGATAATATTCAGTATTGCATACCTCCCCTGACTGAAAAGTTGACTTACATCAATTAGACTCATATTCAAATTCGAACACAGAGTATAAATTTCAATCAGGTAGAGATCTGCAATTTTATAATCGCCTTCTTCCAGAACATCAATAAATGTAAGCAAAGAGCTTTCTGTAAATGTTTCAATTTGCGAATCCGAAAGTTTATCTTTAAATAGTTGTTTTAATTTGGCAGACCAATTGGAAGCAATTTCCTTGAAATGCTTTTTAAGAAATTCAATTAGTAGCTTTTTCATTGTATGTTTCTTGCCGTTTCAACGTATTAAATCGATTTACAAAGATATATAAAGGCTCGGTTAATATAAAGGCGATTATAAAGGAACCACCTGAGAAAAAACCGGGTATAAAAAACCAACATCTAAGAGGCAAAGTATGAAACGATTATTTTTCTTATTATCAATTTTTTTCATCAGTGTTAATCTTTTTCCCGCCGAGTCTATAAAAACAAACCTTAAAGAAGTAAAAGTTTACATCAGCGGAGCCGAATTGAAACATACTGCAGTGCTTCCACTTAAAAAAGGCGAAAACGTAATTTTTTTGGAAGGCCTGGCCGGCGATTTTGACCCAAGCAGCATCAACATCAAAATTGAAAGCGACGTCACAATTCTTTCGTTAACCAAAGAAATTAACTATCTGAAAAAAAACTTCACAAACGACAGAATCAAAAATCTGGAAGATTCCTTGAAAATTTTAGAAGATAAATTAAAGACTAATAACGACAGGTCAGAAATCCTGAAAGCACAATGGGAATTGATACTTGCCAACAAAGAAATTAAAGAAGGCAACGTTTCCCTTTTGATCGACAATATAAAAAAATTAGGAAGTTACTACGGTGAACGACTCTCGGAAATTAAATCCGAGTTACGAAAAATAGACGATCAAAATGAGACATTAAAAAGCTACATCGACAGATTAAAAAAACAAATTGAATATCTCAAAGATACACGGCCGCAACACGAATTAAAAATTGTACTGCTCTCGCCTTCTGCACGGAATACTGCAATTGATATCTCATATATGATTAACGATGCGGGTTGGAGACCAAACTACGACATAAGAATAAACAACCTGCAGGAATCTCCAACTACCTCTTACAAAACCGATATACGGCAGCAGAGTGGCATTGATTGGAATAATGTCAAAATAATTTTGTCCACACGAAATCCGCAACGAAGCAATATAAAACCAGAGCTGAGTCCCTGGCTGATAGACTTTAAAGAAAAGCCAATTTATTACGAAGCGGTTCCAAAATTAAAAAGAGAAAATGCTGCAATGGTAACCGAAGACCTCCTTAACGAAAGAGTTATCAATCAGTCATTCAGTCAGGAACAAAACATACTTACGACCGACTTCATACCTGCATTAAATTACACGATCCCGTCTGATGGTATACCACATTCAGTTATGATAAATAATTTTGTGATTGATGCTTATTATAAATATTATGCAGTACCGAAGTACGACGACAATGCATTTTTAGTTATTGATTTAATCAACTGGAAAAAATTCGACCTGCTCAGCGGCGAAGTTAATATTTATCTGGAGAACAGTTACATCGGGAAAAGCTATCTCAATACAGATATCGCAACAGACACACTTCAAATTTCGGCGGGAAGGGACCAATCGATAATTACCGGCAGAAAATTAATAAGAGATTTTAAGGAAGATAAATTCCTGAGCAAAGATATTGTACGTCAATTCAAATACGAATTGTCATTGAGCAACAAGAAACAGGTTCCGGTTGAAGTTATATTGCAGGATAACATTCCAGTCTCAAAAAACGAAGATATAAAAGTGGAACTAATTGAGAGCGGCGGGGCAAGTTTTAATGCATCTACTGGTATGCTCGAATGGAAAGTGAAACTGGACCCTGAAGAGACAAAAACAATTAGTTACACTTTTACTGTTCAGTATCCTGGCGATAGAATTATTCCCGGTTTATAGTAGAAAGAAAACAGCCTGCCGAAATTTTATCGAAAAATTTTATTGAGCAGGCTGTTTTTCTTTTTGTTAAATGGCCTAAAGGCATAAAGGAATTGCAAGAAATAGTTACTGGGAAAAAATGTTTTTAAGCCGTATTGTTCGGCTTTTTCTCCTGGCAGAAATGCAGAATCAAAAAGCCAATCCCATATCGCAAGTTTAGTTGCAAAATTCCGATTTCTACCTTTACCTGTTGTGTGATGCCATCGATGCATCTCAGGTCCGTTAATTATATATTGTAACCAGCCGGTATGGACATTCAAATTGGAATGGATATACATTCCCCAGAGGGCGCTAATAACCCCTTTGTAAGCAATTACTTCTGGCGGCGATCCGAGTAATACGATCGGCATAAACTCCACAGTTTGATTTATCAGAATTTCGAACGCATGGCTACGCGAACCGGAAAGCCAATCTACTTTTTCAGGCGAATGATGAGCTTCGTGCAGGCGCCATAAAAATTTATTTCGATGCTGCCATCTGTGCATCCAGTAGATATAAAAATCGTGTGTGACTGTAAAAAAGATCAATTGAATCCATATAGGTACATCGGCAAACAAGCCGAGGCGCGATAAGCCGGTCGCACTGTCGATTCCTTTAATGATTACAGTAAAAATAAAAATACCAAGCAGATAGCTCTGAGCTATCGTATATAATGCAAGATCATCAAAAAATCCTTTGCGTAAGATTTCCTGCCCCTTGTTGTAGGGAAATATCCGTTCGAGTATAACAAACAAAATGGCTGCAGAGACAATAATCAGATACGATATTAATTCGTAAGATTCAAAATCCATAGCTCATAAAAGATTTTATTCAATAATTGCAACCCATCCGCCGCCGGTAGCCATATTAATTTCAATTTTATCACCTTTTCTGACAGTAGATTTTACAACTTTATAATCATTCCCATTTCGATCTGCATTTATACCGTCCTGATAGATTGTAATCTTGTACTCTCTATTGTCCTCCAGAAACGAAAAATCGAGTTTTAAAGTTCTCGCGCTCCAGTCGGTCATGGCACCTACGAACCATTTATTTCCCGACTTTCGGGCAATTGCAACATAGTCGCCCACTTTTGCATCGAGCACTTTTGTTTTGTCCCAGACGGTTGGCACAATTGATAGAAATTCCAACGACTCTTTTTCGCGAAGATAATTCGTCGGACTGTCTGCCAGCATTTGCAAAGGACTTTCAAAAATCACATACATTGCAAGCTGGTGGCATCTTGTGCCCTGGCTCATCGGTTGAGTGAATATATCTCTAAAATTTTCTTTAACTGCATTATTCATTGCACCGGGAGTATAGTCCATCGGTCCGGCGAGCATGCGGATAAATGGAATTGTAACATTGTGCTCGGGTGTAACGTTGTTGCTCCATTTATTGTGTTCGAGGCCGAGAATACCTTCGCTTGTAATTACGTTCGGATATGTTCTGTATAGTCCAGTTGGTTTATAAGCGCCATGAAAATCGACGAGGAATTTTCTTCTGGCAGCTTCTTTAGCAACTTTGTAATAGTAATTGACCATCCAGGCATCGTCCCTTTGCATGAAATCGACCTTTATTCCTTTAATGCCGAGCTCTTCAAATAGATTCATCGCCTCTTCGAATTGGTCGTCGAGTGTTTTCCAGATTACCCATAAAATTATTCCTACATTTTTTTCCCTGGCATATTCAACAATTTCTCTGATGTTAATTCCCGGACTTTCTTCGAGAAGGTTACCCAATTTATACCAGCCTTCGTCGAGAATTACATATTCAATTCCGTGCTGAGAAGCAAAATCGATATAATACTTATATGTGGCTGTATTAATGCCTGCTCTGAAATCAACCTTATAAACATTGTTTGCATTCCACCAATCCCACGCAACCTTGCCGGGTTTAATCCATGTAAAATCGATATCTGGATCGTGAGGCTGAGCGAGTTTATAAACCATTGTATTTTCAATTAGCATACCGTCGTTATCTGAAATTACAAACACACGCCACGGAAAATTTCTTGTTCCATTTGTACGGACAATATAATCTTTCCGTTTTGTCACATAAACGTCCCTGTCGCTTTTGATTTCGGTTTCAGCGGGATAAAATGGAAAGAGTCCCTTCAGTACCGTCGAATTTGTGCCTCTGAGATAGAGTCCTGCATAGTCACACAGATCCGCTTCAGTGATTGCAACTTTAAGCGAATTATTTAAATCAACTAAAGCTGGCAGAGAGCAAAAACTTTTTTCGTCAATTTTACTAATTGGAAGATATTTATAAAGACGTTCAGAATGGGACATGAAGCTATCTTCCTGGGGGAAGAAGATATTGAAATCGTTTGCAAAATTTGCTTCAAAAATTTCGTCTTTTACCGTTATCGAATCATCGAATCGAGTCGATATTCTGTAACCGAAGCCTTCATCGTAAACTCTTACATAAAGAGAAAAATTATTTTCAAAATCTAAACGTAACTCGTTGTACTCATCTTTGATTACAGCATATTTTTGTCTTAGTACTGGTCTCTGTTCGCGATTGACATAATCGATTGACTTATTTTTTATGGAAGGGTCTATTCCCAATATTCCTCTGTCAAGTATCAACGAAATTGCAGATGGTTTGATAATTGTAACTTTGTCATAAGAGACAGAATATGTAAGATGATTGTCGGTGTTGATTGTAACTATCAATTTTTTTGAGGGTGATTCAACGTCGTACTGACCTGCATTCAGAAAAAGAGGGAGAAAAAATAAGACAATTAAAGAAATTATTCTTTTCATTATCCGCTCCTGCGTAATTTTACTTTACTTTTTAATTCGCTTTCATAAACTTTCTTCACACCGTCACCAAGAGCTTTTTCGATATCGCGTATATCTTTCACCAGTCTAAACATTCCGCCAATTTCAACGGAAGCAGCCTGGTCTGTTCCCCACATGGCTCTGTCGAGAGTTATATGCCGTTCGATAAAAGTAGCGCCCAGTGCTACGGCTGCAAGCGATGGAGCCAGTCCAGTTTCGTGACCTGAATATCCGATTGGAATTTCAGGATATCTTTTTTTATATGTTTCGATTACGCGTAGATTTAATTCCTCAAGGTTGCATGGATAAGTCGAAGTCGATTGAGCAATCAAAAGATTTTTCTTTCCAAGAAAATCTACTGCTCGGTCTATTTCTTCAAGTGTGGACATTCCGGTCGACAGCATAATTGGTTTGCCAGTCGATTTAATTCTGGACAGCAATCGATCGTCGGTAAGAGAAGCCGATGCAACTTTATACATAACCGGGTCAAATTTTTCGAGGAAATCGACAGCTTCTTCGTCCCACGCAGAAGCAAACCAGTCGATACCCTTCGATTTGCAATAACGATCTATTTCTTTGTATTCGTCGTAGCCGAATTCAACCTTACGGCGGTATTCGATATAAGTAATTCTTCCCCATGGAGTATCGCGTTCGATATGCCACTGGTCTTTTGGAACGCACAATTCGGGCGTGCGTTTTTGAAACTTCACGGCGTCGCATCCGGCAAAGACCGCACCGTCAATCAGCTTTTTTGCCAGTTCGAGCGAGCCATTGTGATTAATCCCAATTTCCGCAATTATATAGACACGTTCACCATCGCCGATAAATTTTTTGCCCACTTTTACACTCATTTCTTTCTCTTTTTAATTTCTTTCAGTTTGGCTTCGATTATTAACTCGGCAAGGTCACGGAATGCACCATTTCCGCCGCTGTGTTTTAGAATAATGTCTGCCGCCTTTTTGGCAAATGGAGTTGCATCCGAAGGACATGCCGAAAGTCCCACAAGTTTCATAATGCCAATATCATTTGTATCGTCACCAATGAAAGCCACTTCCTCATTTGAAAGATTTTTTCTTTTCAGTATTTCTTCCAGAAGTTTTTCTTTCTCCATAACGCCCATATGCAGTTCTTTAATCTTTAGTTTATCTGCACGCGATTTAACGATGTTTGTATCCTCTCGGGTAACGATTCCCGTTTCTACATCAACGAGACTTCTTAAGCGCTCAACACCCATACCGTCCCGTATTGAAAAACGTTTCATTAATTCTCCTTCAGCAGAATAATAAACTCCAGTATCAGTCAATACTCCATCGACGTCTGTAAGAAGCAATTTTATTTTAGAAGCTTTTTTATAAAGATCTTTTTTTGTAATCTTTTTTTTCGACATATCAAATTCCTTTTAATTGTTTTTACCAGCACGTCCATCCACCGTCGACCACCAGATTGGCGCCTGTCATATATTCCGAAGCATCGCTTGCCAGGAATATCAACGCTCCCCAGTAATCGTTACGTTTGGCCATTCTTCCGAGCGGCGTTCTTGAGGAGTATTTTTCAATGAAGAATTGATCCTGATTATTTTCTACTCCTCCCGGACTTAGTGTATTAACGCGTACACCTCTGTGACCCCAATATGCAGCGAGATACTTCGTAAACATAATCACCCCTCCTTTTGTAACCGAATAAGCGGGAGGTTTATAAAACGACTGGATGCCTTCCTTATTGCGATAAAGCGATTGATCGGGAGCAACAATTCCATATGTCGAGGCAATATTGATAATGCTTCCCCTGCCTCTTTCTGCCATTGGAGTTCCAAGTATCTGAGACGTAAGAAAAATTCCCGTTAGATTTACATCGAGAGATTTTTGCCACAACTCAAGCGGATAATTTTCAAATTTTGATTCTTCTGCGGCGGCTTTCGGATTTTCGAACATGTCATTGATAGCTGCATTGTTTACCAGTACATCGATTTGTCCAAATTTTTCAAGTATTAAATCTCTTGCCTTCCTGATTGATTCCGGTTTAGTTACATCCATCTGAACTCCGACCGAATTACCAGATAGTTCTTTTGCAAACTCTGAAGCTGCAATTCCATCGACATCAGTAACAATTACAGTAGCGCCAGCCGACGATAAAGCTTTGCAATGCTCTCTGCCAAGTAATCCGAGTGCTCCAGTTACAACTGCAATTTTATTTTCGAGCGTAAACAATTTCATGATTCACTCACCTTTTTGTAACCGGCTTCATATTAAAATTATCCGTTTTTCTGAAAACTGGTTCGACGGGTTTGCCTCTGAGAAGTGATTTCAAATTGTTGCTTTCGATAGCTTTCTTCAGGAGCGTCAGGGATTCTTCTAAGGCCTGCAGAGTATAATCAATATCTTCATCGGTATGTGAAAAACAGATATTGTGAAACCCCTGCCAGAGGACGCCTCTTTTAATCATCTCTTGCTGCATAAAAGATTTTTGCAGAAGTGGGTCACCTCCTTTTGGGTCGAACGTTGCCATAGACCGCCAGTTATAACCGATTGCTCGTGTTGAGTCGAGACCGAGTTTTGTTGCAATTTCGTTGTACCCGTCTTTAATTTTTTTGCCCTGTTTATCGAGAAACTGTATCACATTTTTTTCTTTAATTTCTTCAATTGTAGCTTTAGCCGCTGCCAGCGAGAGCGCTTCACCTCCGAAAGTCGTATAGAAAAATACATCTTCCTCAGCCAGATTCATTATTTCTTTTTTGCCAGTTAGAATTGCAATTGGCATTCCATTGGCAACAGCTTTTGAATAAGTTGCCAGGTCAGGAGTAATACCGAAATACTCCTGTGCGCCCCCGAGAGCCATACGAAAGCCCGTCCACATTTCATCGAAGATAAGAACAATCCCTTTCTCGTTACATATTTCTGCTACTTTATGCAAAAAATTATCTTTCGGTTCCTGGAAAACTACAGGTTCAAGAATAACGGCGGCTGTATCGTCGTCGATTGAATCCTTCAGCGAATCGATATTGTTGTAATCAAAAGTAAAAGTTAATTTCTGAACTTCTTCAGGGATGCCGTAATTACGAGCTGTAACCGAAACGTACCAGTCGTGCCAGCCGTGATATCCACAGCAAAGAATTTTTTTCTTACCCGTGTATGCTCTTGCGAGCCGAACTGCAGCACTCGTAACGTCGGCACCTGTTTTACTGTATCTAACCGCTTCGGCATTTGGAATTATATCTCGAATTATTTCAGCAACTTCGACTTCGAGCGGATGCATCATCGAAAATGTAATTCCCTCTTCGAGTTGGTTTTTAATTGCTTCGTTCACTCTGGGATATGAATAGCCAAGCGACAGGGGACCAACCCCCATTAAAAAATCGATATACTCGTTGCCGTCGGCATCCCATACGTGCGAACCTTTTCCTTTAACAAGATACTTGGGTGCTACGCCATTAATCCATTGAGTGGGACCCTTGGCTAAAGTTTGAGTGACCGAAGGAATTAAACCGAGCGCTCTATTGTAGAGTTCATTCGATCTTTCAATGACTGGATAGTCGTTGTTAAGACTTATTTTGTTTGCCATATTTCATTTATCCGTTTTTTTATTAATGGCTATTTTATATTCATCAATGTTTTTCAACTCGTCGAGATAATTTTCGTACCAGTATTTACCGAGATACTTTTCGTTTATCATTTTAATTTCTGGTTTGCGCTCGAGCAACTCCAGAATGTCATAAATACCGAAATCGGGTTTGACAGGATAAAGTTCTTCGAAAACTCTTTTAATAAAAAGATAGTCCTCTTCGTAATCAATCGTCCATCTCATAGTAGTCGAATAATTCAATCCAGTTTCCCATTCGACGTTTCCGAGTTTGAACAGATGGGGATTTTCCCAGAAATAGGGTGTAGTGTGTTCTCGCTCGTAATTTTTATGTGCTTCCCGCCAGGCTTTTTCGAGCGCCTCGATGGACATTATTTCGACGTCGTTTCCATCGGGGTATGTAGCTGGATGAAGATTGCTCGCGTAGTCATAATCGCCTTCGGAAAAGAATTTCAATACTTTGTCGATAATTGCTGGATCGATTAACGGACAGTCGGATGGAATTTTAACAACCGCGTCGGCTCCGTATTTTACGCCTGCTTTGTAGTGTCTATCGAGAAGATCGGTCAAGTGTCCACGAAAGCATTCGACCTTCATATCACGACATAAATTTTCAATCGGGTCGTCTTCTTTTTGAACAGAAGTTGCTACAACTATTTCATCGCTCATGATTGATTTTTGTATTCGTTCGACCATCCTCGTAATCAGCGGTTTTTCGAGCACCGGCAGCATAACTTTACCAGGAAGACGCGTTGATGTCATTCGAGCCTGTATGACCGTAACTATTCTCATGCCGTAATTAAGTCGAAATTCTGATGAATCTCATTTAATGAGTTACGAGGCGATTCGAGATAGTGGATGCCCAATTTTGCAATCCTTTCGGCCGAAGTGCCGTTATTCTGAATTGGCATCAATCTTTTCAATTCTTCTATGTCAAACGACGAATAAACTTCTTTTCCAAGCGCCAGACCGATATATACAACCGACGAGTATTTAGTTATCAACACGTCGCAATTTGCAATCATATGATTAGTATTTCCATTGTGATAGACGAGCGCACCCGGGGCATATTTATTAATTTCTCGTGTCGACCTTTGGACGTTTTCATTCGGATGAAGCTTGAAAATCAACTGCCGTCCATTTGCAATTTCAACACATCTTCTGATAAATTTCTTTCTGTTTTCGTATTTAAATGTTTCCCTCGAATCTGAAGTAGCAACGAGTACATAATTTTTATGAGGGAAATCGTTCTTCAAAAATTCTTTTGCATTATCGAAATTCGGAATACCCGTTACAAAAATTTTATTCGGGTCGGCACCTTTACGCACGAATAATTCCTTGTAACCTTCTGAGGCAACGCAGAAAATATCGTACAGATTAGACATCCCCATTGTAGAAGTGCTTGCAATCCATCTCGGAAAATTAAAATATTTTACCAGATAGAATGCAAAATTCTCCGGGTCGGTCATTCCTTCCTGCACAAGAATCAATTTTTTATTTCTGATATTTTTGGGCACAAGCAGATCGGCACATGTATAAACAAGATCGTAGTCATGCAATCTCCCTTTATAATCGATTTTAAGATTATTGCTTTCAAGGTACTCAAGCGTCATCTTCTTGAAATTCCCTCCGAGAATCGTAAAATCGAGTATCCCTTTGGAAGCAAACCATCCAATATATCCGTCGTCGTAAAAAGGTGTGAAATAACAGTCGTAATCTTCGAAATACTTTGATATTTTGTGCATCATTGTGGTTTGATTGAGAGAACCGCCTATAAAGAGTATTTTCTTCTTCATTTTGAGTTATTGTTATTTGAGAAAGTACAAAATTGGTAAAAAAAAATTTCTTTTATGTTAAGAATAAGTTAGCTCTCTGTTACCAAATTGTTAAGTAGCGTTATTTCCTCTTTCGAATTTAGTTAAATTCCACTTAGGCTTCAAAAAGAATAATTAATTTTTACTTAACATTGCGATAAAACTCTCTTGATATTAGAACGTTAATTTAGTCGCAAAATAAATTTATACTTAATTATGAAAATAGCCCATATTTCCGACCTCCATCTTAACAGGAAATTCAGAAGAAAAAATTTCGAAAAGACAGAAAGATTAATTGAATATGCTCTGAATAAGAACGCCGATCACATTGTAATTACAGGCGATATTTCGGACAATTCGAACGAAAGAGATTTTGCTGATTTGAGAGATTTGTTAATAAAGTATGATCTATTCCGTTCTGACAAAGCTTCGCTTGTAATCGGGAATCACGATATATATGGCGGTGTGGAACTTGCTTCGGATATTATTGAATTTCCTTCTCGTTGTCAAAAAACAAATTACGAATTGAAAGTTGATATCTTTTGTGAATACTTTAGCAATTTGTTCAAATCGACAATCACAGTCAGAGAAGACAAATATTTCCCTTACTTAAAGATTATCGACAACATTGCATTTATCGGTATCAACTCCGTCGATTACTATTCTAAATTAAAAAATCCATTTTCGTCGAATGGTAAAGTAAGAAAAACGGAGCGGGAAGAAGTAGATATGTTGCTTTCCGTAAAAGAAATTGAAAGCAAAGAAAAAATAATATTGATACACCACCATTTTTACAAAAATAACGAAACGGCCAAAAGCTCGGGAAATTCGATCTGGGGCCGCATTGAAAGTCATACAATGAAACTCAGGGGTAAAAAGAAATTATTATCGCTTTTCAAAAGGCATGGCGTTCGGATAATCATGCACGGGCACAGTCACGATATGAAAACCTATGAACGCAAAGGGATGCTTATTCTGAATGCTGGCGCCTCAATGGAAGGAAATAATCCTTCTTTGTTTCTTGTGGATATCGAACCAGGCAATCTCAATATCAGCTCCGAAATTTTACCGCCTGTGAACGTCAGGATGTCGGATTACTATCAAGAGCCAATCGCAATTTAAACTGAGAAGTAATTCTTACAAAAGAGAAGATTATTTTTCTCAACATAAAATAATAGCCGATATCAACTCTAATTAACTCCTTTATACCTGTTTTATTAATTCAAATCCTTAAATCAATTTTACAAATATTTTGCTCTCCACTGGCATAATTTATGTTTTCTCTTTATTTAATTTACGAGGAAGCCATGCATATTACATTTAAAGGCGGGGTTCATCCGACTGAGATGAAAGAACTTAGTTCGGAAAAAGGATTCGAATTTTTACCCCTCCCCGATCAAATTTATTTACCACTTTCCCAGCACGCAGGTAAACCGGCGCGTTTGATAAAAAAGAAAGCCGACACTGTCAAAAAAGGCGAGATTGTTGCCGAACCCGACGGCTTTATATCAGCTCCAGTACACTCGCCTATCAATGGTGTAATTAACAGAGTGATTTCGATAATCACATTAAATGGAATGCGGTCGAATGCAGTTATCATCAATCGCATCGATAACGATGAAGAAGTTTTTATGGAACCTCTGAATCCTGAAACAGTGCAACGCGAAAAGATTATTGAAAGAGTTAAACTTGCAGGAATTGTAGGACAGGGAGGCGCAGCATTCCCTACTTATGTAAAACTATCTCCTCCACCGGATAAAAAGATAGATTACGTTATTATCAACGCCTGCGAATGCGAGCCTTATCTTACAAGAGACTTTCGCTTAATCCTTGAAAAGACAGAAGAATTAGTTGCCGGACTAAAATTAATTCTTAAAGCTACCGGTGTTTCAAATGGAATTATTGGTATAGAGGACAATAAACCCGAAGCAATAAAAAAATTGGAGTCTTTCTTAAAGAAAGAAGAGACAATCTCTCTGAAAGTATTAAAAACAAAATATCCGCAGGGCGCAGAAAAAATGCTCATAAAGGCAGTTACGGGAAGAGAGGTGCCCGCAGGCAAGCTGCCTTTTGATGTTGGTTGTATTATTCAAAACGTCGGCACAGCAATTTCAGTTTATAATGCAGTAACAAAGGGCGAGCCTCAGATTAACGCCTTTTTAACAGTATCCGGACTCGGCATTAACGAACCAAAAAATCTTATTGTGCCAATTGGAACGCCAATAAAAAATATTATCGAATATTGCGGTGGCATAAAAGAAAATGCTAAAAAAATTATTGCGGGCGGCCCGATGATGGGATTTGCACAATTCGATTTTAATACTCCTGTTTCAAAAGCCACTTCTGGAATACTGATTCTAACAGAAAAAGAAGCATCAAGAACACAAGAAAGTAATTGTCTTAATTGTGGCAAATGTTTATCTGTTTGTCCGCTCAATCTTGCACCGACACGTTTATATAAATTTACCAGATTCAATAAACTCGAAGAAGCAATCGATATGGGAATACAATCCTGCATGGAGTGCGGAACATGTACATACAATTGCCCGGCTGGAATTCCGCTCGTGCAATGGATTCGTTTTGGCAAACAAAAATCGTTGGCTTTAATCAAACAAAGGACAAATTAAACAAGATAAATCAATGTCAAATTCGGCTAATCAATCGGTTAATCTAACTTCCGGGTTAGAACTAAGCAGTTCGCCACACATTCATTCTAAATATACCACACAGCAGGTAATGTGGCTGGTAAATTTATCGTTGGTACCAGTTATAATATCGGCAGTAATTTTTTTCGGGTTTTATCAATTAATTATAATTGGAGTAAGTTGTGCCTCTGCAATTATATCCGAATCAATAGTAAAGAAAATCAGGGGTGCTGAAATTACGATTTATGACGGCAGCGCATTTTTAACAGGATTACTGCTTGGTTTAATTATACCTCCTGATTTTTCACTGACAGCCACAGCGGTCGGCTCGGCATTTGCAATAATCATTGGGAAAGAATTATTTGGAGGACTCGGATACAATATTTTTAATCCAGCATTGATAGGAAGAGCTTTTCTTCAGGCGGCATATCCAGTTGATATGACAACATGGAGCAAACCAAATTTTGCAGTTGACACCGTCACTTCAGCTACGCCATTAGCTGCGTTAAAATTCGATAAAGTTGTAACTGAGATTAAACCTTTGATTATAGGCAACGTCGGCGGTTCAATAGGAGAAACTTCGGCTCTGGCAATAATTATCGGAGGGATTTTTTTAATTGGGATTAAAATTGTAAACTGGCGAATTCCTTTATCAATGATTCTCGGTTTGCTCTTTTTCAGTTCTATCTTCTGGTTTATTGACCCAATTAAATATCCGAATCCTCTGTTTCATCTCTTTAGCGGTGGATTTTTATTGGGCGCATTCTTCATGGCAACGGATTGGGTAACTTCTCCTTATACTTCAACTGGCATGTGGATTTACGGTCTGTTAATTTCTCTGCTAATTGTAGTAATACGACTTTTTGGAGGTCTACCAGAAGGAGTTATGTACAGCATTTTAATAATGAACGCCTTTGTGCCGCTTATAAATAAATTCACACACCCGAAAATTTTCGGCGAGGTAAAATGAACAACAGCATTAAAATGATTATTGTACTTACTTCAATAGCTCTGATATCGGGTGCCGTACTGGCAGGTGTTTCAAATTGGGCGGCTCCACATATCGAAGCAAATAGACTTGCTGAAACAGAAGCCGCAATTTATCTCGTGCAAAGCAGCGCTAAAAGCTACAAAAAAATCGAAACTAAATTCGCCGAAATATATCAGGTCTTCGACGCAAATGGTAATCCGCTGGGATATTCGATAGTGGCTGAAGGCAACGGTTTCCAGGGAAAGATTAGAATGATGCTTGGCGTTGATTCCACATTGACAAAAATTACAGCTATTGAAATTTTAGAGCAGGTCGAAACGCCCGGTCTCGGGTCACGGATTGCAGATGACGACTTCAAAAATCAATTCAAAAATTTAATAGCTCAACCTTCAGTAAATTGGGTTAAGGGAAGGAATCCTGAAAAACCAAATGAAATACAGGCAATTACTGGAGCTACAATTTCATCCAAATCCGTCTGCGCCATAATTAACGATGTATTACAAAAAGCAAGAATCGAAAAGCAAGCGAACAAACTATGAAAAAACAAATTTCATACTGGAAAGAATTTACTAAAGGATTATGGGAAATTAATCCGACTTTCAAGCAGGTGCTTGGGATGTGTCCCACGCTTGCAGTCACCGTTTCGGCAATCAACGGCGTGGCAATGGCGCTGGCAACTACTTTTGTACTTATCTTCTCGAGCACGCTGATTTCATCAATTAGAAAATGGATTCCAAACCAGGTTCGCATAGCAGCCTACATTGTTATCATAGCAACATTTGTAACAATAGCCGATCTGGTTATGAAGGCTAAGTTTCCAGCGTTGAGCAAAGCCCTTGGTCCTTTTGTACCTCTAATAGTAGTTAATTGCTTGATTTTAGGCCGGGCCGAAGCTTTTGCATCCAAGAACAATCCCTTGCGGTCGTTGCTCGATGCGCTCGGTAATGGAACCGGCTTTTTGATTGCTCTTACTTTAATGGGCAGCATTCGAGAATTATTCGGCAACAGAACCATTTTCGGATACCAGATTTTACCGGACTTATTTCAGCCGTTATTAATTATGATACTTCCTGCAGGAGCTTTTATTACGCTCGGATTAATGATGGGACTTGCAAACAGCTATACAAACAAAAAGAAAAAATCCGAAATTGATTCCATCATTTCGCAATACAAAATCAGTAGGGCTGTAGTCGAGGAGGATAAAGCTTAATGGAATTACTAATAATTTTCATATCGGCTGCCATAGTAAATAATTTTGTGCTTTCACTTTTCCTGGGTATTTGCCCTTTTATCGGTGTTTCGAATAAAATTTCGTCGTCGGTATCAATGGGAATGGCAACAACATTTGTAATGGTTATAACCGCTGTCGTCAGCTGGATACTCTACTTTAAAATATTAGTTCCTTACAATCTTGAATTTCTACAAATACCTTCGTTTATTTTAGTAATTGCTTCCCTCGTACAGTTTGTAGAGATGGTTATTAAAAAAGTAAGTCCAACAATATATCGTTCGCTCGGTATTTTTCTTCCTCTCATAACAACGAATTGCGCTATATTGGGCCTCGCTTTATTATTGTCGATGAGAAATTACTCGTTTTTGGAGAGCATCTTTTTCGGACTTGGTGCAGGCGCTGGATTTACAATGGCATTGGTTATAATGGCCGGAATACGCGAAGAACTTGAGATGGCTGACGTGCCCGAAGCATTTAAAGGCGCTCCAATCACTTTAATTACAGCCGGACTTCTTGCTCTGGCGTTTATGGGATTTGCAGGAATGATTTGATATGAAAAGGTATTTCATCATAATGCTTCTACTTGCAACTGCCTGTTCCGACAAGACAACTGTAAGTCGCAATACAATAGTAATGGGCAGTACACTCGAAATACAGGTGCGCGGAATAGACGAGATAAAGGCAAATAAAGCCATAACAAAAGCTTTCGAAGAAGCACGCCGAATCGATACCCTCTTTTCTACGTATATCGACGGAAATCCAATGTGGAAAATAAATAACACAGCTGCCGACGAAATTCTCATCGACCGCGAAATTTTTCATGTGATGAGAAGATGCGATGAATTTTGGAAGCTGACCAGAGGAGCTTTTGACCCTGCTATTGCTAATCTCGGATTGCTCTACGGATTCGACAGTAACACCGACAATTATCGGATTCCTTCCGAAGAAGAAATTCAAAAAGCACTTGCAAATTCCGGCTGGAAGAATATTAAACTCCGCGAACCAAATATTCTTATCAAACCAGCTGGAATCAAAATTAACTTTAACGCTTGTATTCCCGGTTACACTGCAGACAAAATTGCAAACCTTCTTTCCAATTTCGGTATTAAGGAGTTTCTCATTAACGTCGGCGGGGAAATTTTTGCCAGAGGTAAAGATTGGAAAGTGGGGATTCAACATCCGCGAAAACCCGGCGATCTGTTGACAGCAATTAAAGTCGACGGCTTTGGAGTGGCCACTTCAGGCGACTATGAAAAATATATCGATTCAAATGGTAAAAGAATTACACATATTTTTAATCCCTTGACGGGCAAACCTGCAGACGAATGTGAATCTGTTACAGTAATTGCACCCAACGCAATGACTGCCGATGCTCTATCGACTGCGCTTTTTGTAATGAAGATTGAAGAAGCTTTGAAATTAATTAACTCACTCGAAAATACAGAAGCTATAATTGTCGACTCCTCAGGTGGAATTCATAAATCTCATAATTTTGATAACTATATCGTGAGGGAATAATGGACTCAATTTTGTTGATTGCACTGGCAACTATGGGAGGACTTGGATTTATTTTTGCCGGAGGACTTGCATTTGCCGATAAGAAACTGAGAGTTGAAGAAAATCCTTTAATTTCTAAAGTTCATGAACTACTTCCGAATGCAAATTGTGGAGCCTGTGGTAATGCCGGATGTTACGATTTTGCGGTTAAAGTAGTGGAAGGTAAAGTTGCACCATCTTCCTGTCCTGTATGCGATGAAGAGGCTACAGCGGAAATTGCACGAATTGTAGGCAGCGACGCAGGAAATACTGTTAAATATTTACCGAGAATTTTATGCGGAGGTGGAGTCGACAAAGCAAAGAACAAAGACGTTTTTTATACAGGTCCTTTGAATTGCGCTCTGATGGAAATTGTAGCAGGCGGCAACAAAAAATGTAGTTATGGCTGCCTCGGCGGTGGCGATTGCGTCAAAGCCTGCAAATTTAACGCAATTTATATGGGAGAGGACAATCTACCAGTCATTATTGAAGAATTATGTAAAGGGTGTGGATTATGTGCTCAAGCCTGCCCACGTGGAATAATCGAGATGCACCCTGCTGATAGAGATTTATTCGTTTATTGCAAAAGTCACGACGACCCGAAAACTTCAAAAGAGAATTGCTCAGCTGCATGTATTGGCTGCGGCATCTGCTCGCGTAATTCAAACGGCGCAATTGAAATTATTGACAACCTCGCAGTAATTCATTACGAATTATTGAACTCGCTGGAAATTCCGATTGAAAAGTGTTCAACCCGCGCTATAAGAAAAGTAGAAAAAATAATGACGTCGACTAATTGAAATGAAAGAAGAACTTATAATTGAAGAAGGAATAGTTTCGCGGTCGCTGGGAAAATATTCCGAGATAATTCTAAAAGATGTTAAAGATTGCACGGAATGTTCCGCCCGTTTAATTTGCAAGCCAACTGGCGGCGATACAAAGATTATTATAGCTCACGATCCCTATGGAGCTCTACCAGGCGACAAAGTAAAGATTGCAGTTAGCGGCTCGTCTATTCTGAAATCAGCATTTCTGCTTTATGGCCTACCCGTTTTAATTTTTGTAATCAGCATAATTGCAGCTTTCTCTTTTGAATTTCTGTTCCGGGGCAATGAATTGATCTCTTTCCTTTTTGCTGTATTAACGACAGCTACCTATTATATTCTCTTTTCACTCGCTTCAAAAAAATTTTTCCACTTTTCTAATCCGAAAATAATTTCCGTTTCGAGGTCCTCTTCGAACAATTAAAGTCTTTTTATCAGCAAAAGAAGAGCCAGAACAAAACTAACCGCAGAAGAAATTAAAAAAGGAAGTTGAAAACCATATAGATCCCACAGCAGTCCTGTAAAAAACGACCCGATTAAAACTCCAAGACTCATCATACCATTTAGCAACCCGATAGCCGAACCTTTAAATGATGGATCACTAAGGTCGTTTGCCCAGGCTTTTATTATGCCTTCGGTAGAGGCCGAATAAAAACCATAGAGCGCAAAACAGAGCCAGATAACAATAATCGATTGATAGAGCGCAAATATCAGATAGACAAACGAAAAGATAATCAGACCCATCGAGATAATATATTTCTTACCAATTCTATCCGAAATAATTCCAAGCGGATACGACAGCAGGGAATAAACGATATTAAAAAATACATAACCGGCAATAGCCATAGTATCAGACTTTGATATATCCTGTGAGCGTAGGACCAGAAATACATCGCTGCTATTGACAATCGAGAAGAGAGTCATTATAAAAACCACATATTTATAATTAGTCGGAGCAGTTTTCCAGAACAGAAGGAAAGTTTTTCGGCTTCCAATTTTTGCTGTTGGTGTCTTAATTTCTTTTATAAGAAACGTAAATCCTATTGCTAACAAAGAAGGCACTAAAGCCACAAGATAAATCAGTATATAATTTGCAGGGTAAAAATAAAGAAGAACAATTGCTGCTAAAGGGCCAGCAACAGCACCAAGAGTATCCATCGAACGATGGAATCCAAAAACTGTTCCGGAATTGTTTTCGTTTGAATAACTGCCGAGCAATGCATCTCTGGGCGAAGTTCTGATTCCTTTGCCAATTCTATCTACAATTCTGGATACAAAGACCGTCGTAACAAACGGGAAAATACCAGGCAGAGATTTGACAATACCCGACAATCCGTATCCTGTTTGCACGAATATTTTTCGTCTACCGATCTTATCCGAAAGAACACCGAAATATCCTTTCATAAATCCAGCGGTCATTTCTGCCAAACCCTCAATAAGTCCCACTACAGCCATCGAAGAGCCGAGTGCTGCTGTCAAAAAGAGTGGCGTTACTGGATAGAGCATTTCGCTTGCAAAATCGGTGAAAAAACTGATAACACCGAGAACTATAACCGTAGGTGGTATTTTTTTGAACATTTGACTTTCTCTTAAAAATTTAAAAAGAAATATATCTTTTTAGTTGACAATTTGGAAATAACTTTTAACATTAAGGTGTGATGTTAAAGCTATCTAAAATGTCGTCGCACAATCAACCGCATACATCCTATCCAAACAGATAAAAGGAGGATAAATGGAGTTCTACGAATTGCATCCCATTACACCCCAGCAAAGATATATAAACAAAGCCGTCGAAGTATTGCGCCGTGGGGGTGTGATAATCTATCCCACCGATACAATTTACGGTATCGGCTGCGACATTTTCAACCATGAGGCACTCGAACGAATTTATACTATAAAACAGGATTCCGGAACCAAACTCTTTAGTTTCATTTGTCCCGATCTGAAAGATATTTCGAAGTATGCAAAAGTATCTGACTATGCCTATAAAACAATGAAAAAATTGCTGCCTGGGCCATACACATTCGTACTGCCCGCAGCAAAAGAGGTACCGAAAAAATTATGGACTAAAAGAAAAACCGTGGGAATAAGAATTCCCGACAATAAAGTGGCTTTAATGCTTGCAAAAGAATTGGGCAATCCGATTATCAGCACAAGCGTTACGAACAGAAAGGGAGAAATTTTATATGACCCCGAAGAAATTAGATTGATTTTCAACAACCAGATCGATTTAATGCTCTCCGTTGGAGCTTTAGAAGGAAAACCATCCAGCATAATTGATCTAAGCGAAGAAGAACCCGAAGTAATCCGCGAAGGGGCTGGCGATATCAGTATGTTTGTTATGTAATTTTTTTGCTGTCCCGAACGCTTGCTCGGGACAGTAGATTTATAATCTTCGCCAGACTATACGATCGCCCTCTTTAATGCCGTACTTATCGGTAAATCCTGCATTGACTTCAACCACAAATTTTGCTGGCCGGCCCGATCGATAAGACGACTCGGAGTAAGGAGTCGTATATTTATGAATTTTCACAATGTTCCCTTCGGCATCTACAAATATCATATCGAGAGGTAGAATTGTATTCTTCATCCAGAACGATTGCTCATTTTCGTATGGAAAGATGAAAAGCATTCCCTGATTTTCTGCCATATATTCGCGATACATTAGTCCTGTAGCACGTTGAACATCGTCGTCTGCGATTTCCACGTCGATTTTAACAATCTGTTCATCGCTCCCGGTGACAAACGAAAGTTCACCTTCTTTTACGAATGAAAAAGCTGTCTTGTTTTTTAACGCTCTGTTCAATTCCTCATCGCCTTTATTTTTATTCATAAAAAGTCGTGGTAAATTCAATAAATAAATTAAAAAAATGATTGACGCCAGTGCAGCGATTATCTTAACCACTTTATTTCGACTTTGACTTTTTTTGGATTTGATTTTTCCCATTTTTAATCTCGTTTTAGAATTTTAGTTCGGTTTTTTTATTCGACTTTTTAAATGTTATAACTATATGATTCAAATCTGTCGGTACGTCTTTCTCTACAATTATATTTTTACCTGATTTCAAAATATATTCTTTAATTAGACTTGTATCTACCGATTGATATTCGACTTTGATAGTTTCGTTGTCTTGACTGTAACAAAGCAATTTAATAGTGCCGTCGTTACCTTTAACAAGCAAGGGCTTTTGTTCTTTTGTCAGAATGTCGCTCAAGCCTTCAAATAAATCGATGGATGGCAGACGTGAATCTCGATTACTTTCCAGCCAATATCTGTTGAGTGAAGTTATAGCAAAGTAGCAACGTGGAAATTTTAAACGGTTTATCTCCAGCCTGTAAGAATTATTTTCAGCTGGAATAAGATCGATTAAATAATCGTTACTTAAAAGTGAACTTGAATCGGGCAGGCAATAAATTGCATAATAATTAATATCAGAACCACTATTATTATTTTGCCATCTCAATTCTATTGAGCTCGATTTTTTTGAATATTCAGCGGTAAAAGTTGATAGCTGAAAATTATTAAAAGTATCCATCCCATTAACTTTTTGTGGAATGGAAATGTTTGCAAACGATTCAATGCGGATTTCCTTAATGTTCGAGTACCTGAAGAATGCAATGCCGGCGGCGCCGATATCTCTGGAAAAATTGACCATTTTATTTATCACTGCTTTTACTTCCGGTTTATATGCTGCTATTCCGACTACAACGTCTTTCCCGTACGAGTTATTGACCCACTCGCGTGCAATTTTATCGAATGAAGTTTGGTCTTCAAAAGACCAATAGATCTGAGGAGCAATATAATCGAGGATGCCTCGGCGCAGCCATTCGCGAGAATCCTGATAAACCTGTGAATATCCTTCCCAGCCATACATTCCGTCAAGATTCTTGTAGATACCAATCGGAGTGGCACCAACTTTAACGTATGGCTTTTTCGATTTTATATTTTTATAAATCTGTTCAATCAACTCCGTAACGTTATTTCTACGCCATTCATTGCGATTTTTATTATTGCCATAATTGTAATAAGAAGAGTCGTCGTTAATGTTGTTACCAGGATACCTGATATAATCGAGTTGAACTCCGTCAACGTCATATTTTTCGATTAATTCCATAACCAGATTATTTAGGTAATTTCTAACCTCTGGACGTCCTATGTCCAACCAGAGCGAAGTGCCATTTTCATCTTTATATTTTAAAATCCATTCTGGTTTTCTAACTGCAATATGGTTTGAATCCATTCTCAAAGAATTAGTAGCAAAAACCTGAACGGCATTAATCCATGCGTGAATTTCGAGTCCTCTTTTATGAGCTTCTTTCGTTGCAAACGAGAGCACGTCGAATTGCGGAGAAATAAATGGACTCGGAGGGTCGTAAGAAGAATTGAACATAACCGTACCGTTGCTTCTTACTTGAAGGTAGACAGTGTTCAATTTTTTAGCCTTTATCGAATCGAAAATTTCAATCAAGGCATTTTTCTGGATATCGATGTCATACGTAGGAGGAGGCCAGTCGAGGCGATGGTTTGTTGCCAGCCATACTGCGCGAGTTTCTCTTTTCGATTCTGCAGGAATTATTCCTGCTACAATTAACAACAATAACAGAATTTTTTTCATTTACAATTATGCTTCAAAGTATTGAAGACCGTTTTTAATCGAGTAGAGTACGTCCGCTTTATCGGCTTCAGCATCAATTACAAGTTTGCCCGCTTTTTCGATTAACACAAAATTAATTGTGCCTTTTTTATTTTTTTTGTCACGAAACATAATATTATAGATTGCCTCAGAATTATATTTTTTTAATTTTATTTCGTCTCTGAATTTGATTATCAACGAAAGATAGTTTTCCAGATATTCATCATTCATCAGCCCTATCTTATTCGAAAGATGCAAAGCACATCCAATACCAGCAATTACAGCCATGCCGTGTTTAATTTTGTGATCTTGTTCGACTTCGATTGCATGTGCAAAAGTGTGTCCAAGATTCAAGATTTTTCTCAACCCGCTTTTTTCTTTTTCATCATTTTCAACCGTGCTTCCTTTGAACAAAACCGATTCACAGATTACCTTATTGAGAAAAGCTCCATTATAGTCAAAAGCCCTGTGATAATTTCTTGCCACGTAATTAAAAAAATCGTCACCAATAAGTAAACCGTATTTAATTACTTCGCCGAGTCCGCACAGGATTTCTTCTCGAGGAAGGGTTTTAATAAAATCTGTTTCTATAAATACCGATTCGGGTTGATAAAACGTGCCGATGATATTTTTTGTATGACCGTAGTTGATGCCTGTTTTGCCGCCTATAGCACTGTCGACCATAGCAAGTAAAGTCGTTGGAATATGAATATAACGAATTCCTCTTGCATAAACCGAAGCTGCAAAACCACTCAGATCCCCCGTTATGCCTCCGCCGATGGCTATTAGCAAAGTATTCCTTCCCATTTTTTTTCGAAGCATTAAATCAAAAATTTTTTTCATACTTTCAAACGACTTATTTTTTTCATCGGCTTTGAATTTATATACAATTGAGTTTCCATTAACGCCGTGCAGTAGATGTTCTATTTTTCCTTTGTGAAGTTCGTATACTTTCGAGTCGACTATAATGATCGAGTCGTTATTTTCGGCAAGTGAATTAATTTTTGAAGAATATTTAGTGAAAACGCTGCCTCCGATATAAACGTCGTAATTTCTGGAAGGGGCATCAATGTTTATTTTTTTCATTTATTTTCCTTTGAATGTGTTGGGCAATTCTGTCAACTGTAAGACCAACAGGTCGCGAGTCGCAAACAATTGTTAAATCAGCCTGTTCATAATAATAACTTCGTTTGTCAAACAATTTATTTATTCTTTTTATAAATTCTTCCTTGCTATAATCATTCAATACAAGATCTTTGAACAGCGGTCGATCCGTTTTGTTTTTCAATCTGTTATAGAGAGTTTCTATATCTACTTTAAGATATACTATTAAGCCGTGTTCCTTCATGAATTTTAGATTTTCATTATAAGTAATTGTCCCGCCTCCGAGCGATATAATAGCATTGTCGTTTTGCGATATTTCTTTCAAAAGCTGGGTTTCGACATTTCTGAAATAGATTTCACCCTTTTTTTCGAATATATCGACTATCGACATTTCTTCCCGCTTAACTATTTCATCGTCGAGGTCAAAAAAGTCGAGACCCATAACATTCGCCAGTATGGGACCTATCGTACTTTTGCCGCTGGCCATGAAACCTGTAAGATAAATAACCATCTTTCAAATTATCATTTTTTACTTGTTCGAAATATAAGCAACTTACGAGAAATAGTTAATCAATCAGAAAGGCATTAAAGCAATAGTGTTTATAACTATTCCGATACCGAATGTCATGCCGTCTACATTTACTTTTGTAGTATACTCTTCAGGAAGCAAATAAATCCTTCCTTCATAATTCACAAATGTGTCGCTGTATTTATTTTTCAATTTAATTTCAGGGTCTCTGAAAAGAATATGTCCCCTCACAGCAATCACATCGTTTATAAAATAATCGATTCCCAGCGAAGCCTGAATTCCAAAGTCGATGTTGAATCTGGCATCTTTCGTCGATACATTCAAAACATTGCGAATCATTTTTCCAGCATAAATTCCGAGTCCTCCGCCAATAAAAAAATTGAACTTATCCGACGAAAAAGGAAGTCGATAATAAATACTTATATCAACTGGAAAGACACTGTATCCTTCTTCGATCGATATGGCAATTCCATTGAGATTGAAATCATCCCTTGTGATTGTTTTGCGAAGCATTTCGAATGCCAGTGCTGTCTCAACTGACTCAGATATTTTGTAGCGTATTTCTACTCCAAAGCTGTAGATATCGTTCAACTCATGATAAACTGACTGCAGCTCAGTATCTGATAATTCGGGATTTAAAAACAATTTCGATGTAGTAGTATAATTACCTGTAAATGAAATTTCCGAAATTTGAGCCTCGACGGGAACAGCCAATGCTATTAATATGATTATCAAGCGTTTCATTGAGAATAAAAATAAATCATTGAGGAAAAAATAGAAAGGATAAAAAAAGAGGGGCATAAGCCCCTCGTTGAAATCATCTAAAGAAGAGATGACGATTGTCGACTATGTCAGCTTCGTCCTTTAATTTCTGGATCCACTGAGACAGTAAAGTATTTTTCTTTCTGTTAAGCAGTTGTATTGCCAGGCCATTTTTTTGGAGTTGATAAGTTTCGGGCACAAATTTGGTTCTGTATCTAAGGTTAATAAGATATACACCGTTGCTCCCTTTAATTGGATTTGACCATTTATTCAAATCGCCTTTAAGACAATATTCGGTGAATGTGTATTCCTGTCCCACATTCGGGATGATCGATGCTGCTGTGAATTCGCCAGTTGTATCGATACGCACGCCACCCCACACTTCCATTGCAACTTCGGCGTTGCCATTGTCGCCCAATCGAGCGCGTATTTTTTCGGCAATTGCAATTGCTTTATTGAATTTCTTTTCGCGTAAGACGCGATTGCGAACAATATCTTTAACCTCGTCGAATTCTTTAAACCCTGCTTTGATTTTATCGGAAACCATTGCCACTACATAACCTGCAGGCACTTTGTAAACATCACTAATTTCTCCGACGTTGTTTTCGAATGCCCACTTCACAAGAGCCTTGTTACCACCAAGTCCTGGAATAAATTGACTTCCTTCATAGAATGGGGGTGTTTCAACAACGTTATAGTTCATCAATTTTGCTTCCGACTCGAAACCGTTTTCCTTTGCGATATATGAAAAATCTGAGGCGCTTTGATACAAATCGTCGAGCGAAGAGGCCGACATCTGAATTCGATTGACAATTTTTTCAATTACATACTCTGTGTTTGTTTTTCCAGTTACTTTAATTATATGGTAGCCGTAATTGGTTTTAATCGGTTTTTGAACCACTCCAACCTGACCCTTGAAGCACGCATCTTCGAACTCTTTTACCATTTGTCCTTTACCAAACCATCCGAGGTCACCACCTCTAAATGCGCTTCCAGGATCCTGTGATTTTTCTTTAGCCAGACTTGCAAAATCTGCGCCATTCATTAACTGGTTATAAATTTCATTTGCCTTTTTAAGATCTTCAGCATCATTAGAAGACGAGCGAACCAGAATGTGCGATGCTCTTACTGTCGGATTACTGCTGTTTATTTTTTCTACTATGCGATAAACAATGTATCCCTGACTTGTTGCCACTGGACCGATAATATCTCCAACGTTGCTGTTATAAATCAGGTTCTGAGCTTCAGCAGGAATAGAAGTTAATGATACTGTATCTTTGGAGTAAGGTAGATCAGAGTAGATATCCACATAGGATTTAAAGGAAGCTGTATCGCCTTTCAATTTAGCGACTATAGCTTCGAGATTATTTTTAATGCCGAGCGAATCCTGTCGTGAGGGAACTCTGCGGAATAGGACATATTTAATTTTTCTTGCAGGTTCCACCTTGAATTCTTTCTTATTTTGTTCGTAATAATCTCTAAGTTCCTGGTCTGTAACCTTAACATCTTTATCGGGAATTAGATTGGGATTTAATTGTATATAATCAGCTTTCATTTTAATGTTTTGTTTAATGAAAGCGTCTTTAATTTCCTGTTCACTTACAATCAGGGAAGCAAAGAGATAATCCTGAAGTTTACGTTGTTTGAGTTGTTCTCTAATCAAATCTTCGTAATAGAGGACAATTTCTTTGTTACGCGGATCCCTCATAGCCTGTTCGTATAATTGCCTGTTGAAATTTCCTGTTGTATCGGTAAATTGTTGTCTCAGTTCTGCGGGCGGATTAGGACCCAGTAAAGCCTCTCTGACTTCATCATCCGTGACAACGATCCCAAATTCTTTAATTTTTTCGTCGATTAGTTTCTGAGTAACCAGAGCATCCCACACCTGGTCTCTGAAAAAATCCATCTGGTTTTCATCTATTGACTGACCGGTAGCTTGTTCCTGGTTTTGACGGGCTCTTTCAACCATGTTGGAAAATTCCTGATAAGAAATACTTTCTCCATTGATCGAACCAACATTTTGCGATTGCTGTCCCAAAAACTCAAGGACACGTGAATCCGAAATAACCATAAAAAGAACAAACAAACCGCCAACCATTAGGATGAACCACGGAGCTAAACTCCTCATCCGTGCCATCATAGCCATATAAGACAACCTCCGTTTTAAGAAAAAAATTAATTTTAGAGGCTTAATTTAGATACACATCAACTTAAAAGCAATCATTTTTATTGTCTCGATGCAATTCAAAATTTGAAAGGATTATCCAAAATTAATTTGCGATTAATTTTAAAGCGTTCTAACTTGAAAGACGATTTTAAAAGGTTTTGATATGAAAATCGATTTTGTAAATACTTGGCTGCCTTTTATCTACCTCTATGCAGGAGGTGGAATCTTTTTTTTAATGGGCCTAATTGTCATACGGAAATCCAGAGCACTTGATATGAGACAAAAACGACATCGATTCTGGTGGAAAGCTCTAATATTCGGATACTTTTATTTTATGCTACTTCATGCCTTTCTAATTATTGCCGCACTATATTTATGAGATCACTATGAACAACATGACTAATATCGGAACACAGACCGACTGGATTGTTCTGGTCGTTTACATGATTACAATGCTTCTTTTTGGCTCTTATTTCGCAAAATACAACAAAGACACAAACGATTTTTTCTTTGGCGGACGGCGTTTCAGCTGGTGGCTCATCGCCATGTCAATTGTTGCAACAGGTATTAGCAGTCACAGCTTTGTTAAATATTCTGCAATGGGATTTAAATACGGCTTTTCCTCTTCAATGTCTTATATCAACGATTGGTTCTTCGTGCCTCTCTTTATGTTTGGGTGGCTGCCAATAATTGTCTATTCAAAAATTAGGTCGATACCGGAATATTTCGAAAGGAGATTTTCGCCTGCAGCGAGATTTCTGGTTACAATTCTACAGCTACTCTATTTAACGGGTTATGTCGGAATTGGTTTTCTTACAATGGGAAAAGCAATATTACCTTTGATGCCCGAATCGATGTCGATATTAGGCATTAATTTTCATGTTACTTTAATGGGATTAATTTGGATTACTGCGATTATTACAGGTGCCTATATTACTTTTGGCGGGCAAACGGCGGTTATCTTTACTGATCTGGTTCAGGGTATGATGCTGATTTTTGCCGGACTGTTGGTTTTCTTCCTCGGTGTTTCTTACGTCGGTGGATGGGATTCTTTCTGGAATTTATTGCCTACAAGCTGGAAACTTCCTTTTGCAGGTTATAACTCGCCAGCTGAATTTAATTCAGTTGGAATCTTCTGGGAAGATGCAATTGCAGGTTCAGTTGGATTCCTGTTTATGAATATGGGACTTATAATGAGATTCATGGCTACTAAAAATGTACACGAAGGCAGAAAGGCAGCCGCTGCAAACATTTTATTTATGCTGCCTATATCTGCCATTGTAGTTGGTGGCGGCGGATGGGTTGCAAAAGCAATTTCGGAAATGAATCCAAACATTTTACCCCCCGATACAAATCCCGACACAATTTTTGTTCTGGTAGCAAATATATTGACCGGACCAGGAGTTTTTGGATTTGTAATAGCTGCAATAGCTGCAGCTTTGATGTCGACGGTAAGCACACTTGTTAATGCCGCTTCGGCAATTTACGTAAATGATGTAGACAAGCCAATCAGAATATGGCTTAAGAAACTCGACAAAGACCAACATCTCGAAGAAAATAAGGCTATGTTAATAGCACGACTATCGACGGTTGCTTTCACCTTGCTGGGTGTTTTTGCCGTCTATGCATTTGTTTCATATCCTACAATTTATCAGGCGCACGCATTTTTCCATGCAACTCTAACACCACCTTTGATGATTGCCATTTTCTTAGGAGCTTTCTGGAAAAAATATACCCCTGCAGGATTGGTTACTACAGTAATTGGAGGAATTTCACTTATGCTGCTGGGCAATCGCTTTCCGTATGAATTGATTCGACCGATTGCTCACGGCACTCCATTTGACCCTGTACATCCTTATACTTATATGAGCGCACTTTACAATCTGATTGTATGCGGCGCATTAGCCGTTCTGGTTACTATGTTTCAGCATCAACTCAAAAAGTTATCGACGAGAATTTATAAAAACAAGCAACATAATTTAATCATCTATGGTATGGTTGCATTCAGCAGCATTGTGATTGTTACCGACATTCTTGTAACGTTATTACGACTCGATTTTGCCTCTGTAGAAGTTCTTTTTTCACTCTCACTAATTATGTCGTTCTTTGTAGCTTTGATTACAACTCATTATGTAAAATACGACCCCGAAGCTCAAACAACTGGCTTGACAATCTGGTCTATTCATAAGGCGAAAGAATATTTCAAAGGCAGGAAATTAAACGAACGCGAAGGTGAAAAAGTTTTTGTACACTGGAAATTAATTACTGATGATAATGAAGATATAATTAATTTTTCTCAAAGAGATATGCACAAAATGGAAGCTCATCCGGGCGACCTTGTTTATCTGTGCGATGCACGAAAATATTTAGGAGGCTTGAAATCTGTTCATACTGTCTATGGAGAGCCTCACAATGAAGATGGCATTGTTTACATTCGGAAACGTCATCTCGAATCGGGACTGTTTGTCGAAGGAAGACTTCTTTACGGCGAGAAAGAGATGTGATAGTTAATAACCAAATTTTTCTTTTAACTTTTTCTCGACTATAGGAGGAACGAAATCTGATACATTCCCGTGAAATTGAGCAAGATTACGTACAATAGTTGAATTCAGATAAGTATACTTATCATGCGGCATTAGCAAAATTGTAGTTATTTCGCCGGCAAGCTTGCGATTCATTAACGCCATTTGAAATTCGTACTCAAAATCGCTCACCGCTCGCAACCCCCTTATGATTCCAATAGCGCCTACATTTTTTGCGTGCTCTACAACCAACCCATTGAAAGAATCTACCTCAACGTTTTTAAAATCTTTAAGACTTTCCCGAAGCATCTCCAGTCGTTCTTCAACTGAGAAGAGCGCTGTTTTCATCGGATTGTTTGCAACCGTTACAACTACTTCGTCAAATAATTCACTAGCACGTTTAACTATATCGATATGCCCATTTGTAACGGGGTCGAAAGTGCCAGGATAAATTACTTTTGCCATATTTAATCCGTCAAATCTAAAATCAATTACTCAATTATAACAAAAAATTGTAAGTCATCGAAAAGTAAACTGATAAATTAAGCTGTCGCCTACTTTTTTTATCGGTTCGCACGCAAACTCCACTTTATCTTTATCGTATGTTTGAACTGACCGTTCAACAATCATGATCCCAGTATCGGACAAAAATTGGTTCGTCATTATTTTTTTGACAACTTTGTGAATATCGTCCTTGAAGAAAGGGGGATCGGCTAAAATCAAATCGTAAACTTCGTGCCAGCTCTGGCTCGAAAACCGAAGAGCGTCCATTCTGAATACTTGTGTGCAATCCACCATCCCGAGCGATTCAATGTTTTCCTTGAGAACTTTTGAGACGAAAAAATCTTTTTCCACAAAATGAGCAATTGCAGCACCCCTGCTCAAGGCTTCGAGTCCCAGCGAACCAGAACCTGCATAAATATCGCACACTTTAATATTTTCGAAATCAATAAGATTATTCAGGTAATTAAAAATCGATTCTTTAACTCTGTCCGTTGTTGGTCTTACCAATTTCGATTTAGGAAATTTAATGGTTCGGCCTTTGAATTTTCCGGATATTATTCTCATCTTCAAACAATCCTTATTGCAATACCAGTTGCAGCTGTAAATGAATTACTCTGTGAAAGATAGAGAGGATTTTTTTTCACATGTTCTGTTGTTTCGAAGTATTCGAATGGATTGATTTTGATTATTTTCTTCGGAAATTTTTCGCCAAATTTATTGATGAATTCGTCGGTCAGACTCTGACCACTAATGACAAAATTATCGACCTTGTCGTAGTCAACGCCGAATTTTGACATCATATCTACCGTGTTATCTATAGCGGCTATTAAATCACTCTGGTTATAATATTTTTCGAAATAAAACGGGGTAACTCCTTCAAGTGCCATAAACGAGGAATAATCCTGTTCGATATAAAAACTGAACGTTATTTTTTCCATGAATTTTTTTTTTGAAAGATAAAAAAATGCAAGGGACGATAGATGAGCATTATCAATATATTTTAGAGTTAGTCCGTTTTGCAGGCAGAATTGTTTAATTAAATTTGTCAGACTACGCTTTAATAAAAAAACAATCAACTTATTTTCTTTGCGAATTTCTGATTTATCAACTTCAATATATTGAATGAGAAACTCTTCGGGATCAATGGCAGGGAAAAGAATGGAAATTTCCCACTTGAGCTGTTCCAATAGATCCTTTCTTGTAAGCGAAGGTTCGTAGGGAAGTTCGAAAATGGTAAAGTAAGAATTTGATAGTGTAAAAGAGGAATATTTGGAATTGATGCGTTTTTTAACGGAGAGTTTATTAAAAGCATCCTGGAGAATATCGAGTGTTTTTTTTTGCCAGTCTTTTTCGTCTTCGGAATAAACTTTAAAGGGTTTTCCAAGTATGGCTTGATCGATATTCTCCAGAAAGAACGAATTTTTTTTATAGCTTATTTCAACTAACTGCAGTTTTGATTCAGTTAAATTTATGCCTACATGATTTTGAAACACAACGACTCGATACTCAAGTTATTCCCACGAAGCAGTATTTTGCAGAGCGTCGCTTCTGAGGTCTCCAATTGTACCGTATCCGTCGGGGCATTCGATATAATACCTTTGACCAATGACTCTAATAGTATCGATATTAATAATTCTTCCTCTGCGATCAATTATAGTATCGGCAGAGATGGAAGTATCGACCTGCAACAGGTACGGTTTACCAGATTTTGGAGAATGCGTTATTGAATCCCAGACGAGATTTCCATCTGCTAAATTGACAAATGGATTTGTGGATTTTCCCGTAATCGAATCGACACCTTCAATTGCTTTCTTAACCGAAGGGTCATTTTTCAGGAAAGCTATCAGACTGTCGATCGAATCGGTGTAACGATTGTACTTTTTGTGCCATAGTCTTTCAGCGGCTCTCAGATTCGACATTCTAAGGCGCGATTCTTGTTTAAAGAATTGCTCCTTTTCAAGAACTGTCTTCGGATCGAGATAAGCTACTTTTATTAATACAAAGACCAGAACAGCTATAATTGCATAGAGTATTGCATGGATGTACCATGGTTCAGACTTGTAAGACATTATTCCTCCGATAAATCTTCTTTTTTTACAATAATTTTGTCTTTTATCGTCTCGAGTTTTGAGATTCCAATACCTTTTACTTTCAGCAAATCTTCAATTGAATTAAATTTGCCGTATTTGTTTCTGTATTGGACTATGGCTTCGGCTGTTTTAAGTCCGATGCCTGGCAGCTTAATGAGTTCGTCAATACCTGCATTGTTAATATTTACGGCGACAAACTCAGATTCTGCCGTATTATTCTTATTAACCCGAATTTTAGCCTTTCTAAAATCTAAAAGTTCCTGTTTAATATCAACACTATTTTCGATTATTTTTGATTCATTGACCAGGTCATCTAACTCTATGTTGTTTAAAAATAAGCTGTCGTCTTGCTTATAATTATAGAGCAAGGCTTTATTGCCGTGTGTTCTGAGGTAATAATTGAATACGCCCCCGATAATCAGAAAGAAAATTAGATAAAAGATAACCCGGATTTCTGACTGAGTAAACCCGAGTTTACGCGTGAAATTGTAAATTAGCCCTATTACGCACCTCAACCAAAGTTTAGTACTAATTTAAGTTATAATTTAATAATATACAAATGTCAATTATCCACTTTTATATTTGGCATATTCATCAACTCTTTCAAGAGTTCTTTTTCCCTTGCATTGACTTTATTTGGGACATGTATATTGATGCGTACTAACTGGTCGCCTGCTCCATGGCTATTGAGGTGCTGAATTCCTTTTTCTCTCATGCGTAGAAATTTGCCGGGTTGAATTCCGGGTTCAATTTTAAGTTTGGCTCTTCCCGTTAAAGTCGGCACTTCCACTTCCGTTCCAAGTACAGCTTCGGGAAAACTAATTGTAAGTTCGTATATAACGTCGTCGCCCTCTCGAGAAAAGAATTCATGTGGTTGTTCCTGAAAAACGACTATAATATCGCCTGCAGGACCACCATTTTTTCCAACATTTCCTTCACCGCGTAGAGTCATATAACTGCCATCATGCACTCCGGCTGGCACATTAACTTTAATTGTAGTCTCTCCATAGATTCTTCCCTCGCCAGAGCATTTTGAGCACGGTTCTGCAACAACTTTTCCTGAGCCTCCGCAATTATTACACGTGGTTATATTTACGAACTGTCCAAAGATCGATTTGGATACTTGACGTATTTCTCCGCTGCCGTTACATACGCTACAAGTTCTATATCCCGTTCCAGCTTTAGCACCTGTGCCTCCGCAGGCGTCACACTTCATATACTTTTTGAGTTTAATTTTCTTGGTTGTGCCTCTCGCTATCTCTTCGAGTGTTAGTTTTAGATTTATTTTAATATCGGAACCTGGAGTACCTGTAGAACGTCTTTGAGTCCTTCTAGTAGACGTGCCGCCAAAGAAGTCATCAAATATTGAAGAACCACCAAATGCCCCTCCGAATATATCCGAGAAATGACTGAAGATATCGCTGACGTTGTCAAATCCGTGAAAGTCCTGACCACCTTTCAATCCGCTGTGACCGAAGCGGTCATACTTAGCTCTCTTTTCGGCATTACTCAAAACTTCATAAGCTTCGGCAGCTTCTTTGAATTTTTCTTCGGCATCTTTATCTCCAGGATTGCGGTCGGGATGATATTGCATTGCCAGCTTGCGATATGCTTTTCTAATTTCTTCCTCTGAAGCGTCCCTGCTCACACCCAATATTTCATAATAATCTCTTTTGGCCATATTATTTTCCTTCCTCGTTATTTTGATTTTCAGGAGAATCAGCACTTACTATCACTTTGGCATGTCGAATTACTTTATCTTTGTAAATGTACCCTGGCTCAACAACGTCGACAACTGTGTGAGGAGGCAAACCTTCGACAGGCTGTTGCATCAAAGCTTCGTGCATTTCGAAGTCAAAAGGTTGACCTTTGGCATCTATTTTTTTTACTCCTTGAGCTTCCAGTGTTTTTGTAAATTTCTCGAATACCAGCTCGAGTCCCTTCTTCATCGCATCATAATTATTAATATCGTTAATATGCGACAGCGAGCGCTGCAGGTCGTCGTAGACAGTTAGAATACTTTTAATGAACGGCTCTGCTGCATATTTAATTATATTGAGCTGATCTTGTTCCGTGCGTCTTTTGTAGTTTTCGAATTCTGCTACTTTTCTTAAAAGAGTATCTTTTAATTCAGAATTTTCTTTTTCGAGTTGTTCTAATTTTTCATTTAATTCTTTAATAATGTCTTTCTCCTTTTCGTTTTCTTCATTTTGAGACTCGGTTGTGGTCTGAGTTTGTTCTGATTCTTTGATTTCCTTTTCTTGATTTATTTTAACTTCTTCTGTTTCTTTTTTGACGGTCTTCTTTTTCATAGTCATCTCTGTTTTGTTAACTCCTCGGTTAATTGGTTGGCTACATAAACCACCGCAGCAATGATTTTCGAATAGTTCATTCTCTTTGGACCCATAATTCCAACAGTTCCTTCAAGGTCGCCAATTTTATATTCCTTAGTAATCATACTGTATTCGCTCAGTTTTTCATCCTGATTTTCTTTACCAATTGTAATTACCAGGTCGTCTTTATGGGATTGTCTTTTTTTATCGAGCACGTGAATTATGATATCTTTATTTTCAATCAGTTCAATAACGCTCTGGAGTTGTTCATGGTCAGCAAATTCGGGCTGCTTCAGGATATTCTGAGCTCCTTTAACCACCACTTTATCGCTGCTAATATCCGTAAAAATACGATCTACTGAATCGAGAAAAACACGGACAATTGGTTTATATTTCGTTTCCTCAATATCCTTAATTCTTTCAGCGATAGTTGCGCGGATTTCAGAAAATTTTAATCCCGCGAGCCGCTCGTTCAGGTAATATTCGACTGCGTCAATATTTTCTTCGTCAATTTCAGCATCGAGTTCAAGTGTTATGGTTCTTATCAAGCCTGACTCAATGGCTACAACGACTAAAATTCTTGTTGATGACAACCGGACAATTTGAATTCTTTCGAGCTTTGCCTGTTCAATTTTAGGATAGGTAACCATTGCAAGCTGGTCTGTAAGATTACTCAATATGGTCGAGGTTATAGTGAGTAAATCCTCGGTTTCAAAAGAAGAACGAGCGCTTAGATTTGTATCGATAACCTCTTTAATTTTACTATCAAGATAAGGCGGCTCCATCAAAGAATCGACATAGACACGATATCCTTTGTCAGTCGGAACACGACCAGCTGAAGTGTGGGGATGATCGAGGTATCCTAATTCTTCGAGATCCGCCATAATATTCCTTATTGTTGCCGGCGAAAGCCCGATATTGTACTTTTTAGAAATATTCCTCGAACCGACTGGACTTGCAGTCATAATAAATTGATGAATCACAAACCTCAGTATTGCCTTTTCTCTATCCTTCAATTGATAGTCTGACATAACTTTACCATACTACTTAAGATCGTACCTGCAAAAATACCAAATTTAATAGAATTATACATTATTAGATAAAAACTACAATCAGGCGTTGCGTGTTACAAACTGAGACAGAGGAAAGTTTCCAATTTTAATGCTTATATTTGCAAATAAAAATAATCGGGGATCGACAAAGTGGCAATTAATTACAAAGAAGCCGGGGTTAGTATCGAAGCTGGCGAAAAGACTGTCGAAAAAATTAAAGGATATGCAAAATCAACATTTAACAAAAACGTATTGAGTGGAATAGGACACTTCGGAGCTTTTTATCAAATTGATTTGAATCGCTGGAAAAATCCCGTACTCGTTTCAAGCGTTGACGGCGTAGGTACAAAAATTAAAATTGCTTTTAAAATGAACCGGCATGATACTATCGGGCAGGATCTGGTAAACCATTGCGTCAACGACATCGCCGTTTGTGGCGCCGAACCCCAATATTTTATGGATTATCTGGCATTCGGAAAACTTGAGCCCGAAAAAGCCGAACAAATTATTAAAGGATTTTCGGTCGCATGCAAAGAAAATGGAGTTGCTCTTATTGGAGGTGAAACCGCTGAAATGCCCGGACTTTATTCTCCTGATGAATATGACTTATCGGGTACTATCGTAGGCATTGTTGAGAAAGAAAAAATAATCGACGGCTCAACTGTAAAAAAAGGAGACCAACTTATCGGACTTCCTTCAACAGGATTACATACAAACGGATATTCGCTTGCTCGTAAAGTTCTCTTCGACAAGTACAAACCAGAAGATAAATTTGACGAATTCGAAGGCACTTTAGGCGAGGAACTTCTGAAAATTCATAAGTCGTACTTAAAAACGATTAATCTATTAAAAGAAAACCTGACAATTGCCGCCTTTTCTCACATTACCGGCGGCGGAATAATAGGCAATACAAAAAGAGTTGTTCCTGAAAACCTTTCGATTAAAATTGATTGGAATGCGTGGGAGGTTCCACCGATATTTAAACTAATTCAGAAAATCGGAGAAATCGACGATGCTGAAATGAGACACGTTTTTAATTTAGGCATTGGTTTAATTGCCATTCTGGATAAAAACGACACAGATAAAGCTCTCGAATTGCTCAAATCGATAGGTGAAAACGGTATAATCATTGGTGAAATTGTATAACCATAGGAAGTTATAAAAATGTATATAGATACACATGCTCATTTATTCTATCCCAATTTTAATGACGACCTCGAAAATGTAATCCAGAAAGCACGACAGGCTGGCGTCGATTATATCCTTGTACCTGCAACCGACCTTGCATCGGCGGCTCAGGCAATCGATCTTGCAGAAAAATATGACTTCATATATGCAGCTGTCGGTATCCATCCACACGATACAAATGAATGGAACGATTCACTGGTCGATAACTTAAGAGAATTATCGAAACACAAAAAAGTTGTTGCAATTGGCGAAATTGGTCTCGATTATTATTACGATTTTTCTCCCAGAGAAAAACAAATCAAAGCTTTCGAAGCTCAAATTGAATTAGCACTCGAACTGAAACTTCCAATAATCGTACACAACCGCGAAGCTTCCGAAGATTTAATGAAGATTATCGAAAAATATAAAGACACTCCTCTCAAAGGTCAGTTCCATTGTTATTCAGGGAGTCTGGAAGAAGCCCGCAGATTAATAGAACTGAGGCATTTCGTTTCTTTTACAGGGAATATAACATTCAGTAAAGCCAATACACTCAGAAATATCGTGAAAAAGATTACCGTCGAAAATATGCTTCTTGAAACCGACTCGCCGTTCATGACACCTGAACCTCACAGAGGTAAAAGAAATGAACCCTCTTATATAAGATTAATTGCCGAAAAGATTGCGGAAATTCATCAATTAACAGTTGAAGACGTCGCAAGGACTACTTCTTATAATGCATTTAAACTTTTTGGTATCGGAATGAAGCCGAAACTTAGTTTCACGTATAAAATAGGAAATTCACTTTACATTAATGTAACCAACCGTTGCAACGCAGACTGCATCTTTTGCGACAGGAAGGGCGATGCGGTGATTAACGGCTATAATCTTAAAATGAAAAAATCGGAAGAACCCGAAGCCCACGTCTACATAAAAGAAATTGGCGACCCAAAACAATATAAGGAAGTTGTATTTTGCGGCTACGGCGAGCCCACAATTAGATGGGATGTCGTAAAAGAAATTGCACGTTACGTAAAAGAAAATGGCGGTAAAACACGACTAAATACAGACGGACACGGAAATTTCATCAACAAAAGAGATATAACTCCTGAACTGGAAAATTTAATTGACGTAGTATCGATAAGTTTGAACTCTGTCGACCCCGAGCAATACGCAAAATTGATGCGAGTCGATCCTTCAATGCACGCAGAAATGCTCGACTTTGCTCGCAAAGCTAAAAAATATTCACGGGTGGTAATGTCAATCGTAGGCATCAACGGTGTAGACGCCGAACGAGCTAAGAAATTTGTCGTCGAAGAACTCGGAGTCGATTTCAGGGAAAGAGAATATTTTTAGATGATAAAGTGAAGATAAAATTAATATTAGTAATAACATTTTTCTGTTCCTCCATCTATTCACAGAAATTAGAAAATAAGACAGCGTCTCAACTTGATTCAATTCTTGCCAGTCCATTTTTTAATAATACAATAGCCGCAGTAGAAGTCTATGACTTGACTGAGGACGTCAATTTATACGAAGTCAATAATAAACTTCTTCTGAGACCTGCTTCAATTACAAAACTATTTACAGCGGCGGCTGCACTTATTTTCAACAGCGACTTTGAATTTTCAACCGAATTTCATACACACGGTGTTTTTCATGACTCAGTTTATTATGGCGACATTTTTATAAAATGCTCAGCCGATCCTCTTTTGACAGATAGAGATTTATTGACATTTATAGCCGAACTGAAAAACAGAGGCATCAATTCGATACAAGGCAATATTTTTGCTGATATAACGGTAGTCGATTCATCAAAATGGGGCAAAGGATGGATGTGGGACGACGATCCTTATTCTTTTGCACCTTATGTTTCTGCGTTTAATTTGAATGGCAATTCAATATCAATTGCAATAGAGAGAAACGAGAGAGGTACAATTGTACGTCCACTTATGGAATCCCGCCATATCAAAATTATCGACAATCTCAAATATGCTGAAGAATGTAAAAATAGCATTGAGCCGCAGCGATTTTTACACAACGATACAATAGTAATTAAATTGAATGGCCATATTAATTCTGAATTCAGTTCCGACACTATTAAGATCAGCATCAATAATCCAAACAAATTTTCTTTAAATCGTTTTGTGGAACTTCTCCACCAGGCGGGAATTAATTTTAAAGGCAATGTCGACTTTAAAAAGCATGACAACTGCGATGAAAGATCATTTGAAATAAAGAGGCACATCGATACGGTACTTACTCAAATGCTCAAGGAAAGCGACAATTTATGCGCCGAATCGATATTAAAAATAATTTCTTCGTGTTGTTATAATCCACCTTACTCAACCGAAAAAGGGCTTGCATTAATCGACAGTCTAATGTCTTTAATCGGGATCGATAAAGACCAATATAGAATTGTAGATGGTTCGGGATTGTCGTTTTACAATTTGATTAACGCCGAAACTATCACAAAACTGTGGCAATATTTATATAATGATGAGCCCGACATTTTTGTGAAGATATACAACATGCTTCCCATTGCCGGCTACGACGGGACAATAAAAAACAGGATGACAACACCCGACCTCCGTCGCCGTTTTAGAGGAAAGACCGGAACATTAAGCGGAATTAGCAACCTGAGCGGTTTTATACGCGATAACAACAATCATCTACTGGCGGTTACACTTTTTTTCCAGAATTTCACAAACAGGAGAAAAGAAGCTTTTAATATTCAGGAAAAAATAATAGAATTATTATCAAAAAAGACAGGACGAGAATGAAAAATTATAAACAAGTCATACTTACTGCAATTCCTCGTAATTACGAATTGCTAAGCGGTTTATTATGGAATCTTCCAATCGAAGGAATCAATGAAACGGAAACTTCATTAATAATTTACTACGATACTTCGACACAAATTTCTATCGATGATTTTAAAAAAGTTCTGGATGAGTCTGTAAAAAATAACTTGATAGAAAGTTACGATTTATCTGAGACCGAATTAGAAAACAAGAACTGGAACGAGGAATACGAAAAGAATGTAAGGGTAATAGAAGTGACCGACAAAATAGTTATTAAACCTTCATTCAAAGAATACAATGCGCGTGAAGATCAAATAGTAATAACAATCGATCCCAAAATGTCTTTTGGTACGGGCGAGCACGAAACGACAAAACTAATGATTGAAATGATAGAAAAGTATATTTCACCAGGCATAAAAGTACTTGACGTTGGAACAGGTACAGGTGTACTTGCCATAACAGCCGTTAAATTAGGAGCAGAAAGTGCAATCGGAGTTGACAACGATGAATGGTGTCATTTAAACGGAAATGAAAATAGAGCACTCAATGGTGTGGAAGATAAAGTAAAAATTGTGCTCGGAGAAATAACTGATATCGACGAAGGGCATTTCGATATAGTACTGGCCAACATCAATAAAAATATTTTGCTCGATATAGCCGACGAAATTAAAAAGAAAGTTAAGAAGACCGGCTTAGCCATACTTTCCGGTCTTCTTAATGCTGATGAGAATGATATCAATAATCGATATAAAAGTATCGGATTTCGTCCTATCGATAAAAAATCGATGGGCGAATGGCTTTCAATCGTATATCGCTTAGACCAATAATTTGTCCAGAAGAGCGCTTAATTGTTTTTGCTCGCTTTCAGTTAGACCCGAAGTGAGATTGGCTAATTTTTCAGTGTACTCAGGCAAAATACTTTCGACTTTTTTTCTGCCTTCAGGTGTAAGCTCGCCCAATATAACCCTTCTGTCCTCTTTAGAATGAATGCGCCGTACAAATCCTTCTTTTTCGAGATTATCGACGACGCAGGTTATGTTGGCACCGGTTACCATCATTTCGTCGCTGATTCTTTTCAATGGCACCGGACCGGTTCGGCTCAGTATTTCGAGAACTGCAAATTGAGGCGCAGTTAAATTTTTCTCGAATACGTATTTTGCCTGGACCTTACGAATTTTATCGGCAGTACGGCTCAGTTTTTCAATCAGCTTCAAAGCTGCTTCCGTTTTTTCTAATGACATTATTTACTCCTTAGTTTAATTATTACGATCGATAAAACCAGGTCCCCATCCCTCTGAAAAAAATATGAGTTTCTTTCATCTGAATGATAACTTATAAAATTTAATTGATAAAAAAAAGTTAAATTGTCATTCCTCTCTTTTCTTTTTATATATCTTTATCTTTGGTACTAAATTAGTATTTTTTTAGTATTTTTCTATGAGAAAATTAAAAATAAATTTGATATATAACAATAAAAATTTTTTGCACTTTATTAATTCTTACAACACTAAAAGCTCGTATAGTAATAATATAGTCTATTCCTATATAGAAGAAATAGACGAAAAGAGTTACAAATCTTTATTTAAAAAAATAAAAGATATTAACTCATGGTTTTACTTCAATACTCTTGCTGAAAAAAAATCTTTCCTTGCCTTCGGAAATTTATTCATTGAAGGGAAAGAATTCATTTCACGGCATGAAATCAATCTTGATATTCGAGTACCTACCTTCTTCGGCGGAGCCATGTTCCCACTGCCTCAAAAAACAAATTTGTGGAACAATTTTGAAAGAGAGGAATGGTTTGTGCCGGAATTTATTCTAATGAAATTTGAAAACAAATTCTACCTGACAAGCAACTTCAACAGTGCACTTCAGAAAAAAATTGACTCAATAAATTATTTATCCCAAAGATTGAATGAGCTGACAAAAAATAAAAAGACAGCCGACGAATCTACAAATTTTATCAGCGGAGATGTCGACTATAGCATGTGGAATCGACAAATCAGCTTAGCACTCGAGCAAATAAAAAAAGGTTATATAGATAAAGTTGTACTGGCAAGATATCTTGTAAAGCCATTTAAAAAAGAAGCGGATCTATCTCAAATAATATCAAGTTTGGAGGAAAGTTATCCCGACTGTTATATATATTTATGGCGTCGAAACAATTCGATTTTTTTCGGAGCTTCGCCCGAAAAATTTATTTCGATAAGAGAGAAGAAAGTATCAATTGACGCTTTGGCTGGTTCTGCCATGCGTGGCAAAAACGAAAAAGAAGACGAAGCAATAGCCCTTCAATTACTCAACGATTCTAAAAATTTATACGAGCATAATGCGGTACTTTCATATATTTTAGGTAAAATAAATAAATTCAGCTCAGAAATTCATTACCCGGAAAAACCGAAAATAAAAAAGTTACAAAACATTCAACACCTATGGACACCGGTAACTTCAGTCATTAGTAATGAAGTTTCTGCTGACGAACTAATAAAGTCTCTTTTTCCGACACCTGCGGTTTGTGGTTTACCAAGGGAACGAGCTCTTGAACTAATTGAAAAGTCAGAAATGTTTGATAGAGGACTTTATGCCGGCATTTTAGGCTGGAAAGACGTTGAAGGTAATGCAGAGTTGACAGTTTCAATACGTTCCGGATTAATAAAAAATAATCAATTATATCTTTTTGCCGGATGCGGAATTGTCGCTGGTTCGGATAGCATGGAAGAGTTTAAAGAAACAGAACTAAAATTAAAACCTATACTTAATTTATTTTATTCATGAAAATATCTGTTAATCGAAACACTCTCTGGAGTGAACTTTTCGTAAAGCGGCTTGAGAAATTGGGAGTTAAGAATGCCACAATCTCACCGGGCTCTCGCAGCACTCCATTAACACTGGCATTCACAAATTCTAAAAAAATAAAAACATTTCAGATAGTGGACGAACGTTCAGCAGCTTTTTTTGCACTCGGTATGTCAAAAAAAACTGGCTATCCTTCTGCTATTGTAGTTACATCCGGTACGGCAGTTGCCGAAATTTACCCTGCTATAATCGAGGCTTTTTATCAGCGTGTTCCTTTAATTGTTTGCACTGCCGACAGACCTCCAGAACTCCGTAATTCAGGTGCAAACCAGACAATCAATCAGGATAACATATTTCGAAATCACATAAGATTATTTAAGGATGCCGGACTTCCTGACGTTAAATATGCGAGCTTGTTATCATTAATAAATACAGCGGATGAACTGTTCAACACTTCTTATTATTACGATAGAGGTCCTGTGCACATCAATTTCCCGTTTGCCAAACCTTTTGAACCCGATTCTTACACGGACAAAATAGAGAGCGCTTTGCTCGATAAATTATCTACAATTAAGCTTCCTGAGTTAAAACCCCAAATAAACGACATTGTTAAATTCAACAGTATAATCGATAATCTTGAGAGCCATCGTCGGGGACTCATTTTGCTTGGTTACAACAATTACGATGCAAAATTTATAAAAGCAGTAATACGATTGTCGAAAAAACTCGGTTATCCAATTTATGCCGACGCAGCCTCGGGTTACCGATTTGGAAATCATCGTAAAGATACGATAATCGAAAATTTGACTTCGCTGCTCCATTCAAAAAAATTCAGGAACTTTTTCAACCCTGAAATTATTTTGCAGTTTGGAGGTACGCCCACTTCAAACATCGTGCTTCATTTTTTCAGAGATTCATCGGCCAAAAAAATCCTAATTAATCGCTATGGCGATAGGTTTGATCCTTCATTGACTGCCAGAACAATACTGAACATGCAACCATATAACTTTTGTATCAAAGCGCTCGAAACTTTAAAGGGCAATCCTGACAACCGATGGTTCAATAAAATTATTAAGCTGAATAAAGAAGCTGAAGAGATAAAAAAATCGTTCTTCAAAAAGAGTAAAATTTCTTTTGAAGGATTAATACCCGCCACTGTATTCGAAAATCTTAAAGGTGAATTTGATGTAATGGTTTCAAATAGTCTGCCAATAAGGGACAGTGATTTTTTTGCATCGAATCAAAATAACAAAATAACATTACATTGCAATCGTGGCGCAAGTGGAATTGACGGGATAACTTCGACGGCGCTCGGCATTTCTGCTGTTTCAAAATCACCTACTTTATTGATCACAGGCGATATGGCTTTTTATCACGATATGAATGGACTCCACAATTCAATGAAGTTCGGAATTCCACTGACAGTTATTTTAATCAATAACAATGGCGGAGGCATTTTTGAATCGCTTCCTATTTCACGTTATAAAAAAATCTGCAAAGAAAATTTTATTGCACCTCTTAATCTAAACTTTCGTAAATTTGTCGAAGCATATGGCGGTAAATTTATTACTGCAAGTTCCAAAGCAAAGTTTATCCAGTATCTGAAAGCTTCCTACACAAACCGCCGTCTCACTGTAATCGAAGTTAAAAGCGATGCCGGCGATTCAAAAATATTAAGGACGAAATTCTGGCAAAAGATAGCAGAGAAAATCGACTTCTTAATTGATGAGGCTGAAAATAGATAACATCCATATTAACTATATTACAGGTGAAGGTAGAAATTCTTCTGGAATTCCCATCCTGTTCATTCACGGTTTTACAGGCAGTTCGAACGATTGGAAATTCCTGATGAACAGATTGCACCCCTCTTATTTTCCCATTGCTATCGACCTGGTAGGACATGGTAAGTCAGATTCTCCCGACGATCCGAATTTCTATACTTGCAGCACAATAGTAAAACATATCGACGTACTGATGAAATATCTGGGTTATGATCATTTTATTCTTTGCGGATATTCAATGGGAGGAAGAGCCGCACTCTCCTATGCTTTGAAATATCCCGGCAATCTACTTGCGCTTATTCTCGAAAGCTCGTCAGCTGGAATTGAAGATTATAATGAGAAAAAAGATAGAGTCGAGCACGATTTTCTTCTTGCTGAAAAAATTAAAAGTAATGGTATCGATACCTTCCTGGAGTTTTGGTTCGACCAGCCACTGTTCGAAAATTTGAAAAAACTTAAAAACTTCGAACAAATCAAGAACGAAAGAAAAAAAAATAATGTTATTGGTTTATCTAACTCACTGATGGGATTCAGTAATGGTTTAATGCCAAGTTACTGGTCTAAACTTAAAGACATTAATTTCCCTGTGCTTTTAATCAGTGGAAGTTTAGATTATAAGTATACGGAAATCTCATTAAGAATGAATAAAATGATTCGAAACTCGATACACAAAACAGTGGAAGGTGCAGGTCACAACGTACATTTAGAAAAGCCTGAAGATTTTGTAAATTTACTCAACACATATTTATCAAAAATTATCGACGGAAAAATATCATGAAGTTTAACTGGATAAAAGCCAAAGATTATCAGGATATTATTTACGAAAAGATGGATGGCATTGCCAAAATTACGATTAACCGTCCTGAAAAAAGAAATGCATTCCGCCCTGAAACCACAAAAGAATTATACGATGCATTTAATGATGCTCGAGAGGATTCTTCAATTGGAGTGATTCTTTTGACAGGCAAAGGTCCAGCAAAAGATGGTAAGTATGCTTTTTGTTCTGGAGGCGATCAATCGGTACGTGGCGATAAGGGCTACGTTGGAAAAGACGGTGTTCCACGTTTGAATATTCTCGATGTTCAAAAACAAATCAGGAGCATTCCTAAACCTGTAATTGCGCTGGTTGCTGGATATGCAATTGGAGGAGGTCACGTGCTTCACGTAGTTTGCGACCTTACAATTGCAGCTGACAATGCAATTTTTGGTCAAACCGGTCCGAAAGTGGGAAGTTTCGACGGTGGATTTGGAGCCAGTTATCTTGCCAGAATTGTTGGTCAGAAAAAAGCACGCGAAATCTGGTATCTCTGCCGTCAATACAACGCTCAGGAAGCATACGAAATGGGATTGGTAAACAAAGTTGTTCCCGTCGATCAACTCGAAGAGGAAGGTGTTAAATGGGCGAAAGAAATACTCGAAAAAAGTCCGCTGGCAATTAGACTTCTAAAATCGGCATTCAATGCAGAATTAGATGGTCAGGCTGGTATTCAAGAACTGGCCGGCAATGCCACTCTGCTCTATTATATGACTGACGAAGCGCAAGAAGGCAAGAATGCATACAATGAAAAAAGAAAACCCGATTTTTCAAAATTTCCGCGGGTACCATAACTATGAGCAATTCCACTACTATTTCCAAAATCGATGCGTGGATACTTGCCAGTAGACCGAAAACTTTACCGGCTGCTGTAGTACCCGTTATTGTAGGTACCTCAATAGCCGTTTACGACGGCATGTTTAATCCTGTGGCAGCTCTTTTTGCCCTTTTATGTTCAATCTTGATTCAAATAGGTACCAACTTCGCAAACGACCTTTACGATTATTTACATGGCACCGATAAAAAAGAAAGAACAGGTCCACAAAGAGCGGTAGCATCTGGATTAATTTCCGTCAAAGAGATGAAACTCGCTGTTGCATTTACATTTGGACTCAGTTTTATTATGGGATTATATCTTGTATATCTCGGAGGCTGGTTAATTCTGGTTATTGGAATTATTTCCATAATAGCTGGAATCGCTTATACTGCTGGACCACTCCCCCTTGCTTATAATGGTTTGGGCGATATAGCAGTGTTTCTGTTTTTTGGTTTCATCGGAACTACAGGAACATATTATGTCCAAACAGGTCGGATTTCCCCACTTGCTTTCTGGGCTTCTGTCCCTGTTGGAGCATTAATTACCAACATTCTTGTAGTAAATAATTACCGCGATAGAGAAGAAGACCGATTGAATGGCAAAAATACATTGGCCGTATTAATGGGCGAAAAATTTACTCGATATCAATACATCTTCTTTATGATTCTATCGTATACAGTCTTGTTTGTTGTATACTTTACTTATAAAAATACTCTTACAGTATTTTTACCTCTGTTAAGCCTGCCCTTGTCAATTAAATTAATCAGGATGATATTCACGTTAAAGGGAAAAGAACTAAATCGTACTCTTGAACTTACCGCAAAACTCTCTGCAATTTACGGAATACTATTTGCGGCTGGTATACTGTTATGAAAATTGGCATCGATAAATATTTTAAATTTACCCTCAAGTTTAAAAACACTTTTTCAAATGCCACTACCAACTTCAATCAAAAAGAATTTCTTATAATTAAATTCGAAATTGACAAACATTATTTCCCTTATGGAGAAGTAAATTTAGCTTCTGATTCCAATCCGCAGAATATTATTAATGAATTAGTCTCATTGCTTAGCGATCTGCCCGAAAATCCTGCAGATTGTATCGAATATATAAAAACAATGAAAATTGAAGATTCGCTTCGTTTCGGATTAGAGCAAGCGCTGCTATTTTATCTTCTAAAGAAAAAGAATCTTTATTATAGGCCATTAACAGAATTACGCACTCTTAACGTGAATGCCATTATCGATTTAACCGATATTGACGCTGCACTGAAAAAAATTGCCACAAAAGTAAACGCAGATTACTCCGTAATTAAAATCAAAGCAGGCAGAGACAATTTTAATGACGATTTGAAATTATTAAAAAGCATAAGCTCTCTTTATGGTGAGAAGATTATTCTGCGCCTCGATGTCAACGGTAAATGGGACTACAATGCAGCTTTAGACCGCCTGCCTTCATTAGAAAAATTTAATATCGAATATATCGAAGATCCTACGTGCAGTTTAGATGACAACTTAAAATTAGCAAACAATAGTAAAGTGCACATAGCACTCGACCAAACTTTGCCCGACTTTAACGAAACATTAGACATTTTACAGAATTACGACATCAAACATATTGTCGTTAAACCGTCTATCCGTTTCGGCATCTTTAAAACTATCGACTTAATTAATTATGCACGAAAGCTAAATAAACAAACCGTAATCTCGTCGGCTTTTGAAACAACTCTGGGCAAATCCGTTTTGACATTTATTGCCTCTTTTACGATGCCCGAATCAGTGCATGGCCTTGATGTTTATGATATGCTCGAAACATCGTTCTACGATCCGTTCCCAATTAAAAAAGGTAAAATTGAATTTGATTTTTCAGCTCTTGATAAAAATTTTGAAGAAGTATTTAGATCAATAGAAACTAACTGGAAGAATTATATTGATTGAAAATAACAATCACTGGCTTTTATCTGCAGTTCAAAATTTTCCATCATCTGTTGCAGTAGAATATGAAGACCGGAACTATACATATACAGAAATTTATGAGACGGTTACAAAAATTCTTCGGTCTTTACAAACCTGTGGTATTAAATCGGATTCTACGGTTGGATTGTTAATAAAAAACCAATTTAATTTTTTTATAATTGTGAATGCACTGTGGCTTTCGGGTGCTGCAGTAATTCCACTTAATTACCGGCTTACTCCAAATGAATTGAATGAGTTATTAAAGAAGATAAAACCCGACATATTATTGCACGATAGCAATGTTGAACTGTTGGAAATTGATATTCCTTCAATCGAAGTAGAGTCTTTGTTTCTCAATAATGCAGGCGAAGAATCGATAGCACATCAGTTCAATTCATCTCGAGTTGCTGTTATTATGTTGACTTCGGGAAGCAGTGGAATGCCGAAAGGGATTGTCCATACGTTCGACACTATTTACAAAAGTGTTCTATCTTTTTCAGAGTTTTTCGATCCAGCTGAAGAATCCCGCTGGTTGGCTTCGTTACCTTTTTATCACATCGGTGGATTTATGATTTTCTGCCGGTCACTTATTTTGCGTCACAAAATTAAGTTGCTTCAGGATCCTTCTTTTGAATCGGTGAAAAAAATACTGAAGGAAGAGAGTTTCGATTTTTTATCGCTGGTACCAACTCAATTGAAAATTCTAATTGACGAAAATTTCCGACCGGTTGCCAAAACAATTTTTCTCGGTGGTGCGCCTGCCGAATTTGAATTACTAAGCAGAGCTCTCGACGCAGGCTGGAACACCGTGAAGGTTTATGGGTCCACCGAAACATGCTCAATGGTTACAGCACTGGAAATCAGAAAACATAGAGATAAAATCGCTTCATCCGGTAAGCCAATGCCCGGCTGCGAAATTGTAATAATGCAAGGCGATAAAGAGTTACCAGCTGGTGAGTCTGGAGAAATTTACGTTAATTCACTTTCTAATTTTATTGGCACGAAATACCCTGAGGAAATTTATCGTACTGGAAAATATTTCCGTACTGGCGATTGGGGATTTATTGACAAAGACGGATTTCTTTACGTTGAAGCACGTCGCGATGATATAATAATCACAGGCGGCGAAAACGTAAGCTCACGAGAAGTTTTAACTGCACTCTTAGCACTCGAATATATCAAAGATGCGTATGTATTTGCAGAAAGTGATCAAAAATGGGGCAAACGAATTTCAGCCGTTGTCGTTATTAAAAAAAATTTTGAAATTAATGAAACAAAAATTAAAGACGATTTAAGAACGTTCCTTTCGTCTTTTAAAATCCCCAAGAAATTTTATTTCCTCTCCGAAATTCCCCGCAATGAAATGGGAAAAATAAATTTGAAAAAATTATTAAAACTATTGAATCAAATGTAACTTCAGCACTTTTCTAAGGTCATCTGGAATTTTCATTTTTTTAAAATTCGTGTCGACGGCAATGTGAACTGTACGTCCTGTCGCTACAAGTTCTTCCTTCTCATTAAAAACTTCATAACTAATTTCATAAGAAGAATCCCTTAATTTCGTTACCGTTACATTAATCGTTACGGCATCAAACGGTATTAAAGGCTTATAAAAATCTGCTTCTGAATGAATTACAGGTAGAAGAATTTCATTACCTGTAAAATATTTCTTCAGTTCGTTGCTCACTAAAAAATCCTCGTATGCGGCATGCAAATATCTGTGCAGATTCCCGTAGAATAAAACTCCGGCTGGGTCAGAGTCATAAAAGCGAATTGTCTGTTTGAATTTGTGCATATCGAATACCCATTTGATTTTATTAGCTTTATATTTGTCCCGATAAATTTAACTATGATAATGAAATATAAGTTAATAAAAATAATATTCTTCCTCATTCTTCCGATAATATTATTAGCTCAATCGAAACCGGAACTTAGAAAAGAATATTATAAAAACGGACAGGTTAAATCCGAAGGTTATTATGTCGACGGGAAAAAAGAGGGCATTTACCGTGAATATTATGAAAACGGTCAACTATGGAAAGAGTGGAATTTCAAAAACGGCCTCGAAGAAGGGATTTCTGTCTGGTATTTCGAAGACGGCACAAAGAGTATGGAATGGAATTATGTTAATGGCAAACTTGAAGGTGTATCCAGATGGTACTACGAATCAGGCGAACTATGGGCAGAGCCAAATTATGTAAACGATAAATTAGAAGGATTCAGTAAAACTTATTACAAGAGCGGAGCCATTCAGGGCATCTGGAGTTACCGAAATGGAAAATTAAACGGCGTTTCAAAAATATTTTATGAAAATGGTCAACTCGAAGTCGAAAGAAATTATGTAGACGACAAGCTCGAGGGAATAAGCCGGGTTTATTACGACTTCGGCGTGGTTGCTCTCGAGGCTAACTACAAAAACGACCTACTCGACGGCAACTCATATTTTTATTATCCAGACGGTTCTATAAAAGTTATCGACACTTATGTCAATGGTCAGATAGTAAAACGTGAAAGATATGACGTAGGTGGGAAATTCGACAAAGTTGAAGAGAGCTTTTCAGATTATTATGATAATGGTACTTTAAGGGCTACCCTGCACTTCAAAGAAGGCAAACTTGACGGTAATATTGTTCGTTATTACGATACTGGGTTCGTCAAAGAAGAAATCCATTATAATAATGGTCAAGCAGAAGGCGAAGCACGTTTCTATTATGACGGCGGAATATTGAAAGAGATAGCAAAATTTAACTTTGGAATGAAAAACGGCCTGGCAACACTTTTTAACGAAGACGGAATTAAAATTGCTGAGATTAATTATGTGAATGGCATGCGGGAAGGCGAGGCTAAAACATTTTATCCAAGCGGCAAAGTAAAAAGCATTATGTTTTATAAAAACGACAAACTTTCCGGCTACGTAAAAACTTTCTATAAAAACGGGAATATCAAAGCCGAAGAATTTTTCCAGAATGGTTTGCGACAAGGAATTTCAAAATATTATCATCCCAATGGTAAGCTTGCAGACTTTATTACATACAAAGATAATCTGATTAATGGCAAAGCATTTACATACGATGAAGAAGGTAATCTTATTCGAGAACAGTTTTTTAACCAGGGAGAACCACTCGAATAATCTTGTTATCCAAACAATTCATTTTCCACTATCTCACAGATTATGTGTGCGATTGTTATATGTCCTTCCTGGATTCTTTGTACATTTTTTGATGGAACAACTATTGCTACGTCAACCATCGAATACAATTTACCTCCGTTACCACCGAGCATTCCGATCGACTTCAAGCCTTTTTCTTTCCCTTTTTCTACAGCTTTTATAACATTGACCGAATTGCCACTCGTCGAAATTGCTATTAGAATATCTCCTTGGTTGCCAAGTCCTTCGACATTTCGTGCAAAAATGTTTTCAAATCCAATATCGTTACCACCCGCAGTTAAATTAGAAGAATCGGTAGTTAAAGCAATTGCCGGCAATGCAGGTCTTTCGATATGGTGACTAAGTCTTACCATTAATTCAGTTGCAATATGCTGGCTGTCGGCAGCACTGCCCCCGTTACCGCATAACAATACTTTCTTACCGGAGAGATACGCTTCTTTAATCAAATCGACTGCTTTGAATATATCTTCTGCACATTCTTTTTCTATATTTAATTTTGTTTCGGCACTTTCCTGCAAAGAATCTTTTAAAAATTGATTTCTATTGAACATTCGTTATTTTTCCATTTATTATTCTATTCAAAAATAACAAACTTTATTATAATTCATTTAATAAACAGAAGATACTATGGCAAAAAAGAAAAATAATGCAGAGTTACACGATTTCCCCTTATTTTGCGATTACACGTGTAAGTATGCCGATTTTACAAATCCGGAGGCAATCGGTGCCTGCAGAAAAGAATTGGCCGTATGGTGTAAATATTTTAAGAGGTACAACAACAAGAATAATAAATGCCTGGCTCGTAAATAACTTTGTATCGAACCTCTTTCTTTGGTTAAATCTGATAGATTTCATAAGTTGCGTTTATTATTAAAAAAACAGATATGACAAAATCAAAGAAATTACTTTTCTGGATTATTGCTTTTTTGATAACATTATCATCTGCAGTTTATCAACGAATGACCGGGCCAACCTATCCTTACAAAAACCAAATTGAGTTTGCGAACAGAATAATTGAATACAAATTACTCAGAAGCCACAGTTCAGAAAATGATTATCAAATTTCAATCGATACAAAAGGAGCTAAGATTAAAGGGATGGTTTTCTGGCGGAGGTACAAATTCGACAAAGAATACTATAAGATTGAAATGAGTGGCGACTCAATCTTGACAGCTTCCTTGCCCAAGCAACCTCCCGCAGGCAAACTCGAATATTATATCCTACTTCGCAATAATGGGAATACCATTTATCTTCCACCCGACAAAACAATAGTGATTCGTTTTAAAGGTGATGTTCCCTCAATCATTCTTATTCCACATATAATAATTATGTTTTTAGCGATGTTATTTGGTGTGCGAACGGGATTGGAAGCATTTGTCAAAAATGGCAATTTGAAATATTACACGCTCGCCACAATACTCCTTTTGTTTGTCGGAGGTTTTATACTCGGACCTCTAATGCAATATTACGCTTTCGGAGAGTTCTGGACGGGTTTACCTTTTGGCTACGATTTAACGGATAATAAAACTCTCGTGGCAATGGTCGGCTGGATTGTTGCTTTTCTGAAATTGAAAAAATCACCTGCATCGGAGAAATGGGTCATTGGAGCTGCATTGTTGATGTTTATCGTTTATCTCATACCACACAGCACTTTAGGCTCGGAACTGGATTATAGCAAGTTAAACAATAACTTTTGATACACAATACAAATCCTAACAAAATAGGAGTGTTGCATGAACGAGACTCACAATACAAAAGGTCTCCCGTCAAACGCCTACAGGGAGCTACAACCCGGCGAAAAATATATTCCGGTTATGCTTGCGGATAAAGAATATCCGGAGGTAACACCTTACACGGTCATTACCGGAATAATTATGGCAATAATTTTTACTGCAGCAGCAGCTTATCTTGGATTAAAAATTGGTCAAGTTTTCGAAACAGCAATACCAATTGCAATCCTTGCTGTTGGTCTCTCAGCTACATTGAAAAAGAAAGGTGCTCTTGGACAAAATGTAATTATTCAATCGATAGGTGCTACGTCCGGTACAATTGTGGCTGGTGCAATTTTTACTATTCCAGCTCTCTATATTCTTAACCTTGAAGCTGAATTTTTTAAAATATTTCTTGCATCGGCTCTGGGAGGCTTTCTTGGAATTCTTTTTCTTATTCCTTTCAGAAAATATTTTGTTTCGGAAATGCACGGCAAATTTCCATTTCCCGAAGCCACTGCTACAACAGAGGTTCTGGTTGCCGGCGAAAAAGGTGGCAAACATGCAATAGTACTTGTTACTGCTGGTTTAATCGGAGGTATCTACGATTTCGTTGTTGCAACCTTCGGTTGGTGGCGCGAAATCTTTACTACAAAGGTAATTCCTGTCGGTCAGTCGATAGCCGACAAAATTAAACTCGAATTTAGATTGAATGTGAGTTCAGCTATTCTCGGACTTGGATACATAATCGGGCTTAAATATTCTTCGTTGATTACCGCCGGTTCCTTCCTTTCATGGTTCGTTATCATTCCCATCATTGCATACTTTGGAGATTATATTACCACGCCTATCGGTGTTAATATAAATTTTCTAATTAAAGATATGACAGCTGAACAAATTTTCAGAAGTTACGTACGTCATATTGGTATTGGCGGTATTGCTATGGCAGGATTTATCGGAATAATCCGCTCCTCTGGAATTATTAAAAAAGCTTTCACGCTCGGTTTTCAGGAATTATTTGGCAAAAAAGTAAATGAGAATAAAGAACGTACACAAAGAGATTTACCGATGAAAATAATTTTCGTCGGTATATTTATTACAGCAATTTTAATTTTTATTTTCTTTTTATTTGGTATAGTCAACAATCTTTTACATGCTCTTATTGGTCTCTTAATTGTGCTAATTATATCTTTCTTATTTACAACCGTTGCGGCAACTGCAATCGCAATTGTTGGAACCAATCCTGTTTCAGGAATGACCTTGATGACATTGATCCTTTCTTCTGTAGTACTTGTATCGGTTGGACTTACAGGTACTTCAGGAATGGTATCTGCACTAATAATAGGCGGTGTAGTTTGTACAGCGCTTTCACAAGCTGGAGCATTTATTACAGACCTTAAGATCGGTTACTGGCTTGGTTCGACGCCTTACAAACAGGAAAAATGGAAATTTGTTGGTACCGTATTTTCTGCAGCTACAGTAGCATGGATAATAATGGTATTAAATGAAACATACGGATTTACTGGAGAAAATGCTCTTGTAGCACCGCAGGCAAATGCAATGGCTGCCGTTATCAAACCTTTGATGTCCAATCAGCCTGCACCCTGGCTTCTTTATCTTGCAGGCGCATTTCTGGCACTAATCCTTACAATGATAAAAATTCCAGCACTTCCTTTTGCTCTCGGAATGTATATTCCTCTCGAATTGAACACACCATTACTCGCAGGAGGCTTGATTGCTCATTTCGTATCGACTCGCAGTAAAGACGAAAATTTAAACAGCTCACGTCGCGAAAGAGGAACTTTAATTGCATCCGGCTTCATTGCAGGCGGTGCACTTTTCGGAGTCTTGAGCGCAATACTCAGATATGTCGGTTATAACTGGGTCAATCATAACTGGCAGGAATCGCATTCAGCTGAACTACTCGCTATTATTATGTTTTTATTAATTAGTATTTATATGACCTGGGATGCTCTCAGAGCACGTAAAGGAGAATAGTTTTGAAAAATTAATCAAGGATTACTATTATGCAACCCAAATTTTTTCTAACATTATTTATGGTCTTTGCTATGTTCCAAAGTGGTAAATCGCAGGTGCTCGAAAGAAACGAAGTGCCTGATAAATACAAATGGGATAATTCCATACTTTACAAAAGCGCCGAAGAGTGGACTATGGAACACGATCGGCTCGAGAAGGAGATTGAAAAATTTTCACAGTACAAAGGGATGCTTGGAAAAAACGCCGATGTTTTATACAATGCGTTAAAAACTTATTTTAATCTGCTGAAGGATTATTACAAACTTTCCGATTACGCCTTCAGGCTTGCAGACGAAGACCTTAGAATAAGTTCAAACCAGGCACTTAATCAAAAAGCAACTACGCTCGGCACTAAATTCTCTGAAGTCACTTCATTCATAAATCCGGAAATTTTGAAAGTGGGACGGGAAAAAATCGAGCGCTTCCTTGATGAAAAAAAGGAACTGGATGAATTCAAATTCTATCTACTGGATATACTTCGTCTCGAAGATCATACTCTCTCCGAAAATGAAGAGGCTATTCTGGCAAGTGCCGGTTTAATTACTTCAACCCCAGGCGAAGTCTACAGCATATTCGACAATGCTGAAAAACCGAATGCCATCATAAAACTTTCCACTGGCGAGGAAGTTGAATTGACCTCAGCAAACTATACTAAATATCGAGGTGTCGAAAACCGAGCTGACCGTCAATTGGTAATGCAATCGACATTCGAAAACTATAAAAAATTCCGCAACACCATCGGCGCAAATCTGGTCGGTAAGCTAAAAGCCGATTATTTCTATGCAAAAAACAGAAAATATAATTCTGTCCTGGAGAGTTCTCTCAATGTTAATAATATCCCAGTTTCTGTTTATGAAAACTTAATTGAACAGATTCATAAAAATCTACCAACACTCCATCGTTTTCTTAAATTAAAAAAAAGAATGCTTGGAGTCGACACTCTTCATTATTATGATCTCTACACTCCTCTTGTAAAATCAGTTGAGTTTAAATTCACCGTAGAAGAAGGCCAAAAATTGTTGCTCGACGTTTTCAGACCTATGGGCAAAGAATACGTCGGGACGGTAGAAAAAGCATTTAAAGAAAGATGGATCGATTTCATTCCGAATAAAGGAAAACGAAGTGGTGCTTATTCATCTGGTGCTGCATACGATTATCACCCTTACATACTTATGAACTGGACAGATGATTATGAATCTGTATCGACACTGGCTCACGAACTGGGTCATACAATGCACAGCTATTTCTCAAATAAACATCAACCATTTGTAAACTCTCAGTATTCGATATTCGTCGCAGAGATTGCTTCGACAATAAACGAAACTCTGCTCAATAATTATATGGTAAATAATGTTAAATCAGACGAAGAGAAACTTTATCTTTTGGGCTCTTATCTCGATTTGCTCAGAACGACAATATTCAGACAGACCTCCTTTGCCGAATTTGAATGGGAAATCCATAAACGAATCGAAAACGGCGCGCCTCTCACAGGCGACGATTTGAGCGAAATTTATTATAACATTGTAAAAAAGTATTACGGCAACGACAAAGGAATTTGCATTGTTGACCCTTATGTTGCTTACGAATGGGCATACATTCCCCATTTTGTACATTACACATATTATGTTTATCAATATTCTACATCTTTAATTTATGCCACAGCTTTTGCCGAGAAAATTGTTAAAGAAGGGCAGCCCGCAGTAGATAAATTTTACCATATATTGAAAGGTGGTAGCTCGGAATATCCAATTGATTTGATAAGAAAGGCAGGTATCGATCCACTTTCTTCTGAAGCATTCGATCTTACAATGGCAAAGATGAACAAAGTAATCGACATGATAGAAGAAATTTTAGATAAAAACAAAAATTAATACAATCAGCCCCGCACTGCGGGGCTTTCAATAACTATGGGTCAACTAGCCCTTTATTTCAATTCAGTTTCAATTTTCTCAAGGCCATTCCGATTGCAGTTTCAACGGAGTAACGTTCGTCGAGATATTCAATCACCAATCTACAGAACTTCTCCTTATATCTCTTCGGTATCAAAACTCCGTAAAATGCTACGGCTAATTCTAATAACTTGTTCACTTTTCAATTCCCGAATCTCTGATTTATTATCGAATTGAAAACGAAAATTTTTAAATAGTACGGAAAAAATTATGGAAATAAATGAAATCAGAAATCTCTTCCCACATATAAAAACGGGACAAATCTATTTCAATCATGCTGCTCTCGGCCCGTGGTCAAAGCCTTTGCTCGATAGATTGGAATTGTATTCACGTCAGAGGAGCGGTGAAAAAATCGAGAACTTTAAATTTTTTTTGAAATGGAACGCCTCTGCAAAAGCCAAACTCGCGCAACTCCTTAACACGAAAAGCAACAGAATTGCATGGACAGATAATGTTTCCAATAGTATCAATATTCTTGCACAGGGATTAACATGGAAAACGGGCGACCAAATAATTCTTAACGATCTTGAATTCCCGTCGAATGTATATCCTTTCTTAAATCTTAAGAAGCACGGCGTTGAATTAACAATTGTTAAAAACAGGAATGGTATAGTCGACATCGAAGACATCGAACAAGCAATTACCGCGAAAACGAAATTAATTTCGATCAGCTCGGTTCAATTTCTTAGCGGTTACAGAGCAAATATTGATGAAATCGGGAAACTGTGTCGTAATAAAGGAATTATTTTTTGCGTAGATGCAATTCAGGGCGTCGGAGCAATTGATACTGACGTACAAAAGTTCAATGTAGATTTTCTTACTGGCGGCACTCAGAAGTGGTTGATGTCTATGGAAGGTCTGGCCTATTTTTTTATTTCAGAAGAATTACAAGAGAGAATTGATCAGAAATTCGTAGGCTGGACTTCGGTTGAAGATGCCTGGAATTTATTGGACTATAACCTTATTCTAAAAAAAGATGCCGACCGTTTTCAAAACGGCACACTCAATACGCTTGGCGTGGCATTATTCGATACGATGCTCGACATTTTTACACAACTTGGAATCGCAAACATCGAAAGAAGAATTCTCGCTAACACAAACTATTTTATCGAACAGTTATCCGAAGCGGGCTTCGAGCCAATGTTAAAAAATATTCCTGAAAGGAACCGAGCTGGTATAGTCACAATAATCGTCGACAATCCTGAAAAAATATTCGAAGAACTTGCGAGACATCAGATCCACTGTTCGCTTAGACAAGGGCTAATCCGGTTTTCACCTCATTTTTACAATACGAGCGACGAAATAGATATGACAATTGACATCCTTAAAAAATCAATGTAAAGAAATCTCTCCCACATGCAGAAGAACAGATTCGATTGCTAAGTAGTTTTTCCTATCGATTGAAGCAGACTATTTTTACTTTTGTATAGAAATCTGGAATAATAAGGGAAAAAAAGATGCACGGTTACAATTAAATCCGTGCATCCGATTGATTTTTATTCGTTGGGGCTATAAGTCAATTCCACTTTGACGTGAAAATCGGCACCACTAAAAAGAGTATATTTCACTTCGCTGATGGTACACTTATAATCTTCACCAACCAGCTCGCTTATAACTTTTGCGATAGCATTTTCAAGTGTATTTACGCTTACTCCTTTGAGTTTGTTCTGAAGCAATTTATCCACATCAATTGGTTTTTCCTTGTCGCTCATAATTATTCTCCCTTATTTATTGTCCTTATTAGACGATATATAATAGAAAATGTTCTAACCCCTGATAAAGTTAAGCAATTCCTCTGTTTTTTTGCGCATTAATTCAATATCGCCTCTGGCTTCCACATTGAGTCTAAGTAAAGGTTCCGTATTACTCATTCTAACATTAAAACGCCAATCGGGATATTCCACACTTACACCGTCGAGCTCGTCGATCTTTCCGTCGCTATATTTTTCTTTAATAGCAGCTAATTTGCCTGTGGGATCTGCGATTTTGGAATTTATTTCACCTGAGCATGGATAAGCCTTAATCATTTCGCCTACGAGCTCTGATAACTTGGTATTTTCTTCTGAAAGAAGTTGAAGTACCAATAAAAACGGGATTAGTCCGCTATCGGAGTAGGAATTTTCCCTAAAGTAGTGATGAGCCGACATTTCGCCGCCGTAGATTGCATTAACCTCTCTCATTTTTTGTTTAATAAAAGCGTGCCCGCTTTTCGAAACGACTGGAATCCCACCAGCTTTAGCAACGGTATCGATAGTGTTCCATGTAAGGCGTGGATCGTAAACAATTTTCTCGCCAGGATGATTTCGTAAGATTGATTTGGCCAGCAATGCTACAATATAATAGCCTTCGATAAAATTACCATGTTCGTCGAAGAAAAAGCAGCGGTCGTAGTCGCCGTCCCATGCAACGCCTAAATCGGCACCACTCTCTTTAATAGCATCGATAGTTGGTTGGCGATTTTCTGGTAATAATGGATTTGGTACTCCATTGGGAAATCGTGAATCGGGTTCGTGAAAAACCTTTACCATTTTAATTGGAAGAAACTTTTCGAGTTTATCGAGTGCCGGTCCGACACAACCGTTTCCAGCATTTACAACAACTTTGAAAGGAGAAATTTTTTCAGGATTGTAGAATTTATTTAAATGATTAATAAACTCATCCATTATATCTTTCTTTTGTATGGTGCCTTTAAACTTTGCAATCTCGCCTAAATCATTATTAAGTATCATCTTTTCAACTTCGTTTAGACCTGATTCGTATCCAAGGGGTTTAGAACCTTCTTTAACAAATTTAAGGCCATTATATTCGGGTGGATTGTGACTTGCAGTTATCATAACTCCGCCATCGGCATTAAAATGAGGAGTTGCAAAATAGATCATTTCTGTGCCACATAATCCTATATCGATAACGTCACATCCCGCCTCTGTAATTCCTTTTGCAAGGGCATCGGACAATTCAGGAGATGAAGGGCGTACGTCGTGGCCAATTACTATTAATTTAGCATTGAGATATTTTACAATAGCTCGTCCAATTTTATAAGCTAAATCAACGTTCAACTCAGATGGGACCTTACCTCTGATATCATACGCTTTAAAGCCAGGGATTTTATCCATGCCACCTCCAAAATTAATTATGCAAAGATAAGGAAAATTCGAATAATATGATTTATTGATGGGAATTAATGTTCTACTAGTTAGTTAAAACTGATAGTAGAAATTCAAATTATACTGATTTCCGAATCTTTATCAAAGAAATGGAGATTATTAAGTTCAAAATACAACTCAATAGTTTCATTAAGATGAAGCTCGTTTACCATATTAATTTTTGCTGTAAATTGCACATCGTCGATAGTAAAGTAAACGATCGATTCGCTTCCCATCGGTTCAATTAATTCCGTGGTTATACTGATTTTGGAGTAATCACGCTGGGGTTTTTCAAATTTGATATGTTCAGGACGTATTCCTAGAATTATCTCCTTATTGGAGTATTTTTGCAATCTATCGTAATACTCAGGAATAATATAAAAACTCAGACCATTTTTCGACGAGACGAACTTTAATTTTCCATCATTAATAATTTTTCCACTAATAAAATTCATAGCCGGACTTCCTATAAAGCCCGCTACAAATTTATTATAAGGATTAAAATAAAGATTCATTGGGGTGTCGACTTGTTGAACAACGCCATCTTTCATAACAACAATTCTGTCTCCCATAGTCATAGCTTCTATTTGATCGTGAGTAACATAAATCATTGTGGCTTCTAATTTTTTATGAAGCTTAGTAATTTCTGCTCTCATCTGTACTCTCATTTTTGCATCAAGATTGCTGAGAGGTTCATCGAACAAAAATACTTTAGGGTTCCTAACAATTGCTCTTCCTACAGCCACTCTTTGTCTTTGTCCACCTGAAAGTGCTTTTGGTTTTCGATTTAATAATTCTTCAAGCCCAAGAATTCGCGCAGCTTCTTTAACTCGTTTATCAATTTCTTGTTTATCAAATTTTCTAACTTTGAGTCCGAATGCCATATTTTCATAAACTGTCATATGAGGATATAAAGCATAGTTTTGAAATACCATAGCAATATCTCTATCCTTAGGAGGTAAATTATTTACACATTTACCGTCGATATAAATTTCCCCTTCTGAAATTTCTTCAAGACCAGCAATCATTCTAAGAGTTGTTGATTTTCCACAGCCAGAAGGACCAACAATCACAACAAACTCTTTATCATGGATTTTCAAATTAACATTATTTACTACTTTTTTATTATTATCGTATTTTTTTGATAAATTGATTAAATTTACTTCAGACATTTTATCCTCGGCTTATTTCAATAAGATCAATTTTAAATTTTTTTGAATGTTTCCATTGCTTATTCGAACAATATAAACTCCGGATGTCACTCTTTCCCCGTTATCTGTTTTACCGCTCCAGATAGCTCGATATTTCCCTGGTTGGTGGTATTTGTCAACAAGTGTTACAATTCTTCTTCCAAGAATATTAAAGATTTCTATTTTGATTTTTTCTTCTCTTTCTACATTGTAGGTTATTATTGTTTCTGAATTAAACGGATTAGGATAAACAGTTAAACTTAGATTTTCTTCTTGAAATGAATTACTAATTAAGTCTACATCAGTAACAATATCATACATTTTAATTATATCTTCTGGTAAAAGTGCGTAGTCATAAATTCTTAAATCATCTATAATACCTTTGAAATTATAATTTGAGTTATCAGGCAGCATTTGTCCAATAGTGAAATCATATTCCGACTGCATTAAATTTCCCTGCCATTCAGCAAATGCATCGAGAGTTCCATTAAGCCATAATTCAACGTATTTGCCGTCATAAGTTACAACGACAAAGTAGAGTTTCTCTGATTCGATTATTGTTTCGCTATCAAGATCGACAATTGGATTTATATTTTTATCTGTTTTAATTGTCCATCTCAGTTTACTAGCTGCTATCGATATTTTAAAACGACTATTCCAGCTACCGTGCGATACCAGGTATACTTCTTTATTAGGATAACCATCCATTTTGAACCAGAATGCAATTGTAATGGCATTGGTAAAATTAAGAGAAGGATTATTCTTTATGAGTACATAATCAACAATCCCATCAAAATAAAGTGCTGATTCCAGATTGTTGTGTCTGTCATTTACAAATGAAGCTCCGTTTAAAATACCATTATTATCATTCCCACTAATATCGCTAGCGTCATTATTAAAAGGTAGGTATACAACGAGATTCCCTTTCGCATAATCATTGAAATTCCTTACGAGTATTTTAATACTATCATTAACACTGTTTTCATATTCATCTTTAACTGTGCATCCAACATTATAAATTCCTTCTTTATCCGGGGCGGACCAAATAATGGAATCCTTTTCAATTACATTAATTTTACCTGCCTGAGAATACCAATAATAATCAAGTACTGTAGTTGTTTGCGAATAGGCAATACATCTAATACCAGTCATCGAATTTATATTCACCTTTCTACAGTCAGCTTTTATCGATTCAATTACGGGTTCCGAAATGACATTCTCAACCACATCTATTGTTATAGAATCTATCTCTTTATTACCATGACTGTCATAGACGGTAGTATAGATTTTATATTGCCCTGGAGTACGAGCAACAAAGAGAGCTAAATTATTCTGCGGATTAATTGTTCCACTATTAGCCGACCAAACATATCTCAATGGTTCATTATCCGGATCCACTGCAGTACAGTAAATTTTTATAGTATCGTTAACCATAATTTTTTCTTTTTCAGTAGCCAAACATTTAATTCTCGGGGGCTTATTGTAAATTGCATAATTATGGTTATAGTCAACTACAACTCCGTTTGCTTTCATAACATTTTTTTCATATTCAATGTTAGCATCGGATGGAATAAGGCGTATTACGACAGAAGAACGGGGTGGGATTTCCAGATTGAAACTACCAGAAATATTAAAAGCAAGAAATTTATTATTAATCATCTCATAAATGTTAACAGGGATACTCTGTACATCAATTTCCACATTTTGATTTTCATTATATGGATTATATAACATGTAAGTAGAAAAATCATTATTGCCAAAAAAATCGGTTTTATTGAGGTTAATTTTTAAGATACCTTTAATATTAGTAGTATCTACGAGTGCCGCCAAGTAACCAACAGAAGAGGATGAATAGAGAGATAAATTAGTTCGAGCCCATCCACCTTTCACAGCATCGCCAGTCGCAAAGGGCCAGCCTGATTCTGATTTCAACAGAGCTTCATATGCAATGGATGAAGTTAAATCAAATTTCTCTGACCAGTATTCACTATCCTGATGCAAATTATCGAGGTATCGAGAATAAAAAAGTCTGGATGCATTTGCCACATTTAACAGCCATTTACCTAATGTATTGGCAAATCTTTCATCGTACTTAACTAAGGGGAGTAATGCTCCAGCTTGTTGAAATGTGTTCATCGAAAATGCATACTCTCGTTCGCTATCCTCACCAATTAAACCTGAAATGTCATATACACCCCATTTCCCGAGTAAAACATTCCAGTTTCTCAAGTTAGTCTTACTAAAACACCAATTCAGCATTTTATATAAATTATAATTTGTACCAATTTCCGCATTCATTCTTGCAGCAGTAATAACACCGTAAGGAAGTTGTATTTCATATGCAGGATTTTCAGATAACGAATCAAGAAATTCAAGACACAATTCTGCACCTGATAAATATTTTTTTTCACCTGTAACTTTAAATGCATTGTAAAGAATATATGCTATTGCACCTGCAACTTCAGGTTCATTAATTCCTTGCTTAAAAGCTTTCATAGTTATAAAATCCCATCCGCGTTGATTAAAATCTGGAAATTTCCAGGGCGTATAGCTACCACCACTTAGTTTCACCACATCAAGAAAACGATCTGCGATTTTTATAAACTGTTCTTTAAAGTTTTCAGTAGTTGGGAAAAGGTAAAACAACTGTGTAAAAAATACATTTGGCATTGATTCATACCACCAATCATCGTATGTATTATCTTTTGGCGAGTTTTTATAAACATTCTGATTTCTATTAAAATATTCACGCGACATTTTTACCCAATTGTAACCATACTGATTACTTTTATCAATTCCACACAATGCTGCACCTACCAGCGAAGGTAAAACATTTATAGCTTCTGTACTTTCGGTATTATAGGTTCCTACATAAGAATGCAAACCGAAACTAATTTCTTCAGGATAATTAATACTATTTGTAATAAAAAAAAGAAAAGGCATATGTTCGCCGTAATTACCTGGATAATAAACTATCGAATCATAAGTTATAGCAACTTCTTTCCAATTCCGCATTTGATAAGGCTGCGGCATTTCCGGCATCTCTTCAATTCTCTCGATCGACAATTGCTGTGAACAAACATTATATCTTAAAAGCATTAGCAAAGGAATTACATATAATATTTTACTTGTCATCATTCTTATAAATAATCATTCAAACTATATATTTTGAGCTTGTTCTTATTGAACTTTCCTTTGAAGCCATCCATGCGTAGTAAGATTTTTTCATCGGGTAGAAGAATAAAGCCCCGATTCGAAAACATAACATCATCATATTCAACATCAACAAAAAATGCCGGTTTATCGGTATTTAATTCGAGTATATTTTCATTATCTATTTTTTTGAATGAGAACTTAATATTTGGTTTTGAAAGGTGTAAGTATTTCCATTTTTTCATGGGCACCGCATCTCTGAATATCAATGAATCATCTTTAAATATAGAAATAACATATATAGCTTCTTTACCATATTTACTCTTAACCTCTTTAATTTTTTCATATCTATTTCTTCCCAAAGATACACTAGTTGACAAATAATTAAGAATGCCATTCTTTGAGTCAATTATTTTTATTTTTAATAAGACTTTCAGTTCATTCTCTGTTTCATTTAAACCGTATATTTTAATGTCATCTTCCTCTTGAATTATCCTAAATGTTATTGGTTCGAAAATTTTTTTTACAAAGTAATAAGATATTTTTGGCATAGACATGCTATCGATTAAAGACCAACTCGTAACAGGCCATGTATCGTTTAATTGCCATATTATTGCGCCTTTGGTTATTTTATTAAAGCGCCAATGTTGTATACAAGTTTTGAGTGCTATTGCCTGATTTAATTGTGTTAAATAAAAGTAATCTTCCCATTTAGTACTCAATGGCAAATGTGCACTAAGAAATCTAATAATTCTTTCAGGGCCTTCAATTTGTTTATTATGAAATTCAAAAGTTTCTGAATTAATTTTTCTTTCGTGTTTTGGGATATATTTTTCGATCGTAAATTTATTTGCAGCACTTTGGAAACCAAATTCTGTAACAAATAAACTTTTATCATGAACAACTTCTTCATAATCTTTCCAAGAACTCCAGATTTCCCACTGGTGTCTGTTACCGCTTATTTCTGAATTGGGGTCATCTTCATATCCAAATGGAGAGGATTCCCAATAGAATCTATCTGGATCAATTTTCTTTAATAAATCAGGAATAATTTTATTATAAATTTTATAGCCCGGCATATTTTTATAATGAGTTTTATTCGTCTGATACCAGATCCATTCATTTTCGTTATTGCCACACCAAATAGCTAAGGAGGGATGGTACTGTAAACGTTTTACGTTGTATATAATTTCTTTTTTTACATTATCAATAAATTCTTTATGTTCGGGATAAGCACCACAGGCAAACATAAAATCCTGCCAAATAAGCAAACCTAACTCATCACATATTTCATAAAAAATATCATTTTCATAAACTCCTCCGCCCCAGACACGAATGATATTCATATTAGCATCAACAGCCATCTTAAGCATTTTTCTATACCTACTTTCAGTTACTCTTGGCAAAAATGCATCGCACGGAATCCAGTTAACCCCTTTGGCAAAAATCTCTTTACCATTAATGATAAATTTGAAACTATTTTCGCCCTTCTCCTTAAGTCTAACTTCGATTTTTCTTATACCAACTTTTCGTACAAATAAATCGTTTATATTATTTTCCTTCGATTGCAGCAAAATCTCTAGCTGATATAAATTTGGCTTCCCATATCCGTTTGGCATCCATAACTTTGGATTTATTACTTCCATTATTAATTTATTGATACCTTTTTTAATATTTATATTTTTTTCTATAACATTATCTTCTATCGACAATCTTAAAATTGAATCTGGTAGATTGTATGACGATCTGAATTTTATTTCTACTACTGCTTTTTTCTTGGTAAGATTCAATGTTTGAAAATAGAATTCGTCTATTATTTGATAATCAAGTGCTTTTAAATAAACCTTTTTCCACATACCTAAGGTTGGAAACGAAGGTCCCCAATCCCAGCCAAAAGAATATTGAGCTTTTCTTATATATACTCTGCTGGAATTCAATGCAACTTGTAAAACTCCATATTTTTTTTCTTCATCATAACTATATTTTACTGGAGAATATAACTTTACTTTCAATATGTTATTTCGTTCTTTTAATATTTCTGTAACATCGAATTCATATTTTATAAACATATTTTCAGTTTTACCTAATAGTTTACTGTTCAGAAAAATTTCTGAGATAGTATCTATCCCTTCAAATACGAGTTTAACAGGACCTTCAATTTTATTGTCAAAAGTAGTTTCGTAAATCCAGTCAGATTCTGATATCCAGCTTAGATTTTTTTCGTTGTCTGCATAAAATGGATCTTCTATTAATTGATTCTTAAGAAGATCTGTGTGCACCGTTCCAGGAACCTCAGCTTCAATGTTTACTCTTTTTTTGATTGTTTCAGGAACACTTGGTGAGTATTGTTTACCTAATTTAAGATACCATTTGTCTAATACAATAATTTTCATGTGTGCTCTCTCTTAAAATTCTATTTCAATTTCTTCATTTAATTTATGATGACTAAAAATAATTTCTGTAAGCCATAAATCATTTTTGAGAATAGACTTGACAGTTAAAGAATTGTTATTGTTTATCTTTATATTTCTGGGTTTCATAGGTGATATCAGTTTTGTAATGTTTTTATGTCCCATAAAACCATTTAAGTAAAGTTTCATTTTATTGTTCTTGTGTTCAACCTTTTCTAAAGATGAATTGGTTGACTTTAAAAAAGGTGTATTAATTTTACCTATCTTAATATTAATCACTGTATCATTAACGTTACTAGGTATTATGAAGCTATGTAATTTTTTGTTGTTTAATAAAATTTCGTAATTATTTGCTCTTTCTATATTTATCTTTGTTTTTTTCCCTGCAATAAAAATGTCGAAAGAACATTTCATTTGATTCGGAGGGAGGAATGGATCGAGTTCAATGTTCCATCCATTATCATTTAAACCATAAATATGATAAAGAGTATAGAGATACCAGCCAGCAGCCCACAAGAATTGTGGTTTATCAACCGTACCATAATTTATCATATCATTTTTATTACCATTGCGGACTTCATACATTGCAGGTTGTCCACCTGGTGCATTTATTATTCCATCTATAGTCATAATTTTTTTTAAAAAGTCAAAAGCTTCTTCTTTTTTCCCAGATGATGATAAAGCTAATGCATACCACGCATTATTATGGTACCAGATACCACCATTTAAATAATAGTATTTATCGCCAGCTTCGTTCCCAACAAAATTCCAATAGCCAGTTAGTTCATTAAAATCCATCGGGAATACATTATAAATTCCAACTTCTTCATTTAACAAATGTTTTTTTGCTTTATTAAGCATAATATTTTTTTTTGTAGTGTCAATTAAATTAAAGTGAGCTGCCAGTAGGGATCCGCAATAATAATGCGTATCTATAACACACTGTTCCGAAAAATTCATCAGATACCCGTACTTATCGTTCCATAATTTTCTATTTAATTACTAATTAATTTTTCCTTTAGTTTTTCGAGTTGAACCAAGTCTTCACCTTCAAGTTTTAAATAGCTCGCAATAAAAAGATACGATTCAATTGCTCTTGCAGTAAGGATTGAAATATAACTTCTTGGACCAAATCTTTTTCCAATATCCCACCAGTCAGGCCGATGCGACCACATCAAACTATCTTCGCCTAATGTTTTCAGTATGTTGTTAATGGAGACGTTAAGATGTGGTAATAATTTCCTAGTTGTTTCAGTATCTGAAGAATATTTCAAATATTCCGCCGTAACTATAATAAACCATTGATTATTCCAGTTATCTTCGATAGCATATTCAGTATGATATGAGCTGTCTTTCCAATATATAGCATGTGGGATATTGAAATCTTTGTCTGCATTTATTGCAATAAATTCGAGATCATTTTTTACTCGTTGTAAATCATATTTCACAGCGGACAAATCAGTCATTAAAACATCATGTGTAAAATAAAAGTTATATTCTGCAGGACAAGGCATTGGTACTATTTTATCATTTAAATAATGTTTATTTACAGCAAGAATTGCTTGTGCCCAATTAACTGTAAAGTCAATATCCTTAATACCTGTCTTAAAATTGCTCGCATTAAATGCATAATCAAGTACTTCTTTTTCGTATAGTTCAATTTCTTTTTTGTAATTATTGCTTATATATTCAACCGTACCAGGTAATTCTTCTTTTTTTACCATTCCAATTATTTGTTCAATTATCATCTCTTCTTCGGGTTGTAAATACATTTTATAAGATAATTGAAGTACAGGATTGATAAACTGATTATCAGTATTTTTCACATTGAATATTTTTGTTTCTTCGGGTATCTGTTCGTTATTTAATACAAACATTGTAGGTTTACCTGTTTCTATATCTAAGTAATCAACAAATATTTGATTGTCTTTTACTTTATATTCAATACTATATTTGGGTTCATATGTGTGACTTGTTCTAATCGTTAAAGTATGATTGGTTACTACTGTAAAAGTATCCGAAATTCCATATGCATTTTTTATTCTGTATTTCACAACAAAAGCAGGATAATTTTTTAAAAACCTATATGAAATAGTTATATTTTTATCCGTATTAATAAAGTCGACACTATAGGGTGTAAGGCAGTATTTATAAGCTAATTTGTTAAATTCTACAATGTTATTCCCTATACTCAAATGTAATTTTATAACAAATGAAGTATCTCTTTTCCAATAATCGTGACTCTGGTCTATGCTATTAGCAATTGGATAATAAAAACTAAGTCTTTGAGGTAAAGCTTTACTTTCATGAAATTCAAGACCGATATATCTACTACCTATTTCAATTTTTGAACGAGCGGAAGAGCAGATCTTAATGTCGTGTTGTGGTCTAATTGTTTTTCCGAAGAAAATTAGAACTATAAAAAGGATAATCCTTATCATTTTATTTATCTCTTAAAAGTTTTTCTAGAAGCTCATTCAAATTAACATACGCAAAGGTTGTAGAATAATCAGACACCGCATAAGGAATAATCAAGGAACCGTTATGTACTAATGCGCCACAAGTATAAACGACATTAGGAACATAACCCTCCCTTTCGTTAGCATCCGCTTCAATTAAGGGTTCCTTTAATCTGCCAATTAAGATTGAAGGGTCGTCTCTGTCCAGCAAAAAAGCACCTATCGAATATCTTCTGGCAGCTCCCACGCCATGGCTTAAACACAACCATCCCTTTTCTGTCTCTATAGGCGAACCACAATTTCCTATCTGAAAAAATTCCCATGGATATTTAGGTTCCATTAATAGCTGCTTGGTCTCCCAATTATTGATGTCCTCTGAGAACATAATGAAATTATTTTCATTGTCTTGTCTAGAAAGCATAACATATTTGCCATTTATTTTACGGGGGAAAAGCGCCATTCCTTTATTTTTAACTTCTTTTCCTTTTATCTTATTAATCCTAAAATTCCGAAAATTTTCAGTAGAAAGGAGCTTAATAGTAATATTTTGTCCATCGTATGCACTGTAAGTAGCATAGTAAATTTTTTTTCCATCATCTTCTGTAAAATGAACAAATCGTGCGTCTTCAATTCCATTGCTTTCTGCTTTGGTTTGAGGGAATAAAGTTATTTCAGTATAATCATCATCATAATTGAAATCAGCTTCGTAATAATCTTCTGAAATATTATTTATTGATGGCATAACGACATAGTCTGATACAGTATCAAGGTGAATATTCAAATTTTCGTCAATGACACCTGTCCGAAATACAATTGATGATATATGTCCCTCGCCAGTTGCACGTAAACTCATTATAAATCTCATCTGTTGTGGTCTGAGATTTGATTGATCTGGGTGAGGCACTATCGATGGGTTAAACAAAGCCGAATGTTCGAGTGAATATTCATTCGAAAAATATGCTCCAATTAATAGTTTTCTAACATCAGAAATTTCTTTTTTAATATTAAGGTACCTTTTATTAATCTCCTCGTATCTGTTTATAAAAAATTTTTCTGTTTTTTTGTGTCTGGCGAGGAAATTATTTCTTACCCTCTGATATTCTAATGTAGCTGAAACTTCCGACAATGACAGAATTCGATCTATTATTCTATGTATTCTATCTTTTTCATATGGTTCAAAGGATTTAAGAAGTACTCTTCTGTGATCCGGTGTTATCATTAATCCCGTTTTTTTAATGTTCATTTTAATTTTCCCAAATTTTATTTTTCCAATAAACTATTAAATAATGAGCGAGTTTTTGTATTACTAATTATTCTATTAAGTGAAAGAAGCGTTTCAATTGTCGACTCTGCACCCGAGTTCCGATTAACTTTATTAGGTCCAAGAATGCCGTCGTAGCAAATACCACTATCATAGAAGTACATTTTCGTATTAGCAGGATTGTCCCCAATAAACCACATGGCTGCTTTTACAGCTAATTCATAGTAGTATTCCTGACCTGTGAGTTCGCCTGCCAACACGGTTGCATAAATCATTGGTCTTATACCGTAAGCAATTTGAGGAAATCTTTTTACCTCTAGAATATTAATTAAATTACCTTTTTTTTCGATCTTAAATTCATTCAAATAACCTTTCTCTATCAGATAAGGATAGAAATTTTTAATTTCATTTAACGCTGCATCCAAGAGTCTTTTATCGTTCAAAACTGTATATGCTTTAAGAAGCGCATAAGCCTGGAGATTTCCCCATGCGTGCCAACTACTGTTCCAACTCAAGAAAGCATTATATGGAAACATATTATCACTGCCTGCCTGCATTAAGACAATGCCATCAGAATAGCTTTTGATTATTTCTAGAATTTTCGAGTCATTGTTTTTTTTGTAGTAATTTACTAAAGACAAAATAATTAAGGCAGCTTGGTCGGAAGCATATTCATAAGGCAACCAGACTGGCAGAGCCACCCCGTTTAGGATTACAGTATCTCTTTTATTGTTGTAATCTTTTTTAATATTTTTTATTGTTTTTGCAATAGCGCATTCTATTTCATGAGTTAATTGTTTATTCTTAATTTTATCAACTACTTCAGTCAAACACCAAAGTGCTCGCCAGCTCCACCAGCTACCGATAGCTTCACTATTTTGATGGCGTTTATTGATAGAGAAGTCATCAAAAATAAAATTGTAGAAATAACCATTATCCGACTGCATATTGAGAATAAATTTAATTAACCTCTCAACTTTTAACTGGTACTCAACTTTACCAGTGTATTGTGCATATTCAGAATAAAAAATAACTGCTCTTGCAACATCATCAACACATGCAATCCCTTCGTCCTCATCTCCTACCCATTTATACTCTGGATACTCGCTATAAATATGAATAATGCCAACACTATCTCCCATAAAGAAGATGTCCTGATAGAGCTGGTCTAAGTGGAGAGGGTTAACGAAATAACTTCCTTGCTGAGAAAAAGTTATAATATTAAAAAATACAAATGTTAGGACCAGCGAATTTTTTATTATTCTTCTCATTAATATTTTTTTATAAGTTATTGACAGAGCGAAATGAGATATTCAGTTGAAGTTTCTGCCAGACAAATATTAGTATCCGCGCCTGAGTAGTAAATCTTAATTTTGCCATCAGGTTCTTCAATCCAGCCACAAGTAAAAACGACATTAGGAACATCGCCTATTCGTTCGTAATCGGTCTCAGGTGATAAGATGGGTTCACGTGTTCTGCCAATAATTTTTCGGGGGTTGTTAAGATCGAGTAGCATTGCGCTGATTTTATAGAGACTCGATATACCAAAACCACGCACGCCATGATAAAGAAGTAGCCACCCGCTATCTGTTTTAATCGGAGGTGTAGAAAGCCCAATTTTATCATTTTCCCAAGTACCTTTAGTTGGTTCTGCTAATAGTTGATAATCTCCCCAATGAATCAAATCGGGACTTTTACTAATCCACATGTCCCTTCTATTTTCTGCAGAGGGTCTGTCGATTTTCCAGTAATAGCCGTTAATCTTTTCCGGGAAAATTGCACAATCCTTATTAGATGGTTCCGATATTGTGCCGTGTACTTTAAATGTCTCGAAATCCGTAGTTTCGCTTAGAACCACCAGCGGCATGTACTTTGAGTATCCTGTATAGGTAATAAAATATTTCTCTTCAAGTTTAACTATGCGGGCATCTTCTATTCCCCATTCGGTATAAAGGGAATACTCCTTATGATCGGAAGGAGTAAGAATAAGTTTGTCTTCGACTTTGAATTTATAACCGTCGTTGCTTATTGCTTTTACAAATGATGATCTACCGTTCGGCATTTCGACACGGCAAAGCAACAGATATTGATCCTTATACTTAATTACACCGGGATTAAAGATGCTATTTACTTTGAATGGGACGTCATCCTTTGTTATAATAGGATTCTGGGGATATCTAGAAATACTCATATTAATTTCACCTCTATAATTTCTTTATTATTATTCTTTAAGGCCAGAAGAAGCCATACTCTCTATAAAATATTTTTGAAAGAAAAGGTAGACAATCAAAATCGGTAAGGCTAATAAAGCTGCGGCAGTAAGTTTCATTCCAAGTTGTGATTCAGCTCTACCTCCTACCGCAAATAGTGTTACCAATTGGGGCATTGTCATCAATTTCTCGTCTCTAACAATAATTAATGGCCAGAGTACTTCGTTCCAAGAAGTCATAAATGTAATAATTCCAACTGTTATTAAAGCTGGGATTGAATTGGGTATTAAAACACTAAATAAAATTCTGAATTCATTGCAACCGTCTATGCGAGCAGCATCAATGAGATCCTGTGGTATAGTCTTGAAATATTGACGAAACATAATAATCGCAAATGAATTCATAAGGTATGGAACAATTAATCCGGCATATGAATCTACCCAATTAAATTTTACCATTAAGATATATTGTGGTATAAGGGTTATCTGAAAAGGTAACGTCATAGTAAATACTATTATATAGAAAATCAGATTACGTCCTTTGAATTCCAAACGCGACAGCGCATAGCCTACCATCGAACCGAAAAAGAGCACACCCGCAGTAATAATTCCAGATACAATTAAACTATTTATAAAGGAACGCATTATAGGAATTTTATCAAAAATGAGGACATAGTTACTAAAAGTTAATTGAGAGGGGAACAACACAAGACTTCCGATTTCATTTTCAGGGGCTACAGAGGCTGTAAGCATCCAAATAAAAGGAAAGATAAAAATTACTGCGCCTAACAAAAGGATAAGATATAATAGCAACTTTTTCATAGTTTTAATTTTCTTTTTCTAAAAATTTTTTTTGAATAAAAACCACTGCTAATATTAATAAAGCAAAAAACAGACCAAGAGTAGCTGCATACCCCATGTGATAGTAAAAGAATCCTTGTTTATAAATATAAAGAACAGCAGAAAGAGTGCTGTTTAAAGGTCCTCCGCCGGTCATTACATACGGTTCAATAAACAGAGAAAAGCCCCCAATAGTAGAAAGTACGACTACCATAAAAATAGTAGGATTAATAATGGGAAGTGTAATCCTGAAAAATTTTTGGAAATGAGACGCACCTTCAATATCGGCAGCTTCATAGTATTGTTTCGGAACAGCCTGCAGCCCGACCAAAAACAAAACCACATAAAGTCCTACATTTTTCCATGTAGCCATAATTGCTATCGAAGGCATTGCCCAAGCAGGATCAGTTAACCATCCGACCTTAGACAATCCGATTTGTGCAAATAATCGATTAAACAACCCACTTTCGTATCCATAAAGTTGCTGCCATAAAATCGTAACAACAACTCCGGAAACAATAACAGGAGTAAAGTAAGCGGCTCTGAAAAATCCCTTTAATTTGATTCTTTGATTTAACAATTCTGCCAGGAATAATGCTACTACGATTTGTAATGGAATATGAATTGCTAAAAATATTAATGTATTACTCAATGATTTCCAGAAGAGATGGTCGCTTATTAGTCTTTTATAATTTGTAAAGCCTGTATATTGCATAGGGCCAATAATATTCCAGTCATGAAAAGTTAAAAAAATAGAAAATCCGATCGGAAACGCTATGAACAAAACAAAGAAAATAATGTAAGGTGAAACAAATATGTATGGAATAAATTTTTTCTTCATAAGAATTACCTTAAAAATAAAAGATTAACTGCATGCTCAGCGTCCTTCAATGCCTGTATGGGAGATTTTTTTCCGTAAATTACGCAGGCTTCATATTCTTGCGATATAATATCAAATACTTCTTTCAGTTTAGGCGTTTGGTCGGTTCCTTTTACGAATTTTGCTTGCATAGCAAATATTTTCATCCGAGGATTTTCATTAAAGTAATTCTCGAATTTCTTATTCTCCAACAGATTTTTTCTTCGCGGTAGCTGATTCGTAATTTTGAGCAACTCGAGGTCGTTTTCTTCCGACAAAAGATAACGAAGAAATTTCCATGCTTTTTCGGGATTCGGACAAGTATTAAATATTACAATATTTTTAGGATCGCAATATGTATAGACAGGACCTTTGTGATTGTCTGGTACCGGTATAAAAGTGAAGTCATAACTAAAGTTTTTTGGTTTAAACTTTTCTGCATGAGCTATTTCCCAGGGACCGGTGAATCTTGTTGCTATTACTCCACTTAGAAAAACATCCTGCCTTGCTGAAAGTCTCTCTTTCGGGAAATAATTTTTTTGATAAAGGGTTCTCAAGAAAGTAAAGACCTTAAGTGCCGCATCATTATTGAACACAGCTTTATTACTATCAATTAATTTACCGCCATTTGAAGCCGCAAGATAAAGCGGGTAGAAATCGAAAAGTCTTTGCCACCACGTTACAATTACTTCTGAATATCCGAACCACCTATCAATATAACCGTCGCCGTCAGTATCAAGTTGATACTTAGATGCTGCTTCAAAATATTCGGAGTAAGATGAAGGCGGTTTGTTTAATCCTATTGAGCGGATGATGTTATTATTATAAATCATCATAATAGGATTAATCTTCCAGGGTATCTGGTATATATGCCCATCTTGCGATCTAACTTCTTCAATAACACTACTGTCGCATCTCTGGTAAAGAAAATCCATAAAGCCGTCTAGAGTATCTAGGGGTATCAAAATACCAGCTCTCGCATAATCTTCTACGTCTCCCTCCCACATGTTGGAATAGATATCAGGAGTAGTTTTCCCTACGATAGCAGCTAGTATTACTTCCTCGCTTGATTGCCCTTCGGGTACCGGCTGAAACTTCACTTTCATTCCCGGATTCATTTTATTCCATTTTTCGACTACTCCTCTGGAAAAAATTATCTCTTCGGTATTATTCGAAGACCAGTAAATAATATTATCCGAAGTATGATTTGCTTTTCCGCAAGAGACCACTAAATTTACGGCTAAGATGAATAAAATTTTATATAATACTTTTCGGATAACTTTCATTGCCATTTCATCCATATGTTATCTATAGTAGGATATGGAGTTCTTGGAATTAGATTCCCTCTTTTAACAAAATAAAAATCAACAGCTCGGGGATTTTCTTCTTCACTTACCTTTATACTAGCAAGTACTTTTTCATCAATGAAAATATCCGTCACCTTTTTGAGTTCATTAATTTTATAAAATAACTTTTTAGTTAATTCCTCTTCTATCATTTCAAGAATTGTTTGTTCATTTTCTTTTTTATTCTTTGTATTAATTTCGTTGTGTTCCAACATTATTGAATTAATCATCTCCTCTTTTACTTTGCTGAAAACTATTTTGTCTTTCCACCATTTTATTTGATTTTTCACTTTTGGTATTTCGTAATAACCTTTTTCCAATGCAATTTTGGATAACAAATAATCTCTTGTCATTCTCCAGATAATACCTTCGAGCGACTTCGAAAAATTTCCCAAATTACTTTTATCATATTTAATGTACTGTTCTCTAGTTCTATACCAGTTTATAAAATCTTCCAATGTTATCTTGTAATCTTTTAAATTTACAAGTACCATTTTTTTCAGATTTCCGTCATCTTTTATATTATTTTCCTGTAATGTATTTTTTAATATTTTCTCGAGTTGCCAGGTTTCAAAAAGATCTTTTGTTAAAGTAAATCTACCGATATGGGTTCTTAAGATTTTGAAAGGGACTCTTTTTATTACAGGATTTTGTGAAAGCATTATTTTCTTTACGTACTGATTAGATAAATCATCCAGCTTTCTCTTAATTAGTGCTGTTTCTGAATCTTTAAGTAATTTCTGCTGTTCTGTTTCGGATGCAATTAATCGATAAGAAAAATTTTTTAATAATATAATATACCAGCCATCTTCAACTCTTATTGGTTTGCTATATTTTCCTATTTGTAATGTATCAATAATTTTACCGAGGAGTGGATTTTTCATTCCGAGTAAATATCTTGTAGTTTTCAAAGATCTATCCGAAGTTCGAATTGAGTCGTTTAATTGTAGATTATACAAAACTTCAAAGTTCTTTCCATTTCTAAGTGAATCATAACAATCATTAATATAAGAGCTATCACTTGAATAAAGCCATTGTATTTCTACATCAATTAATTTCTGTTTAGCAACAGTATCAATTTCCTCTTTACTCAAATTGATTTTCCCTAGAATTTCATGCCTAAACATCTCTTCAGTTGCAATGTCTGCTGCAAAAGCTTCAATATAATTTTTGATTTCACTTGTTGTATCGGTTCCGAGTTTATAACCATAAAGTGCAAGAAGTTTTTCTTTAATTAAGTGCTCCAAGAAAATTCTTTTTGAATTTTTTACTTTTTTATAAAAAGCCGGTCCATATTCATAACAATTAACGAACTCTTCAGCAGTTATATCAATAGTGCCAACCTTTGCAACAATAGAATCATTTAATGATAAGCTATCTCCAAAGGTATTAATTGAGAATAGTAATGTTAGTATGGTCAAAATCGTTTTAAATAATTTCATACATTTCAGAAGACTAAATTAATAGAAAACGTATGTACATTTTGTAACCGACCAAAATCTCTGTAAGCGTAATCAAACTTAACATATGCATTAGCAAGAAGTAATTTAGAATTAATTCCGAAACCAAATGTCAATCCTCCTTCAGAATAACTGTTGAATGCCGATTGATAGCCACCGCGCAAATAAATCAGTTCTTTGAAAGAGGTTTCGAATCCAAAATTCATACTTTCATAATCGTTATTTGGATGAATTGCATCAGCAGAAAATGTAAGTCTATAAAATTCATTTTTATAAATATTAGTTGAAATACCTATTTGAAATATTAATGGTAGATCCCACGAATCCATTTCAATATTTGTCGGTATTTGGTCATTTGAACCTTCTTTGGTTGGATCAACACTAATGAAATATCTTGCATCACGTCCAGTCATCTTTAGTGAAGTACCAAAATTGTATATTGTTGCGCCGATTACCATTCCACCAAATAGATCGGTTCTGAACTTTGTACCAGCATCGATAGCAAAAGCATTAGCAGACATATGCCATATCTTTTGTTGAATATACTTCGCCGTAAAACCAATTGAGAATCTATCTGTCAAATTTCGAGCATAAGATACTCCAACCGCAATATCTCCTGCACTAAAAAATTCGCCTGTTCCTTCTGGTTTTTCAACAGTTCTCACTTGCATATCATTCATTGAAAGAGAAGTAAAACTTACACCAATATTTCCGATTTCACCAAGAGGGATTATCAGTCCCAAAAAATCAAAATTGGTTTCAGCAATCCATAAGGTATGACTGAATGTTGCTTCATAATTTTTATGGTTTGAAATTCCTGAAGGATTCCAGTATAATGCCGTAGCATCATTAGCAAAGCTCACATAAGCACCACCCATACCTACAGCAGAAGCACCTACCGGAATTTCCAAGAATGAAGCTCCTGTTGTACCTGTTTTAGATACACTTTGTGCAGTTAAATTTTTCCCAATTAATAATATTATGCAAGCAAATAAAAATGTGATATATAATTTTCTCATATTAGTCCTCGACTTACTACTTAATTACAGCAAATTTGTCGATTTTTTCTCCAATGCCAGGAGCATCCACATGATAAACATACACCCCATAAGACAAGCTCATTCCGTCCTTAGTTATAAGATTCCATGCTTCCTGTCCATCATCAATATTACTATTATGTTCAATAGTTTTTACGTGTTTGCCGCTGATTGTATATATTCGAATAGTGCATTGTTTAGGGAGATTAATAAAATAAATTAATCTATCCCCTCTGCCCACTTCAACAGTAGCGGGCTCCCACGAAGCTGCCCCTACATAAGGATTAGGAACTACTGCAATTTTATCTAGATCATTTATTGCTTTTTGCTTATCAAACTGTGGACCCTTTAAAGTAAATTCAAAATATTCACCATTTCTAAAAGGCTTTTTAGTTATTAACTTAAAAATATCTCCATACTTGGGTGGAATCTGATTAGATTCAGAAATTGTTGTGTCTTTTATAAGGGTAACAGACCATGTGACATGTAAATCTGAAAACGAAGTTGCCGGTTTGCCTGCAGAATCACCAAGAATAATAAATATTGCATCACCTTCATTGAATATTTCGTCTTGATTTACATCCCGAAAAATAAATTGATAATTCTTACCTTCCGTTACATTTCTTACTATAATGTTTGATTTTATTGGTTTACTAAAACTAGTGGCCGGGAACGACAAATCCCCCATACCAGGTTCAGTTAATTCGATTTCAAAATCGGCTGGGTAGTCAACACGTTTACTTATGTACGCCGGTGCGAACCTCGAATCAAAACCAAGTTGTACTATATAGTTGCTGTTACCTTTTTTCCAGCCACTTTTTTCATAATCAATAGTAACTATATTATCATTATTTAATGTAAACGAAAATCCATCTATAACATTTGACGTTACTACATTTTTATCCATTTTTACGTTAATCAGTGTATCGATAGTCGTATAATCTATTAATCGATAAACAGGAAAAGCCTCGTTATTATACTTTGAGTCTTCGACAAATTCTATTCTATAAGTATGATTGTCTTTAATAGAATCTGGATCAAGTATTTCAATCTTCAAATTACCCGATGATGGCCCGCTCGAAAAATAGTTTGTTACTTCAGGTGGAATATATCCTGCGGCAGGAGGTCTTGGCACTACAACAGCAGTGTTTACATCGGTTGTAATATTTCCATTGATATCTCTTTTGATAATAGTAGTAGTTTCTGAAGGTGGAATACCTTCGAAAGTCCCTTCTATTGTAGTGGTTGTATATCCCTGATCATAAGCAGCAACTGCATAATAATATGTTTGTCCATTCTGAACTGTGGAATCTATGTATGAATGTCTTAAACCTGTGTCATCCCCAAGATAAAAATGAGCACCATTAACGTCAATCGGATGCAATCCTTTAACATCATCAACAAGGTCAAATTGCGCAATTGGTTTTCTAAATGTAGCTTTACCATATGCGTCTGTTATTGTTTTACTTTCAATGAAATTTGGGTCAGTTGCTCTATAAATACGATATCCTTCAAAATTATATTTTTGATAAAATGCATCGAATGTTTTTTCTGCTCTATCATCCCAATAAAGTATAACTTTTTTATCGCCTGGAATAACTTTGACAATCGGTTTTTCGGGTGGTTTAGCAAATCGATAGCTTGCATTATAAATTTGTTGAACTGTCTTTTTTCTTCTAAATAAATCGTCTTTATCAATTCCAAAAATTAATGCCATAGAAAATCGTTGAGTCTCGCCAGTTTCTTTAACTTCACCTGCTTCAACAGAATATTTTTCTCTTCCCCACATATGAAATAAGTAGCTCGAAAAATAATTTGCAAGATTAACACCTACGAGCGATTGACCATGAGGAGTTGGTAGACCTGAGAGAACAGTCCAGTTTTCCTCATCTCTGTCAAGTTCATATTTATGAACTGGAAAGATTGCAAATCCTGTAAGACCTAATTGATCAGACTCGTCTTTATCTAAAATTCCAAAATTCGGTTCACCTTGATCAGGCTTTCCATTGCCTTCAGTACCATCATCGTCTGGACCTTTATACCCTTCGTCAAAAGGGCCAATACCGTCTGTACCAACGTCGTCATTTAATGCTTCATCTTTATCCCAGACTCCATTACTATTTCGATCATCAAATCCTCTCCAGTTGCTATTTTCATCCGCATCCCAATGTGGTTTCCAAGAGCGTCCATAGAAGATCTTAAAATTTGTTGTATCTCTACCTGGATCTAATATATAAGGATCTTCAGAAGGAGATGAAATAAAGCGGTTAGCAATGTTGTTTCTCATTTCATCAGTTAAACCGTCCAAATCGTTATCTTTGCGATCATCGGAGATTCCAGGACTTTCAAGAAATGCATAGCCAGCCATTCCAACGGGACTCCAATTTCCTGGTGAGCCTGTAGGCACTGTTGACCATGCATATGAAATATCGAGTAAGTCATCATAATCACCTGCATTATTCGATGAGTTGTCATGACCTCCGATTCCCCAGTCGATATATTGAGCAAAAAGCACTTTTTCATAATCTGTTGTGCTCATGTTGGTAATTTCATAATACCAGAAAATTACGTCCTCAGCAAGTACTTGAGACCATTGAAAACCTCTTGCTTTAACCTGCATACCCAGGCCACCTCTCTCTGGGTCATCTTTATCGGGTCTGAAGTTATTTTTAATAATATATTCTCTATCCTCGTTGTCATCAAATACGAAATAAGTTTCAACGTCTGCATTCTTGACACCTTTACCAAAAAATCCATTCCATAAACCATTCCAGTCAGATGGGCGATCGGGCCACTTAGTAGGCCAGCTTGAAGGAACGTCGCTTCTAGCTGGTATTTCGGAATAAGGAGCTGCGTAACCAGGAAGAGGCCACCATCCGTAAGTTATCCCCGTTGAAGGATCATAACGTGTAAATTCATAATAATTAGTTTCCAGAGGATGAATAACATTTCCCGCCGGATCGAAAGTCTCTGCCTGCACAATCACAGCAACACCATCAACATAAGTATGATTTGTCCCCTTAGGCCATACACCACTTCTATTTGGTTCATTTAACCAATCTGCAATCTCACCAAAATTATAATAAACTGTAGCGGCAAGATTACCATCCATATAACCTTTTCTTGTTTGATTGTGGTCCCCTTTATTTTTATCTACAACCACTTGTGCGTTCAATTCATACATGAATATCACTGTCATAAAAAAACTCAAATAAAAACAAATACTTTTTATCGAAGTCACTGCTTCCTCCTACTTAAAAGCTTATTGATGTACCAATAATAATTTGACGAGGTGATGAATAGAAGTCGGGGCGTTTAAAAAATTCCTCTAAGGTATTTACTCCACGTGGCTTTTCCTGAGCACGAGTTAATTCTAATGTGTATCCTGCACGTCCTGTATCGGTAAAGACTTCTATTTCGTTTGCAGTATCAAACAAATTATAAACTTTGATATAAAATGATAATTGCTTATTAAACAATGTAATATATTTAGTGAGATATAAATCGACATTAAATGTGGTTGGACGATTTTCACTATTCTCAAGACCTGTTCTCTGATTCTGAAATGATGGAGTATATGGTAGTCCTGAACCTATTTTACCAATTAAACTTGCAATAATATCGCCAGGCTTCCCAGCAGTTACAGTAAAATTCAGCGAATGTCTTTGATCCCAATTAAGCGGTACAAGTTGTTTATTAGCTTCAATCGGAGGATTTGCCTGAGCTTTATTAAATGCATCGTTAGGGTCCGAGGCATTCCCTTTAGCTACTTGATAAGTATAATCAAGAGTAGCACCTATACCACTTCTAAAGCGTTTTTCAAACGAAATCGTAATTCCTTTAACCGCTCCATAATCCCTATTAATTAACTTACTGAATTTTTTGAATTCGTTTTTTATATGAATTTCTGTACCAAGCAAATTACGGATGTCTTTATAGTAACCTGTAAGTGTAATGCCGAAGTCTGTGGCTAGTTCTTGTTGCAAACCAATTTCATACATAACTGTTTGTTGAGCATCAAGATCAGCATTTCCAATTGTGTTGCCAATATTTTCCGGGAAATTACCAGTCAATGGTATTCTAAAATTAGGATTACGATAAAGATACTCAAAAGGTGGTATCTGAAAAAAATGCCCATACGAAATGTGAATTGCTCCTCTATCTGTAATAGGATAAGAGATACCTATTCTTGGACTTATCTGATATTTCGATTTTGCTTTCTCCAACAAGGAATCAGGATATGGTGGGTGAAGTTGATCGAGTAATGAGATTTTATTCGCATCTTTCAGATAATATCCATCTGGTTCAAAATAATCGAATCTAATTCCTACATTGACAACAAGGTAATCCAATTCAATTTTGTCTTGAATGTAAGAAGCAAATTGAAAAGGATTGTTTTTGTAAGTGTTATAATTGAAAGAGCCTGGTTCAGGAAGTCTTGGTTTATAACCGTTCGATGCATCAATAATAATTTGAAAATCTTTATAGTCTATTTCATGATATTTAAATTCAGCACCAGTTTTTAATTGATGAATATTATTTACCTGCCATGTAAAATCAATTTTACCAGAATAGGTAGTAGTTGTATGATAAAAATGCCAATTTTGTGTTCCCCCTGTTAAAAAAGCATTGCCACTTACATCTTGCATTCTTTCTGGTTTTACATACCTTGAGTCTAAAGGGTCTTCATAAACATATTGCTTGAATTTTGTATTAAAAGCTGAAGCTAATAAATCGATAAAAGCAGAGTTGCTTAGAATATAAGTATAACTCAAACTTGTCAAAAAGCTTTCCTGAAATTTTTTATAATCTCCATCTGGATTTAATTTGAACAAATGATCGTAGTCTTTATACTCATTATTTTGATAGAGCATATTTAATATTAGCCCTTTCCCTCCTCCATCTATATTAAACGACAACTTCCCTTGAAGAGTGTAACGTTTATTAAAATTCATGGGCACATATTTATTATCGCCCGTAGCACCTATATACCATTGGGAAGGATCATTAGCAGAAAAGTTAGAAGAATCTGAGGGATTAAACATTCTTTTTCCATAAAGGTATCCATCATTATAAATGTATCTTCCGGAAATAAAAAATTTAATAAAGTTATTTAACCCCGGTATAGGTCCACTTAGATTACCCTGGAAATTATATCCATCTGAAAGAGATAAGTGAGAAATATTATCATATAAACTTTTTCTTGTAGTAAAATAATCACCTGAATAGACCGAAATATCACCCTCAATTTTATCGCTGGCTATTTTAGTTATTTGGTTTACGACACCAGATAATGCCTCGCCATACTCAGCGTTAAAAGTTCCTGTTAACACCTGAAGTTCTTGAATACTATTGACTTCTGCTGCCAAAGCAGAGGCTCCTGAATATGCATCGTTAACTGCAACGCCGTCAATAAGATATTTAACTTCATTAGCTCTTCCACCTCTGAAATGACCATTCACAACTCCCGCTTGTAAATTTATTACTGCGTGAATATCTTCTAAAGGGAGCATGGCTATTTGTTCTCCACTAACTTTTGCCTCGGTGGAGGTGAGGTCTTTTTGTACAATTGGTTTTTGTGCCGTAACAACAATATCGTTAATTGTTACAGCTTCTTCCTGCATTGTAATATCAATTCTTGTAGTCTGATCAACAGAGACTCTGATATTTTTTATAGTTACTGTTGTATATCCTACTAATGATGCTTTTATTTCATAAATACCTGGCGGAATATTGATTATAAAATAATTGCCTTCTACGTCCGAAGCAGCACCCATCGTTGTACCTAAAATAACTACATTTACGCCAATTAAAGGCTCGCCCGTCTTGGCATCTGTAATTTTTCCAGCTATTTTACCAGTAGTTCCTGCATGGGTAGAGTTAGACCCAAATATTAATGCTGCTAAAATGATTAGAATAAAAAATTTTCGATTACGAGTGAACATTAATTCACCTGCTTTTTTTTCTTAAATAAATCTGTCCACGCTCATCTAACATAAGCAGTTCAAAGATATGCGTACCCGATCAAACGGGTACGCATAAATAATTATCATATTCTATTTCAGCAAAAGCATCTTTTTAGACAAAGTAAATCCTTCTGTTTCGAGACGATAGATATAAGTTCCTGCGGAAACCTTAACACCATAATTATTTGTACCGTCCCAAGTTACTCTATGAACGCCAGCGGACTGCGCAGAATTAACTAGTGTTTTAATTTCTCTACCAAGAATATCATAAATCTTCAGTGTAACAATTCCTTCTTTCGGGAGGGTATAGCTAATGATGGTAGTTGGATTAAAAGGATTAGGATAATTCTGGAACAAATTGAATTGATTTGGTATTGCCTCCTCGGTTTCCACACCAACCAGATCGAGTTTTCTTACTTCTAAGAGATCACAATAAACTGTGCCTTTGAATCTGCTAAGAGGATGAAGTCTTACTGACAATGATTTTGCCCCTTCCTGTACAGGGACATCAACATAAAACTGCATCCAATCAAATTCACTAGCAACAGGAAACTTGAGAGGAATATCTCTCGACCAGAATTCGCCCCAACCTTCGTTATTTCCAGATGTATTATGGAATATTGGAGTTATAGCGAAACTCGCTTGATCGCCTATTTCAGCCATTTCCTGAGGATTTAAACCAGATGCTTTTAACCAAACTGAAATTCTTATCATATCACCCGCATTAACATCTTTTAATGCAGTTATATCATAAATATGTTGAGTTAGTTTTCCGCTCGGTTCATTATTTTCTCCGATCGGATATCTTACTGTGCCTACAAATCCATCGTGTGTACCTGGCAAATTCTCGAACTTCAAACTGTATCTTCCATGATATGATTCCTCATCTGTTATTTTCGTATTCTCATATCCATCACTCAATCTTCCATCGTTACCTCCTACCGGGGGCAACCAGTAAAACCATCCCGTCGGTACTCCTAGTTGCGTGTTCCAGTCCTGGCCTGCCCACGCTCCGTTCCTTCCATAAAACATAAAATCATCTGCCCATACTGTCCCCGTTGCATTCTTCCCTCCTACAAACTTTATTACCGTTGTATAACTATCCTCCGGCAATATTACACTACCTACTTCATTTGTATCGGCTATCCATCCCTCACTGCTTGGCTTACTCTGGTCTATCGGTAATTTTACCTCCCCTATTAAATTACCACTCTCTCCATAAAACGTATAGCTTATCCACCAACGCTCGTCGTCATTGGCTGGATTTACATTTACTCCCTCTGTCCTTACGTAGGCTCCCAAAAATATGTCTACATCTTTATTATGCACAGGCGACCATAAATCACACATGTTTTCACTCTCCCAGTAGGCTTCTTCACCCGTTCCTGTCTTCTCTATCTTCAAGCTTCTGCCCATCGACCTGTAGTAATCTGTTGCCCATTCCAATTTTGCTCCGCTCGGCTCTCCCCCTTTCTTCCAGTACGACGGTAAATTACCTTCAAAACTGCCTATCTCACTTATCTGCGGTACATCCAACTTCTCTACAGTCAGGTAATCACAATATACTGTCCCTCTAAACTGCCCCAATGGATGTAATCTTATCGATAACGATTTTGCCCCTTCTTGAACTGGTATATCTACATAAAACGGCATCCAATCAAATTCACTCTTTGACGGAAATTCTATTGGAATATCCCTTGACCAAAATTCACCCCAGCCTTCATTATTCCCCGTCGTATTATGAAATATCGGAGTTATGGCAAATTTTGCTTGATCTCCTGTCTGGCTTACATGCTCAGGCTCTAAATCCTTACCTTTTATCCATACTTTGATTCTTAGAACATCACCAGCTTTTACATCGGCTCCGATCGGATATCTTACTGTGCCTACAAATCCATCGTGTGTACCTGGCAAATTCTCGAACTTCAAACTGTATCTTCCATGATATGATTCCTCATCTGTTATTTTCGTATTCTCATATCCATCACTCAATCTTCCATCGTTACCTCCTATCGGCGGCAACCAGTAAAACCATCCCGTCGGTACTCCTAGTTGCGTGTTCCAATCCTGGCCTGCCCACGCTCCGTTCCTTCCATAAAACATAAAATCATCTGCCCATACTGTCCCCGTTGCATTCTTCCCTCCTACAAACTTTATTACCGTTGTATAACTATCCTCCGGCAATATTACACTACCTACTTCATTTGTATCGGCTATCCATCCCTCACTGCTTGGCTTACTCTGGTCTATCGGTAATTTTACCTCCCCTATTAAATTACCACTCTCTCCATAAAACGTATAGCTTATCCACCAACGCTCGTCGTCATTGGCTGGATTTACATTTACTCCCTCTGTCCTTACGTAGGCTCCCAAAAATATGTCTACATCTTTATTATGCACAGGCGACCATAAATCACACATGTTTTCACTCTCCCAGTAGGCTTCTTCACCCGTTCCTGTCTTCTCTATCTTCAAGCTTCTGCCCATCGACCTGTAGTAATCTGTTGCCCATTCCAATTTTGCTCCGCTCGGCTCTCCCCCTTTCTTCCAGTACGACGGTAAATTACCTTCAAAACTGCCTATCTCACTTATCTGCGGTACATCCAACTTCTCTACAGTCAGGTAATCACAATATACTGTCCCTCTAAACTGCCCCAATGGATGTAATCTTATCGATAACGATTTTGCCCCTTCTTGAACTGGTATATCTACATAAAACGGCATCCAATCAAATTCACTCTTTGACGGAAATTCTATTGGAATATCCCTTGACCAAAATTCACCCCAGCCTTCATTATTCCCCGTCGTATTATGAAATATCGGAGTTATGGCAAATTTTGCTTGATCTCCTGTCTGGCTTACATGCTCAGGCTCTAAATCCTTACCTTTTATCCATACTTTGATTCTTAGAACATCACCAGCTTTTACATCGGCTCCGATCGGATATCTTACTGTGCCTACAAATCCATCGTGTGTACCTGGCAAATTCTCGAACTTCAAACTGTATCTTCCATGATATGATTCCTCATCTGTTATTTTCGTATTCTCATATCCATCACTCAATCTTCCATCGTTACCTCCTATCGGCGGCAACCAGTAAAACCATCCCGTCGGTACTCCTAGTTGCGTGTTCCAATCCTGGCCTGCCCACGCTCCGTTCCTTCCATAAAACATAAAATCATCTGCCCATACTGTCCCCGTTGCATTCTTCCCTCCTACAAACTTTATTACCGTTGTATAACTATCCTCCGGCAATATTACACTACCTACTTCATTTGTATCGGCTATCCATCCCTCACTGCTTGGCTTACTCTGGTCTATCGGTAATTTTACCTCCCCTATTAAATTACCACTCTCTCCATAAAACGTATAGCTTATCCACCAACGCTCGTCGTCATTGGCTGGATTTACATTTACTCCCTCTGTCCTTACATAGGCTCCCAAAAATATGTCTACATCTTTATTATGCACAGGTGACCATAAATCACACATGTTTTCACTCTCCCAGTAGGCTTCTTCACCCGTTCCTGTCTTTTCTATCTTCAAGCTTCTGCCCATCGACCTGTAGTAATCTGTTGCCCATTCCAATTTTGCTCCGCTCGGCTCTCCCCCTTTCTTCCAATACGACGGCAAATTATCTTCAAAGCTGCCTATTAAATTAATTCCTGATTGAGGAATAATGTTACTAAGCGGAAAAAGTAAAGCAACGGTAAAAACCAAGCCCCGAATATACTTCTTTATAAAATTCATTGGGCCTCCTTTAATTTGTTATTAAATTGATATTTAATGATGGATTTATTAGTAGATTGCTCCAAGTTGAAAAAGTCTGCAAGTTGATCAATAAATATTTTTTTTGTAGTAAGAGGTTTTACATTTATTTTACGAGAGACGAGCAACTCAACTGCATCAAAAAAGGTATATGGATTTAGAAGTGAAGAAATTAAAGTAATCTCATTTTTCACAAGAAAATAAATATCATAATTTGACGAAGCATTTGAAGGAGGTATACCAAACAATAGAATGCGTCCATCTTTTCTAAGAGTTTTAATAAGGTCTTTCAGAATTTCGGTATTACCAGAAGCTTCGATAGCGATATCAGCGCCACCGTTCAAAATATCTTTAATATTACTAACGAGAGCAGGATCAGATGGATAAAAAACAAAGTCGGCTCCAAGACTTAAAGCTATTTCCTGTTTTTTTTCTTCCGGTTCAATTACTATTATACGTGCTGCACCGTTTAATTTAGCTAGCTGTAGCATCAAAAGTCCTGTTGTACCAGCCCCCGCAATTACCACACTTTCTCCCACTTTAAGGTTAATACGGCGTACCCCATGAATACAACATGAAAGAGGTTCAGCAAATGAAGCTTCGTCGAGAGAAAAATCAGTTGGGAGTTTATAGATCTGGCTTAATGGCAGGCTTACATACTCAGCAAAACCACCATTTATATTAATGCCAATAGCTTTAAGATTTTCGCAGTGATTAATTTTTCCTTTCTTACAGTAATAACATTCTCCGCAAAAAATATTTGGGTCAATTACAACTTTATCACCGACTTTAATCCCTTGATTTTTATTATTAACATCGACTACAACACCACTAACTTCATGGCCTAATACAGTATTTCTTTTGGCATAGGCGACACCTTTAAAAATATTAATATCAGTACCACAAATACCGCAAGTATCAACCTTAACAATAACTTCGTTATTTGATGGCTTCGGAATATCAATTTCTTTTAATTCTACTTTACCTTGTTCAATGTAGTAAAGTGCTTTCACTTTTTAAGTTCCTTTGTAGATTCTCTCTTGATTAGTTCAACAGGTACCAATATTTTTTTGGTCTGATTAGTGGGAGGAGAAGACAAAATACTAACGATTAAATTCATAGCTTCAATTCCTAAATCGTCTTTCGGAACACGCATGGTAGTAAGAGGAGGATTTAAAAGTAAATCAGCTTCTACATCGTCGAAACCAATTAATGAAATATCGTCAGGAATTTTAATATTATTTTCTGAACAATATTGCATAAATCCTATTGCCATTGCATCGTTGCAGGCAAATACAGCTGTACAATCTGAGCAATTAGATAATAATTTTTTAGCAGCCGAATAACCATTTTGACGGGCGGGATAATTTTCGTCGGTAATAATTAAACGAGAGTCAACTTCAATTCCATAATATTCAAGAGCTTGTTTATATCCAACTAAACGATCAGATATACTTGGATGTTTAATATCACCGCCAACAAATGCTATCCTTCTGTGTCCCAGGTCAATAAGATGTTTCGTTGCGTTATAACCACCTCGTTGATTATCAATAAGCACTACATTATGTTCTCCGTCTTTCGGATAATAGTCGATAAACACAATGGGTATATCGTACGTCAACAATTCATCGACGAATAAATCAGGAACCCTGCCTGCTATAATTACACCGTCAACGCTTTTTTCCAATATAAAACGAGGCATAACTGGGTTTGAATCATAATTTCTATCTATAGTTGAAAGCAAGACATAGTAATCCGTATTGCGGGCGACAAATTCAGTACCTAAAAATATTTTGGTATAAAACGGTTCGGTTTTTAGAAAATGGTCATCAGTAAGTATAAAACCTATATTTCCTGTTTTTTTTGTTACCAATCCTTTTGCTGATCGGGAAGGATGATAATTTAATTCTTTAATAGCTTTAAGGACTTTATTTCGGGTTGTATTAGAAATCCTTTTGTTATTATGAATAACCAAAGATACGGTAGCAATTGAAACATTTGCCTTTTTAGCTACATCCTTGATAGTAACAGACATATGAATTTTTCTTTTGGTTAAACGTTTTACTAAACAAAAATATTTTTATTCCATCTTATTGTCAAGTAAGATTTTGCATAAAAATAAGTTACCGATTACTTAACGATTTGACGACTGTATTTGGGAAATTTTATTTTAATAATAGTTAAACGATTTAACAAATATGACTTTTACAGAAGTTTTTAATTAACATAAATAATCAAGAGAAAGGTGACTGAACCTATCCAAATCTTCAAACAGAACAGGAATTTTTAACTTTTCTGTTTATTTGAGATTACCTTCCTTTCTAAATTAAATGAGTTAATCTTTGTTCTTGTCGGTATAATCAACAGAGGATTTGTACTTTTGTATAGTGATTTGCTTCGTTAATTTTCGGAATAACTTGTCGGTAATATTTAATATCTTAAATTAAATTCTCGTAAAATCGTTTCATCAAAAGAATCTCTGTTTTATTAGCTAATTACTCAAAAGAATTTTTCGCCATCTTACCTTTTAATCTTCTCGTATTATTTTTCCTTTGATTTAACCTACCATCTCTCTTAACGACGTCTTCTGAGAATAATATACAATTTGGTACTAAACATTCTGGCACAACACTAACTTCTATAGGCGTCGGCTTTTCGTTGAGAGTTAATTGAGTAACTTATTTGTCCTTTATGTAGAAAAGCTTTACCAATTATATTGTTATATGCTTTTCTATATTCAATTGAATCTGTAATCGAAGCATCTATCTACTCATTCTTCTTTTTAGATAATTTAAATGAAGCGATACATGTAGTCGGCAAATTCCTTGTTAGACACAATGTAATTTTTTTGAGAGAGGGAATACCTATTTAGCAGCTTTGCAGATTCGTCCTATTAAAAACGTCGTTGCGCTATCTTTAAGATTATTGAATGTAATACCAAGCAGAAATATTTCACTCGAACATAAATTTTTTTGTCGATTTCGTATAATTTACTGAGAGTGCCATTGTCGACTTTTGTAACCTCCAGTACCAGCAGAAATATCACGCACCCCCCAACCGAAATAAAAGAATAATATTGATTACTCACTCGATTTACCTACTCCTTCCTGAACACTGCAGAAAAAATAATTTTAATACTTACGTAACTATATGTATTACTACGAATTGCTGCACGTGCATCATAAATTCGAAAGTCTGCGACATTCCAACTTTTCAGTAATTACTCTTATTAACTTAAGTGATTATAATAACATCGAATGAGACATGTTTATTATTATTCCATAGCTGCTCTTCTATTATTTCGCATCTATTCGGATAATTTGTTTTTCAACATCTTGTTGTATTGCTCTTTCAATGTGGAATAATCTGGAAAAACATATCAAAATATTTAATGATTTCGCCTCCCTCTTCGAAGTGTATCGATTTCAGATTTACAAAATTAATTAACCATACTTAAACATGTAGTTGCCGTCTTTACTCTAGAATAAGTATTGATGGTTTTCTATTGGTATTAAAGGTTTGTTTTTCTATTCGATGTAGTGTTTTCTTAATTTTCCATTTTTTATCTTCTACTAGTGACTTTACTGAAGCGATACCATCTATTGCTACATTTAATGGGTTATCAATTGAATAGCCGAAGTCAACTACTGGTATGTAAAATTATAACTGTTAATTATATTTTCTTACGATTATCTCTTACTAACTGTCGCATATGTATAATAATTTATGATTTATTAGTTTTTGTGCATTAACTAACATAATAAAAGTTAAATCATATAATACCCTCAATTGAGTTTCTTCGGTCGGTTCGCTAAAGCTAAACATAAATTCTCTACGGCAATAAATATTGTTACCTTACAGCTTTAACGTAAAAATTATTGGGTTATTTATTAGAAGACAAGTCGAGATGAATAATGTTAAAAGGAAAATCCTGGGATGAAATAAACATCACACTTTTCGCAGTACGCTAAAAACTTTCAAAGAAAGAAGGCTAAAGTTGTATAATTTAAGATTTTCTAGCGGAGAGGGAGGGATTCGAACCCCCGTGGCGCGTAAGCACCAAACGGTTTTCAAGACCGCCGCATTCAACCACTCTGCCACCTCTCCTAATATTTTATGTCTAAGTTTTAAAATGCGCCACCTATCCGTTTATGTCAGACAGGCGACCACACTGCCAATTTTTATCTTTAATTATGAGTCTTAATAAAAGACGGTCACAAGATTACGAAATTTTATTGAATTTCTCCATTGAAAAAAGTAGTCTTCATTTTGCCGAGTATATTTCTCGTCCAAAATTTATATGTTACTATCCGAATTATTTTTTTATTGGCATGGGACAAATCAATATCAAACAATCAGCGCGGAATATTATCGAGTCGGTCCACAAAAAAATTACGGAAAGTGGCTTTAATTCTTCGAATATTGAAGAAAAAAAATACAACTATGAATTCATAGTCAATTTCAGTGGGAAAAAAATAAAAATTCAAGTTTACTTCGGCAAAAAAGGAAACACAATTGTTCTTCAGGGTGACCAAAATTCGTACGAATATAATAGAATCAAAAGTGTAGTTTTCGACGAAAGTCCACCTGAAATTACGAATGATAATATTGAATACGATGAATATATTGGCACAGACGAATGCGGCAAAGGCGACTACTTCGGACCACTGGTAGTTGCTGCAGTCTATGTAAATAAAGAGACTTCAAAAATATTGAGGAAATTGGGAGTGCGTGATAGCAAGGATTTAAGCGATTCACGGATTAATTCATTAGCACCGGAAATTATCTCAATTATTAAAAAAGATAATTATGAGGTTTACTCGCTGGAACCTGCTGAATATAATAAAAAGTATGAAGAGTTCAGAAACCTTAACTCACTTCTCACTTACTGCCATTCAAAAGTGGTGAGCAAACTTCTAAACCGAGTAAAATGTAATCTTGTAATTACAGATAAATTCAGCAACAGAGAATTAAATATTCATCCTTCAATTAACACGGTAAATGTAAAAGTCATTATGGAAACAGGAGCTGAAAAATATACGGGTGTAGCAGCGGCATCAATACTTGCAAGGTATAAGTTTAACGAGTGGTTTATAATGCAAAAAGAGCGGTTCGGAATTGAACTGCCCAAGGGTTCATCCTTCAACGTTATAAACGCTGCTGCAAAATTTGAGACTGTAGAATTAGAAAAAATTGCTAAATTACATTTTAAAGTAACACAAAAATTACGATAATAAAACCGACTTAAAGTAAGGTGTATTATGCCAGCAAAAAAAATAAAAAGGATTGGAATCTTAACGGGCGGAGGAGATTGCCCCGGATTGAATGCAGTAATTCGAGGAGTAACAAAACCAGCTTTAGATAACGGCTTGACTGTTCTGGGCATTCTGGACGGATTTGAGGGATTGGTAGAAGGCAAAGCAATGGAGCTTTACAACAAAGACGTTTCGGGAATACTTGCAACGGGTGGAACAATTTTGGGTTCTTCAAATAAGGGCGATCCATTTCACTGGCCTGAAGAAGTGGAAGGTAAAATTAAAATAATGAATCGCTCGAAAGATGCAGTACGAAATTATGAAGCATGGAATCTCGATGCCATTATAGCAATTGGTGGCGATGGGACTATGCATATTTCACATCAGCTTAGCCAGATGGGCATGAACGTAGTTGGTGTCCCCAAAACTATCGACAACGATCTCGATGCCACTGATCTTACATTTGGACACGATTCAGCAGTTTATGTGGTAGCCGAGGCGCTCGACAGACTTCATACCACTGCTTCATCTCACCATCGTGTAATGGTTATCGAAGTAATGGGCAGATATGCCGGCTGGATAGCTTTAAACGGTGGTCTTGCAGGCGGAGCCGATGTAATTCTGATACCCGAAATTCCATTCGAATGGGAAGCAATTTATGACAAGGTTCTAATGCGCAATATGATGGGCAAACGTTTCAGTATTGTTTGCGTAGCCGAAGGCGCAAAATCTAAAGACGGCACAATGATTATGAAAGGCAAAGACATTAAACGAACCGACCCTATTCAGCTCGGTGGTATAGGCGAATATGTTGCAAAAAAAATCAGTGAGAATACGGGTCTCGAAACACGCTATACAGTTCTTGGACATCTTCAAAGAGGTGGCAGTCCAACTCCATTCGATCGTATATTATCAACAAAATTCGGTACACAAGCTATTCAGCTCGCCATTAAAGGACAGTTCGGCAAAATGGTCGCTTTGAAAGGAAATGAAATAAAAAGTGTAAATATTGTCGATGCAATTGCCAAACAAAAACACGTAAAAAAAACCGATCAGGGAGTTCTTGCAGCTAAAGCAGTTGGTGTTTGTTTCGGTACGAAAGAATTGTAATTTTTTTATGAATTTTATTATCATTGTGACATCAATAAACAATTTTTTTAAAAATATCTCACTACTTGCAATCCCGCATTCTGCGGGATTTGTTTTTATAATTATCAGGATGCAGTCAAATGTATAGACTTCTGTTATTATTTATTTTGAGCTTTTCATTAATCAATGCTCAAAGTACGTCAGGTTCAAAAGAATATAAATTTAAGTACGATTCTTTAACCGTTCAGAAAAAAAATCTTCAGCAAAACAAGTCGATTTTGAAAACCGAAATTGATTCTCTTAAAAACGAAAGTAAAAAGCTCGATTTATTAATTGAAAAAGCCGAGAGAGATATCGAAGCAATTTATATTAAAAAATTCGGACGTAAATACGGTAGCCGTGTTTATCATAAACAGATATGGAAAGGAATGACCGATAAGATGCTGAATGCTGGTTGGGGCAAGCCCGACAGAATCGAGAAAAACGTGGAAAAGTGGGGCGTTTTTACTCAGTGGTATTACGGAAAAATTATCTTCTTTTTCAGGGACGGAAAACTAATTGACTGGGAAGAAGAAAAGTAGTTTTTCTGACCGATCTTTTCGCCTTTGTCCTGAAAGAAAATCTTCTAACTAATTCGTAACTTACTGGTTACGATTTTTCTAAAATTACTTATGACATTCGATAATAAAAAAATAATAATAAAAGGGGCCAGACAACATAATTTAAAGAACATCTCCCTCGAAATACCTAAAAACAAATTGATTGTATTTACCGGCGTAAGTGGTAGTGGTAAATCTTCGCTTGTATTCGACACCATTTATGCGGAGGGACAGCGTCGTTATGTCGAAAGCCTTTCCTCTTATGCACGTCAGTTCCTCGAAAGGATGAACAAGCCTGATGTCGATATCATACAGGGCATTTCTCCAGCCGTAGCAATTGAACAGAAGACCACAGCACGGAATCCCCGCTCGACTGTTGCCACTTCCACCGAAATCTATGATTATTTACGTTTATTATTCGCCAGAATTGGAAAAACAATTTGCTTTGTTTGCGGTAACGAGGTTAAAAAAGATACGGTTACTACCGTTTGCGAGTGGCTCGAAAATCAGGATGAAAATGGCAAATACTATCTCGGCTTCCCGATACATCCGCACGAAAAACGGACTGTTATTGAAGAAATAGAATTACTGAAAAAGAAAGGTTTCTTTAGATTAATTGTAAATAATAAATTCGTCGACTTAAGCGAACTCGAAAGTTTTCAAGAATTTGCAGGAATCGATAAAAGCGATATTGTTGTTGTGCTCGACAGATTTAAGATAAAGAAGGGAAAAGTACGCGAATTATTGGCCGAGTCGATTGAGATTGCATTTAAAGAGGGCGAAGGAAGATTACTTATCGTTAACGCAGATAATTTCGAAAGGAAAAATTTCAACCGCTTTTATGAATGTTGTGGAATCAAATACGAAGAGCCAGAACCTCGATTTTTCTCATTCAACAATCCATACGGCGCATGTCCAGTCTGTCAGGGATTTGGCAAAACGATGGATTACGATATGAATTTGATAGTTCCAGATCCATCTTTAAGTATAAGCGAAGGCGCAATAGCCCCATGGCGCACTCCAAAATTCAGCAAGTATCTCAGACAATTAATAAGAAACAATAAGTATAAAATTCCCCTCGATAAACCGTTCAAGGATTTGAGCGAAAAACAGGTTGAAATTATTAAAAATGGGTACGATGGTTTCGACGGCATTGATGGCTTTTTCAAAGAACTTGAAAAGCATACGTATAAAATGCACATCCGAATCCTGCTGAGTAAATACAGAGGCTATACTGTATGTCATGCTTGCAAAGGTTCACGATTAAGAAGAGAAGCTCTCCAGGTAAAAATAAGTGGACTTTCAATTTTCGATATTGTAAAAATGTCGATAGAAAAAGCTCACGAATTTTTTCTTAACCTTCGATTGAGCGATTACGATAAAGCAATTGCACAGCGGATTTACGATGAGATTTTAAAAAGACTTACATTTTTAAACGAAGTTGGACTGGGATACCTTACATTAGACCGTCTCAGCAGTACACTTTCTGGCGGTGAAACTCAAAGAATTAATCTTGCCACGTCTCTGGGTTCTGCCCTGATGGGAACTTTATATGTGCTCGATGAACCTTCAATAGGACTCCATCCGAGAGATAATACAAGGTTGATAAAAATTCTTAAATCGCTACGGGATATTGGAAATACCGTACTTGTAGTAGAGCACGATCCTGAAATGATGAAAGAAGCCGATCTGATTTACGACATGGGACCGAAGGCAGGATTAAACGGCGGAGAAATTGTTGCCTACGGCTTATACAGTGAAATTATCAAAAATCCCAACTCGCTCACAGGCAAATATTTGTCGGGCAAACTTAAAATTCCAATACCCGAAAGGAGAAACACTTCCAAAACAGAGACTATAAAAATAATTGGTGCGCGAGAAAACAATCTAAAAAATATTACAGTCGAATTTCCCTTGAGAAAATTTGTTGTAGTTACCGGCGTGAGTGGTTCAGGAAAAAGTACACTTGTGCACGACATTCTCTACGGTGGGCTTGAAAAATTAAAGGGAGGCAATCCACCCAAAGTAGGTAAATTCGATTCAATTGAAGGAGCGCGATATATTGACAACATAGAAATCGTCGACCAGTCGCCTATCGGAAAATCACCTCGATCAAATCCGATCAGCTATGTGAAAGGGTATGAACTGATACGTGAAATATTTGCATCGACTCCACAAGCAAGAGCGCGCGGTTATAAACCTGGCTACTTTTCGTTCAATGTTCCCGGAGGTAGATGCGAAACCTGTGAAGGTGACGGTTTCGTAAAAATCGAAATGCAGTTTCTCGCAGATATATTCCTCGAGTGCGACGATTGTAAAGGTACGCGCTTCAAAAAGGAAGTGCGTGAAATTACATATAAAGGCAAAAATATAGTTGATGTACTAAATATGACTGTCGACGAAGCTCTTGAATTTTTTACGAACAACGACAAGTTAAAGGATATTTTGCAGACTCTTTCCGACGTCGGGTTGGGCTATATTAAATTGGGACAGCCCTCGACTACCCTATCAGGGGGCGAGGCACAGAGAGTTAAACTTGCTTCTCATCTTGTGCAACATCGAAAAAATCAACATACTCTCTTTATCTTCGACGAACCCACTACTGGTTTACATTTCGACGATATAAGCAAATTGCTGAAGAGTTTTCAAATGCTTATTGCAAATAAAAATTCTGTAGTAATTATCGAACACAATCTCGATGTTATAAAATGCGCCGATTACATAATAGATCTGGGGCCCGAAGCAGGTGAACGAGGCGGCGAGGTAGTTGCAACGGGCACGCCAGAAGAAATTATCGAATGCAGTAGATCGTATACCGGACAATTCCTGAAATCTTATTTAGAAAATAATTAACAGGAGGGTAAATGAAATACTGGCTTATGAAAACTGAACCAGATGTTTTTTCGATAGATGATCTATCAAAAAGCAAAAACCAGACAACATTCTGGGACGGCGTAAGAAATTATCAAGCGCGTAATTTTATGCGGGACGAAATGAAGAAAGGCGACCTGGTGATATTTTATCACAGCAATGCAAAACCGCCTGCAGCAGTTGGAATTTGTACCGTCGTTAAAGAAGGATACCCCGATTTTACTGCTTTTGACCCGGACGACAAACATTACGACCCCAAAAGTAAAAAAGACAATCCCACATGGTACATGGTCGACATTAAACTTATAAAGAAATTCACCCGTGCCGTAACTCTGGATGATATTAAACAAAACCCTAAATTGAAAAATATGAAACTCGTACAGAAGGGAAATCGACTATCGGTATTGCCTCTTACAAAAGAGGAATATGAAGAAATAGTTCGAATGGGGAGCTAAAATAATTTTAAGGGTCTTGTATAATATAAAATATTTGAGGGAATCCATTTTAATCAAAATCACAAATTTTATGAACTAAAAATGGACTCCCTCAAAAACCCTGTATATTTTATTTACAGTTTCAATCCAAGATTAATATAGAATGTTCTGGGATAAGAAGGCCCGTAAACATAACCGGGATCTCTATTTACACCGTAGTCAAGGTCGTTCTGATATTGGTCAAAAATATTTTTTACACCAAGAGACAATTGTGTAAGGAGATTATCCATCAGTTCAAGTTGATAATTGAGTGAGAAGTCGAATTCAATAAATTCTTTACTCCGTTTAACTTCGATCAATGGATTTTCTTGATAATCAACTGAAATTTCGTGAGGGACATACATTTTGCCCGTATATTTTGCTGCGGTAAAAAAACTTAACTTATCCGAGTAATCATAAGCAATTCTTATATATCCAAAAATGTCGGGTGTTCTGAGAAACTCCTTAATATTATAATCTTCCTGTATATCGTCAAACTCATTTTTCTTAAATGTAAAGCCGGAACGGATTTCAAGTTTGTTTAAAGGCTTAATACCAAAATCGATTTCAATTCCTTTTACGTTTGCGCCACTGCTATTAATCCTTTCCCAATACTCAACAGCCCCGTCTGTTGCGACAAACTCTTCACTGTAAGCACCTGATAAACGCGTGTAAAATAAAGTTATTCCTGAAAGTAAAGGAATATTCCCGACAAAATCCTGGAATTCTGCGCCGAATGTATAAGAGTAACTTTTTTCTTCTTTTAGTCCCGTCGAATTACGTATAACTCGCTGCATTCCTTCGAGTCCGCAAATATGCAAATCCTCATTGAAGATTTGCGGTGCTTTGAAACCTGTTGTAAATCCCATTCTCAGATTCAATGCATTCCACAATTTCATCTTAGCATTTAGGCGAGGACTGAATATCCAACTGCTAAGAGCTGAATGTTTGTCAAAACGCACACCGGCAACAATCTGGAGCTGTTCATCGCTATCGAAAGAAATTTCATCCTGCAAATAGAAGCCGAAATTCCTGAATATTTCATCAACATAATATTTATCATTAGAAACACTTTTATCTAATAGTTTATCATAATTGTATTGAATACCGGCGGTTATGATTTGTCCACTTAAATAATAATTAGCCTGCATACCGATTGAATATAACGGATTATCAGAGTAACCGTAATATTTAAGTGCTTCAAGCTTTGATTCCGGTGTATTATCTGATAATCCTCCGTAGTAAGAATTCCTTTCCAGCAAACTAAAAGCATAATTTATTTTATACTCAAATGATGCACCAATTTTTTGATTCCATTTAACTTTACCGCCCCATTTATCGTGTTTAGTCCATTCTGCAATAGAAGCTTCGTGGACAGGTTTATCGAAATCCCCGCCACCTCTCCTATCTTCGACGATTCGATGAAGCGAAAATTGTAATTCAGAATAATTATCAGGTCTTAAATATCCGTTAAAACCGATTGTTTCGTTTTTAAGTTTTCCAAGTTCAGAATAGCCATCTCCATTCCTGTCATAACTTCCACGGTTTCTGGTAGAACCGAATACATAGATTCCAGTTTTATTGTCATTGCTAACAATTTCTGCAATTGCTCCAATTTGATTATCCGGAGAACCATCGACCCAATAGCCATTATAATAAACCTTAGTGCCATTAAATGCTGGACGACGTGTCATCATGTTAATTGTTCCTGCAACTGCACCGCCGCCATATAATGCCGAACCACCTCCTTTTACTATTTCTATCTGTTCAATCATTTCCTGCGGATAGTGTTCCAGACCATACACTCCACCCAGAGAACTTATTACTGGATCCCCATCGATTAAGATTTGTGAATATTTGCCGTCAAAACCGAGTATTCGTACCTGTGTAAAGTTACAATTATTGCAGTCGTTCTCAACCATAACGCCTGTCTGGAGTCCTAACGCCTGAGCAAGATTACATGCATTTTGCTGTTGAATTAATTTTTTGGGTACTATTTCAGTTTTTACCGACGTATTCTCATAAAGATGTAATGAATTCGTTCCTGTTACCACTATCGAACCCATTTCTATTAATGCTGGTTTTAACTCAAAAGTAATGTTATCTATCTTATCAACCACTGTGTAAATAATCGATTGGTAGCCAACCATAGAGATAATCAATACCGGTTTTTCTATCGCAATTCTCCTTAATTCGAAATATCCGTTAATATCTGTAGCAGTACCGAAATTGGTCATTTTTACAATTACATTAGCACCAACAAGCGGTTCTTTTGTTATTGCATCTATAACTTTACCGGTTATATTTATTCCATTGCCGGAATAGGACATTAGAGGCTGATTTAATGATAAAATAATAGTTATTATTATAATAATACGGATCATATTCATTACTCCATGATTCTAATTCTAAAGCAATAGAACCGGCAAATGCCGGTTCTGTAAGTTATTTTTCGACAAAATGAATTAGATGTGCATTGATAAAATTCGCCAGAGCTTCCTGGCTGTAAGGCCAGGCATAGATAATTCTAATCTCAGGGTGTTCTTCCTGAAAAATTTCAATTGCGGCGGGAATATCTTTCTCGGAATGCCCGCCGCCAGGAGTGAACATTATGCTAGTTACAAGGATTAAATCTGGATTATCAAGCAAAATCTTATTAAGTGCTTCTTCTACTGTAGGGGCACACATTTCGTTGAATGCATAATGGACAGAATGGAAATTCTTAAATTTATTTCTAAATATTTCTACTATTTTAATAAAGCCAGCCCAATATGGATCGTTTTCTTCATTTCTTGGCCAGTTACGTAATTCATTTTCGATTTTTTCGGCTTCCGGGGAGTGACTCTCGTGTAATTTGAAATACTCTTTCAGTTTTGGAAAATCGCTGGCAGGAGCGCCGTGTCCCACAATTAATACAGACACTTTTTTGCTCTCTCCTGCCATTCCCAGGAGATTAGAATAGGATAAAACAAATGTAATTAATATGCTAAGAAAAATTATTTTTATTTTCATTTCATGTTCCTTTCGTTTTTTATTCAAATTTAGTAGTGCCGTTTGATTGATAAACATATCTGAAAGTGTAATATTTCGATTTATCGTTGAGTGAAGGAGAATCCGGCGCACCTTTATAGTAGCTTATAATTTGTACCTTTGCATATTTACCCTCGCCAGTTTTAATTACCAAAACAACGCCTGGTATGGGCGAAATAATATGTGTTTCAGAATTATAATTGTACCAGCCGTTTCCTGAGCCAGTGGGTATTGCAGGAGCATTTACTTCATCTACTCGATAGCCTTCAGATGGTGCTTCTTTTAAATCATAGAAGTCCGTATTTTTAAGAACAATTGCACCTCCTTTACCAGGCCCGCTTACACCGCTGTTCGTATAAATAGTTGTACTTCTGAATGCGATATCCCATTTGTCTGATAATGTATCTGCTCCTGTTATGATAGTGCTATCTGCAAATCGGTAGTATGTCAAACCCGGACCTAAGGCGGGCAGGTCCTTAACCTCAGCAACTTTAATAGCTGGTGTATTGCTATCCGGTTCGGTACTATTCGAGTCGTCACAACCGGTAAAATACAATGTTATAAGTAAAACGAATAAGTATATTCTTTTCATTTTTTCTCCTTGTTTAATAATTAATTGAAATTCCTGCATAAATTATTCTACCAGACAGATTAAGATTCTGTCCACTAAATTTTCGATTTAATAAATTTTCTATTCTCAACCGTAATGAAAAGTGGTAGTTAATCGATTTGTTTAATGCAAAATTCCAGAGGGCAAAACCTGCTGCATATTCGCTTTTATCGTCGAGAATACCGTTTCCGTTTTTGTCATAATAGCCGTACTTCCCTTTGAGAATACCTGTCAGCGTGGTAGACAAACCTAATGTTTCATTTTCGTAAGAAAGTCTAAAATTCCCCGAATGCCTGGATCGATTAAACAAACCGCCGTAATCTGCTTCTGTAACTTTTTTCAATCGCCCGGTTTCTGTATACTTATAATATTCACCTGCTTTTATTTTTTCGAGAACTCCTTCGTCCACAGCATCGAGATACTGGTATCCCGCACCAATTTTTAAATGATCAAACACAGTAATTCTTATCTCGGATTCAATACCCTGCGTGTAGATTTTATTGAGGTTGAAATATGTATATATGCTCTGTCCGTTCTTCTTAATAGCAACCGGAGTGGCGTCGATTAAATCTCTTACATTATTTCTGAAAAAGTTCAAGGATATCCAGTTGTTTCTTAGCGGTTCATATTCTATGGTAAAGTTAAAAGACCAGGAATTTTCTGCATTTAATTTATTAATGCTTTCCGGATTAATAAGGATTTTATCAACTTGTCCTTCCTCAATCAACTTATTGAAGTAGTACAAAAAATTCGTCGACCCAAAGACGGAGTATCCGACTTGAGGATTGGTAAAATTGAGATAAAGTTGTTGTAATGTCGGCGCTTTAAAACCACTGCCAATAGAAAAATTTAATTTCAAGAAATCATACGGTTTGACGATAGCGGAAAGTTTAGGGCTGATGCGGGAAGAATATTTGTTATGGTAATCATACCTTAGCCCGCCGACAATATCAAAATTCTGGAGAGGAATCCACTCATGTTGCAAAAATATAAAATGCGAATTAATATCATCGGCATCTTTACTTATTCTGTCTGCACTTACATTTTCTTTCACATAACCCACACCAAGCGTCGTAAGATTTCTCTGGTCAACGAACAAATTACCTGTATATTCTCCTTTATAATAATACTGGTCAAACTGACTATATTCATATATTTTTTCATTGAGCTGATATCTAAGTTCGCTTTCTGTATAGTAATTACTAATGTAAAATTTGAATTGATGATTGTACGAATGATTTATTTTCCCAAAGTAAGTTAGTGATAAGCTTAAATCTTGCAGCCAGTTTTTGTCTTTTAGAATTTCTGTTTTGTCATTTTCAGTAATCTCAGCAAAATTATTTTGACTTTCTCCAAAATACCTCAAACTAAATCTCGCTGAATTCCATTCGTCGAATTGATATTCTAATTTTGTATTAACCAGAAAATTATTGTACTCGGGTGCAGATTTTGAAATTGACTCGGGAGTCAAATCATATCCTTCCGATCCCCTGGTATTTAAAACGAGCGAACCCTTAAATTTTTCGAACGACTTGAAAAATTCTCCATTTATTTGATATGAATTGTGTGTTCCTGCTTGAGCAAAAAGGGCAACACGTTTAGGCTCGTCGGGAAAGGTTGTAATAAGATTAACTACCCCGGCCAGTGCCTCGCTCCCATACAGAGAAGATGAAGGACCTTTAACAATTTCAATTTGTTTTAAATTTGCCACGTCAAAACGGGATAATTCAATTGTACCTCCAGTTCTTCCGATTGCAGGTTCGCCGTCTATAAGAATTAGTGTATAATCAGGGTCAAGTCCCTGAATCTGAATACCGTTGCCATGATTGTTTATAACTGCAATTCCTGCCTGTTCCATCAACGCCTCTTTCAAACTTATATAGCCGCACTGTTTAATTTCTTTTTCAGAAATCAACTCAGTTATCACAGGCGTATCTTTCAGTTTTTTGACACTTCTTGTGCCGGTTACCACCACTGCTTCGGTAGAATATTCCTTCTTATCCAGAGTAACTGTTAAGAAATTTATTGATGGATTAAATTGAATTGTCTTAGATTCATAACCGACACAAGAAACAGAGATGAGGTCGCCTGGTTTTAAGGGATAAACAAGCTTAAATATCCCATTTTTATCGGAAGAAGTACCGTATTCCGTACCTACAAGGATGACGTTTGCCTCTGGAATTGGATTACCAGAAATGTCAATCACCCTCCCTTCTATATGAGTTTGAGCATTAACTCCACTTATTACTAAGGTCAACACAAATAATATTTTTTTCATTTACAATCCTTATTAAGACTAAATCTTTATAACAAAATTAAAGCAACCCTTCCCTGAAATCAATACGTTATTTTTAGTAAAATGTTACTAAAAAATTAGTATTAATTTTCTCCAATACTAATTAATCCTTTTCTGATGCTCTCAATTATTAGTTGTGGGGTGCTTTTCACGTTAAGTTTGCGCATAATATTTCTGCGGTGAGTCAGTACCGTAAATTCACTTATATAAAGTAACCTGCCGATTTCCTTGTTATTCATTCCTTCGGCTATTAAGCGAAGAATTTCGTATTCACGCTTGCTCAATATTTCCGATGAAACTCTCCGGTATTCGATTTCGACTATTTTTTGGCTTACTTCCTGACTAAAGTATCTTTCATTATCATAAACTTTTAAGGCAGCTTTTTGCAATTCCTCTTTTGTTATTGTTTTGGAAAGATAGCCATCGAGTCGCAGGTCTAATAAACTTTTCAATTTATATACATCGGAGGAATCAACCAGAATTAAAATTTTCAGTCGTGGAAATTCTTTTTTGATTTCTTTAATAAACAGGATGCTGTCCTGTTTGATCATATCTATTTCTACAATAATCATATCTGGATTTTGCAAACGGACTTCGTCAATTAGTTTATCTTCAGGCACACCTACAACTTTTATCCCCTCCAGGTCTTGCAAAATGCAGCTGATGGCATAATTTGTTAGAAAAAATCTATTAGCTATAATTATCAGGATTGGCTTCATGTACAATTATTATTTAGACTGTGTATAAATTACTGATTTTATTTTAATTATACAAGCATGTACAATATTCTGTATCATAAATACTTTTTTTATTTTTGACTATAAATCTTATTACAGACAAGTATGGTACTTCCTGAAAGAGTAAGGAAACTAAAGGACTTTGAATCGAAGTGCGGACCCGTAATTTACTGGATGCAAAGAGACCAGCGGGTTAACGACAATTGGGCACTCGTCTTTGCATATCAAAAAGCAAAAGAGAAGCAATTGCCATTAATTGTAATATTCAACATTGTTCCTGAATTTCTGGGTGCTGCAGTGCGTCAATATTCGTTTATGATTAATGGATTGAAACAGGTTGAAAAGAAATTATCTGAATTAAACATCGGTTTCAAATTACTTTTTGGTAATCCCGCAGTAACTATTCCTGAGTTTGTTAAGGAATCCAGCTGCTCGGAATTAATTACAGATTTCAATCCTCTTAAAATAACAAGGAAATGGAAAAAGGAAGTCCATGCGAAAATAAAAGTACCATTTTATGATGTCGACGCTCACAATATTGTTCCCTGCTTTGTTGTTTCCAACAAACAGGAATTTGCAGCTTATACATTCAGACCCAAAATTCAAAAACTTCTGCCCGACTTCCTGGATGAGTTTCCACAGATAAAAAAAATGCCTGCAAGTGATTTTGCGAACTTTAAAAACGACTGGGACAGTTTATTAAAAAAAATAAAGCCCGATTCCAGCGTTCCCGAAGTCGAATGGATAATGCCAGGTGAAGAAGCCGCTTTTGAAATACTTGATAACTTCATTGAGAATAAATTGAAATTTTATGCAGAAAAGAAGAACGATCCAAATGAAGACGTGCTTTCAAATCTATCGATTCATCTTCATTTCGGACATCTATCTGCCCAACGTGTGGTACTCGAAATAATCAGAAGAACAGAACCCTCAAAATCTAGAGAAAGCTTTCTTGAAGAATTGATTGTGCGGAGAGAGCTGTCGGATAATTTCTGTTACTACAATAAACATTACGATTCATTTGACGGCTTTCCCGACTGGGCTAAAAAAACTTTGAACGAACACCGTAAAGATAAAAGAGAATATATTTATTCACTCAAAGAATTCGAAGAAGGCCGTACTCACGACTCGCTCTGGAATGCAGCGCAATATGATTTGAGAAAAAGAGGTAAAATGCATGGTTTCCTCAGAATGTATTGGGCGAAGAAAATCCTGGAGTGGACAGAAATTCCGGAAGATGCTCTTAAATATGCAATCTACCTGAATGACAAATATGAACTTGATGGACGCGATCCAAACGGATATACCGGTATTGCCTGGTCAATCGGTGGAGTTCACGATAGAGCCTGGAACGAACGACCTGTATTTGGTAAAATTAGATATATGAATTATGCTGGATGCAAAAGAAAATTTGACGTGAGTAAATACACTATCAATGTATTCAAATAATTTAAAGGCAATAAAATGAAAAAAATCATAACACTTTATCTCTGGCTTTTCGTTTCTTTTTTACACGCACAAAGTGCAGATATACCCAAAAGAATTATTCTTAATTTGACCATCAATCCTTCATCGAGCATGGCTGTCACCTGGCATACGAAGGAAAGTCATCCTGAGAGTTTTGTCGAATTTGCCGAATCGACTAACTGGATAGAGTTCAAAGATAGTACAGTTAAAATTCCTGCTACTATGAGCGAATTAAATTACAAAGGAAATAAATCATACTCGTATTCGGCAATCTTAAGTCAATTGAAACCAAACACACTTTATACATACAGAGTTGGTTATGATTCCGTGGTCAGTGAGTGGAACCAATTCATGACTGCTTCGGAAAGCAGCCAGCCTTTCAGATTTGTTTATTTCGGTGATCCACAAAACGAGATACTCGAAGATTTATCCCGAGTATTCAGAAAAGCAATATTGACTGCCCCCGATGCTTCTTTCTGGCTTTTCGCTGGCGACTTAACAGATCTACCCGACGAATCGATGTGGGAGGAATGGTTCGAAGCAACTGGATTTATTCACAGAATCGTGCCTTCAATTATGGCCATCGGAAATCACGACCTCTACTTCGAAATGATTAATGGCAAAAAGATAAAAACCAACAAATATCCACTGTGGCAAAGCCTTTTCACATTGCCCGAAAACGGTCCAGATGGAATGGAAGAAACGGTTTATTATGTCGACTATCAGGGAGTTCGATTCATCGTTCTAAATACAAATTACGGCTTAAAAGAGCAGGCTGATTGGCTCGAAGAAGTATTGTCCAACAATCCAAATAAATGGACAATTGTAACCTACCATCACCCTGTCTATTCAACTGGCGAAGGGAGAGACAATAAAACTATTAGAGAAACATTCATGCCTATTTTCGACCGCTACAGCGTTGACCTTGTTTTACAGGGACACGACCACACATATGCCAGAACACATAAAATTTATCAGGGTAGAATTTCTGAAGACGAATCGAAAGGAACGGTCTATATTACATCTGTTTCAGGTCCAAAGCAGTATCCAGCCAATCCGATGTACAAAGATTTAATTGCTAAACTCGGTACATTCACTCAGCTATTTCAGGTAATTGATATTCAAAATGACCGGTTGATTTACAATTCTTATACGACTGCTGGAGAGCTTTACGACCATTTCGAACTAAAGAAAAAGTAGAACAATCAAAGAGCAAGGATTACTTTTTATTCCTTGCTCTTTCAATTTCTTCTTTGAACTCTTTGTATGATTTTTTACCATCGAGAAACGCTATCTTCTTTCCTTTAGAATCATAAATCAAAGTAGCTGGTAAAGCGCCGTTCCATTTCTCTTCGAGGAAATTTATCAATTCTTCGTCGTTATCAAATCCGTTTATAAAATTTCTGTAGAATACGTTATTCGATTTCAAAAATGGAATTACTTTTGAATTAATATCCTCTTGCAAATCGACGCTTAATCCAACGAAATCCACATCCCTGTACTCTTCGGCTAATTTAACAATGTCTGGTATTTCCTCTCGACATGGCACACACCACGTAGCCCACAAATTAAGGAAAAGAATTTTCCCGTTCCTGTTCTTGATTATCTTGTTTAATCCGTCTTTATTGATTTTAACAACTTTGATTTCTTTGACTGCATTTTTCTGGTTTTCACCTGAAATAAAATTGACTATTGTAAAAGTCAGCAAAAAAATCAGGATTAATTTGCGCATGTTAATCAACTCTTTTTATTGTACAACCGAATGCTTTTGTTTGTGGATTGGAAACTTTTTTGCCACTTAATATTTCGTCGAGAGCAATTCTTAAATCGTGAGTTTTTACGTCTTCTTCTTTTCTCGAATCGTCAATTCTGCCGTGATATAAAATTTCGAAGTTGCTATTGAGCACAAAGATTTCAGGTGTAACAGAAGCTTCGAATTTATCTGCGATAACGTTTCTTTCGTCTTTAAGAATTATGAATTCAAATCCGTTTTGTTTTGCGTGTTCTTTAATTTCATCCACGCTTTCCTGTTTGTTCGAATTAATTCCGATAAAACTGACACCTTTCTTTTTGTAGTCATTATAAAGTTTAACCATCCTCGAATTGTAAGCATTTGAAATGGGGCATTGTGTAGCAATGAACATAATTACAATTGCTCTAGATTCTTTGAAATCGCTCAACTGATATTCTTTGCCGTTATAGTCTTTCAGCTTGAAATTTTCGACTTTATGACCGGAAGCCAGATAGACATACGGCAAGAAAAGAACAAGCATTACTAAGGATTTATATGGGTTCTTCATCTTTTACCTTTCTTGTTTGATGTGGTTGCGTAAAATATACTTTATAATACACGATGTCAATTTATAACCGAAAGATATGCCTAAAACAACATTCGTGTTTTAATAGTTTCAGGAATTGCTCTTAATTCTTTCATGATTTCGTTGCTCATCTCTTTGCTGTCGATATCGATAATTACGTATCCAACATACGAGTCTGTTTGCAGGTACTGAGCGGCTATATTCAATTTACGCGTAGTAAAAACCTTTGATATTTTATTCATCACTCCTGGCCTGTTATGGTGAATATGAAGATATCGTTGACGATTAATATTGGGAGCAAGAGAAATTTGAACGAAATTCGTAGCTCCAATTGTTGTACCAACGTCACAATACTTGACCAGCTTTTCCGAGACTTCGAGCCCAATGTTAGCCTGGGCTTCGCATGTACTGCCGCCAATATGAGGAGTTAAAATTACATTCTTAAATTTCTGCAAGACCGATACAAATTTTTCTTTATTTGAAACTGGCTCTTCCGGAAAGACGTCGATAGCAGCCCCAGCTATATGGCCTGATTCAATAAATTCGGCTAAATGATTTAGATTAACCACCGTTCCACGTGAGCTGTTGATCAGGTAAGATCCTTTTTTCATTATGCTTAGTTGCTCACGCGCAATCATATTTTTTGTAAGTTCGGTTTCTGGCACGTGAAGCGTAACTACATCTGAAATTTTCAGAAGTTCATCGAGGCTGTCGCATGGTTTGGAATTCCCAAGATTTAATTTTTTGACAATGTCGTAGTAATAAACATTCATACCGAGGCTTTCGGCGAGTATCGAAACCTGCGAACCGATATGCCCATAACCTACAATACCGAGATTTTTTCCGCGCACTTCATAAGAGTTTTTTGCATCCTTCAGCCATACTCCCTCATGAGCCAGCGTATTTTTTTCTGGTATTCCTCTCATCAAAAAAATTATTTCGGCTATTACCAATTCGGCTACCGATCGAGTATTAGAAAACGGAGCATTGAAAACAGGAATACCTTTCATTCGCGCAGCATCGAGGTCAACCTGGTTTGTACCGATACTGTAACATCCGATGGCAATCAGTTTTTTTGCGTACTTTAAAACATCTTCAGTCAAATGCGTGCGTGAACGTATTCCAATAATATGTACGTCACGAATTTTTTCGATTAATTCATCGCCTTCAAGGGATGTTTTGAGATATTCAATATTGTTAAAATCATTACTTCTGAAATAGTCGACTGCATTTGGATGTACACCTTCGAGCAACAACACTTTAATTTTCTCTTTTGGAAGCGAATAGACCTTCCCCATTGTTTTCATCTGATTTATTATGAAAATTTATTCTACAAATATATGCCAGATGAAAGACAATAGAAAAAAGTCTTTTTTATTTTTTCATCTTTTTCTTTTTGACAATTGCTTCGAAAATTCGTCTGGCGTGGTCAATTGAATTTTCAATAAACCATTTTCCCGTGTTCATTCCACCACAAACTACTCCTGCAAGAAAAAGATTTGGGATGTTAGTCTCATGTGTCACGGGATTTATAGAGGGAACTTTCAATCTTCTTCCTTTTAATTCAATGCCCGCTCTTAGAAGAAACTCGAAGTCGGGTTTATAACCCGTCATGGCAAAAACGAAATCGTTCTTCAGTGTAATTGTTTTACCACTCTGTTCAATAACAATTTCGTTTTCTTTAATTTCCAAGAGTTCTGAATTAAAAAATGCTTTTATGCTTCCTTCCTTAATACGGTTCTCAATATCAGGTTTAACCCAATATTTAACACTTTTGTCAAGACAGCTTTTCTTGACAATCATTGTCACGTCTGCTCCATTTCTGAATGTTTCGAGAGCCACATCGACGGCAGAATTTCCCCCACCTACTACTGCCACTTTCTGGTCGTTGAAAGGATGTGGTTCTTTGTAATAATGAAATACTTTGGGAAGATTTTCACCCGGAATATTCATTAAATTCGGAGTGTCGTAATATCCTGTGGCCAATATTAGATTTTTGCATCTGTATAAAGACTTATCCGTAACAACTTCGAAAAAATCTTCTAAACGTGAAATTTCCTCCACCTTTTCGAAATAATTTACTTTCAGGTTCCATGCAGATTTTACACGTCTGTAGTATTCAAGAGCTTCACGCCGGGTTGGTTTAACACCGTGCGATACAAATGGCACGCCACCAATTTCAAGTCGTTCCGATGTTGAGAAAAATGTCATGTTTACCGGGAAATTATAAATCGAATTTACCAGACATCCTTTTTCGATAATTAGATACTCAAATTTTCTTTTGACAGCTTCGATGCCGCAGGCCAAACCTATAGGACCGGCACCTACAATGATCACATCGTATATTTTCTTTTTCATATAATTATTTTTTCTATATTAACGATCAATCTTTCGATTCATTAACACAAAACAAAATGGAAAAATTCAGTTATTCTTTTTTTGCGCGCATAATTTATCGATACGGAAATATAATAGCCACGTTTTTTCTTTCGATCCATTTTATTTCTTCAATTTATTTTATTACTGAAAAATGGTATTTCGTATTTCCTGCAGCACTCAACGGCTTTATTATTTATATACTTAACAGATATTTTTTTAAGACTTATCGGCTCTTTCCATTTACAATAGAAGCTGACAATGAAAAGATGATATGCAGTGACTTTTTTATGAGTAAAAAGAAAGTGGTAATCCATTATAAAAACATCGATGAATTGCGAGGAGGAATTTTCAGCGGTTATCCCACGCGCCCAATTTATTTATATGATAAATATCAGAATATAACTGTAGGTTTCTATTCTCACGTAGGAGAATTTCAGAAATTACTGACAAAAATCTTGCAAAACATTCCAGAAGGTCTTTACAATAATCTTCTTAATAAAATTAGAACTGACAGAAAAAAATTAAAAAGAGGCTGACCTGCAGCCTCTTAAATATTTAAATGAGCAGAAAAATCTCTTACTTTTTGTCCGTTCCCAGTATTGCGTCTTTTGCAGCTTTAACGAATCTGAATTTGAGAACTTTCTTTGCAGGAATTTTAATGGCTTCACCAGTTTGTGGATTTCTTCCTGTACGGGCTTTTCGTTTTGAAAGGACTACTTTACCCAATCCGGGAATGAGAAATTCTTTTTTAGCTTCTTTGTAAGCCAGAGCAACAAACTCTTCGAGAAATTGTGCAGTTTGTTTTTTTGTAAGCCCGGTCTTCTTTGCCATGTGATCTACAATTTGACTCTTTGTCATTGGCATAGGATTACTCCTTTTATTATTGAATATTTTACATTCCTGCTTTTAGCAGACGTACAAAATTTAACAATTTTTCAACTTAAAACAAACATTTTTTGTCTTTTTTATCAATATTTTGATTTATATCATAAAGCTGAAATTAATCAATAGATTTCACGCTTTTTTGATTAAATAATTAAAACTATCTTTGCACTATGAAAAAAGTTAAAACGATGAAAAGAATTTTTGCACTCCTGATTTTTTCTTTTTTAACTATTAGAGGACAGTCAGATTCAACTCTTCACAGAATGGGCAATTTAATTGACTCAACTGAAAACTCAATTAGTAAAAGATATATAAATTTTTCAGATTACCGATACACAGGCGATCTTATAAAATTCATGCCGTTCGGATTTTTGAGAGATCTTGGTACAGTGGGCCAACCACACGAATCGATTTTATACGGCGAAGGTTTCAATAATATCTCCGTTTTAAGCGACGGCGTATTTATTAACGAAAAAATTTTCAATGCCATCGACCTAAATTTATTTCAGTCGGAAAGCATTGAAAAGATTGAGTTAATTCCACTTACAAGAGGTTTTTTATATGGTACGAACAACAATCCGACATCGCTGAATTTCGTTTCAAGAAATTATCTCTACGAAAGACCGTTTACAAGATTGCGTTATTATCAAGCACCATACGATGAAGGTTTCATTGACGGCTATTTCAACTCTAACTTTTCCCAAAAACTAAATATATCATTCGAAATTACCAATCAAAGCACAAGTCCTCGCTATCCTAATAGCGACTACAGTCTATGGGCATATACATTAAAAGCAAACTACAGATTGAACGATTCCACATTTGCTTTTTCCTCGTTTAAATATTCCAGAACCAATACTCAATTAAACGGAGGTGTGAATATCGACTCGGTTGTAAGCTCACCACTTGATTATGAAAATTCCGTGATTTATAATCCATTACTTGCGCCTGTTAATTTCTATTACAGATATCAAAAATCAACCTTTCGATACTTTGACATTGGAATAAAATCGTATCTTGCATCAAATGCGCCTTACAAAATTTCTTTCTTTTTTCATTCGCATCTGAACGAATACAGGCAAAACGATACAACTTATTTTATTACTCAAGCAAATGTCGATACGATTATGCGGGACAACCGCTCGCAAACAATTGGATTGAATTATAATCAATCATTAAATCTCGGTGCACTCAAATTTTATTCTATTAATCAGTTTGAATATATTTCGCTATCTTCATCTTTGATCGATAGGGACAAATTTACGACTTTTGCTTCCTCTTTAATCGTGACTACCAATTTAATTAACGAGAATATCGAACTCTCTTTCTTTGGTAAATATCTCAATTACAACGGGAATTCCTATCCTGGTTATGGATTTGATTTCAACATACTCTCATCTTCGTATTTATCATTCTACGCGGGTTATTCTAACTTTAGCAAACCTTATAATTTATACGAAAGAAGTCAATTTAATGAGAGTAACGAACAGATCTATCATACTGCCGAAGTTAAAATATCTTACCATTCACCTTTATTGAGCACTGAAGTTTCATATTTCCGTAAGGAAATCAATAACAAATTAATAATGACTAAGGCTGGATTCATTTCAAAAAATGTTACACTCAATGGAATTAATTTACGTTCTGAATTGAAACTCTGGAAATTACTGTTTGAAACAAACGCATGCCACTATTTCAATACCGATGGAAGAAATTCACTCGCCTTGCCCGAGTTTGTAATGACCGGCGGAATTTATTATGTAGATACGCTATTCAATCGAAATCTGAATTTTAAGACTGGTTTTAATATTTACCTTTACGGCAAACGGCAGGGAATTTATTACGACTTCGAGAAAATGATATCTACTTCATGGCAGTATTACAAAGACGATGACTATTTATTCAAGTCCTCAAATCAGATCGATTTTTTCTTTGCCGGTCAATTGCAGGAACGAGCTATCCTTTATTTTGTCCTGGAGAATATGTTTAATTCCCGATATTTCATAGTTCCATATTATCCTAAACAAGAGCGTTCGGTGAGATTCGGTGTTGCATGGGAATTTTTCGATTAAACTCTACGAACCAATTCTGAAATTAAAACAGCCGACGCAGAAGCAACATTCAACGATTCTGCTTTGCCATATCCTGGAATCGTAAGGTATTTATCCGTTATCGACTTCAATAATTCAGTCGGGCCATTTGCTTCATTGGCAAGAACCAGAACAATTTTTCCTTCGGGTTTAAAGTCATAAATGTTCTCTCCAGTTAAATCGGCGGTAAGAATAGTGTATTTCACTTTTTTGAGTTCAGACAAAAATTCATAAAAATCATCGGGACGTAAAATCTCCACGTGAAAAATCGAGCCCGCCGAAGCTCTGATTACTTTCGGATTAAAAATTTCCGCGCAGTCTCTGCTAATAATAATTTTTCCCAATCCAAACCAGTCTGCATTCCGTGCAATTGTGCCCATATTTCCAGGATCGGAAATATCTTCGAGTGCAAGCAAAAATCTGGAATTGGAAACAGAGAATGAGAAATCCTTTTCCATAAAAAATCCGATTATACCCTGCGGCGACTCCGTATCGCTTAGCCGCTCCAATTCTCTTTGAGTTATTAGCTTTGAATTGCATCCTTTCTTTTTCAGATACTCTAAGAATTCTTCTGATTTTTCTTCAAATTGATTTGTATAAAAAACAATGTCGCATGGATAGTCTGCTTCGAGGGCTTCTTTGATTAATTTTGCCCCTTCCACCGGGAATTTTTTCTCCATTCTTCGGTATTTCTTTTTCTGAAGGGAGGAGTAATATTTAAGTTCATTTTTTGTCATGTTTACATGAACAAAAATAAAAAATTTCGCATCGATATTGCACTTAAACGAGATAATTTAGTAGATTTGCACTCGTCAATTTTGAATTGGTAAATAGCTCCGTCAACTGACGGAGGTAGAGCAGCTGACTTTAAGACTTTTTTTGCTGGCGTAGCTCATCCGTCAACTGACGGAGGTAGAGCAGCTGACTTTAAGACTTTTTTTGCTGGCGTAGCTCATCCGTCAACTGACGGAGGTAGAGCAGCTGACTTTAAGACTTTTTTTGCTGGCGTAGCTCAGTTGGTAGAGCAGCTGACTTGTAATCAGCAGGTCGGGGGTTCAAATCCCTTCGCCAGCTCACTCAATAAAGACCCGATATTTTTATCGGGTCTTTCTTTTTTTAAATAAACTTTCAATCAGACTAAATAATATCATTTATTAAGCTAATCCCGCCCAATTTGAACTGGTTTAGTTAAAGAATCAGTTACTTTAATTATTCGTGTCTTCCACTTGTAACAATTTACTCAATATTTCCGCTGCAATATTAATGATGATTTGGTAAGAATGAATTTTAATGAGAATTTACTAATAATCCCTTTCTATATGAGCATTTTTTGATTTATACATTGTTCATAAAAAATATTTCGTGTCTTTCTATTCAATTATGTTCTTTAATTATGCTTAAATCTGTATTTTAAAGCGATAAATAATAGACTTAATAAGAAAATTTAAGAGGAAAATAGTCATGAGTTTTAAAATAATATGGACAAAAACAGATGAAGCGCCAGCTTTAGCGAGCTATTCTTTGCTGCCGATATTAAAATCATATACAAAAGGCACAGGCATTGAATTCGAAGTAAAAGATATTTCACTGGCTGGAAGAATACTGGCTAATTTTCCGGAATATCTGAATGAGGACCAGCGAGTTGACGACCATTTAGCTGAACTCGGCAGACTTACACAGGATCCTAATGCCAACATTATTAAATTACCGAATATTAGTGCCACAATCCCGCAGTTGAAAGCAGCAATTAAAGAGCTGCAGGAAAAAGGTTATCGGATACCGGATTTCCCCGACGAACCCAAAACAGACGAAGAAAAAAAATTAAGGGAAAGATATTCAAAAATATTGGGCTCTGCAGTTAATCCGGTTCTGAGGGAAGGGAATTCAGACAGGCGAGCAGCAGCATCTGTAAAAAAATTCGCACAAAAACATCCTCACAAAATGATGAAACCATGGTCGAAAGATTCCAAAACTCGCGTTGCTCATATGAAACAAAACGACTTCTATGGTACTGAAAAATCGCTAACTCTTGACAAAAATAATGAAGTAAAAATCGAATTCGTCGACAAGAACGGGAATACTATCATTTTAAAAGAAAAGTTAGAATTGCTTGAAGGCGAGATAATAGATGCAGCAGTAATGAACGTAAAAGAGCTGAGAAAGTTTTATGAAGAACAGATTGAAGAAGCACGAAAAGATGGTCTTCTATTATCGCTTCATCTAAAAGCGACAATGATGAAAGTTTCTGATCCGATCATGTTCGGTCATGCCGTTTCGGTCTATTTTAATGAAGCACTTGAAAAACATTCTGACACTTTAAAAGAAATTGGTGCGAATGTTAATAACGGACTGATGGATGTTCTTGAAAAATTAAATAAACTCCCAGAAGAAAAGCGTTTAGAAATCGAAAACGACATCAATAAAGTATATGAGAATAGACCGGGTCTTGCTATGGTCGATACGCGCACCGGCAGAACAAATCTACATGTTCCTAACGATGTAATAATCGACGCTTCGATGCCGGTTGTTATTCGCGACGGTGGAAAAATGTGGAACAAAAACGACGAACTCCAGGAATGCATAGCCATGATACCCGACCGTAGCTACGCCACAATGTATCAGGCAATAATTGACGATATCAAAGCAAACGGTCAATTCGATCCTGCAACAATGGGTGCTGTTTCGAATGTTGGTCTGATGGCTAAAAAAGCGGAAGAATATGGCTCTCACGATAAAACATTTGAGTTGAAATCCGATGGAATTGTAAGAGTTGTTGACAGTGAAGGCGAAACTTTGCTTGAACAAAAAGTTGAAGCCGGCGATATTTTTAGAATGTGTCAAACAAAAGACGAAGCCGTAAAAGACTGGGTAAAATTAGCTGTTAACAGAGCGAGAGTTTCTTCCTCTCCAGCTATATTCTGGCTGGACGAAAACAGAGCTCACGATAGAGAAATTATCGCAAAGGTAAATAAATATTTAAAAGAACACGACACTTCCGGACTCGAAATTAAAATTATGAAACCGACAGACGCAATGAAGTATACATGCGAGCGCTCACGCAAAGGTCTGGATACTATTTCGGTAACAGGAAATGTACTTAGAGATTATTTGACGGATTTATTTCCGATACTGGAATTGGGCACAAGTGCCAGGATGCTTTCGATAGTTCCACTTTTAAAAGGAGGCGGATTATTTGAAACTGGCGCCGGTGGGTCGGCTCCTAAACACGTAGACCAACTTCTCAAAGAAAATCATTTAAGATGGGATTCGCTCGGTGAATATTGTGCTCTTGTACCATCTTTAGAAATGGTTTATGAGAAAACCCAAAATTACAAAGCAAAAGTGCTTGCCGAAACTCTCGACAGAGCTATCGGAAAATATTTAGAAAACGGGAAACTACCGTCACGTAAAGCAGATGAAATTGACAATCGAGGCAGTTCTTTTTATCTGGCTCTCTACTGGGCAGAAGAATTAGCATCACAAAATGACGACAAAGAAATTAAGTCCCGATTTGAAAAAATATTTAAAGAACTTTCAACAAACGAAGAGAAGATAATGAAGGATTTAATTTCTGTTCAGGGTAAGCCGGTAGATCTCGGCGGATACTATCTACCAGATGACAACAAAGCTGAGTCGGTTATGAGACCCAGCACCACATTTAATAAAATCATAGATGAGCTTTAATATTAATCCAATTAGTCTCGCTTAAACGGACAAAGAAATTTATCTTTGTCCGTTTTTAATATTAAATCCGCAAAAGGCCAATAATAAGGATGTAATAAATTCTTATTCTTCCTTATTATTATGAATTCAGCAAATTGGAAGAAAAATTTATTCATTTATTATTGCGTATAAAATAACGGTTTACCTTAATTTAAGTTGTTCATTATGAAATATCAGAGATAACGATTCTAGATATTTTTATCTTCACAGTTAAAAATCACAATGAAAACAGAACCTTCGCCTTTTTTGCTTTTCACATCAATTATAGCATTGTTCAACTTGCAATACTTCTCAACCAAAGCCAATCCTAAACCGTTACCATCGTACAATCTGGTATAACCGGTCTCTTCTTGAGTAAACGGCATGAATAATTTTTTCATAAACTCTTCACTCATTCCAATACCAGTATCTGAAACTTCAACTTTAATTTTGTTATCAAACTCTGAAACTACAATTTTCACTTCTCCTTTATTCGTATATTTAATAGCATTATCAACCAGATTAGCAAATATTTGATGTATGCTGTATTCGTCCCCTTTAATTTTAGTATTCTTTGCAAAACATTCATACTTTAGGCTCAAACCCTTATTTTGTGCTAAAATCTTGAATTCTCCGAGTATCTTATTACTCAAAATTTCCCTTAAATCAAGAATTTTAAATTGTGCCTCGTAAGAATTGGTTTGTATTTCGGAATAGTTAAGTATCATATCAATTGTTCTGATTATTCGTGCAGCAGCAATATTAATACTTTCAAATAGTCCTTCTATATCAGAATTATTCGATTCTGGAATTTCGTCTCGAATTAACTGCATACTTCCCGTAATAATATTGATCGGGGTTCTTATTTCATGCGACATTTGAGCTAAAAATTCCGTTTTCATTCGATCAGAAAGCTCTGCTTTGTTTTTGGCTATTTTTAGTTCTTCAAGTATTTTTACACGTTCTATAAATTGTCCAAGTTGGTTTGCAATAATTTCAAGCGTTCTGAGGTCATCCTCTGAATAGGCAAGTTCATTTTCATAGTCCTGAAGAGCAATTACTCCAATGGCTTCGCCGTTAATTGCATTAATTATCGGTGCACCCATCCAGATAGCTGCTTTGTGGCCTATTATTTTAATACCTTCATTTTCATTGGGATCGGCATCACGTAACTTGACGAGCTTTGCTTTTTTATTAACTCTAACATAATCTGTAAGTCCATTTTTCAAATTAATTGGTTTATTAATTACATAATCATCATACAGATCGATATGATAAATCAACCGATACAAATCACTTTCATTATCATAGAGAGCTATATAGAAATTTTCTGCTTTTAATATTCTTTTTATTTCCTTGTGAATTTGAGCGGAAAATTCAGCCAGACTTATTTCGGAGATGGATATACCTGAAATATCGTAGAGCAATTCTTTTACCTTTTCATTTTTCTTTTTTTCTGTAATATCTCTTGAAACGCCAATTATACCGATCGGATTTCCAAATTCATCTCTTAAAAAACTTGTATTAATGCTCAGTTCAACTAAGTTTCCGTCTTTTCGTAATGCCTGAAATTCAAAAATTCGTGTGCGACTTTTATCAGCATCGGGTAGTTGCTCCTTTGCAAGTTCTTCATTGAGCCATGCATTTATTTTTTTCAAAGTTTCAACCGGGAATAAATCTTTTAGCTTTAATTTCATACACTCTTCGACAGAGTACCCAAGATGATTCTTTACAGAAGGACTGATATAAAGAGGTTTAAAGTCTAAGTCGGTCAACCAAATTGTGTCAGTTATGTTATCCGTTATTAGTTTAAGCTTTTCTCGTTCACTCGATAATTGTTGTTCATAGTAAATTCTTTTTTCTTCATTAAGAAAGATTAATCCGAGTAAAGTAGTAGCAATTGGAAATAGGGTCACAAACGGCAGCCAGATTTGTCGTATTATAAACCAGCCGCTCGGAAATGGTATTATGAGTAGTTGTGAAATTAGAGTTACAATGTGCCCAATCAGACCTGCAAAAAATAGAGTTGTTAAAGTATAATAGATAGGATTGTTATTATAGTGACGTCTAATAATTAATCCGGTTAATGCAGTTCCAATAATAGTCGCCACACCCGCCAGGATTCCAGAGCCACCCATATATATTCTGAAGCTCGATGCAATAATAACAGCAATCGTAGTGCTAATTGGTCCACCAAAGAGCCCTGTCACAATCATAATAATCGAACGTCCATCATAAATAATTCCAGGTGCATATCGATACGGAATGTTCATCCCTGCTATAGCCGACGCGCCAAAAACAATTCCTATTAGGATGTTAAAGAGCACTCCGTTTTTTTTACGTAAATTGTAGAGAAGATTAAACGAGGAACCGATTGCAATCAGCAAAGAAGCGTTTAATAAAAGAGCTCTTAACATTTATTCTCTTTTTGAAGTTTATATATTCCAATTAACGATTGCAAAAAGGATCTAGAAAAAACCTGATAATAAATTATAACTTAACTTTAGATTAATCAATTAAAATTCATTCGTTATATTAAGAAATCATTTTTCTGAAAGTTTTTTTGAATACTGCTTAATAATTCTATCAATATTTACTGAACATACAAAACTTAATAGTAATATTATTTTCGTATTAGAACTCCTGTATTAACAGCAGGAGAAGTTCAATAAACAGTTTAATTGGAATTTATAATCGTGTTCTAATTGCTTGATGAGTATTTATGACTAATTTTTCATTTAGCAAAAAGTGGATTTCACCATTATTTGCTCAGCGTTAAAGATTCTCTTATTTCTATAGGTATTTTATCAGGAAAAGAATAATAATTACTTTATCACTTTCCCTTTCAAATCTGCCCAATAACTTTTTCCTATCCTTACAGGCCGGTCATAACCTTCGAGATTAAAAATCCTCGTTTGATCTGATAATTTTTCGATTTGCTTTACGTAATTTAGATTTATAATTACACCCCTGTGTACCCGGGCAAAATGACTGGGTAGAATTTCTTCCCAATTCGACATCGATTTTCTGATGTTGTATTTATTACCATCGCTGGTTGTAATAATTGAATAAATATTGTCCGCTTCGATAACAACTATCGATTTAACCATTACTTTTACAATTTTATTCCCAGCATCAACAAAAAGAAAATCCTCCAAAGTCAGTCTATTTTCTTTGTAATTAGTTTTTTTCTTCAATTGTACTTCAATTGCTTTTATAAGCTCCGATATTTTAAATGGTTTTGTCAGGTAATCGTCTGCACCCATTTCCATTCCTTTCCTGAAACTTTCCCGCTCCGATTTTGCGGTTATAAAAATGAATGGAATATTCCTAAACTCCTCCAAGCTGCGAACTTTCTCGATTACCCAGTAACCGTCGTATTCAGGCATCATAATGTCGCAAAGAATAATGTCGGGTTTAACTTCTTTTATAAGACTCAATCCTTTAAAGCTGTCGTATGAGATAAATACTTCAAAATCATTCAAACTCAAGGCGGATTTTATACTTTCACACAACACCTTGTCGTCTTCAAGCACAACAATTTTTTTCATTGTCCCTACTTTATGAGTTTATTGAGTTGTTTTTCGATGAATCCTTTTTTCTCTTCTTCGAGTCGTTTGTTTAATTCTTTTTTCTTCTCTTCAATCAACTTGTCATAATTTTCAACCAGCTCTCTATATTGATTAATCCGCTCTTCAATGGGCACAACTTTTTCATTGTAAATTTTTTCAAGTTCTGCTCTTTTGGCAGCCACAATCTGGTCGAATCGTTCTTTCAACCGCCCTTTCAACATCTCTACTTCCTGACCGATCGACCTTCGAATGCCAGCGGCAATTTCCTCGTCTAAATTTGTGCTCAGGGAGATATCATATTTCCCATCATCAATCCAGAATCTGAGAGTTGTACTAAGTTTTTTAATACCATTCAATGTATTGTATACAATTCTTTCAACTATTGATTCGGGCTGTTTTTCAAAAAATAGAATCATATTTGTAAATGTATTATCCAGAATCACGTTCAAATCATTTTCGTTAATGAAGATATCAGCCTTTGTGGATAAGAAAGCATTGTTAATTTCTGTGGGCAAAAATTTATTGGTGCCAAGTTTAACTTTTCCAACAGGAACGTCTCTGAGTTCAATTCTATACTTATCAATTTTACGAAAATTTCTTCTTTCGATTGTACCAGCAATAAAAACATGGCGATTGTTACTCAGTTCACCTTCGAGTTTAAAAGTGATCGGCTTACCCGTAAGATTTTGATTGTCGGAAATATTTTCTATTGTACCTTTACCCACAAAAATTCGACTGTTTGGATTTCCACCCGTTACTCTGATTTCTTTTATCCAGAAATCGGGATATGTGCCTTCTACCGGGAATTCGATGTCTTGTCCTTCGAAACGGGGCGGCTTCTCGTAGTCTGGTTCAGGTTTGTATTTCTGAATGCTTGCATTAATCAATTCCGCATAGGCGATGTAATTCTTTGCTCGCTCCTGGATTTCATTACCAATAATTATCGGCGCCAATCGGGGAGATTTAATGTCGGGTAATCTCGCCAGCTGTTTTAGTCTCTCGTAATCTTCCAAAGAAATTCTCCGAAGGGTGTCATACGCATTTCTATAATATGTAACTTCGCTTTTTATTTTATTGAATCGCTCTTCATATTCAGTTTTAATTTGTTTTAATGTTTTATATCCCCTGTCGGCTTTTTCGATTGCTGCTAAAATATTTTGAGCATTATTTAGACTCTTCGGTTCGATCTTTTTAATTTCCTCAATCTGTTCAATTAATTTATTTTTATTTCTTTCGTATTGACTAACAATTTCATTCCACTGGTCAGCAGTTTCCGATACTTTTAAGCGGAGGGAATCAGCGAAGTAATATGTTTTTAGGTCGAGTAGTTTAATCAGACTGTCGGGATTAAAATTCTTTTTAATGTCATTAATGTCGAAGCGGGGTATGTTGCCCATCATTTCGTCGAAGGCTTTACGGTAAGACCTAATAAACGACTTTTCTGCCCTGTAAAGAGTCGATTTTTTCCTTTCATCTTCGGGTAAAGCACCGTCGGTCGTTCTTTTACTTAGCAATTGTAATCCGTTAATATCAATTTTTTCAATGATTATCTTTTTTCTGAGCAATTGATTAAAGTCGACTCCGAACTTAACTTCGCCTGTTTCAATAGCATTTGTCCACGTGTTATACGGATTGGCAATTTGAAGTTTTTTCCAGGTAATTTCGATTGGAATAAAACTAAGATGTAAATCGTCGACTTCCGCTTTGGCTCCCGTAACGGATTCAATTGAAATTTCGATTGCTCTTTCTACCCATCTGTCCGCAAAAAAATAGACAAGTCCACTTACAAGAAGAACAACAAACAGTAAGAAAAAAAGAACTCCCTTCCTCATATCTGCATATCCCTTATTTTAATGTACCATTTGACAATATCGTTATGCCTGAGGATTTCATAGATTTTCAATTTCTGAATTTTAGAATAGAGTTTTTTTCTGTAAAGCACAGTTATTTTTTTCATACCAATATAGACTGGCAGGAATAAAACTAATGCAGTCAAAAAACTGCCCATTACTACAGTATTGTTAAAGTTTGTAAGTGGCGCCACAGGTGCATTGTAGAGATATGTCCAGAAACCTTTCAGAAAATCGACCTGCGTAAGAATTTGAAAGCCGAGCCAGTGAAAAAACGGATCGAATAGATAAGCAATAAGATTGCAAAACGTAATAGATAGGAATGCTGCGGCGAGATTAACATTCAAAGAGAGGAGAATAATCCAAAGTAGCAATCCCTGCAAATTGAATGAAGGCGACAACCCGATAGCCATACCGATTGCAAAGCCGCCTGCTATTTGTGCGGGCGATTGACCCTCTCTGAATATCTTAATTACATCTTTTATTAATTTAATCCAGAACATGTTTTTTTCTATTTTTTTGAAAACTATAATTAAAAATAAAGAAAACTATTTATAGTAAATAAAAAATTTTGTTATGTTAGAATCTATAAAACGAGGATACAAAAGTTCCAATTTTTTTAAGAAAATATTTGCATCTCAATTTTGCATACCTTATATTTTAAGTCACAATTTTACATTAACCTAAATAAATAAGAGTGTGCTATGTTAGACGACTTAGATATTGCCATACTGAAAAAACTTCAGGAAAATGGCAGGACAAAGCGGAGCGAACTTGCCGAATTGATCGGCTTATCCCTCCCTTCGCTCAGCGAACGGCTCAAAAAGCTGGAAGAACATGGAATCATTGAAGGCTACTACGCCAAACTTAATCGACACGTATTCGGCTACGATATTATGGCATTCATTATTGTTATGATGGATTCCTCGAAGAACTATGAAAAACTTGCCGAGCACGTTAAAAAGACTCCGGAAATTCTCGAATGCTATGCTGTTCTGGGTGAAGGTTCACACATATTGAAAGCAATCGTTAAGGATACTAAATCCCTCGAACAGTTGCTTAATAAGATTCAATCCTGGCCGGGAGTTACTCGTACTGTTACTAATTTTATTTTATCAACTATTAAAGAAACAACAAAAATAAATCTATAGGAGTAAGCAATGGGCAAAGAAAAAGAATCTGCAGTCGAAAAAATTCTTTCTTATATAGAAAAGAATAAGATTGAATTCGTCGATTTGAAATTCATGGATTTCCCCGGGCAATGGCAGCATTTTACTGTACCAATTAGAGTATTCGACGAATCATCCTTTGAAAATGGATTTGGGTTCGATGGTTCATCTATCAGGGGATGGAAAAGAATTAATGAAAGCGATATGATTATAATACCCGATCCTGATACAATGTTTTTTGATCCATTTATCGAAGCCCCGACTATTTCCTTAATTTGTGATGTTTATGAGCCGGCAACAAAAGAAAAATACGACCGTTGCCCTCGTAATATTGCTCAAAAAGCCGAAGCATACCTTAAATCGACAGGTCTTGCCGACACATCATATTTCGGTCCTGAAGCCGAATTCTTTGTTTTCGACGATGTCCGTTTCGATTCCGGACCAAATTTTGCTTTTTATCAAGTCGACTCGATTGAAGGCAAATGGAATTCCGGACGAGAAGAAAATCCTAATCTTGGATATAAACCACGTTATAAAGAAGGATACTTCCCTGTTCCACCTACAGACCAGTTGATGGATTTAAGGAATGAAATGGTGCAAAATCTTTTAAAAGTAGGCATCGAAGTTGAAGCACAGCATCACGAAGTTGCTAGCGGTGGTCAGTGTGAAATTGACATGAAATTTGCTCCGCTTCTTAAAGCCGCCGATCAGTTATTATTATTCAAATATATTGTTAAAAATACTGCCCGCAAGCATAACAAGACTGTAACATATATGCCCAAACCGATTTTTGGAGACAATGGTAGCGGCATGCATGTTCACGTCAGTTTATGGCTGAAAAACAAACCACTTTTTGCAGGTGGTGGTTACGCTGGTTTAAGTGAAACTGCTCTCTATTTTATTGGTGGTATTTTGAAACACGCCCCCTCCCTTCTTGCATTTACGAATCCTACAACAAATTCATACAAACGACTTGTTCCGGGATTTGAAGCTCCCGTTAATCTTGCATATTCACAACGCAATAGAAGTGCCTCGATAAGAATACCAATGTATTCGAATTCACCGAAGGCAAAACGAATTGAATTCCGTTGCCCTGACCCTTCGAGCAATCCATATCTGGCATTCTCGGCAATATTAATGGCAGGTCTTGATGGGGTTATGAATCGTATTGATCCAGGAGATCCGCTCGACAAGGATATTTATGATATGTCGCCCGAAGAATTGAAAGACGTACCTTCAACTCCGGAATCGCTCGGGGCAGCACTCAGAGCTCTTGCCGACGATCACGAGTATTTGTTAAAAGGTAACGTATTTAGTGAAGATGTAATTAATGCATGGATTAATTATAAATTGGAAAGAGAGGTCAAACCGATGGCATTAAGACCTCATCCGTTCGAATTCGAGCAATATTTCGATGTATAAAGAACTTCCTCCCTCATCTATTTTATCCCGGTTTATGCATTTATGCATAGCCGGGATTTTATATTTTTGAATCATATATACGTTCAGCAACCAGCCGAGAACTAATAACTGCCATCGGCAAGCCTGCGCCTGGTACGGTAGAAGCTCCTACGTAAAAAGTATTTTTAAATTGTTCATCAAAATTTTTGGGACGAAAGGCACCCACCTGTTTTATATCATGTGCTAGTCCTAAGCCAGAACCTTTATATAAATTAAATTGGTCCTGCCATTCTAATGGAGTAAAAGCTTTTTTATAAATTATATCTTTGGAAATGTCTTCACCAATTCTTTCCGAGAAATCATTTATTATACTATTTACAATTGAATCCCTATCTGACCAGTCTTTTTTATAAATTAGATTCGGCACTGGACATACAAAGAAAAGTGCTTCACACCCTTCGGGAGCACATTCATTATTATATTTTGAAATTACATTCACATAATAATATGGTTTCTCTAAAATTCCAGGATCACGCATAACATCGCGAGAATATTCTTCGAAATTATCACCAAGAAAATAATTATGATGTTCCACCTGCTGCAATTTACGATTAACTCCGATATAAGCCGTGAGATAACCCATTGTCCAGTTCATTTTATTTAGCTTCTGATCAGAAAATTTTGTGCGTTTGAATACTTTCCCCCTGAACCAAGCTGCATCGGAATTTATTACAAAGAGATCCGCTTTCCATTCTTTGCCATTTTGATCTATGAGCGATATTAGCTTATCTTTATTTCCTCTAAAATCCACAATTTCGGTATCATAATAAAACTCAGCTTCCAATTCACGTAGACGATTAACTAGACTTGTAACAATAGTGTACATTCCACCTTTTACATTATAATATCCGGTGTATTTAAATTCTATGTAAGATAATAAAGTATAAACGGCATTTGTATCAAAAGGAGTACGCCCGAGAAAGAAAGCAATTAAAGAAATTATCTGTCTTAATTCTTTCGATTCAAAAAAAGAACTGGTTTGTTCCCAAAAAGATTTAATAAGAACCGGAAGGTGAGCGGGATTTACTTTCATTAACGCCAGAATAAATTCAAAAATTGTATCAAAATTTTGCTTTATAACAATATCAACCGTATCCTTATATATTTGCTCGCATTTTTTTAAATAAGCTCTAAATTTTCTTTCAAATTGTGGTTCTAATTTTTCAAGTTGTTCATTCAATTTTTCAATGTCTTTATATATATAAAATGGTTTCTCTCCATTCTTAAAATGAACTGTATAGAGAGGATTAAGTTCAATAAATTCAAATGGCATAGAAATGCCACAATCATTCATCAATTCTTCGAATTCGTAAGGCATGCTAAAAAAGCTAGGCCCCGTATCAAAAGTAAATCCGGCTTCTTTAATTCGGTTCAGCCTTCCACCAGGTTGATGATTTTTTTCGACAAATATAACTTTGTAACCTCTGGAAGCCAATCGCAGACCCGTTGCAAGTCCACCAATTCCCGTACCCACAATCAATACTTTTTTATTCATATTATTTCATCCCCAATAGTTTTGGATAAAGATTTTTTTTCACCCAATCAAATTCTGGTTCAATTTCAAGAGCAATCAGACAGAATTCCTCCGCTTTATCATATTCTTCCAACTTAATATATGTATTTATAATACTTACAAGCAGATTAAGATAATTCCAGTTATATCTGATCTGATGTTTATTTTTTTTCATTAATTCGTATGCATGTAGATAGTGTACTAAAGCTTCTTTCTTTGAACCACCAAATAAAGCGGGAGTATAAAATGCAATGTTACCTAATTGTATATATCCCATCGGATTTTCAGAATCTGCTTTAATAGCTTGGGTAGCATATTTGAGGCTTTTTCTACCAATGAATGGAGCTTTATATTGAGAGATGCCAATCTCATATCCTATAAGAGCTGCCTTGTACGCATATAAAGACGAAAGGCAGTACTGCTTATTTTCTAAATGTTTAATAATTTTCTTTGATTTTTCGATATAGTATTCGGCACTGTTATATTTTTTCCCGTCAATACTCCAGGCAATATATCCATAATAATAATTGAGTAATTCAAGGTATTCTTGGTCCGAAAATATTCCTCTTTCTTCAATCGAATCGATGGTCGTTTTCCATAATTCCATATTATTATACACATAAGCATAATAAATCGATTTGTTATTCTGAGAATATAAGCTACTTAAAAAAAGAATTGATAGAAAAAATGTTAAATATATCTTCCTTTCCATGTATAAGGCTTTCCCATTTTAATTAAAATTGCATTAATTATTGCATGAAGCAAAAAGAATTGCTGCAGAGGAAAAAGAAGTAAGTTTATTACAAAGTTTTGATTGCTCGTTAAGGAATAAAATAATTGTATGAAAACAAACTCAATTACATAGATTGCTAAATAATTAGTATTAACAAAAAGTATTGGAACAAATCCTAAAGCCACAAGAGCCCAGAAAAGTAATGATAAAGAAAAACTATTGCCAAAAAACATTAGGATATTTTTTGAAAATCCTTTTAAAGCTTCCGAATAGGAATTGTACATTCTACAAACAACTCGATTTTCTCCTGCAATACATCCAATTCTCACTTTTTGTGATTTCAAATATCTCGCTATATGTATGTCTTCGACCACTGAATTTTTAAACATTTTATGAAGAAAATATTTTCTGTAAAGGTTTGCTTCAAAAAGCATGAATTGACCATTTGCCGCAGCCTGCGACGCAAATGGTGAAATTCTTACTAATTCCAGAGGAAGTAACGTAAGAAGTATGTAATTCATAATAGGTACGGTAATTCTTTCCCCTAATGTAATCATTAGCTGTTTTGGGAATATCGACAATAATCCCAAATTGTATCTTTTAGCATAGGCAATCGCATCATCTATTATTTTGCCATAAAGACGTACATCTGCATCAATAAAAAGTAAATAATCACCTTTTGCAATATTTGCCATTTGATGACATGCATAATTTTTTCCACGCCACCCTTCCGGTAGATTTGTAGCATCTATTAATGTTATTCTATCATCCAATTTTTTAAATTCATCAACAATTTTTTTTGTGTCATCAGATGAATTATCATTATAAACTATTATTTCGATTATGGGAGTTTTTATTTTATAGAGATTATTCATAAGTTCTGCAATATTTTTTTCTTCATTGCGAGCAGGAATTAAGATTGATACCTTTACATTTTTATCATTATTCGATACACTCAACTTGGGTCGAAAAATATAATTGATCAGAGTGTTTATGAATTGTAATGTTATAAAAATAAACGATATATAAGCCAGGTAATTCATTTTTGAGTTATATGTTTGTATATCGCCTCAGTATAGAATTTATTATACTCACTCTCGAGTATACTGACATCCTTATAAGTAATCTTACACGTTTTTATGAACATGTATAAACTTGGTTTCCTATTGGAAAAATAGTCAATAAGATTAACAACAAATAATATATTGACGTTATCCGGACACTTTTTTAATATGTATTCTACTCCTCTTTCGAATTTAATATTTGTGTTATAAATTGAATTAATTTCACCCTGCGGGAATAAAAGAACCATATTTTCATTGCACGACAATAATTTTGCAGCATAGTCAATTGTTTCTAAGACTGAACGGGATTTCTTCTTAACCGAAAATCCACCACTGTACTGAAAATACCAATGTTTTTTTAACTGTTCTTCCAACATCATAAAATGAAATTTACGTTTCAAAAGTTTTTGATTTAGATACATAATAAAAAATCCGTCCCACCAACTGACATGATTGGCAAGAATTAGCAGTGATTTACCGCTGTTTATATAATCGCCTTGTATAAAAACATCTTTGAAATTCATTTTAATCAAAATTCTTGTAAGCACTTTGAACATTGGATATATAAAAAAGTGATGTTTTGATTTCAGCATAACTATTCACATCAAAAAAAATAATAATAAAAAGAAAATAAACTGACTGCAGAATAGAAGTGGGGCAAAAGAATTCTTAAAATCCACTCTAAAAAGCCGAAGAATCAAAACCATAATGAATCCAAGTATGTACCATGCTATATAATTTTTAATCGGTACTGTTATATTTAGCCAATACCACATATTAAGTTTATGTGCCACCTGCTCCAAAAATAAATCATAGATCACCATAAACAAGGGAGCAATGAATAAAACTAACGTATTTTTAAAATTAAATTGTGAAAGAAGTGAAACAGACGCATATGACAAAATAAGCCAGTTGATACCAATAATCAGCGGCACTCCGAATAATTTTGGTCCTAAAGAATTACCATATAAATATTTACCGAAAATTAAACCGGTATAAATACCTGCGACTTCGATAAAATAACCAATGAGATAAACTAAAATTAAGCCGAGATATGAAGGAAATTTAAATTTTTGACCTAGTATAAAAATCAAATACGCACTTATTATAATAGAAACTGGGATTAAGTCCTTAAATAATTCGCGAGTCGTTGGTATTATAAATCCAAGAAGACCAACTAAGTAATAAATTACTATAAATTTTTTTATTTCAGATTCGGCAAATACATTTTTAATAGGTAGCCGCATAATCAACTTTATATACGATTCGTTATAAACAAAATAATTACCTTAAGGAGAATAAAAATTTTTCTGACATTTGAAATTCTCATTCTTTTTGTAAGTACATGATCCGGTTTAGCCTTTTTAATTTTTTCGAACAAAGTTTTATAGTAAAAATATGCAATGGCTACTGCTAATTTGGCTCTTCCTGGTAAATGACATATACCTCGATATGCTTCAGTGAAATCTGCTTCAATTTCTTTCTCAATATTTTTTTTAGAATTCTCATCAAACACTCTATCTTTTATTTCAGGAAAATAATTCCTATTTAGTTCATAAATATCATTCCTTAAATCACGCAAAAAATTTACTTTTTGAAATGCAGATCCCAGTTTTTGTGCCGGTATTTCCAATTTTTTATATAATTCAAAATTGTTGTTGCAAAATACTTTTAGACACATTAAACCAACAACGTCAGCTGAACCGTATACGTATTTATTTATCTCGTACTGATTCTTATAATTCTTTTTTGTCAAATCAGACTCCATACTATTCAGGAAAGAATCTATTTGTTCTCTCGTAATTCCATATTTCCTGACGGTTTCTGAAAACGACATTAATATAGGATTGGTTGATATACCGTTTTCTATCGCATAATATAAATCTTCTTTAAGCTTATTAAGTAAAAATGGCTTATCAAAGCCATGGAAAGTATCAACAATTTCATCTGCAAGTCGGACAAATCCATAAATAGCATAGATAGCATTCCGTTTTTCTTTGTCCAGAAAAAAGGTTGCCCACGAAAATGATGTACTGTACTGTCTGGTTATTAATCCAGAAATTTTAAAAGAGGTTTTAGAATATAACTCCAGACTCATTTATATTATTGCCGATTGTTGTCGACTAAACACTCACGCTTATGGAAATAGTTCTATATCAATCATTACTTTTACTATAATTTTAAGTAAATAATAGGACTTATTTGTAATATAAAGAAATTGTTATCTTTTAAAAATAATTAAAATGATATCACTTAATTATTTGACAGTAAATAAAATAAAGCGTTCTTGATAATCGGCAATAACTCTTTCTCTCTTAAAATCTTTCAGAGAGAACTCAGTATAGTCTTATTAAGATATTCGGAGTAACCAATTTCGGTTAGATTTATACTGCGATATTGCCAGTATCTTTTATAACAACAATGATTTATTTAAGAAGCGAATTTCTTCGAGGGATTAATAGATAGTTGCGAGTTAGCGGTTTACTTGCAGTCAAAGTTAATATGGGCATTATTTTCTGAGTATCTTATCCATTGCCTTGCCTTTTGCAAGTTCGTCGATTAGTTTGTCCATGTAACGAATCTTCTGCATGAGTGGGTCTTCAATCTCTTCGACGCGATAACCACAAATAACGCCCTTTATTTTTGAAGTATTCGGATTCATTTGAGGAGCTTCTGCAAAAAAAGTCTCAAAATCGACTTTCTTGTCAATCTGTTTTTGTAATGATTTTCTGTCATATCCTGTTAACCAGCAAATGATAGTATCGACTTCCTCTTTTGTATGCCCTTTTTTCTCAGCTTTATTTATGTAATGAGGATAAACGCTTGCAAATGGCATTTTAAATATTTTTGAATTCTGCATGAGTAATTTCCCTTTTTTATTTCATATTCTACTCAACTTTAAAATTTTCTATAAAACTTATTAAAGGATATACAGAACAACTGTATAAATCAAATACCATATCTTTCAGAACGTGAAAAAATAATGTAATATTTTGTTTTTAGTAATTTTCCTACAGTTGAATCTGAAAAAATAATGGAAATAGTTGCTTGACTTATTTTCTGATGAATCAGTATTTCTTTGATCAGGTCACTTCATTTTTTCACAGGCTTCTTTCAGTTCAATAAGATTTTCTTTCATACCGCGTTCAAGATTACGCTGAAAATAATTCGGGAATAAAGACGGTAGCAAACCCTGTAAACTTTCATTTACTGTTACAACTGTACTATCATTTTCATATTCGAATTCCCAGTTATGAACAGCATAAGCACCGAACGTACGACCTGTCCAACCAAAATATTTTGTTGGTTTGAATGTATGTATTTCTGACTCAAAAGAAATACCTCCAGCCTTCCATTTGAAAATTGTGCCTGCTTTCAGCTTGCCTTCTAATTCTGCACTGCTGACATTTTTCTGCCAATCAACCCATCTTTCAATATTTGTAAGAAGATTCCATACATTATCAATTTTACTTCCTATTTTGATTTGAGCATTTGCATAAACGGAAGCCTTTTTATTTGCAGGTATCTTGAAATTGTCAGTATAATTATATGAAATATACTTATTGAATTTGTTGCTTTCAGAGAAATAATAGACGACCAATACTGCAACTATAACAACGAGAATTATTAATATTATTTTCACAGCAAATTTTATTTTATTAAATAAACTGTCATTTAAAAATTAAGCCGCAGCTTTTTGCCGCGGCTTAGGTTAATCAAGAATTCTAACTTTAGATGATTTATTTCAAATCGAATCTGTCGAGTTCCATTACTTTCGTCCAGGCTTTGACAAAGTCTCTAACGAATTTTTCTTTATTGTCGTCACAGGCATAGAATTCTGCAACAGCTCTTAATTCTGAATTATGTCCAAAAATCAGGTCAACGCGTGTTGCTTTCCATTTCGGTTTTCCTGTTTTCCTATCGCGTCCTTCAAATACCTTCTTTTTATCATCCAATGGTTTCCATTCGGTACTCATATCGAGTAAATTGACAAAGAAATCATTGGTCAATTGACCTGGTCGATCGGTAAAAATGCCGTATTCTGAATTGTCATAATTTGCTTTCAAAGCACGCATACCACCTACAAGCACAGTCATTTCTGGAACTGAAAGAGTAAGTAGTTGAGATTTATCGATTAAAACGTGTTCTGCACAAACAGCAACGTTTTCTTTGGCATAATTGCGGAATCCGTCTGCAATTGGTTCCAGTACTTCAAATGATTCTACGTCTGTCAATTCCTGAGTTGTATCATTTCTACCCGGAGTAAAGGGCACTTCGATATCATAGCCTGCATCCTTAGCAGCTTTTTCGACAGCAGCAGAGCCGGCTAGAACAATCAAATCAGCAAGTGAAATTTTTTTTCCGTCTTTCTGCCTTGAATTGAATTCGCTCTGAATCTTTTCGAGAACGTTAAGAACTTTTTTCAACTGCGGAGGGTTGTTAACTTCCCAGTTTTTTTGAGGTTCCAGTCTTATACGTGCGCCATTGGCACCGCCTCTTTTATCCGAATTACGATACGTAAATGCCGAACCCCATGCCGTTGTAACCAGTTCCTGTATTGAAAGACCTGATGAGAGAATATTTTTCTTTAAATCAGCTATATCGTTTTTGTCAACCAGTTTGTAATCAATCGGTGGAATTGGATCCTGCCATATCAAATCTTCTTCGGGCACCTCGGGACCGAGATATCTCGTCTTTGGACCCATATCCCTATGAAGTAGTTTGAACCATGCGCGTGCATAAGCATCAGCAAACAATTCAGGATTTTCGTAGAATTTTCTCGAAATCTTTTCATATACGGGATCAAATCGTAATGAGAGGTCGGTAGTTAGCATACCAGGCAGATGTTTTTTATTCGGGTCGTGTGCATCGGGTACAGTTGGTTCTGCATTTTTTGCAACCCATTGATATGCACCTGCCGGACTTTTTGTCAACTCCCATTCATATTCGAAAAGATGTTTGAAAAAATCGTGTCCCCACTTTGTCGGGGTTGTAGTCCAGGTTAATTCCGGCCCTCCGGTTAAAGTATCAGGACCTTTGCCGGATTTATATTTATATTTCCATCCGAGACCCTGTTCTTCCAGGTCGGCTGCTTCGGGTTCGGGACCCATCAATTTTGGATCGCCCTGACCGTGAGTTTTTCCAAATGTATGACCTCCGGCGATAAGAGCTACGGTTTCCTCGTCGTTCATTCCCATGCGTCTGAAAGTTTCCCTGATATCTTTTGCTGCTGCAACTGGATCGGGATTTCCACCAGGACCTTCCGGATTAACATAAATTAGCCCCATTTGGACTGCTGCCAGTGGATTTTCTAAATTGCGTTCGCCTTCATAACGATTTTTATCCGAGAGCCATTCTTTTTCCGACCCCCAGTAAATACTTTCATCGGGTTCCCATGCATCTTCTCTACCGCCACCAAAGCCGAAGGTTTTAAAGCCCATGTCCTCCATTGCCACATTGCCAGCAAGAACCAGCAAGTCAGCCCATGATATTTTGTTGCCATATTTTTTCTTAATCGGCCAGAGAAGACGGCGTGCTTTATCTAAATTTGCATTGTCGGGCCAGCTGTTCAAAGGAGCGAAACGTTGAAAACCACCGTTTGCACCGCCCCTGCCATCGCCGATTCTGTATGTACCAGCTGCATGCCACGACATTCTAATAAATAAAGGTCCATAATGACCAAAATCAGCAGGCCACCAGTCCTGCGATTGCTTCATTAAATCTTTCAAATCCTTTTTGAGCGCTTCGTAATCGAGACTATTGAATGCTTCTTTGTAATTGAAATCTTTGTCCTGCGGATTGGATAATTCCGAATGCTGCCTTAAAATATTAAGGCGTAGACGGTCAGGCCACCAATCCTGATTGGTTGTTCCCTTTGCACCAGCTCCATGCGGAAAGGGACACCTTGCTCCTTCGTTATTAATGTTGCTCATTTTTTTTCCTCACATTTTTTGTTTAATAATTTAGATAGTTTATTCAATCTTGATTATAGTAGAACAAAGCGGATTATACTTGCCCGTTTACTAATTCGTCGAATTTATTTCAATTAATTACAGATAAAAGATCGTATAATTATAGCTATAAATCAAATCAATAATTTTTATATTCGCATAGATATTTTTTATAGGTAAAAATGACAATTATTCAACTCGAATATTTAGTTGCGGTGGAGAAGTTCGGTAGTTTTTCTGAAGCTGCAAAGAATTGTCACGTTACGCAACCAACGCTCAGCATGCAAATTCAAAAACTCGAAGAAGAATTAGGTGTGAAAATTTTCAGGCGGGACAAATTCCCGATTGCTCTAACCGCAATAGGCGAAAAAATTATAGCTCAGGCAAAACAAATTCTGAAAGAGAAAGAAAGAATCAACATTTTACTGCAAATTGAAAAAGGAGTTTTTGCCGGAACTTTAAAAGTAGCTATAATTCCAACAGTATCATCTTATCTGTTACCGATGTTCTTACGTAATTTTATCAGCAAGTATCCCGAAGTTGAACTAATAATCGACGAGGTAACTACGGATGAAATTATTAACGGTATTCACAAAGGGAACTTCGATATCGGTATTATTGCACTCCGTTCGTCGAACAGTAATTTAATTACAGAAACTCTATACTATGAACCGTTTGTAGCATTTCTACCACCAAACCATAAATTGATGAAGAAAAACAGAATAAGTCAAAATGACCTGAATGTAAACGATTTTTTGTTGCTTAAAGAAGGGCACTGTCTCAGAGAACAAACTCTATCTGTTTGTAAAACTGATGAGACAGATTGGGTATCTAAAGGAACAAAAGTTGTTTTCGAAAGCGGTAATCTGGATACTCTGATTAAATTGGTCGAACAAAACTTCGGAATGACTTTGTTGCCTTACCTTTCTCTGCAATATATTAAAGACAGAAACAAGTCAAAACAAATAAAAGAATTCGTTAAACCTGTGCCCAAAAGAGAAATCGGATTTGTTTATTCCAGCACTTTTATAAAGAAACATCTTCTCGAGGCACTTAAGGAAGAGATATTGAAAGTTATTCCCAAAGAACTGAAAGAGAACAAAGATGGACTAATAATTCATTAACTCTAAACAATCACGGCGTTACTATCTCCTGCGTTCTGAACGCACGCGGAAATTGACTTTTCAAACCCTCAGAGGATGCCACCGCAGTTCCAAGTACTTTACCTTGATAGAAAACTATTTTTTGGCCTTTTGCTTCGAATGTCCTTTTGATTGTTCCACCCTTGAAATAGTTTTCCAGTTCAGTTTTATTATTTAGTTCAATTCTGTTTTTAGTTGCATATTTACCGAATATTTGCGCGGCAAGCATATGGAGTTGCACGATATCTTTTTTATCGATTGCTCCAAACTTTGAACCAATCCGGTTGAAAAGTCCTGTATGAATCGAGTCCCAACTGCCATCGACAAAATAGATATCTTTACTCCTCTGTATAAATCGATAGTTTTCAAATATTGTATTATCGAAACCGTAGTAATTCGAAACTTCCAACAAATAATTTTTTATATCGCGTGAATTAGCGTTCAACAATCTAATTTCGTTTTTCAATCGCCCTCCGTCAAGATTTCTTTTATCAGTCCTATCAGTCTTGATTATTTTTGCAACGAAAAATCCTTCCGAGCCTGTATCCCACGGAACTATTCTTTTTGCTTTTGAAATTGTGGGATTTAATTTCAGTCCTTTTATTTCAGTAAACGCTTCTCTATATTTGACCGGCAACTCGATGTCAATTAGTTCAACGGGATATTTTTCGAGAATTTTATTCAGTACAAATTCATTTTCTTCCAGCGTTAGAGTGCATGTGGAATAGACCATTACGCCTCCAACTTTTAGCATACGAATTCCACTAACAAGTAATTTATATTGAATTTCGGCAATGCCTGTCACCTTATTCCTGTTCCACCAGTTGCTTACTTCCCCTTTTTTCTGAATTATTCCAAGAGCGCTGCAAGGTGCGTCAATTAAAATACGGTCGAAATATTCGTCAAAATAAGTGCTGAGTAGCTCACCTTTTTTATTTAATACCCCAGCATTAACCACTTTCATTTTATCGATGTTATACATCAACACGCGTAAACGGTCGAGTGAAATGTCGTTGGAAATTAATGTGCCTCTGTTCTCCATTAATTCCGAAAGCTGAGTAGTTTTTGATCCAGGTGCTGCACATAAATCGAGAGTTTTATGATTGGCTTGAGGACTGAGGACAAGCGCAGGTAGCATCGACGAAAGGCTTTGAATATAATAAGCGCCCAGGATATAGTCGACTGTTTTACCGACCATATTCGTTCCTTGTATTACTTCATAAGCATCTGGAACTCTTTCCACACTCTTGAGTTCAATTCCGTAAAGCGATAGTGATTCGAACAATTTGTGCTTATCGGTATACGGTGAAATGCGAATATGTGTCTTCGGTTCCGATTCATAAAATTCAACAAAACGGCTCAGGTATTCTTCGTCAAAATTATCGCGCAGGTATTCGGTTATATTCTTTCCTATTTCAATCAAATTCAAAGCCTGATTAAATTGAGCGAGTTGAAGATTTTATTTGCAACCGCAATATGATTTTTTAATTCAGGAAATTCTTTTTTGTAATCCTTTTCGATTTCTCTCAGCAAATTATCGAGATAAGCTTCGTATTGCCTGACTGCATTTTCAATTTCTTCTGGATTTTTTGGAATTACAATTGTATTCGGTTTTTTTGAATTGGCATAGATTATATATTTAGCCCTGTATAAATTATCCGTATGAAAGTAAGTATTACCTTTTTCGTCAACGAGTTCGTATGTGTCGAAAAGAGGCGGAGCCAATAACAAGTTACATTGAGGCATTTTGAGCAATTCAGTATCGACTTCGTTAATAAAATCGACAGGGAAATAGTTCATCGATTGTTTTAAAAGTTCAATGCGCAGTGCAATAAATTCTTTTTCGTTCATAATTATTTTACCGCTTTGAAGCCCGTGTCCCGTTCATCCGGATATTCGATCCAGTCGGCTACAAAAACGTTTGTGTCTCTCGAAGTTTTCCTTTCGGCATTCCTATTCGAACAAAAGACAAATTTTTTCCCGTCGAATGAAAACATCGGGAAAGCGTCGAATGTGCCGGAATTTGTAATTTTTTCGAGACCGGAGCCGTCGATGTTAATCATAAAAATGTCGAACAATCGTCCGCCTTTGTCAATTGAATGGTGGTTCGAAGAAAATAAAATTCGTTTGCCATCCGGGTGGAAAAACGGTGCCCAATTTGCACCAGGCAGGTTGGTAACCTGTCTTACATTTTTGCCATCGATATCGGCCACATAAATATTGAGGGCCTTAGGTTCGACGTAACCTTCTTTCAAAAGTTGTTTGTAAATTTCAGCATCTTTGCCTCTGGGTCTGCTTGCCCGCCAAACAATCATTCTTGAATCAGGCGAAAAGAATGCCCCACCGTCATACCCGAGTTCATCTGTAAGTTGAATCAAATCCCCCGTTTCTAATTCATATCGCCACAATTCCAGGTCGCCCGAGCGTGTGGAAGTAAAAACAATGTATTTCCCGTCGGGAGAAACTGTAGCTTCGGCGTCGTAGCCTTTTCCTCCTATCAATAATTTTAGATTGCTTCCATCAGGGTCACAAATATAAATATCATACGTATCATAAATTGGCCAGACATATCTACCGGCTGCAAACATTTTTGATTCGGGACATAGTGTATCGGCAGCGTGTGTGGAAGAATAGATAATTCTGCCGTCTTTTAGAAAATAGCTGCAAGTTGTTCTCCCCTTACCTGTTGAAATCATTTTGTATTTGAGGCCATTTTCATAAGCACTGCCGTCAGCATTCATTCTAAAAATCTGATCGCAACCTTGCTCATTAATTTTTTTCCAGTCGCTCTGAAATACAAGTTCCTTGTTGTCAAAACTCCAGTAAGCTTCGGCATTATTACCTCCGAAAGTCAACTGGCGTATGTTTCGAAGATGATGCTCAGCTTCGAAACGGAGTGTATCAGCAGCGGGATTATATTCCTGCGCTGTTAATAGACAAGTAAACCATAGTAAATTTATTACAATAAATACTCTTTTCATTTTAGACCTTTCAGGAATTGCGTCTGTTAATTTTAATGGATTTAGAATTCTTTCTCATTACTAAATAAAATCCCGCAATAACAAATGGTATACTAAGAATTTGCCCCATGTTCAGGATCATTCCTTCTTCAAAATAAGTCTGGTTTTCTTTAACAAATTCTACGAAAAATCGGAATGTAAAAACGATAATTAAAAAATATCCGAAGAGAAGACCTTCTTTAAAATTCCCTTCTTTCTTATAATAAAAGAAGAAAAGAAAAACAAACACAAGTAGATAAGCAATCGATTCGTATAATTGAGCGGGATGCCTCGGAATACTATCGACATGCATAAAAACAAATCCCCAGTCGCTGCCCGTAGGAACTCCTATAATTTCGGAATTGAAAAGATTGCCCAGTCTGATGAACGAACCTCCAAGCGCAACAGTAATTACCAGTCTGTCCATCAGCCAGAAGAATGAATAATTGTTATATTTTTTTGTAAAAAAATAAATAGCTGTAAGAATACCAATTCCAGCACCGTGACTTGCAAGCCCACCTTTCCAGACCTGTAAAATTTCGAGTGGATTGGAAAGATAGTAAGAAGGGTTATAGAACAAACAATGGCCGAGACGTGCACCAATAACTGTTCCGACAATCATATACCAGAGCAGATCATTAAGGTCGTTCTCATTTTTATTTTCCTTTCGGAAAATATACGACATTATCTGAAATCCAATAATGAATCCGAGTGCAAACAAAAGACCATACCATCTTATCGAAAACGGTCCAAGTTTGAATATTTCTGGATTAACATCCCAGTAAATCAACCATTGCCTCAAATTGTTTTCCTAAAATTTAATAAAATTAAGAATAGGAGCCTAACTTATTTCTTTTTTGTTTATATTAAACTTACCGTTAAATTCGTACAGGATTTATTATGCCTCTTAAGAAAGCTCCGCATCACAGAGCACTTACCTCGGAAGAACTCAAATGGAGATGCGACACATCAGTGTTCGATTTCGAAGATACAAAAAGCATTAAACCGATTGAAGGTATTGTGGGACAGGAGCGTGCATTGAAAGCTCTGAAAATTGGCGTTGAGCTGCGCAGCCCCGGTTACAATATTTTCGTCACAGGTTTATCTGGCACAGGAAAATTGACTACAATCAAAAAAATGCTTGAATCGATTGCTCCAGCCGAAGACGAAAAATTATTCGATTATGCATACGTAAATAATTTCAAGGATATCGACAGACCAATATTGCTTAAATTCAAGGCAGGACAGGCTAAAAAATTCAGAAATGAGTTGAAAAGGACAATACGATTCCTTCAGGAAAGAATTCCAAACGTATTAAATTCGGAGCCTTTTGTCAGCCGCAAAAAGCAACTCCTTTCGGAATATGGCAAACAACAACGGGCTATAATGACTGGCTTCGAAGAAAAATTGAGAAAAGATAATTTTACTCTCGGCGAAGTAAAATCAGGCGAAATGGTTCGACCCGAAATACTTGCATTGATCGACAATAAACCTGTATTCGTTCAACAGATTCAGGAATTTGTACGCGAAGGCAAAATTAATTCCGAAAAAGCCAACGAAATTATCAGCAAATATTCTTCTTACCAGGAAGAACTTCAGCAGATATTTGTTGAAAGCCTTAAGCTAACACAGATGTATCAGGAAAAAATAAACCAGCTGGAAACTGAATCTGTATCCTCAATTGTTAAGCTTACAATAGAAGATTTAAGGAAAAAATATAAAGACAGCAAGATTAGACATTATCTGGATCAGGTTACAGAAAATATTCTTTTGAATATTGAAATATTCAAAGGACAGAAACCAATTCAAGAAGAAGCTGAAGATGGGACGGTAATCGATTATCTAAAAGAATACGAAGTTAATATCATTCTCGATAATTCAAACACAAAAGCCACGCCTGTTATAATTGAGACCTCGCCAACATATACAAATTTGTTCGGCACAATTGAAAAGATAAACGACGGACGTGGCGGATGGTATGCCGACTTTACACGTATCAAAGCCGGCTCGATTCTCAGAGCTAACGGTGGATTTCTCGTTATTAATGCACTCGATGCACTTGGCGAACCAGGCGTCTGGAAAGCTCTCAAACGCACATTGCTCTACGGCAAACTTGAAATTCAGGACATTGCCAACGTTTACCAGTTCTCACCTTCAATTCTCAAACCCGAACCGATCGAAATCGACACAAAAATAATTCTTATCGGGAATAATTATATCTATTCTTATTTATCATTTTACGAAGACGACTTCAATAAAATATTCAAGATCAAAGCTGAATTCGACAATGTAATGAAACGTTCCGAAAGTGCATTAAACGAATACGCCCGTTTAATCAAAAAATTAATCGAAAACGAAAAGTTATATGAATTCGACAAAAGCGCAGTTGCACGGCTTATCGAATACGGCGCACGATACGCCGGTGAAAAGAACAAACTGACAACTCGATTTGCATACATTGCTGACCTTGTTCGTGAAGCTAACTTCTGGGCAAAAGACAATGGCAGTAAAATTGTAACTGATTACCACGTTGACCAGGCTTACAATTCATATATCGAACGTCACGGATTATACGAATCCAAGATTTCTGAATTTATAGAGGAAGGCACCATTTTAATTGATACTGAAGGCGCTCGTATTGGAACAGTAAATGGGCTTGCTGTTTATGATGTAGGCGTTTATTCATTCGGCAAACCGACAAGAATAACAGCTACAGTCTCTCTTGGTAATGGCAGCATAATTAATGTAGAAAGAGAGGCTGGCTTAAGCGGTAAAACCCATAACAAAGCAGTACTTATTATTTCTGGATATTTCAGAGAAAAATTCGGGCGTTCAATGAATCTTTCATTCAATGCAAATCTTGTATTCGAGCAGGGTTACAGCATGGTCGACGGCGACAGCGCATCGATCTCTGAAATATGCGCTCTTCTATCGGCTCTTTCGGGCGTTCCAATAAAACAATCGCTTGCAATTACAGGCTCGGTCAATCAAAAAGGTGAAATACAACCAATCGGTGGTGTCAACGAAAAAATCGAAGGTTTTTTCGATGTCTGCAAAAAACGCGGATTGAACGGTTCGCAAGGCGTCATTATTCCGCACCAAAACGTAAAAGATTTAATGCTGAAAGACGAAGTTGTAAATGCAGTAAAAGAAAAAAGATTCCATATTTATGCTGTAAAGACAGTCGAAGAAGCCGTAGAAATTCTTACAGGCATAAAAGCAGGTAAATTACTGAAAACGGGCAAACACGAGGTAAACACGCTTTTCTACAAAGTTGAAAAGGAACTCGAATCGATGCTAAAAAAATCGAAACAGGGTAGCAGAAAAAACTAAAAAAATAATGAATTTCAGTTCTACGCATTAAATTTGTTTCGGTTAATTGTATTATTTTTGTTTTATCAAAAATAATCTTTTAACGTAATGAAGCCGGCATTTGCAAAAACAAAAATTTTAGTCACACTCGGACCTGCCACAGATTCAAAAGAGCAACTCGAAGCATTAATCGACGCTGGCGCCGACGGTATCCGCCTTAACTTTTCACACGGCGACAAGGAATATTTTAAAAGGCTCTTTAATTTAATTCACAGCATTTGCGTGGAAAAATCTCTTCCGATCCCGATTTTGGTCGATTTACAGGGACCCAAAATTCGAATCGGTGAACTTACCAAGCCAGAAATTGAAATTAAGACCGGCAATAAAATTGAAATTACTACTGAGGAGATCCCAGGAACGGAAGAAATAATTTCAACCAGTTATAAGGATCTGATTAAAGATGCAAAAAAGGACGAAGTAATTTTAATCGACGATGGACTGATAAAGCTCAAAGTTGCCGAAAAGAAAAACAATAAACTTGTCTGTACAATTTTAGAAGGTGGTACCTTAAAACCACGTAAAGGGATGAATCTGCCGGGAATGAAATTAAGCACGCCTTCTGTTACCGATAAGGACTATGAGAATCTCGAATTTGCGCTTCAGTACCGAGTCGATTTTATTGCTCTCTCTTTTGTTCGGCAGGCAGAAGATATAAGAGGTTTGCGGGCATGGCTCAACGAACGAGGCTATAATATTCCATTGATTGCTAAAATTGAAAAGCAGGAAGCTGTCGATAATTTCGAAGAAATATTGAAAGAATCAGATGGAATTATGGTCGCACGAGGCGATCTCGGAGTTGAACTGGGTCCTCATCTTGTGCCTATTATTCAGAAAAAAATTATTCGACGTTGTAATGAAACTGGCAAACTCGTTATAACTGCAACTCAAATGCTTGAGTCCATGATTCATAATCCCGTTCCAACGCGGGCCGAGGCTTCCGACATTGCAAATGCTGTCTGGGACGGAACCGATGTTGTAATGCTAAGCGGCGAAACCTCTGTGGGCAAATATCCAGTAGACGCAGTTAAAATTATGAACGAAATTCTTTTAACTACCGAAGCCGACCCCGGTATGAGAAAAAAAACAAAGTACGAAAAGCCTGAAAATATATTTGAAAATATGGTCGACGCCACCGGCGCAGGCATCGCTCTTATTTCGGAACAACTGAACGCTGCTGCAATTGTAATTTTTACTCACTTCGGTTCAAAAGCAAATATTATATCAAAGTTCAGACCAAATGCTTCGATCTTTGCAATCTCGGATAAATTCGAAACGCTAAACACGTTGAACCTGCACTGGGGAATTAAACCCTTTTATCATTCCCATATCCACGATGAAGAAACCGCTATTAGTGAATCGATGAAACTACTGAAAGAAAAAAACTTGATTAAAGACGGTGATGTGGTTATTTTTGCTGCAGGTCAACCGTTATGCGACGGTAGACGAAGCTGGCTCCGTTATTCGATTGTATAGTTTATAAACAAATATTACCAGCCGTATTATATTCTCTAAAAGAGAAGGGATAAATTTGGTCAAAAATGGATAGAACGGTTGGCTTAAAATATAAACCCGCTAAATGGTGGACAGTAAACGATAAGGGCAAAATCCTCTGTACACTATGTCCGCGTTACTGCACAATAGGGAACAATCAGGCAGGCTTTTGCTACATACGCCAGAATATCGATGGCAAACTTTATACACTCGGATACGGCCATCCAACGGGCTTTGCCATCGACCCGATCGAAAAAAAACCACTCTTCCATTTTATGCCAGGAAGCAAAATACTCAGTTTCGGTACAGCAGGCTGTAATCTCGGCTGTAAATTCTGTCAGAACTGGTCGATAAGCAAGGCAAAAATCGACACTATAAACTCAGTGGAAGCTTCCCCAGAAGACGTTGTAAATATTGCATTGAAATATAATGTTCCCTCTATTGCTTTTACTTATAACGATCCGGTAATATTTGGCGAGTATGTAATCGATATTTCTAAATTGGCTCGAGAACAGAATATCAAAACAGTTATGGTTACTGCAGGCTACATCGATAAGGAAGCCCGCAAAGAAGTTTTTCAATATATCGATGCTGCCAACGTAGACCTGAAGGCTTTTACTGAAGAATTCTATCACAACCTTACATTCTCTCATCTTCAACCTGTACTCGATACGCTCCAATGGCTCCACAACGAAACAGATATCTGGTTTGAAATTACAACATTGTTAATACCCGGTGAAAACGATTCGGACGATGAAATAAAAAAAATGTGCGAGTGGATATTAAAAAATTTGGGTGATCGAATTCCATTGCACTTCACGGCTTTTCATCCGGATTTTAAAATGAGAGACAAGCCTCCTACACCGCCTTCTACACTTTTTAGAGCGCGAAATATTGCTCTGAATATGGGCATAAAATACTGTTACACAGGCAACATTCATAACATCGAAGGACAAACAACCTATTGCCCTGAATGTGGCAAAGCCGTTATTAAAAGAGATTGGCACTCAATCTTGGAAATTTCGCTTACAGAAGGCAGGTGTAACTATTGTTCAACAAAAATCGACGGAAGTTTTTTTTCATTATGAATTTACTAACTTTATCAATATTTTTTAATTGATTTTTCCATCAACCTGTTGAAAATAAATAACCTAATAAGGGGGTATGTATGAAAAAAACTCTCATTATCACTCTGATTATTTCCTTTATGGTAATCTTATTCTCTTCTTTAACAATGGCCCAGAACCAGAATGTACGGTTCGGTAAAATTTTTGGTAAAGAAGAAGCCAATCAGCTTTTTGGCAAAGTGGATTTTTCTGTAAAAATAAAGAAAGATATCCTCAAAGCAGCTCTTTCCCGTGTGGATAAATACGTTCTTTTTGCAGTAAAAGGGAAAAGACCACTATTGTTCAACAGCCGCAGAAAACCATTACTCGACAATAATGTAACACTCGACCCTGGCGAAAAAGGTTTCCTCTTCAGCAAAGAAGTGGTCGAAGAATTTCTAAATAGCACAAACGACTCGGTCATTGAAATTGAAATTAGAGGGAGCGAAGCGGGAGTAAGAGGTAGAACTACTTCTTCACTTCAAGCAAATTATATTTTAACGCTCAGTAATTCAGTTAGTACGTTAGAGTTTGCAACTGATTGTCCACCCTATTGTCCTGAGGATTAACTTGAGTATCATTGAAATCTTAAAAATATTGTTTTATGTGAGTATTGTAATCTGGCTATTTCCACCTATACGACAACTTAAAACCAGATACTTTTATTTTTTTCTAATCCTTGCTTTAGCCGATCCAGTATCTCTGTTCATAAAGAATTTTATTTACATTCATATTTCTTTCTATTTCCCATTTGTTTCATTATTACTTTTTTTATCCATTTACAGGAAAGAGAAGTCGAACGAGAAATTTCATTTTGCTGTTACAATTACGGCTACAGCTGTTACTTTCATATTGACTTTAATATTGGAGCAATCCCAGCTTTCAGTTGGGATTCTCCATTTTCTTATTGTCTTCTTGTTTTTAAAGGAGTTTATAATACGTTTTGCGTTTAAGAGCGAGCTGGACCTATTCCTATTAATGTTAATCTTTTACGAATTTACTACAATACTCAAATATTTAAACGTAGCTTTCGGAATTACAAATGCAACTGCTTATTTTTTTATTACAACAATCTTCCAAATCTCCTTTGGACTCTTCTTTACGGTCTTTAGAGGAGATAGGGCCCGAGTCGTTATTCAGCGCTGAGAATCCGTATTTTTATGCCATACTTCTGATGGCAGTAATACTCGTGGTGTCATTCATGTTTTTCTGGTATGTAGTACTGCCGATGCAAAAACGACACGAGAAAGAAGAAAAAACGATGCAATTGCGCCAGGCTGAATTGATGGCACTCTTTGTGAGTCTTGCACCCGATCCAGTATTTCGCGTAGACAAAGCAAGCAATATAATTCTTGCCAACGATGCTGCTCATAAAGTATTTCCTTTCAAGGTTTTGCTAGGCACGAAAATTTCTGAAGTCCTCCCTTTTACAAAAGACCTCGATATTTATGAAATGATAAAGAGAGATATAACAATTAATTACACAACACAAATCAATCAAAATTATTTCCAGTTCAAGATAAGCGGCATTTCGAGTCTCGAAATTTGTCAGATATACGGAAGAGATATTACAGAATTGAAAAGGTCAGAAAAAGAATTACAGGAAGCGCTACGTAAAGCAGAAGAGTCGCAAAAGTTAAAAGAGTTTTTCCTTTCTCAGATATCACACGAAGTTCGTTCGCCATTAAACGTCATTATCGGATTTTCAAATATGCTGTTGGAAGAAGCTAAAAGCAGCAAGGATAGTGACATGAAAGATATTTACCTATCGATAATAAACAACAGCAAACGGCTTTACCGAACTTTCGACCTGCTACTCAACATGTCGCAAATACAAACAGGCTCGTTCAATATACGCTTCGAGCACATCGATGTACTGCCGATAATAAAATCTATCACAAACGAATTTGCCACTTATGCAGAGGAAAAGAATGTAGCACTCCGTATAGTTCCCAAAACGGAAGATACGATTGTAACAGCAGATCATTATTCAGTAAGTCAAATTTTTTCACATTTGATCGACAATGCAATTAAATATTCCGAGAACGGTAACGTAGATATAATTTTACGCAGGGATGAAAACTATTTCTATGTGGACGTCAAAGACAACGGTATTGGAATACCTCCCGAATATATAGGTAAATTATTTACTCCATTCTCTCAAGCAAATATGTCATACTCCAAACCATTTGAGGGTACCGGTTTGGGTCTGGCTTTAGTTAAAAATCTTTTGGATATTAACAACGCCAAAATCGAAGTAAAAAGCGAGCTCGGTACCGGCTCTATTTTTACAGTTATATTTGAGGGTAATAGTTATGGAAGAACAAGAAGTAAAAAAACCTAGAATATTAATTGCAGAAGGAGACAACGACAACAGACATTTTCTAAAAATCTATCTAAAAAAATATTTCTTACCCGATGCGTGCGAATCTGCAGAGGAACTCTACGATCTCCTCTCCCAGAATAGTTACGATATTATAATTATGGACATCGCATTAAAAGGTGGCAAGGATGGGATTCAATTAATTCAAGAATTAAAGAGCAACGAAAGTTATTCGCATATACCGATATTATGCTACACCACCTTTGCAATGAACCGCGATAGAATTAATGCACTCAACGCCGGATGCGATTTATATCTTACTAAACCAAGCGACATAAAAACTCTTCTTTATTATCTCTTCACACTTTTGAAAAAGAAGGGGAAGGAATTTACATTACCGATAATTAATGGATTTGCATATTGAAAAAAAGCCCGCATGATTAGACGGGCTTTTTAGATATCTTTCCATCCAGATCCACAAACAATCATCTATTTAAGCATTACGTTCCCGCGCTGTAATCGTTAATATATTTAATCTGTTCATTCGTCAACTTGTCGATTTTGTAACCCATAGTTTTCAATTTAATCATCGCAATTTCCTGATCTTGTTCTTCAGGAATATCGATAACATCGGGTTCGATTTTAATTCCTTTTACTTTCATTTCTGCCAGACGCAGTTGCGACATAAATTGATTTGCAAACGACATATCCATTACTTCAGAGGGGTGCCCTTCTGCAGCAGCGAGATTTACGAGTCGTCCCTGAGCCAGAAGATAGATGCGTCTTCCATCTTTAAGAGTATACTCCTCGTTATTAGGTCGCACAGTTCTTTTCGATTTTTTCAATTTTTCAAGATCAGGAATATTTATTTCGCAGTCGTAGTGACCTGTATTGCAAATGATTGCTCCATCTTTCATACTTTTAAAATGTTTCGAGACGATCACATCCTTAACGCCGGTAGCGGTAATAAAGATATCTCCGATTTTAGCAGCTTCGTCCATTGGCATAACGCGGAAACCTTCCAGTGCTGCTTTCAGAGCTGCCGTTGGTTTAACTTCTGTAACAATCACATTGGCTCCCATCCCTGCGGCTCTCATTGCAACGCCTCGTCCGCAGTGTCCATAACCAGCAACGACAAAATTTTTGCCCGCCAGCAATACCGAAGTTGCTCTTAATATACCGTCAATCGAGGATTGGCCGGTACCGTAGACATTATCGAAGTCCCATTTTGTTTCTGCATCGTTGACTGCGATAACGGGATAGAGCAATTTTTTAGCTGCAGCCATAGCTCGAAGTCTGTGCACGCCCGTCGTTGTTTCTTCAGTGCCGCCGATAATATTTTTAGCCAACTCAGGAAATTTATTGTGGACTGTAAAAATTAAATCAGCGCCGTCGTCGAGTGTCAGGTTTGGTTTCATCTTTAATGTTTGTTCTATCGACCAGTAGAATTCCTTAACATTCTGACCATGCCAAGCATAAATTTCGATCCCATTTTTAGCAAGTGCAGCTGCAATTTCGTCCTGTGTAGAAAGTGGATTACAGCCGCTCCAGCTTACTTTTGCGCCCGCTTCCTTTAATGTTTCGACAAGAACTGCAGTCTCTTTTGTAACGTGGAGACATCCCGCAATTTTGAATCCCTTCAACGGCTTGGTCTTCGAATATTTTTCTCTCAGTTCCATCATAACGGGCATTCTCGATTCTGCCCACTCGATTTTCTTTCTGCCTTCAGCTGCTAATTTAATATCGCGTACTTTATACCTTCCTTCTTTGAAATCCATAAAATTACTCCTTATTAAACAAGTTTTTTAAGTGTTGATACAAGGTCAAGTTTTTCCCACGTAAATTCTTTTTCGTTTCTACCGAAATGACCGTAAGCTGCGGTTTTTTGATATATCGGTCTTCTTAATTTCAAACGTTCGATGATACCGTTCGGCGTAAGGTCGATCTCCTTTTTAATCAGTTTTGCCAGCTGCTTGTCCGGAATAACACCGGTGCCGTTAGTATTGATATAAACCGATACTGGTTCTTTTACACCGATGGCATATGCAATCTGAAACAGGCATTCCCTTGCAAGTCCAGCAGCGACCACATTCTTAGCAATATGACGCGCAGCATAAGTTGCACTTCTGTCGACTTTCGACGGATCTTTCCCTGAGAAAGCGCCTCCTCCATGTGGAGCCCATCCGCCGTAGGTATCTACGATAATTTTTCTTCCTGTTAATCCTGTGTCGCCGTGAGGACCTCCTATCTCAAATCTTCCGGTTGGATTAACATAGTACTTTGTTCTGTTGTCGAGCAGCTCTGCTGGAATTACTTTTTTAATAATATTTTCGATAACATCGGCTTTAATTTTTTTCTGGCTAACTCCAGGATCGTGCTGTGTAGAAATGACGACTGCATCAACTCTTCTTGGAGTTCCATCGTCTTCAAATTCAATTGTCACTTGTGATTTTGAATCGGGTCTCAGGTATGGCATTTCTCCGGGAGTGTTTTTTCTTACATCGGCAAGTCGTTTGACGAGTTTATGTGCAAACATTAAAGGCATGGGCATAAATTCGGGAGTTTGATCGCATGCATATCCGAACATAATTCCCTGGTCACCTGCACCGCCTTTATTCACTCCCATTGCGATATCGGGCGACTGCGAATGAATTGCATTGATTACACCACACGATTCAGCGTCAAATTTATATTCGGCCTTTGTATAGCCGATATTCCTTATTGTAGATCTTACAACATTCTCAATATCGATGTATGCCTCGGTTGTAATTTCACCGCCAACTACAACCAGTCCGGTAGTAACAAAAGTTTCGCATGCAACCCGTCCATTCGGGTCGTCTTTCATAACCGCATCTAATACTCCGTCCGATATCGCATCACACACTTTATCCGGGTGCCCTTCGGAAACGGATTCGGATGTGAACAAGTATGACATTTATACCTCTGTTTTATTTTTTAATAATACTCAATTTCAGATGAATCGCCAGTATTCAATCTTTTGAAGTTTCCTTTAACGATAGCATTGCTGCCGATAATAGAATTTTCAAGCATACTCTTGTCGATCAAAGCGCCTTCGCTTATTATTGAATTCCTTATAATCGAGTCGGTAATTTTACAGCCTTTTGAAATTGTTGCAAAAGGACCTATCACTGAATTTATAATTTCTGCTTTCTCGTCGATATAAACAGGTTCTATAACAACCACGTTATCAAATTTTTTATGTGTTCCATTTTTCGACAGTAGAAATCGATTTGTTTCCAGAAGGGTTTCAGGTTTGCCGCAATCATACCAGCCTTCAACGTCAAACGTTTTAATAACCTCGCCTTTGTCAATCATCAATTGCAAAGCGTCGGTCAATTGATATTCACCTCGTGTGCGGATGTTTTTTTCGATAAGTTCTGTAAGGCATTCTTTCAGAAGTGTAGTGTTTTTAATGTAATACAGACCGACAAGAGCCAGTTTCGATATCGGCGTTTGTGGCTTTTCAATCAGTTTAATTATCGTATCGTTTTCACAGACGGCAACTCCAAAACGGGATGGGTCTTCTACCTGCTTTACTCCCAGCGCTGTGGCGTTTTTTTCGAATCCTTTTTTGAGATCGAAATCAAAAATAGTGTCGCCAAGAATAATAAAAATTTCTTTATCGCTTTCATCTTTCAATGCTACATAAATTGCATGTCCAAGTCCCAGCAATTCTTCCTGTTCTACAAACCGTGCATCTATCAAAGGATATTCGCTATTGATATAATCGATTATTTTTTCTCCCATGTATCCGATTATAAATGTAGCTTTATTGATGCCTTCCTGAATCAGTTTGTCGACGATATGTCCGATGATTGGCTTTCCACCAACATTGAGCATTACTTTAGGAAGCGAATGAGTGTGAGGTTTTAATCGTGTTCCAAAACCCGCCGCCGGGATAACAGCTCTCAATTATCATCCTTTTTTTTGAGTGCCAATTTAATTAATAAGGCAGCGTTTATCAACTATATTATTAATGTTCAGTTCAACCTTTGATTCCAATCTTCTGCAATTAAAAAATGTTCTTTTCTGATACCACTATTTCTTTTAATTCTTTCCTTCCTTTTCTATGAGGATTTTTTTCGTCATTATAACCCAGCGCAATTATTACAACAGGTTTCTCGTCTTCGTTGAGATTGAGACTTTCAACAAATTTATTTCTGTCGAATCCTCCCATTTGATGCAGATAAATATTCCGCTCCATTGCCTCGAGTGTTAAAAATGCTACGGCCTGCCCCACATCATATTCCATGTAATTATTTTTTTTGCCGTTAAGAGATAAATTAACTCTGCCTGTTACTCCGATCAGGACGGGTGCTTTTGCCGCCCATTTTTTATTGCTGTCGAAAAGAGTATCGAGCAACGTATCGTAAATTTTATCGTCCTTAAAACCAACATAAAATTTCCATGGCTGTTCATTATAGGACGAAGGAGCAAGGCGAGCCATCTCGAATAATGCTTTTATATCCTCGAGTGGTATCTCCTGCTCAGAAAAATCGTAAGGACTATATCTATCGGCTATTAATTCAGATACTTTTGTTCTGCATTCGACGTTCAACTTTAATTCCTTTTTTTAGTCTATAAATTCATTAATCAAAAAAATAGTTCAACAATCAAAAAAACATCTGCACATTTTTTTGAGAAAATAATATTTTTCGTTGTGTTACAATTAATTTTACAAACATGAAGAAAGTCACAATTTTTACTGTGCTGCATTTATGCATTCTGATTACAACAGTTTCGCAGGCTCAGGATACACTTGTCTGGATACTGAATAATCCCGATACAGTCGGTAATTTTAAAACTTCGTTTCTTACTGGACGTCCTTCTATTATTAATACGGAATATGGCGATGCACTTTATTTCGATGGTATTGACGACGGTATATTAATAAACAATTATCCGCTTTGCGATTCAGAAAATTTTACGATTGAAGTTTTCTTCCGGCCCGATTCTTCGTCGAACATTGCAAATTATGAACAGCGTTTCCTCCATATTAAAAACAAGGATGATTTTAAAAGAATCTTAATGGAATTGCGTTTAAAGAAAAATAAATGGACTCTGGACACTTTCATTAAAAACGGAGATTCTAAATGTACACTTATTGATACTTCTATCTGGCACGAAACCGGTAAGTGGTACAAAGTTGCTTTGACTTATCGTAACGGGATTATGAGACATTTTGTCGATGGACACGAAGAGATGAGCGGCAAAGTAAATTTTGAACCGATAGACAAAGATGGTACTATTTCAATAGGTGTAAGACAGAACAAAAAATCGTGGTTTAAAGGTACACTCCGGGAAATAAAATTCATCACACAAAATGGAACAAGAAATTGAATTTTACTCTGCAGTTTTTGCCATTCCTTCATTATTTATTATTTTTTCATTGTAAAAAACAGTTAGTTTTAAAAGACTGAGGATACTCTAAATCCTCTTTATTGTACGTGGGGTCAGCTAAAAATAGTGCCATATTAAAATCAATTATTCTGAAAATGTGAGCAGATAAATTGCATCAATTACAGAAATATTTTTCATTTCATATAAATCTCACCCGATTAAATCAATCAATAAGGTAACAAAATGAGTCTAAGTCTAATAGCAAAAAGCATATCTGCTTCTCCCACGTTAGCGTTAAACGAGAAGGCACAAATACTTCGACAAAAAGGAGAACCGGTAATCAATTTCAGTGTTGGCGAGCCACGCAGCCGTGCGCCAATCGATTCAATTCTGGCTGCAGTTCAAATTCTTAATACTGGCGAAGTTCGTTATACGCCGCCCGATGGAATACCCGATTTGAAGAAATCAATTATCCGTTACACCGAAGAGTTTTACAATCGAAAAGTTGAGCCAGAAAACATAATTGTATCGGGAGGCGCCAAACAGGCAATTATGATAGCTTTGCAGGCTATACTGAATCCGCAGGAAGAGGTTCTCTATCCAGCACCTTACTGGGTTAGTTATCCCGAGATGGCAAAGCTCTGCGGCGGCATTGGCATTCCTGTTCCACCTGAAGATGGAACTTTCTATCCAAGAATTCAAGACATCGAAAGGAAAGTAGGCAGTTATACAAAAGCAGTTATTATTAACAGTCCAAATAATCCTTCCGGAGCCGTTTATTCCGAAGAATTTATTGCAGATATAGTCGATTTCTGCGAACGTCGCGACCTCTATTTAATAATGGATGATATTTATCACCGCCTGATTTTCGACGGCAGAAAACCAATTAATCCATGGAACTATGTTAAAAAGAAAGATGAAAATTCCAGAATGATAATTGTTAACGGTGTATCGAAACAATACGCAATGACGGGATTTCGCATCGGATGGGCTGTGGCAAATAAAAAACTAATCGAAGCAATGACAAATATACAGAGCCATCAGTCGGGAGGGCCTTCAGTTGTGCTTCAGCGTGCTGCAGTGGGCGCACTTAATGGCATTCAATCGAGCGTAGAAAATCTCAGAACCACACTCGAAAACAATCGTAATGTTATGGTCGATTTATTGCGTACTATGGACGGTGCAAAAGTTTTCGTGCCCGACGGTACATTTTACTGCTTCGTCGACTTTAGTGCTTACGAAAAGAGTTCACATAAACTTTCTCAAATGCTCATTGATAAAGTAATGGTATTGACGGTACCCGGCGTGGAATTTGGCATGGAAGGATTTATTCGCTTAAGCTTTGCAGGTTCTATGAAAGAAATTCAGGAAGGTATTGAAAGAATCAAATGGGTAATCGATCCTAATGCACCGAACGAACTTTATATTGGCGACAGAAAATTAGTGAGGGATTGGTTATGAGCAAATATCTTGAATTCAATACGCCCGCTTCGAAAGAAGCAATGGAATTAGCTTCGGACTACAGATTAAAACATCAGGGTCTCACTTATCTCGATCGAGTTTACTGGAATCTACCTGAAGAAGCGCTCTACGAAGAAGCTATCTTCCGCAACGAGGGGAAAGTAATTAAAGGCGGACCCTTGCTTGTAACTACAGGAAAACACACGGCGCGAGCTGCTGCGGATAAATATATTGTGCAAGAAGAATCGACAAATAATAACATCTGGTGGGGAATTTATAATCGCCCTTATAGTCAGGCAAAATTCAACGAATTGTTTGGGCGACTCCAGGCATGGGCACAAGGCGAGGAATTTTTTGTGCAGGATGTTTACGCCGGCACCGACCCCGAGTATCGTATGCCAATAAGGATTATTACCGAAAAAGCATGGCATAGTCTTTTTGTAAGAAATATGTTTGTTACAATCGACAATAAAGATGAACTTAAAAAGTTCGTACCAGAATTTACAATAATCGCCGTGCCCGGTTTAAAATTAAATCCAGTTATCGACGGCACAAGGACGGAAACTGGAATAATATTAAATTTCGGTGCGAAGATGGCAATTATTGCTAATACGCTCTATGCAGGTGAAATTAAAAAGTCGGTATTTACAGTACTGAATTACTTATTGACTTTTGAGGATGTATTACCGATGCACTGCTCGGCAAATGTTGGAGAACAAAACGACGTAGCATTGTTTTTTGGATTGAGTGGAACTGGAAAAACCACACTATCAGCCGACCCCAAAAGGAAATTGATCGGCGACGACGAACATGGCTGGAGTTCGAAAGGCGTGTTCAACTTCGAAGGTGGATGTTATGCAAAAGTTATCCGCCTTTCAGCTGAAAATGAACCAGAAATTTATTCAACCACTAAAAGGTACGGCACTATACTTGAGAATGTTGTTTTCGATCCGGTATCCCGAGTAATTGACCTCGATGACGATTCGATTACTGAAAACACACGAGCTTCTTATCCAATTGAATTCATTCCCAATGTAATACAAGATGGATACGTTAATGCGCATCCGAAGAACATCATATTCCTGACATGCGACGCTACGGGAGTTTTACCTCCAATTGCTCGCCTTTCACCCGAACAAGCTCAATATCATTTCATTAGTGGATATACTTCTAAAATTGCGGGTACTGAAATCGGTCTGGGGATAGAACCTGAAATAACCTTCAGTGCATGTTTCGGAGCCCCATTTATGGTGCGGCATCCATACGAATACGCACAGATGCTCAAGCAACGAATGCTAAAACACAACGCAAAAGTATGGCTCATTAATACAGGATGGGTCGGCGGTAGATTTGGAGTTGGCAAAAGAATTTCAATTCGTCACACCCGCAATCTTTTAAATGCAGCTCTCGATGGAAAGCTCGACAAAGTTCAATACCACAAGGATAAACTCTTCGGATTCGAAGTTCCGACAAGCTGTCCCGACGTACCTTCGGAAGTGCTCGACCCAGAAAGTTCATGGGGCAATAAAGAAGAATACTGGAAAAAATACGACGCCCTCGCAGCAAGATTCATTGATAACTTTAAGATGTATGAAAAATTTTGTTCCCGGGATGTAATTGAAGCCGGTCCAAAAAGATTAAAGTAGATAATTAAAGGCTGCTTAATAAAGCAGCCTTTTAATACTTCTTAAAAAATTTGTTCATACATCCTCAAATGATATCATTATTTATTTCTTTTTAATTTTATATTAAATACTGTGCCTTCTTCTTCATTTGAATGGAAATAAACTTCTCCATTTAAATATTTTTCAATGAACAACCTGGTGCTGTAAGTACCGAGTCCTCTTCCTGTTCCTTCCTTAGTTGAAAAGGAACGATTAAATATTTGCATTTGTACGTCTTGTGGCATAAAGGCAGGATTATGTACTGAAAAAATAATTTGATCATCACCAATAACTGTTTTTACTGTTACTGTATCTCCCGTTTTAGATGCTTCCAGTGTATTTTTAAGAAGATTTCCGAGTGACCTAACAAGTATACTTTTGTCTGATGCTTATCAAAAAGAAACAATCAAGAAATTACATGTGAAGCAACCAGAGCCGCCTGTTCGAGTACTGTTTCAGTTGCAGTCTTTTCTCTGTCAGGGGGATAGCCATATTTTCTCAAAATTTTTTTAACCTTAAGACGTATTTCTGCCCGGGCACTCTCTTTCCTGGTCCAGTCGATAGTAACGCTTTTCCTTATTGTTTGTGTAAGTTCGAGGGCAATTTTTCGTAATGTTTCGTCACCCAGCACTTTAACCGCGCTATCATTTACACCGAGAGCATCGTAAAAGGCTAATTCATCCTCGCTAAGGTTGAGCTTGACACCTCTGTTTTTGTCCTCCCGCACCTGCTTTGCAAGTTCTATAAGTTCTTCAATAACTTCTGCGGCTTCGACACTACGATTGGTGTATTTTTTTATCGTCTCTTCAAGCATTTTCAAAAAAGATCTTCCCTGAACAAGATTTCGTTTTAAGATAATCTTTATCTCGTCATTAAGAAGTTTTTTAAGTGCCTCAAGGGCAAGGTTTTTATGTGGCATTTCTTTAATTTCGGCGAGAAATGCATCTGAAAGGATAGAGATATCAGGCTTTTTAATACCGGCTGCTTCAAAAATATCAATAACTCTGTCGGATATCACCGCTTTTGATATTATCTGTTTAATAGCCGATTCAAACGGGGCATCGATAATTTTTTTTGTATCTGTAAGTTTGGTTAATGAAGATTTAACCGCCTGGAAAAAGCCAACTTCCTCTTTGATTTTCATCGCCTCCTCGTGTGGCAGAGAGAGTGAAAATGCTTTAATCAAAGCTGTAGTTTCTCGAATAAATTTTTCCTTTTTATCTTTTTCTTTAAGGATGTGTTCCATTGCATCGGGAAGAAAAGTTATTCTTTCTTCAGGCTTGAGTACAAAAAACTTTGAGTAATCAAAACCATGAAACATATCTCTTACCACTTCGTACTTTTCAAGCATGAGAGCCACAGCTTCTTCCTGATTGAAAACAGGTTTACCTCTGCCGCCGCTTTCGGTATAATCGCTCAGTGCTTGCTTAAGTTCGGCTCCAATTCCCATATAATCAACAACTAGGCCACCTTCTTTGCCGGGATAAACGCGATTTACTCTTGCTATTGCCTGCATGAGATTATGACCTTGCATGGGTTTATCGAGATACATGGTATGAAGGCAGGGTACATCAAAACCTGTCAGAAACATATCTCTTACAATTATGAGTTTTAACTCATGCGCAGGATCTTTAAAGTTTTCTCCAATTCTTTTTCTTCGCTCCTTATTTCGGATATGCTTTTGCCATTCTACAGGGTCGGAAGCCGAACCAGTCATTACCACTTTAATAAAGCCCCTGTCGTCATCGTCGCTATGCCAGTGAGGTTTTAAAGCAACCAACTCGTTATAGAGTTCGACACAAATCCGGCGCGACATACAGACAATCATCCCTTTACCATCAAGTACTGAAAGACGATTTTCAAAATGTTCTACTATATCTTTTGCAATTCTTTTAATTCGTTCAGGGGCACCAGCAAGTTTTTCGAGGCTCGCCCATTTGCTTTTTAGCTTTTCTTTGCCTTCTACTTCTTGGCCTTCGGTCAATTCTTCAAATTCTTTATCTATTTTTGGTCGTTCCTCTGGTTTTAAATCAAGTTTTGCAAGCCGCGATTCGTAATAGATCCTCACGGTTGCGCCATCTTCAACTGCCTGCTCAATGTCATACACATCGATATAATTTCCAAACACAGCCGGCGTACTTTTATCTGCTTTTTCTATAGGTGTTCCTGTAAAACCAATAAAAGAAGCATTCGGCAATGCATCGCGGAGGTATTTTGCGTATCCGTATGTAATTAATGATTTATCGTTTTTATTGATAATCTTCGCTGCAAATCCATATTGCGTTCTATGCGCCTCGTCGGCAATGACAATGATATTATGGCGGTCGGAGAGAAGGGGATATTTTTCTCTTTCCTCTTCTGAAAAGAATTTCTGTATAGTGGTAAAAACCACTCCCCCCGATGCAACTCTCAAAAGTTCCTGAAGTTCTTTTCGGGAGTTCGCCTGAACGGGTGCCTGTCTTAAAATATCCTGGCAGTGGCTAAATGTATTAAAGAGTTGATCGTCTAAATCGTTACGGTCGGTTAATACAACAATTGTTGGATTATCGAGCTCACGGATGATCTTGCCGGCATAAAATACCATGGTTAAGCTTTTACCAGAACCTTGTGTATGCCATACAACCCCAGCTTTTTTATCTCCTGACGGTTGTGTTCTGACAGATGGTAAATTATAATTTTCAGGTTTTTCTTTTACTATCATTTTTAGCTCTGCCCTTGCCCGGATTGTAGAGGCAACAGCTTTGTTCACTGCCCAGTATTGATGGTATGCAGCAAGTTTTTTATGAGTTTCTCGATTTTTTTCAAAGACTATAAAATTTCTTACTATATCGAGCAGCCGATTTTTATCAAACATCCCGCGAAGAAGGACATCTATTTCTATTTGATTATCTTCGATTTTTTCGCCATCGATAGTTTTCCACTGCATGAAACGTTCGACTTTTGATGTAATTGTACCAGTTCGTGCATGATACCCATCAGTGATAACCAGAACTTCATTATATGTAAAAATTGAAGGTATTTGCTCTTTGTAGGTTTGCAATTGATTGTAAGCATCCAGGATGGTGGCGTTTTCACTGGCAGGATTTTTTAGTTCCATTATAACCAGAGGTATACCATTAATAAATAACACCACATCAGGTCGGCGTTCTATGTTGTTTTCGACCACCGTAAATTGATTGGTAGCCATAAAATCGTTGTTTGCTGGATTGTGAAAATCAAAAAGATAGATTTTCTCGTATCGCTCTTCATTATCTTTTCTCACAGCTATATCAATACCATCTACCAGCATCTTATGAAAGCGTTCGTTTTCGTAAAGTAACAACTGGCTTTCGCTTGTAGTAAGTTGTTTTATTGCCTGTTCGATGGTTTCGCTGGTGGCGGCAGGATTAATTTTTTGCAGAGAATTCTTTAATCGGTCTATAAGCAAAACATCCTTGTAGCTGCTACGCAGTGCAAATAATCCACCGGGCAGGTATTCTTCCTTATCGCCATAAATAATTTCATATCCAATATCATACAAAATAGAAAGTACCCTTTTCTCAAGATCTGATTCTGAAATTGCGTGTTTCATAGATTATTTTATTTCCTCATTTAAAAATTTTTCCGGATCATCTATACGAATTTTGCCGGTCATGAGTTTGGGCAAAAGCGCGTCGCGAAGGGAGGAGAGGGTTCGTGCTTCTACATTAATGTTAATAATCTTTTCAATAATTGGATTAAAAATTTTATCCATCTTCTTAATTGTCATATTATCTGGAATCAAAACCAATGAATTCTTTAAATGGTGTCTTTGTATGTGTCCCATTGTAGTTGCTTTTCCCTCTGCAATATGTCTATAATCTGGAAGATATTGAAGTGTCCAGTAATAATAGAACCATTTAAGATAATCTTTAGATGTTACTTTGAATAAATGCTGATTAAGTGCCCCCTTACCCCCAGTCCATATTACAACTTCAAGACTTCCTGACCAAGAAAATACAACGTCTCCATCATCAATTATGTACTCCTTTGGAATGTTTAGACTCGCCTTATCTGAATCTTTAGTTACTCCTTGCCTTAATTCTCTTATTTTAATTATCGGTAAGTATTCTTCTGTATTCTTTGGAGGATATTTTTGCAAAGGTAATCCATTTAAGAAATTTGCAATTTCGTCTATAGGTTTCACTCTCCACCCCTTTGGTATCTCCTTGTCAAGTTCTTCGTTGTATTCCATAGGTCCGCCGGAGGATTTGTAGGGTTTGCCTTCTTCGTTGGGAAACTCAAAGTCAATAAACCAGTGTTTGAATATTGCCTGGCCTATGGCTTCAAGGGTTTTGTTCATCTGCTGGTTGAGTTCGATCTTGGCATCCAGGTCGGAAAGGATTCTGGCAATGGCGCGCTGCTCGGGGAGAGGGGGGAGGGGAAATTTATATTCGTAGATTCTTTTAGGTGCAGTATGCTTTACCGTTGAACCTGAGGCAGTATTAACAACAAAATTATGATATCTTTTGGTTCTTAATAGCCAATATAAGAAGTATTTATCAATTTTTGGTGACTTAATTATTATTAATCCTAACCTTTGATTATGCAAATAATTTTTTCCCTTTTCTTTAGGAACCAAAGCACTATAACCTAACGTATCACCTTCTTTACTTAAATCGGTCATTATTATGATAAGGTCATCTCCTTTTAGAAGGTACTTTTCTGGAATTTTTCCTAAATAATATTTAAAATAATCAGATTTAAAACCTCCTCCAATCTTGAAATTTCCAGGAGTGAGTAGAATATTTTCATTAGGCACATCTGTGAAAAATTCACCTTTAAACGAAAATCCATGTTTAATTTCAATTTCATCTCCCAATCTCTTCACCTCCCAATCCTCCGGTATTAAGCCAATTTCGGTTTGTTTGAATGTGGTTTTGTTGGGTTTCATAGGTTGGTCCTTGCTAAAATATTCCTTTTTTTCTTTGTTCACTAATATTATTTAAGAAACTTTCAACTCCCCCATTCTTTAATGAATTTAAGAAATTTTCAGTATCTATAGCTAAGTATTCAAAGCTTTCTGTAGATATTTTGGTAAGATTAAATTCGGGGACATCGGAGAATAAAGGATTTTTTTGAATATTTTCGATTTCTTCTAAAATGATTTTTTTTTTACTTTCTTTAAGAATTTTTAAACCAAACTTTTCTTCAAAATAATTTTTCTTAAATTTATCACTTATTTTAGGATTTATGATGAGTAAGATTTTTTCATTATTGTTCATTAATTCGTTGAAAATAAGATTATTGATATGAGGGTCAAAAAAACTATAACCTATAACAATATAATACATTTTCTCTTTTAGCTTTGCTTTAAACATCTCAAGTAAACTAAAAAAAGGTTCTATTGTGTAAACTTTTGAGCCATGACCAAATATAAGTAATGGATCTATTTCTATTTCTATGTTTTTGTCATCTACATCTTCTGTTTTTTTTCTTACCGTTCCATCGCTTAGACGATACCAATCTAACGATCCATGCAATTTATAATAATTTATCCTTGACGCAGAATATGTGTTTTCATCAATATCAGATTTATCAAATCCAACCCATTTATTACTTACAAAACCGGTATAGAGGGTATTTTCTTCTTTAAAGGCGTGTTCCATTACAAGGTCGTTGTTTAGTGTGAAAATTTCTAATTTCAAGTCTGTATTTGATAAATTATTCTTTAAAAAGTTTTTTAATGGTTCTAAAAAATTTAATACTTTAAGTTTTAGCCATTCATCATAACATTTATGTATAATTTTACTTTCGATAGATGAATATAAATCACCTTCATATTTTTTTGATTCGTATTTGTATTCCTGCTCTAACAACATTATTTTATCTGACCAGTTACCCGTAACGGGATATGGAAGATAATTATCTCTATTTTTGATTCTCCTTAGTAAAACCCCGAATTCTTCTATATTTGGTATATAGAAATATTTTCCATTGCTCTCAAGAGACCGCCAGCGTGCCTGATACTCAAGGCAAGAAAGGATAAATTTAATGGTTTTCTTTTCTGTACTTGTAAAAACATCGTTATGTTCATCATTTGATATATTTTCTAAATCCTTAAGCATTTCACTTGATAATTTACAACCAGCAGGTTTCGAAAACCCAGCGCCTGTAAATATTAGTACATCATTAAATATGTTTACTGTTTCGTTCATATAAACCACACAGTTTTTTTAGCCGTTTCATTATTTGGTATTACTTTTAATCGAAAATGTGCCATATATTCAGCCACTAACTTAGAATAAATGGTTGTTACAGGTTGAGCTTTTTGCTTTAAGCTTTTCCAATAAAGACGAGAGAATTCATACACTTGACTAATTAATTCGTGATGATCAAAAGCATTCCCTGGATCATAAATTCTTAATTTAATGGGATATTCTTCTTGACGGATAGGATTTATTGGCTTCTCCCAATATCGCAAATTATTAAAAAGCAGATATTCATTTGGTTTTAATTTAATATATACTCCACTCTGAGGCATATATCGTTCATAATCTAGATCAAAACATATATCAGTAGATGTTTTTGTGTCATTAATTTCCACAACGGCAAAAGAAATACTTGAAGCAGATATTTCTCTTAAAGAATTCTCAATCTCTCTATTTTCTTTTTCGTTTAATGGTTTATAGTAATGAATAACAAGTTTATCAAAGTTATTATTTTGTTCTTTATAGTCACTTATAGCATTAAAAAGATGTTCAATTATTGATCTAATGTTATTTTTTGTACTAAAATTAATTCCCTGAATTACGCCTTCATTATCAAAATAAACTGCAGATCCTAGATATTCTTGTTCTTCTTTTCTATATATATTAAATCCTACTGTTAATTGTTTATAATGTTTTTTTGCCAATTTCCATGGGATCCCGCCTATTTTGGCAAGCATAGCGATAGCAATGTTAGGCAAACCAAAATGAAAGTTTTCCTGAAATATTTTATCTCTTTCAATAAACTGAGAAGGTATATTTTTCTCGAGTAAAATTTTTTTAATCTCAAAATATTTTTTACTTTGTTCTTCTGTAGCCTTAGATTTTGAAAATGGCATTATACAAACAGCTAATAAATTTTCATTCTTTGGAGCAGGGAGTTTTTGTTTTATTTCTTCTACTATATTATCTAAATTATTAGAATCATACTTAATCCTTATGCCTGAGAAGTTGGCAGGTATTCCAACATAGCTCTCAAGCCCTGGAAAATGCCTATATCCTCTTGATAAGAAATTTGCTAACTTATTTGCGCTTTCACTATCTGGGTATACAAATAAAAGTTGGATTTTAGAAATATTATCAGGAAGTTTAAATGGTCCATAATCTCTCATTCCATTTATAGTGCTAAAATCCTCTCTACCTCCACTAAAAATCATTTTATTTTTTTCAAAATCTACAATCTTAACTTCATGTTCTCTTTTAATAATAAAGTTTGGGAAAATGGTTACTTTTTCATTTACTTCCTTAGCGATTGTTTCTGCAATTTCTCTAATTTTATAATAATCTTCTTTATAAAAATGTAATAACGGACACGGGGAAATTCTATTTTGTGTTCTTAATTCTTTGTTAAATTTTACAGGTAAATTATTTTTAGAACTTTCCTTTTTTCTTATTAGCAGATTATTTTCTACAACTTTTATATTTTCATTTGGTCTACTCCCATCATTTTCAACTTCTCCAATATAACTATCTTTGCTACCGATACTTAAAGATAATTCTATATTAAGAGGATTGCCATAAAGATGGAAAACCAGATCGAATCGTTCATATTTCTTAATATTATTTTTATTTGTTTCTGTTTCTTTATATAAAGAAAAATCACATCCTTCTCTGAATGGCTCTATAATATACTTGTCTTTTAATTTCTTAATAAATGTTTCTTTTAACCACTTTCTAAGTAAGGCTTTGTTCTTTGAAAGACTTATATCTACATCTACTGAATGCTCAGAAGCATCATAAAAAGAAATAAAAACATTCGTTTCATTCTCTATTTTTTCTTTTTTTTCTGTTTCTCCTTTCTCTATTTTTTCTTTTTTATTTAAAATTTCTACTTTTAATTCATTGTTATCTGGTAAATTTTTAATAAAATCGAATTCTAATAATTTTTGTGGTTGATATTTTGCCCAAATAGATTTACTAATTTTATTATCTGAAACATCAATATGAAAGTAAACATTTACTTTATTCACATTAATATCAACTCTAAAACGATTAATAACTAAATTCATATTTTCTCCTAATATGTTTTAGTCAAATTTAACGCACATTTTAATACTTTTCTTTTAAATATTTTTTTCCCTTTCACTCCCCTACCTCCCAGTGTCCGCCCTTGTCTGGGCCGATTCTTTTAATTTTACCTTGTGTTTTTAGTTTGGCAAGATGCTTTTCAATTGCTCTTGTTGTAAGTTTTAAAGATCGTGCAAGTTCTTCAATGGTTATTTCCTTGTTATTTTTAATTAACTCAATAATTTTCTCCGAACTTTTCTCCGAACTTTTCTCCGAACTTTTCTGTGAACTTTTTGGGCGTTCTAATATTACTGTGAAAAAACCTGTAGACTGAAACTCCGGTAAAGGGAGGTTTGCTTCTTTCATAGCATTTCTCATCCTTTCAATACCAGAACCTGCTTTTTCTACAAGATTGACGGATCTAAGAAGGTTAAACAATAAGGGATTTCTTGATATACTTTTTTTACCGAAATCTGCTTCTTTAATGGCAGGGACAAGACCACCAGGATTGCTGATTTCGACCCTATCGTCATAGACATCTATCTGAATATTAGCTCCTTTTTCGTTATAATCTCGATGTGCAATTGCATTCACGACTGCCTCTCTAAGAGCTTCTTCTGGAATTTCTAATACTTCTTTTCGTGGCCCAGCATTTTCAATTATGTATTCAACATTTAAGTTTCTTATTAGAAATGCGATAGCATTTTCGTAATTGGAAAGTATGTCTTCGGTAAAATCTTTTTTATCAATAATTTTATATTTGTTTGTGCCCTTATACATTACGCAGGTTATGATTGCCTGCCTGAAAAATTTTTCTACTTCATCGCAAAAAAACAGTACGCCTGCATTTTTAAAATATCCGTTCTCTGTTAATACTCCAATGTTTTTTAAAATATCTTCGTCAGGAATAACCCGACTAATTTCAGCTCTCCGTAAAAAGTTTTCAAATCGTTTTTTACTAAAACCATTGTTAAATGTAAATTGCTTGTTAATGCCTTCATCAAATAAAATTTTCCCCTCTTTGTTAAAAAAATCTCTTATTTCGTCTGTCGATAATTTTTGTGAGTTGCTTGCCTGTCTTATGAAAAAACCTTCAGAACAACGATAAGGCTTATTCAAGCCTTCTTCAACATTTATAATGAGTACATTATCGAAGTCATCAAAGTGAATATATACCTGGGGATCACAGTTTCTAGCAACGTCTTGAATTGCTGATTTAAGTTTATTGGTTATATTAATTCCTTTAACTTTTTTCTCGTCAGTAATACCAAGAAAAACCCTCCCGCCTTCAGCATTGGCTAAGGCAACAAATTCTTTTGCGAGACTTTTAGAGTCGAAGCTTTCCTTAAACTCAACCTGTAATCCCTCGCCCTGTCCAATAAAAAATTCAAATTCTTCCTTTGTCATATCTTCCAACCAATTTTTTCAAGATTTCTTTTTATTTTCTCATCAAGCCTTCTTCCTTCTTCCATTTGCTTTGCCAGTTCTGAGGTAAGGGTTTTCATTTTTTCTTCGAATGTCTCATCGTCTTCTTCCTCTGCCTCTGTGCCCACATAGCGGCCGGGGGTGAGGATGTGGTTGTGTTTTCGTACCTCTTCGAGCGTGGCGGATTTACAAAAACCCGGTATGTCTTGATATTCAAGTTCATTTTCTCCTCGCCAGGCGTGGTAGGCATCGGCAATTTTTTTAATCTCCTCGTCGGTTAATTCTCGGTGTCGCCTGTCGACCATCACCCCCATTTTGCGGGCATCAATAAAAAGGATTTCGCCTTTACGGGTTCTGAATTTGTTATTTATTTTATCTCTGGAAACAAACCAGAGACAGGCAGGAATCATGGTATTGTAAAATAGTTGAGAAGGCAGTGCTACGATGCAATCAACCAGATCAGCTTCGACAATATTTTTTCGTATTTCCCCTTCGTTGGAGGTCATCGAGCTTAAAGATCCGTTGGCCAGGACAAATCCGGCAGTGCCTGTTGGCGAGAGGTGATGTATGAAGTGCTGTACCCAGGCGAAGTTGGCATTGCCTTTTGGAGGAACGCCAAATTTCCATCGCACATCTTCCTGTAAATGTTCACCTCCCCAATCGCTTACGTTAAAAGGCGGATTGGCTAATATAAAATCAGCTTTTAATTCTTTAAACTGGTCATCGTGGAAAGAATCGCCCCATTTGATGTCGGCTTCTATTCTTCTTATTGCCAGATTCATTTTGCAAAGTCGCCAGGTAGTCTGGTTACTCTCCTGTCCGTAAATGGAGATATCCCCAATTCTTCCGCCATGCGCTTCGATAAATTTTTCGCTCTGAACAAACATTCCGCCAGAGCCGCAGCATGGATCAAAAATTCTTCCTTTGAATGGTTCAAGCATTTCTACCAGAAGTTTTACTATGCTTTGTGGTGTGTAGAATTGTCCGCCTTTTTTCCCTTCTGCATCGGCAAATTGCCCCAGAAAATATTCATAGACTCTGCCAAGTATATCTTTGCTTTTATTTTCTCTGTCTCCCAGCCCAATAGTGCCAATTAAATCAATTAGCTCGCCCAGGCGTTGTTTGTTTAATGCGGGACGGGCATAAATTTTTGGTAACACTCCTTTAAGCGAATTGTTTTCCTTTTCGATGGCGTCCATTGCATCGTCGATAATTCTGCCAATTTCTGTTTTTTTTGCATTTTCAAGCAGGTATTCCCAGCGGGCTTTTTTGGGCACCCAGAAAACCCTCCTGGCAATGTATTCGTCTTTATCTTCAGGATCTGAATGTGGTTCATCTTTTACTTCATTATAAACTTCAGTAAAAGCATCAGAGATATATTTAAGAAAAATAAGACCGAGCACAACATGTTTGTATTCAGCAGCATCCATGTTGCTACGAAGTTTATCAGCCGTTTGCCACAGCGTTTGTTCAAAACCTAAATTTGCACCGTTATTGTTTAATTTTGGCATGTCTATTTTCTCCAACTACAATAATCCATTGAATTAATCCTTCAATTATAGTACAGATATAAAACCTGTATATTTTTATATAATTTTTTCGATAGTTACATACACAATTTTATCTTCCTTATAAATATTTTTTCGTATTGAATAAAGAGTGAATAATACGTGTTTAGCACATCTGCTAAGAAATGCCCAACTTTAACAAATTTGTTTTTATTTTTATAGCCTTTTGACATTAATAATATATCTCTTTGTGGACATCTTACTTTAAAAATTGCCAAAGTAGTTCAATCATAATTTCTTGAACTTGCCCTTTTTACCGCTGGAGCAAACCTTCGTGGTGCTATTACTACATTTCTTTATGTGTTTTTAATAAACAAAATTTTTATTGCAAGATATATTAACTAATAACATTAAAATATTTTCCTTCAATATTAATTACAAGATATTTTCTTTAAAAATATTAAACATAGACAGAATAAAATAGACAAGCAGCAAAACTTTTAAATCATAAAATACGGAAGAAATGCTGACAATTTTAATTATAGCGGAAACATCATCAGATCAGGAAGGTGCATTTCAATAAAGATTGAGAACCATCTTTATTAAGAAAACTTAATAGTAATGTTATGTTCAATTCGAACTAATTATCGTCACTTATCATTCCGTACAACGATATTATCTTTTCATAGTCTTCAGGCCGATTGACATTGAAAAATAATTCATCTTTATAGAATGATAACCCTTTGGGATGAATTATTTCTGCATCGATATTTTTTAAGAAATAGTGAAATGATTTATCGCTTATTTCAGTTGATGATATAAATTTCTCCACATCATTTAATATTGCTCTGGAATAGAGTCCAACCAGCGGTTGATGATAGCCCGCAGCTTCGCAATATTTAATTGGCTTATCACTTTCATATTCAATTATGTATTCAATCATCTCTTTAGACATTAAGGGAACATCGCAGGATAAAACAAATATTTTTTCTGTTGAAGAATGCAAAAGCGCTGAGTGAATACCGGCTAAAGGTCCTTTCCATCTATAAACATCTTCGTACAATGAGAGATTTAAATGTTTATAATCATCGGGAGTGTTTGTGATTATTATTAGTTCCGAAAAAATTGATTTCATCAAATCAATAATTCTCTCAATGATTGTTTGATTTCCGAGTTTAAGAAATGATTTGTTGACTCCCATTCGTGAGCTTTTGCCACCAGCAAGAATCACTCCGGTTATATCAGTATACAATTTACTCTTTCTCCTTTTTTGGGATTTGTTCTTTCTTCTTCTATTTCAATTAAACAATTTGCCCGACTCATTTCAACGAGATTTCCCGATGATTGCGAAAATTCCGATGTGACTTTAAACTCATTTTCTTCATATCGAATAATTCCCCTTGCAAAATGTCGTTTACCATCCTTCTTTTTCAAATCGTTTAATAATGTTGCAGTAACTTTATCCAGTGATTTCTGATTGAATATCTGATCAATTGCCGGTTTTATAAATACATAATAGTTTACCAGTGATGAGACCGGATTGCCCGGTAATCCGAAAACTAAAATTCTTCTATCATCTTTTGCGTAAACGCCAAAGTAAATCGGTTTGCCCGGTTTAATATTTACTTTCCAGAATTTTTCTTTCACTCCCTGTTCTTCAAAAACTTCTTTCAGGAAATCGTACTTACCGACAGAAACTCCACCCGTTGTTATTAAAACATCAATATTCATTGATAATGCTGTCCTTATCTTTTCACTAATTATTTTACGATCATCTTTTGTAAAGCCCAGATTGATAACTGTGTTATTCATTTCCTTGATGGCAGCATAAAGCGAATAAATATTTGACACGCGCAGTTTATCTTCTGTCGGTTTTTCATTGATTGGTATAAGTTCATCGCCGGTGGCCAATACAGCAAATTTTAATTTACTGTAAACCTTTACTTTTTCTTTTCCACAGCTTGCAAGTACAGCAATTGTTTTAGCATCAATTTTAGTAAAGCGAGCAACGGCAATTTCATTCTTCATCAGATCATTCCCCTGTTTCCGAACATTCATATTCTTCTTAAAGAATGAATCCGGTTTCAGTTGGAGTGTGTTACCATTCATCTCAACATCTTCAATTGGAATAACTGTATCAGCATTTGCAGGAAGTTTGCTTCCTGTGGTAATAAGCATAGCCTCGCCTTTTGTTAAATTGAATGACGAGTATTTTCCGGCAGAAATTTCTCCAATAATTTTCCAGCTATCTCTTTCAGAAAATTTAATTGCATAACCGTCAACAGCGGAGTTATCGAATGGCGGCAAATCAACATCAGCTAAAACATCTTCTGCAAGTATTCGATTAAGAGATTCATAAATATCCACCTCTTCTGTGTGAAGAGTCGGCCGTTCAAATTCTTTTTTTACAATTGCAAGTGCTGCACTATAACTTAACATAACTTTCCTTCTTTTTCGTTATGAAAATTCTTTTTTATCAGTTTACTGTATCTACTGGTGAAGGTTCACGATTAACATTTTTTTTCTCAAATGAACACAAAGTTCAACTCTGATTATCTGTAAGTATTTTTATTTTATCTCCGATAAAAATTTCTCCGCCTCGAGTTACTTTAGCAAAAATTCCTTCACGCGGCATTACACAATCTCCTACCTTGAAAAATATTGCACATTTGCTATGACATTCTTTTCCAATCTGAGTTATCTCAAGTTCTGCCTCTTCACCAATTTTAATTCTTGTTCCGATCTCAAGATCTGGAAGTTCGAGAAATTCCGTTGTAATATTTTCTGCAAATGCACCGGCACGAAGATTTGGTAATCCCTTTTCTCTCATCTTTTCAATACTTTCAATTGCCAGGAAACTTACCTGCCGATGCCAGTTACCTGCGTGTACATCGCCTTCAATTCCGAAGTTTTCGATAAGCTTTGCCGATTGCACATTTGTTTTTGGGATTCCTTTTTTCTTACTGATTGAAATTGCTACAACTTTACCAACAATTGGATGCAGATCAGATTGACAATTCTGTGCTGTCTGTGAATTAATCTTCTCTAAAGTAGTTTCCACTTTTTCCTCCGGTTTTGCTCAATAATTTTATTTCGCTTATCACCATTGATTTATCAATTGCTTTGCACATATCATAAACAGTCAAAGCAGCAACCGAAACAGCTGTCAGAGCTTCCATCTCAATTCCCGTTGATGCAGTTGTTCTGGCAAAAGAAGTTATTTCAACAGTTTTGTTTTTTGAATTCAATTTCAAATTAACATCTATTTTAGAGATGAAAATGTTATGACAGAGTGGTATCAACTCACCGGTCTTTTTTGCGCTTTGAATTCCTGCAAACTTTGCGATAGTAAGGACATCTCCTTTTTTAACGGAATTACTTTTGATTGCATAAAAAACACTTTTAGAAACTTTGACTTCTGCATAAGCTTCAGCTGTACGAACAGTTGAAGGTTTCTCTGAGACATCAACCATTTCGGCTTTGCCGTTGCTATTTATGTGTGATAATTTTTTCATCCGCCAATTCTCATCATATTATTTTGTTGTAATTGTGACAACTCATCTGCGTCGGGATGCTTCTGCCATTTTGATTGCATAGAGTTTTGAATGAACTTGACAATTGTTTCGTCCGCAACAGAATGATCAGCCAACAAAGATTTTAGTCCGATTTTAGATGGCTCCGAGAAAAGACAGTTTTTAATTTGTCCGCTTGCTGTAATACGCAAGCGATTGCAAGCATCACAAAAGTGATTCGAGATCGAGCTTATAAATCCAACCTTGAGCTTTGTATTTTCAACTACGAAATCTCTTGATACTTTTTCATTACTTACAATTTCTGTTAGACTGAATTTCTTTTCAATCTCTTCTTTCATTTCTTTCCAGCTCAAAAATTTAGAGATATCCCAATGATTTCCGTAGAACGGCATATATTCTATAAACCTTACAGTTATAGGATATGGTTTGAAAAATTCGATAAAATCATTCAGTTCGTCATCGTTAATATTCTTAATAACAACCATATTTACCTTAACTGACTTGAATCCGATTTCTACTGCTCTTTGAATAGAGTATAAAGTTTCGTCAAAAAAATCTTTGCCGGTAATGGCAATGAATTTGGTTTTGTTTAGTGTATCAAGACTTATGTTTAGAAGTTGAACTCCATATTGATGCAGTAAATCAATTTTGTTGAGTAACTGCGTGCCGTTTGTTGTAATCCCAATTTCAAAATTGTATTTGTTTTGTAAGGAAGAAATCATTTCGAAAAGTCTAAGGACATTTTTCCGAATAAGAGGTTCGCCGCCTGTAAATCGAATTTTATTTACTTCTAAATCTCTTAGAAGAATTTGTATCAATCGAAATAATTCTTCATAAGAAAGAATGGATTTATTTGACTCGTACTTGGCGAGCATATTCGAAGGATTACAATAAATACAATTCAGATTGCATTTATCGATCAAAGAAATGCGGACATAATCGTGAATACGGTTAAAATTATCTATTAGCTTCATAGAATTAAAATTCCGATTACTGCACCGATAATTACAACATAAGCTGGATGAAGGTTGAAGAAGATAATCAATGCTGCACCGATAGCAAGTAGAATGAATTCCTGCCAGTGATTACCATTTTTAACAGCATACTGATACATAATTGCTGCAATCATTCCAATGATTATATATTTTATTCCGCCGAAGGCTTTTGTTACCAGTAAGTTATTTTGATAGTAAGAATAAATTTGGGTGGCGAACAGAATAATTATTGCCGGCGTAAAAATATTCCCGATGTTTGCTACGATAGCACCGAGTACACCGGCTGTTTTATAACCAGTGTAAGTTGCAAACTTAATCGAAATGGCTCCGGGGAATATTTCGACCATTCCGAGAATTTTAAGGAATTCATCGTGGCTGAGCCACCGATGATTCTTAACAACTTCAGTTTCAATCAACGGAATTAATGAATAAGCGCCGCCGAATGAAAATGAACCAACCTTTAAAAATGATATAAACAGATTGATCAGATTTTCAATCATTTCTTTTTATCCTCAATAATGTCATCAATCCAGCTTAATGCAGCCATCATTGATGGAAGTCCTAATGTTGGCAGAGAAAGCAATGCAACCTGTCGCATTTCATCAGCAGTGCAACCAGCTTTTAATGCTTTTCGTGCGTGTGAATGAACAGCACCTTCTAAACGTGCGCCTGTTGAAATTGCAAGTTTAATCAGTGCGCGTGTTTTTTCATCTAATGGACCTGCATTGTGTACTGCGTTGCCAAGTTCCTCATATGCTTTTGCTATTTCGGGATAATCCTCAGTAAATTTTTGAAACCGTTTTGGTACTTGTGACATTGTTTAACTCCTTTTTCTTTTAATAGAACATCTTTGAATTTGATAATCATTGATTAAAATAAAAAACCCGCTTTGCATTGCGGGTTAAATAAATTGAATAAGATTGATCATTCAATTATAAAACTCTCCTTTGCAAAGCGAAGTTTGTCTAAAAAGATTAATTTTTAGACAACCTCTGGCAGGCTAATCCGTTTCCAGATTAACCCTATCTGTCTGATATCGACAGGGCGGTTGAAGAATCATAAAGATTTTTCAAATCTTCTTAGATTCGACAACTCGGAGAAAATATTTTTAAGAACAAAGTTGCTATACTTTTACTAACTTAACTTTAGTATCATAGAACGAAACGCTTCCGCCAACAGGATCTACCATACAGGTATTATTTCGCAAAGATGAATCTGTCCACATAACTGCATTTGCGTGCAGACCTTTTGCCCTTCTTGGATCACCTTTTATAGTTTCACCATCGATTACAAAATCGTCAGAACCGGTAGCCCAATGACCAAATCCAAGAACAAAGGAAACTACACCGGGTCGCATCGTTTCTGTTGGAATAACTTTGCCAATTATGTCTCTTGTTTTTCCATTCCTAAAATTCCAAACTCCTTCCGGGTTTGTAGCACTTACAACTCTTACCAGGTCATCTTTTTTCAAGCCTAAATTGCGGGCATCCTTTGGATTTATCATAATTCCGTTTTCCGGCATAATTGGTTGCAACCAGTAAGCGGCAATTGTTCTTGATTTTGTTTGAGTAATTGTGCGATGTGTAATTAAACTTAAATCATACCCTTTAGAGATTTTATCAACTTTTTCCTGAGCATAATTCATAATTGGCAGATACTTGGCATAGCCATAATAATGCTCACCGGTTGAAGAGTATTTCTGAGAAGCAGTCTTTTCCTGATAGATATTTAATAATGCACCGTAGCGGTGAGCTAGTTTATCTCCATCAAATGACTCACTGTGTTCTTCGTATCTACCGCCTCGATTTAGAATATAAACTACTTTTCTCCACTTATCTTCACCAACTACTTTTTTCCATCTTTGTTCGTCAAAGACCGATTTATCGAGATGTCTTCTGGCTTTTGAGAAAACTTCGAGTTCTCTATCGTCTGCATCGGGAACTTCAGATTCGGTAAAGGCTAAATTAGCTATTGCACGCAGATAAAAATCATCTGGTCTGGTAATGTTTAATCCTTTACCAAGTGCATCTTTACCAAAAGCTTTTAATCCTAGTTTTTCACTCAGAGCCATAAACATTGCTTCCAGACTGCAGGGAATTTCCTCACCGTAAACTTTAACTTTTTCTGTTATTGGTAAAATTACCGGTTGACGAACATTTTCAACTTTAGCCGGGATATTGGGGTGTGAACCCTGGAATTCCCATCTTTCCAGGTAAGACAGATCCGGAAAGATATAATCAGCATACATTGAAGTTGAACCAATTATAATATCACTACAGAAGAAAAGAGGAAGTTTATTTACATCTGCAAGAACATCAATGTTTGTATGGCCTGCCGGTAAAGCATAAGTTGGTGCACCCATATAAAAGAAGAGGGCTTTAACCTGATACGGATAAGCATCACCAATACTTGGAATTATTTCTTCATAAATGTCTGAAGAAAGCGGATACCAGTTTCGTTTTGCCGGATAACCCTCAAACAATGTTGTTTTTTCGTAATCAATATTGTGACGAATTGAGCTTATTCCGAATGGAGAAATTTTTCCTTCTACTTTTGTTAAATCAAATACTCCGCCTTTGGAACCATCATATTTGTAAGTGGAAGCTTTACACATCCCGCCAGCCCAATCGTAGTTACCAAGCAGCATATTTAACGACATCCAGCTGAGCACATTGTAAAATCCATTTGTATGTTGAGCTGGTCCGCGATGAATATCAACGGCAGCTTGCTTACCATAACTCGTTAATTCTCTCGCAACTTCAATTACATCTTGCTCATCAACTCCGGCAATTTCACACCACTTACTAATTGAATTTTCTTCAGCAGATTCCTTTAAAATTTGTAATCCGGATTTTACTCTAACTTTCTTTCCTTCTTTATTCACTAATTCGGTATCAACAAACAGATCTCCATAGACAGGATTTTTTTCGTCATTTGGATCAACCCAGGTTGGTTTGCCGTTTACCATAACAACAATAAATTTTTCTTCGTATTCAATTTCTTTTGATTTGTCTTTCGGGTCCTGAATTTTTCTTTTTTCAGCAGATCTCAAACCAAAATCTGCGGCGCGAATAAATTTTCCTGGTTTGCCATCTTTTATTTCAACTAACCAGGTAGAATTTGTCCAGCTGGTTTCGTTGGTTTCTTTCGCAGCAGCTTTATTAGCATTACGCAAAAACTTCTCATCGTAACGATTATTATTTATTATCCACTGAATCATTGCAAGAGCTAATGCTGCATCTGTGCCCGGTTTAATTGGAAGCCATTTGTGTGCCTTGCTTGCGAGTTTTGAAAATCGTGGATCTACAACCGCAATTTTTGTATAACCTTTTGCAAGGTTTTCTGTTAAGCGAACTGTTCTATTCGTAGGACCATAGTTAGCTTCAAACAAATTTGCGCCAACAAATAAAACATATTTTGCGTGTTCGAGGTCTGCCTGCCAGTAAAACTTTTGACCGCCGCCAAATTTGCCTTCCTGGTATTGTTCACTTATTGCTTTGCAGGTAAAATAAAGCGACCCCTGACAAACTGTTGTGTGTCCGTGAAGATTGGTTGTACCGAATGCAGATTGAAATCTTGTAAAGAATTCTTTCCTTCCGTTTTTCAATCGGCCAAATGCCATTACGAATTGATTGTTCCTTGGACCCAGATCAGGATGATCCGGATCGATAAGTTTATCTAAATTTGCTTTGTGCTTTTCTTTAAATGCAGCAACTAATTCTTTTTTCTTCTCTCTGTCTTTTTCAGCCCAGATTGCTTTTATATCGTTAGCCATTTCTTTAGCAACACTATTATCACGCAAAGCCATAATATCTTTTAAGCCTTCTACAACACGGTTTTCTTCGCCGGGTACATTGGCAAATAATTTACCGCCATTTACTATTTCATCAATTGCTTGTTCGAACGGAATGGTAATCCATTTATTCTCACCGCGTTTGCCAGCACGCTTCAACACTTTTCTAATACGATAGGGATCGTAAGCTATCTGCACACCAGCCTGTCCTTTTGGACAGAGAGCACCATCAATTCTTGCAGCTTCATCAACACTCGTTTTCATAGAAAGATGAGGCACCATTGTCCAGGGATTGTATGGATTGCCATCAATCTTTGCTAATACACCATCCTGAATTTTAGCTTTTATTCCACATCCGGTGTTGCAATTGAGGCAAACCGAATAAATGATATTCTCCGGTTTATTTAATTTGTATTCAGCATCAGGTCTTTTACTCTTGATTATCAATTGCTGAGTTTGTGCTGAAGCTTTTTCTCCTCCCAAAATTGCAGCCAGAGCTCCTCCGCCAAGTAATGCTCCTTTTGCTAAGAAACTTCTTCTTGATTTATCAATTAATTCCTGTTTCATAATTCTGTTCCTAATTTCTTTTTGGTGTATTGAGAAAGAAGTTTTATTCCGAAATAAACTAAAGCTACTCCAAACGCACCTATGAAAAGTGCGATTAAATATTCATTCAATGTTGCCGAATAATCAAATCTTAATCGTTCGTGATAGAAAGCTTCTTTTAATCCTTTAAGTTCTGCTACTGCCTGACCCGGAATTAGAATATTTAATCTTGCTGAGACAAATGTAACTGCCACAATAAAAGCTCCTGTTCCAACGATCTGATAAGTTTTTCCTCTCAATAGAAGATAAAGTGCAATTAGAGCGCCACCGAGATGAACTAACCAGAAAACCCACCAGAAAGGACCAAACAATATCAGCTCAACTGCTTCTCTTATGTGCGAATTTGGTGACCAGAAAACCAAACTGTATTCTGCAAACTCTGCAATGAAATAAAAAATAATTCCACCAATGATTGTGTAGCGCAGCATTTTGAACGGCTGATGTGTAAGATCAAATTCATTGTAGTGTAGAAATGTATAAACTAATAATAAAACTGCTCCGCCGGATGTTATTGCAGAAACCAGAAACAATATCGGAAGTAATGGAGAACTCCAGAATGGTTTTGCATCAACAACTCCAAAAAAGGCTCCACTTTGACTTGGGAATGCGATTGAAAATAAGAATGCCAAAGCCATTAACGGAAGTATCCAATGGTTTCTATCGTGAAAATCTGTTTGCTTTTCTTTATTAAGTGTTAGATAAAAGATTATTGCAGCTGTTACAATAAATAATGAATACATCCAGGCATTAAAAGCCATCATCGAACCAAAGTTTGGGGCATAAAGTATTCTTGCAAATCTGAAAGGTTGCCCAAGATCTAACCAGATTGAAAACAATCCTGTTATAATTGAAGCAACAGATACGACAATCACAACTCTGAAATTTTCTCTGAAGCCGGTAAGATTGAATATGTATCCGATTACCCCAAGTGCAAAAACACCACCGGCAATTCCAACAAAATGAAAATACAACGCTACCCATAAACCCCACGGGACATAGCTTCCATAACCAGCCAGGCGTTCGCCTGTTAAAAATTTCATAACAAGTGCTATGAATCCAATTGTAAAGACTATTACCCAAATTCGGGATAAGTTTTTGTAAGTTCTTTCTAACATATTTGACCTCATATCAAATAAATGACAGATGGTTTAGTGCCTTTTTCCTCAAGCAGCTTTATCTGATTTGGTTGTCTCGCCATTTCAGAAACCAATGAATCCGGATCATTTGCATCGCCAAAATAATTTGCACGGCCGATGCAGGTTGAAACGCACATCGGAAGTTCGCCTTCATTTAATCGATGCAAGCAGAAATGACACTTGCGTGCATTGCCCATCGGTGAATTGTGGCCTTCGCGATCCCAGCTTTTGCCATATTCATTGCTTGGAAGTAATTCATAAGGTTGAAGTTCCGGAGTATCTTCAGTGTAGTACTCACCAAAGTCACTTGTGCGTGCACCATAAGGACAAGCTGAAATACAATATCGGCAGCCAATACATTTATCGTAATCAATTTGAACAATACCATCCGGTCTTTTCCAGGTTGCATTAACCGGACAAACAGAAACGCACGAAGGGTTTTCGCATTGCATACAGGGGCGTGGGAAAAATCTTAATTGTGTATTCGGAAATTCACCAATCTCTTCCTGCACAACAGGGCGATAAACAACTCCCGGAGGCAGCTTGTTTTCTGCAATGCAAGCAACAGTGCAAGCATGGCAGCCGACACATTTTCTTGTATCAATTACCATCATCCATTTTCTTTCTTCAACCGGCTTAGCCAATGCTTTCTTCAACTCAGCTTGCATACGAATCAGTATATCTGATTGTTCATTCACTTCAACAGTTTTGAATTCGGGAATATCTCGTATTGTTTCCTTGCCGGTTGGTGTTTCAGGGGGTGGACTTAAACGTGAGATAGTAACAGCAGCGACCGAAACTGCTACTCCGCCTCCAACCACTCCGGCAGTTCTCAGGAAATCCTTTCGTGAGATTTCTTTACTTAATAAACTTTCTTGTTTTGTTTCTTCTGGCATTTTTTTACTCCATTATTAAATTCTTGCCATTATGAGAATAAGAGTCCTATCAAAAAATTATAAAAATGAATAGAAGAATGTTATTCTCGGTGTGATTGACGCATCAATGCTTCTTCCATTTGGCAGCGATTCATATGTTTCAATAATAACATTCGGACTGATAGTTACTTTTGCATCGGGCTTATAATTTAAACTAAAGATGAACCAGTTTCTTGAATCTCCCTTGACATCTGAATCACTATTTGGATCGTAGTAGTCATATCGTCCAACAGCAGCTAATTCTTTCGAAAAATTATATGACGCAAATACTGATAGTCCCATTCCTGTTTTATCTTTTATTTCAGTACCGCTAATCATTCCATTTTGTCTTTGAGTGAGAAAGCCTTCGACTCCTAAAGAGTAAACATCTGTTCCTTTGTAGCCAAGGAATAATGCATAAGTTAAATCATTATTTGATAGAGTTGCAGGAGGAATACTTGTGCTTGTCGGATCATTAATATCCGGACGGGCTTTCAAATCTGCATAAAGTGTAGTTGTAAATTGTTTTACCGGAGAATATTGTAAATGAGCATAAAACCTTTTGTATTTGTCAGTTTCTGGTGAGTTACCGCTTCCATTACCAACCATCAACCAATATTTGAACATTCCTTCATTATCTAATTTACCTTTTAGTGTAACTGCAAGATCGCGTGACGAAACAATTCCTCTTAAATCCATTATTGTCTTTTCAAGAAATCTGTTGCCCCAGATTCCTTCAGAAACTTCGAATGCCGGTGTTGGCTGTATACCAAAAATTAAGTCGCTTCCTTTAAAAATATTTTTCCATTGTAAATATGCATCCTTCACAAAAACGCCAATTTTGTTGTTGCTTGTATTTGCTGCCTGATCTGCCTCTAATCGGAACCGTGTAATAAATGACTCGGAGATATCATAATCATAAGTAAAATAAATTCTTCTTAACTGAATTCCATTCAAATCCTTTTTGCCACCATTTGCAACATTCGACAAATATGTAATACCAGTATCCCTTGCAGCGTTATAAAAATAATCGCCAAACATATAACCGGAAAATCTTCCTTTGTTTGTTATTTCCTGTGCCTGTAAAGAGCCAAGTGAGATGAACAAAACGATAACTGTAAAAAGAATATTTTTCATTTCTCTCTCCTTCAGATTAAATTATTTTGTTAGTTCTTCGATAGATTTTATTTCTTTTTTAAAGTCGTGAATGCCCTTTCCAATACTTTTAGCTATTTCAGGAATTCGTTTTGCCCCAAATAAAAAGGTAATTACTGCCACTATTATCAATATTTCTGTAAATCCTAAGTTTCCGACCATTTATAACTCCTTTAAATAGTTTGTATAATTATACAATCGCTGTGCCAACTGTTAAATAATAGATTTCTTATTGAAATAAAGCTCTTTCTGTATTAGTGGCCACTTGAGAGACGAATTTCTGACGTTATCGGCGAAATTTCGTTTCTTAATACTTTCTTAACATTTTTTTAATAATAGCCTAACATACAAATTATATTTTTGTCAAAAAAAAGGAGAAATATGAAAAGGGCTTTTTTAACCGCAATGATTCTTTTAACTGCTTTAACAATTAACTCTTTCCCATCGAATGGTGAAAAGAATTATTCGATCATTGAAATAGTTACACCTGCAAATTTAATCTACGATGATGGAATTTACAGAACTAAGTTTTCTGCATTTTATGTTGTAGATGCAAATGGAAATAAAGTTTTAAGTTCTGGAGAAGTATTTGATACAGCAGCAATGGTTAAACTTCCTGAGGGGTCTTATAAAATTTGTTATTATAGTTTAAACGAAAAATTGTTAGAAAAGGAAATTGCAGTTCCAAAAGGAAACTTTTCCAGAATTATACTTGAATAGTTTATAACTCATAAAACATAATTGTTTTTCATTTGCTAAATTAATTGCTCAAGCAATTCCATACTTTTCAATTTTACTTTTCAATGTTGAAGGCGGCAAACCGAGAAGCTCTGCCGCCTTCGCTTTATTGTTGCCGGTTTTAATAAGAGCTTTTTGAATTAATGATTTTTCCACTTCTTCAAGAATTTCATTCAATGATTTGTCCTGATTGAGTGGTAGTTGTTCAAGGTTCAGTTTTTCTGAGAGCAATTCCTGAGGAAGTCTGGTAGTAATTATTTTACAATCCTGACAAAGAATAGAAAGCCTTTCTGTAATATTTTTTAATTCACGAACATTGCCTGGCCAATAATAACTTTGTAAAATTTCATAAACTTTTTCTTCAATTTGAAATTGCTTTTGGTTTGCAAACTGAGTAAGAAAATAATTGAACAATGGAATTATATCCTCTTTTCGTTCACGTAATGGTTTTAAATGAACAGGTAGAACATTTAGTCTATAGTATAAATCCTCTCTGAATTTCCCTTCTTTTACGAGTTTATTCAAATCAGCTTTGGTAGAAGCAATTACGCGCACATCTATTTTAATCGGTTCACTGCTGCCAACTCTTTCAATTTCCTGTTCCTGAAGTACACGCAATAATTTAACCTGAGCTTCAAGGGGAATATCATCAATATCATCTAAATAAATTGTGCCCTGATCAGCCTTTTCAAATCTGCCGATTCTAAGTTTATCTGCTCCTGTAAATGCGCCTTTTTCATGTCCGAACAATTCGCTTTCAATAACTTCCTTTGACAATATTCCACAACTAACTTTTACCAGTGGTTTTTCTTTTCTTTGCGAATTGTAATGGATAAGATTTGCGAGTAGCTCTTTACCGGTTCCCGTTTCACCGGTTATTAAAATTGTCGAGTTTGTCTGTGAGATTATTTTGAGAGTCTCTTTGAGTTCTTTTACATAATTACTTATGCCAATAAATGCATCAAAGTTAAATTGATCCTGAAAGTAAGTCTGAAAGTCCAGATTCCTGGACTGTAGTGCTTTTATTTCTTTTATTTTTTCTATTATAAGTAACAATTCTTCTTTGTCAAATGGCTTTGTGATGTAATCAAAAGCTCCTTTCTTCATTGCTTCAACTGCCGTGTCAACAGAACCGTATGCTGTCATAATTATAACAGAAACATCAGGGTTAATGGATTTGATTTTAGATAGCAGTTCAATGCCATCCATCTCCGGCATTCGAATATCAGAGATTACAATATCACAAATTTTCTTTCTGAGGTGTTCGAGAGCTTTAACCGGATTTTCAAAATCAATAACTGAATATCCTGCATCGAGTAAATCATCTTTTATTGATACTCTTAAAATTTCTTCGTCTTCAACTATACAGATATTTATCTTTTTCATATTTCTTTTAGTTTATTCAAGATAATTTTTTGTGTGCCATAACTGGCTTAACTATTTTCTAATCTCTGTGAAATAAACTCAGTAGAAAATTATTTCCGATAAATCGGTAAGAAAACATTTACAACCGTTCCTTTTTCTTCTTCGCTTTCAAAATAAATTTTTCCTTTATGCGTTTCAATTATACTGTAAACAACAGATAATCCGAGTCCTGTACCTTTGCCCGGAGATTTCGTTGTGAAAAACGGATCAAAAATTTTATCAATAATTTTTTTGGGAATTCCATTTCCGGTATCCTGAATTTGTAGCCTTAGAAAATCGCCGTCAGCTTTTGCATTAAATAAAAGTCTCTTTTCACAATGCGAATTAGTAGAACTTTTCTCTTCTATTGAATCGATAGCATTAATCAACAAATTCAGAATTACCTGCTCTAGTTGAATTTTATTTCCAACTATTCCAGGCAAATCGGCCGGAAAATTTTTCGTCACTGAGATTCTCAGTTTTTCTAAACGATGGCTGACAAGCAACAGGGAATTTTCCACTATTTCATTTATCGTCAAACTTACAAATTCACCACTTTGTCTTCTTGTAAAGTTGAGAAGATTGCCGACCACTCTTTCAATTTTGTCAACTGCATTTTCCATCATCTTAATATATTTAATATTTTGCTCAATGTTCGAAGGATCATTTTTAATCCTTCTGATACAATTCTGTAAACCAGCAACGGGATTATTTATTTCGTGTGCAAGACCGGCTGTTAAAGTACCAACTGTAGCAAGTTTTTCAGACTGAATAATTGTTGACTGAGCATTTTGCAAATCCCGATATGCTTTATCAAGACGGAGAATCATTTGATTAAATTTCTCTGCAAGAATATCTATTTCATCTTCAGCTCTGAAGAGCATTTTAAATTTATTAAATAATTTTTTGCGGATTCGTATCTGCGGCATTTCGGTCTGACCGATAAGATTAAAATCAATATTATCGGCTGTGTTCTGGATGGTTTTTATTGGATTTGTTATAAACCTTGCAAAAACGAAAGCGCCAATAATTCCTACCGTAAGAAAAACAGCAACCATTAGCCAGAAAATATTAACCGTCTTTTGAACATCTGCTATAATGGAAGATTCTTTTAAGCCCACTCTAACTGTTCCAACCTTGCCATCAAGTATCGGAACAATCACATCAAGTATTACTTCTCTGTCGAAATCCTTCAGCAACAGTAACTGAGTATTCGATTTTTGGTTCTCACTTAACGAATTTGCATTAATCAGGTTTAACGGAAATTCATTCTTAAATGTATGAACGATTACATTTTTATTATTATCAGTAATGAAGATGTAAAAAATATTCTCGTCAATTTCCTTCATACTGTTAATTGTATTTTGCATTGAGATGTAATCCTCAAACAGAATTGAAGGTGTAACCTCGTTAGCTATACTCCGCGCAATAAATAAGGCTCTCTTTTCATCTTCCGACTGAAGCGCTGTTTGAACATTATTATAAATCAGAATTGAGTTTATTGAACCAAAAATTATAACAATGGTAATTATTGCGATGGAGAATTTCCAGAAAAGAGGCAGTTTAAATCTGAAAGTCGTCATCATTTTATTTATAAAGAGAGTTATCCGCTAAAATAAATTTATCAATCATAATCCTGCCGAGTAATTTTTTGCCTTCAGGATCAAGGTGCATCTCAAGCATTACTTTTCTTAATTTCTCTTTGAGATTTTTATCAAGATTTTTTTGAACTACAAAAGGAGGGATTCCAAACTCTTTTGATTTGTGGATGATCTTTGTGCCTTCTACTTCCCCGGGTTGAAAATGATTTAAGAATTCATAAACCAGACCATCAACAGTAGCTCCATCTACAAATTTTCTTTTTACAGCTTGAATTGAATAGTCATGTGCATAAGTGAAAATTGTTCTACCGAAGAATTTTTCCGGTGTAGTATTAAGTGATTTTAACCAGTTGACAACATAAGAATAACCTGTATTTGAAAGAGGATCAGTAAATGCAAAAGATTTACCTTTAAGATCTGTTAAATTATTTATTCCACTTTCCTGATTTACAATTATATATGCCTGATAGTATGGTTTGCCATTCACTACAGGCACTGTTAGTATTTCAATAGGCGCTTGATTTCTAATTTCAAGATATGCACCTGTACAAATGAAAGCAAAATCCAGCTTATTTTCTTTTAGAAGATCATTTACTTCCTGATATGTTTTTCTCTGTTTGAATTCAATTGGAACCCCAACTTTTTTTGAAATATAAGCAATAACATCCTTATAAAGATTAAAAGTCTCCAGTGGAGAAATCATTGTGGAAACAGCTACATAAATGATGCGAACAGAATCATTTTCCAATTGTTGGAAGTTTTTTGGTTGATTGTTAGAGAATTCAATTTCTTTAATATTTTGTTTTTCATTGCAGGCTGTAATTAAGAAGAATAATAGAAATATTTTATAATAAATAGCTTTCATTAATATTGCATTATTTTTTATCAAATATAAAAATTAAAGGGAAATAAAGGACAAGAAAAAGATTTAATTATTGAATGGAATAAATCAAATAAACTTCGCAAAGTATTATAAGGCAATCTCAAATTTTTTTATCCATAAAACAAATCGAATACCTCGATAATTAAGCGGCTTAGAATAAAGCCAACATTTGTAAATAACAAATGCTGCTTCGTAAGTAGAAATATCTTTTACGGAAAAAAGACAATATCAGTGCTCCCAGTGACAGAATTAATAGTTGTACTTGACTACTTTTTTCTGTTTGAGATATAGAACCGGAAAAGATTTCTATATGGAATTACATTGTCAAGTATAACACGATCTTACAAGTTTCCTAATTACCCGCTTGGGAATGAGCTCGAATAGGATAAAAGGCAAAATTAATTCCACCTATCAAAACAGAATTATGTCTATAACTCTGTTCAGAAAATAACTGGATTGATTTTTTTGTAACGTTTACAGCTTTTAAAAAAACACAAGTCTTTATTAATCTCTCAGAATTAAAACCGCACCAAGCAGTATAAACAAAACAGCGATTGTCTTCTTTAATAAATTCGAATCCTTGAAAATTTTTCCGCCTATAATAGTTGCCCACAAAACAGAAGTCCGTTTAATTGCTAATGATAACGCCACAGATGCTAAACTAACCGAAATAATTTGCGTGAAGCGGTAACCGATTGTGAGTAATGATACTAAAACAATCCAGCCGAAATCGTTTTGATTAACATTGATTAACCATTTTTTATCTTGACTGGGATATATGAAATATAATAGCGCAAAAATTACTGCCAGAAATAAATGCTGAAATGCCATTAACGAAATAGGCGTCATATTCAGTTTTACAAGCAAAAACTTATCCATTATAGATGAAGCCGTAAAAAGCAATAATGCTAAGAGAATATAATGATGATATTTAGATTTAATGAAAACATTTAAAGGAAATAAAATTTCTTTAAGGCTTTTACTCTCAAGTATGTATGTGCCAACAATCAATGAAATTAGTCCAATTACTTCCTGTGTTTTTAATGATTCGCCGAGTAAAAAGTACGCAAAGATAGCTACGAACCCTGGCGTTAAAGCAAGCAAAGGAAGTGCATTGCTTATTTGCAAATTTTTTAGGGCAGTCATCACGCAAAGGAATGCTGCGACTCCGATAATCGATTTTAATAATAGAACTCCAAGATTTGACGACTGAATTGTTCCATAATCTACAAACAAAAAAAACGGGATTGAAAAGATCAGGTTAACAATTGCGAGCAGAAAAGAAAATTCAAGCGGTGTGCGGTTAAATAAGATTTTCTTTTGCGTAATTGCCGCAAATGCAGAAAGAAGCGAGGAAAGAAAAGCAACAATAAACCAAGTCATGTTTTCTACTCTATGCCTCTGTGTCGCTGTGTTTTTATTAAAGACACAGAGACACGGAGAACTAATTTTAGAAATCAGCAATTAATTTTATAAAGAAATTTCTTCCGGGCTCTACAACAATTAATCCCCGTGTTGTGGACAGATGATTCCTGTATTCTTTATTAAAAATATTTTCAACACCAGCAAAAATACGAAAATTTAATACGGAAAATTTAATATCACCTGAATTCAACGATAAATTAAAAACTGCATAGCCGGGAGTTGTTAACTCACCTGCGGCAACTTTATTTTGTTCGGCAAAAATTGACGCAGAGACATCTGTGGTAAGTTTATTCAATAAATTAAACTTAATTCCCAGATTTCCGTTTAGCGGGGGGATTTCGGGTAGATGCCCGCCCGATGTAATATCATCGCCTTTTACATAGGATGCCGTAACATAAAGAACATAATTAATGTAAAAATTATAGTCTGCTCTAACATCCAATCCATAAATCCTTGCTTCCCCTATGTTTGTTTTGATAAAAGCGTTCCTTGTTTCAAAAGTACCGGGCAGCTCCGATACCAGATTATCGAAGTGATTGTAGAAAACACTTGAAACCATTTTAAATTTATCAGTATAATATCGAATCCCCAGGTCAATTGATTTCCCTTTTTCAGATTCTAAATTAGGATTTCCTACGCGCACAAAACTTCCCTGGTCAATGTATTGGAAGCGTTCTTCAAGTGAAGGTGACCTGAATGATAAACCGAGTCCAAGTGTAAAATCGAGATTAGAATTAAGAGAATATTTTAAACCGGCATTAGCACTGTACGATGCATCATCGGCATCAATTTCGTTCCAGATAACTTTTTGTCCGGAAGGCGAAGAATTATAAACTCCGTTTGTAATTTCATAAACCGGATTCAATGTTGTTTCGCCGCTAATATTAATAACATCGTAACGCGCTCCCAGTGTTAATGTTAACTTATCTTTAATTAATTCAGCATTGTCCTGTGCAAACATTCCCAAACTACTAAATTTTGAATCAGGCAGTGGTTTTTCGCCGATTACTTTGTTTGTTGTATTAACAACATTTCCCTGAGCATTCAACACTTCAATCATCTGGTATTTTTCACGATGGCCGTTGTAACTCCTGTCCCAATAATCAATTCCGACAATAAGACTGTTATTATTGCCGAGGAAGAAATTACCCTGTATCTGGATGTTATTGTTTTTGTGATCGGCAGCTGGAGTAATTTTTAGAACACTCACCCTGCGTGCTGGGGTTGTACCGGTTGCAGGGATATTTTGAACTGTGTGCGGAATATTTTCCACATTACGCACGATGAATTGATATGCATACTTAACAGAAAGCTTATAGAAAACTCTCGATATGTTTTGTATTTCATAAGCAGCAGAAATCAATTCTCTTTTTTCATTCGGATAACGGACATCCGCATTAGTCGGGAACACTGATGCACCAGGGATACCGACATCATTAGCTTTAAATAGCTGGTAATCGATTTTTAATTTATGATTATCAAAAGGCAATACGTTCAATGAACCACTGAAACTATAATCTTCAAACTGGCTGTTTTTTAATTCTCCTGCGGGTGTTTGAGTGTTGTTTGCCTTTCTATACGAACCGGCTAATTTTGTCGACCAGAATGAATCTCCTGTATAAATTGTGCCGGAAAAAGCCGATAAATTATTTACCGAATTATATCCGGTAGAAATATTTCCGTTGATAAAAAACTTATCGTATAACTGCGGGGATTTTGTAATAATATTGAGTATCCCGCCAGTTGCACCTGAACCGTAAATTGAAGACGAAGCACCTTTTATAATTTCTACTCGCTCGATGTCGTCCGTATTAATCATCGAAAGCCTCGCAGCGATATCTGTGGATGTAGCTATTCGATTTCCGTCGATCAGTGTAACAACGTTTTCGCGGTTTAATCCACGGATACTTACTTCCGTTCCCCATATTCCGTCCCTCAACAAAGAAATTCCTGCTTCCGTTTTTAAAACCTCCGATAATGAATTAAAAGGTTTGCTCTCTAATTGCTCTTTCCCAACTAATAATTCCGAATAAGGGGAATTACGCAAATATTTTTCTGTTCTGTCTGTGCTTACTATTACCTCGTCGAGTTCTATCGGTGAAGGTTCAAGAATGAAATCCATTGTTGAGGAATGTGAATTAATATTAATAGTTGAAGAAAAGGACTTATAACCAAGACGAGAAATTTTAATTTTGTAAATTCCTTCTGGAATATCTTTGATTTCGTAATAGCCCTCGCTGTTTGTATAAGCCATATAATTATAAGAAATAAAAACCACCGCATTTTGAATTGCATTTCCGTTTTTAGAGTCTGTTACTTTTCCCTTTAATATACAATCCTGCCCGAATAATGAATTAGCTAAAAAAAGTAAAATGCAAAACAATAACTTTGTATTCATTTTTCACCCCTATTATTTGATTAACCGAAATTCACCTTTATATTCGTTATGGGTTATGCTAAAATGTGATTTTATTAAACCGGCATAAAGCATTAACATTTCTAACTCGTCAGGTGAGATACCGTGAGAATATTTCAGCGGCTCGACAAGAATTATTCTGCCCGAATTCTTCAATTTGTCCTTAAGTGCATTTATCGTATCCTGTCTTTCGTCCGGTCGTATATCATGAATAACATGAAAGATATAAATTATATCAAAAGATTGATTGGGAATGTCTATGTTTCTAATATCACCACATAAAATATCAACATTTGGAAATTTCCTTAATCGCTTTTTGGCTTTTTTCGTCCAGTACGTTGAAGTATCTATGCCTGTCAAATGCCCATCTTTAGTAAGCAATTTAGCTATTGCTCTTGAGCCGATTCCTCCCCCGCATCCAAAATCTAAAATATTCTCATTACCCTTAATATTAACCAGGCTTAATAAAGATTTGTAAAAAATTTTTTCACCAATCAAGTTCTTCAGAAAATCTTCAATAATAAATGGAATTGATGGATTATCGAAATCTACTTCCTTGAATTTATAATCGCTCATAATATCCCTAACAAATAATAATATTAGTTTTGATTTATTATTTTAGAAAGCAGCGTCCCGCTTATCATTTTTTTTGTTTTCAGATTCATTATTACGCATTTCTGTTCAGCGAATGCAACTATACCGGTCTCAACTTTGATATTAGCTTTCAAAGTTAATATTCCATGATTAATACTCTCTAATTCCATAATACCTATAGGTGCCTCAAATAATTTTAACTGTCTCTTGTAATTAATTGATGTTGACACAATAACGGGATATAAACCTTCTTCATACAGTTCATTAAAATTACAAATGCCTGAAATCAGTTTAGTTCTTAAATCCTCCAGCCACCGTAAATAAACTATATTATTCACATGTCCAGCTGCATCTATATCATAAGTATTTATATTAAACTTAATTTCTACTTGCATCGTCTTATTATCGCCCTTCTTTATTAACAAGTCATCCTGCATTTAATTTTTGGTGCACAATAAATCCATAATTTAATTTTGTGTTTATCCTGATCACATTGCTATAATTTTGCAGCAGAATTAACTCAGTTTCTTCCGGAGTAATTTTTCCACGCGTATGAAGTTTATTGTATCTGATTCTGTAGCTTCTATCCATAGCATCAAAACCAGCTGAATTAAAATCTGCAATCAACATCTTACCATTCGAAGAATGAACCCTAATAATTTCATCAAGACATAATTGTAGATTTTCAAGTTCGTGAAGAGTATTTATACAAACTATATTATCAATCGAGTTATCGCGAAAAGGGATTTTTTCCAGGTTGAGTTTTATGTAATGAACTTTATGTCGAAAATTTTCGGAAATTCTTTTCTCGCTTTCACTTTTAAATTTATGATTATTATCGCCGGTAATTATCGAATATCCAAGTCTTGTTAATATTGATAAGGCTCTGCCCGTTCCGGTAGCCACATCAAGAATAATATTGCCTGACGGAAAATCTGCTGATTGAATCAATTCGAAATATTCCTTTATTAAATCAAAACCCCACTCGTTCAACAACAAATCGTTTTCGGATTTTGGAATTGAGTTTAAATCTATCATTAGTATCCTATCAAATAAATAATCAACCCGGCTACCAATCCGAAAACAAGGTTAAATATTTTTATACGCAGCGAATCTTTTACAGAATAAGAAAGCATGGGAAGCATTCCGTGTCCATCTTGAACAACCGAACTTGTAAACAAAACCGAGAACGGGATTAATCCTTTTGCAAAAAGCATTACAAAAATTAAGTGTGGACCGGATTCCGGAATTATGCCTATTAATGCAGATAGTATTAAAAGAAAAAATGTATAATCTGCAGTTATACTTTTAAGATCAATGAAACTTATCCCGTATTCAACAACCAGCAAGGCGGCGAAAGTCCATAAAAATATTTTCAAGATATGCCCCTTTATTATGTGCATCCAGATGTGAACTTTGAAATAATGCTTATAACCTTTTTCGCCTGGATGGTATTGTTTGAATTGGCAATCTGTACAGGTTTTAATGCGAAATTTTTTGACGATGTAATCGGTAAAATATCCTGCGACAATGCCAAGCACAAAAAGAATTCCGAACATTATCAAAGCTGTATCGGGAAACATCGCAAGCATTACAAATTGTTCGTCGCCCGAAGTTGCAAGCATTAAACCTGTAAGAGCACCGAAACTTATCATGCCATGAATATAAAGCGAAACCCCGGCAAACGAACCCAGACAGCCCGGCGCCGCACCAAGTAACGAGGCAACAAAATATTGTTTCCATCTATTGCCTGTTTGTAAAATCGATTCCAGCTTACCCTTTGTTTTAACGTTTAAAAAATCTACGGCTATCATCATTATTAAAACAAGAAGGGTAACCTTTACAGATTCTTTCAAGACATTAATTATTACGTCCATTATTCAACCAGCTAATTATTTTACATAAAAAATTTCTTTCTTTTTAATTAAACTTTCAAACCTGTGCTAAGCAATTCGAAAAACCTTACCAACCCCTGCTTTAATATATCTTGTATCAAAAACTTGCTTAAATATTTCTATTGTATTATCGCCCGAGCAATGGGTCGGAGAAACATATTGTATCTCCATCTTTAGTATTTCTTGAATTAGATTATTCAGACTTTCAACCGCTATATTTCTTAGATGAAACCCGCCTAAAGCAAGGTGAATTTTTTCATCTGGAAATTGTTTTTTCGCCACTTCAAGAATGTTAATTATACCGGGGTGAGCACAACCGGTAATCACAATTATTCCTTTCCCACTTCGAATTACCAGCACCTGCTCGGGTATACTACCGCCAAACTCACCGAGTGAATATACATCTGGAAGTATTTCTCTAAATGAAGAAACAGCCACAGCCTCAGCGCCTGAATTTATTATATTATCTTTAAGTTGTTGAGGAAATGATTGAGGGTAAAATACTTTTACACAAGAATTAAGTTCAAAAAAATCGTTTAATCCGCCTGTATGATCATGGTGGTAATGTGATAAAAAAACAATATCAATATTTCCCGGGTTGATGCCGAGTTTCTTCATATTAGCCAGAAGTATCTTGCCATTATCACCTGTATCGAAAAGTAATTTTGTTTCACCAAATTCAACAACTACTGCAAACCCCCAGTCGCTTTGTAAGCCTTCTAAAAAAATATTATTATCGTAAACTATTGTTAGTTTTATTTTTTCATTTTCTTTTGTTTGTATATTCATGGCCATAAAATTATTCCTTAAAATTAATTCTCACCGTAAACAGATACAAAAGTAGTGTTCTGATTTTATGATTTCCACGATTGTTATTTATGGTAAAAATACGGCAGCCGCCAATACTGTTGTCCACAATCCCTTTTTATCTCCTTTCGCTGTTTGAGTAACGTTAAACGTTCTTACAATTTTACCGGACATTTTAAAAACCTGTTCGCGCTCATTCCAATCTGTTTCTGAATCAAATTCTACACCGAGCGTAGTTGCAAGCATTTGAGCCGCCAGATCTTCGGCATAATCGCCGGCAATTTTTTCTTTTACTCCGTATGGATGGTATTCCGAAAGATAGCCGTAATGCTTGCCATCCGCTGGAATTGCAACTCCAATTGAAGATGCAATCAGCCTGTTGGGCTCGTTAGTAGCATTGCGTGCCATAACCGCAAATGTAATCTGTCCCGCGTTCAGTTCTTTCAATCCCTGTTGTTTCGAGATTATTTTGCACCCCGGCGGAAAAATACTACTGACTGATACCAGGTTGCATATTTCAATTCCGGCATTCCTCAATGCAGCTTCAAATGAGCTTAAATAATCTTTGTGTCTGCCTACACCTTTAGTAAAAAACACCTTCGTTGGAACGTACAATTTTTTCACCTCTTATTTTGTTGGAAAAAGTCTTTTTTCAAAAGAAATAATTTATTGAATATAGTTATCCCATAGTTGCATTAATCATCCAAATTTGTTTTTCCAGCCATGCAATATTTTCATCTGCTAAAGCAGCTGTTGGCGAGTCTTCCAATTCTTCGGCAATTTTTGAAATATCTTTAAATTCTTTGTTCATTAATTCAAAATCGTTACGTATAGAACCCAGCACAAATATTCCGTCAAAATCATTTTTGCTTTCTTCTTTTATTGCAGCGTTATTTAAATATTCTTTCATTGATGCGAATGGTTTTCCACCAAGCTGAACTATTCTTTCTGCGACCTCGTCGAATAGTTTTGCAAAATAACCGTAATAAAATTCGGTTAGTTCATGAACCGCTTTGAAAGTAATCCCCTTAACATTCCAGTGGTAATTATGAAGTTTTATATAAATTACCTGGATATTAGCGAGATTTTTGTTTAACAATTCAATGACCTTGCTTTTCATTTAGTACCGCGTTGTTGTTTTGACAAATAAATATTAACAGCATCTTTAACTTTTACTGAAGCTGTAAATCCGTCGACAATTTTTATTCCGACTTTCTTTAGAGCATCTCCGGCTTTGTCACCAACTTTACCGGTAAGCAAAACTTCTGCGCCGTGCTTGTTTATTAATTCAGCAGCTTTAGGACCGGCGCCGCTACTCATTTGCTCGCCGAGGTTGGATATGGCTTCAAATTTCATTGTTTCGGAATCGACAATTATAAAATACTGACAGCGTCCGAACTGTTCACTCACAAGCGCGTCCATTGATCCGCCAGTTGATGTTACGGCTATTTTCATGATCACACCTTTTTTAATTAGCAGTTATTTCAATTTGCATTTCTAATTGTTTCCATATAATGCTTATTTCATTGCGGATTGTCTGATCTTCTTCAACTACATTGTGACCGCATATTAAAGCCTTCACAAATTTTTCATCAAACGGGATTGACCCAATTACTGGAATCTTTTTGTTTTCGGCATATTTAAATATTTCGGTGGTAATCTCTAAATTTAAATCATATTTGTTGATCACAATTCCCGAATGAATTTTAAATGTGCTTAATAATTCAACAAGCCTTTTTAAATCGTGAATTCCTGAGACTGTTGGTTCCGTTACAATTACAGCATAATCCACAGCTGCTAAGCTTGCATTAACCGGGCAACCGATCCCAGGAGGTCCATCAACTATAACCCATTCTATCTCTGAAGAAATATTTTCCAGAGCTTTCTTTTTGATTTCACTTACAAGTTTACCCGAATTTCCCTCGCCCGGGTAAAGTTTTGCATAATAAAATTTCGATTTATCTTTTATTTCACATTCAAAGAATGAACCTGATTTTGAAGGATTAAATTTTATTGCATCATAAGGACATATTCGATAACAGAATCCGCATCCTTCACACCTTATTTGATCTACCACATAATTACTTATTGTACTGAATCTGCAGACAGCTTCACATAGCCCGCACTCTTTGCATTTGCTTCTATCAATAGTTGCTTTCTTGCCTCCGTAAAATTCATATCTGTTTACTATCTTTGGTTTTAATACGAGATGAAGATTTGCTGCATCAACATCGCAATCGATAATAACTTTATTATTTATCAAGCTCGCAAAGGCGGCAGACAACGTTGTCTTGCCTGTTCCACCTTTTCCGCTGAGAATTACAATCTGTTTGTAAGGTTTATCATGCATTTACTTTCTCTAATTCCTCCATAATCTTTTTATGCAGCCGAATAAAACCTTCTTTCAATTCCGGATATTTTTTTACTGGAAGTATCGCTTCTGAATAAGCTTCGGCATATCTTCTATCAAAAGAGATTTTAAGCAATACTTCGATATTGTTGACATTCAAATAGTTTTCCATTTCTTCGAAAGAGGAATTATATTTATTGATTACAACCCCGAAAGGGATATCAATCGATTTCAGCACTTCGATGGCAAGTTTCAAATCGTTCAATCCGAAAGGTGTTGATTCTGTAACGAGCAAACAATAATCTGAACCTTTAACTGCTTCAACCATAGAACATGAAGTGCCTGGCGGTGAATCGATTATGTTTACTTTCTCTTTAATAATTTTTTTCTTTACTTCCTTAATTAAAGGCGCCGCTGTTGCCTCTCCAATTTTTAATAACCCGTCTACAAAAAGCACTTTATCTTTTGTAATTCCTGTTCTAACAATTCCAATCTCTTTTTCTCTTTCGGTAATTACTTTTAATGGACAGAAATATTTACATGCGCCGCAGCTATGACACAGCTCTTCGAACAATACAATCTCAAATTTCAGATTAATCAAAGCGTTAAATTCGCAAACATCTATGCAATTACCACAAAACGTACATTTATCTTGGTCTATTAAAGGAAGTAATTTTTCAGCGCTTTCTTCTGTTAAAAATTCTGGTTTAAGAAGAAGATGTCCGTTCGGCTCTTCAACGTCGCAATCTAAATAAACACTTTCCGGAATTACTGAGGCAAGACTTGCTGCAATTGTTGTCTTGCCGGTTCCTCCTTTGCCGGATGCAATTGATATTATCATTGTTTTTTTAATTAATTAAAGTGCTCATTATCATGCTTGTGTCCGTGTTTGCATGCTTCGTAACCATGCAACTTTCCTTGAGTAAAGAGTTCCAAGGCTTCTTCATAGAGAAGTCCGGGCGCTGTAATAACATCAATGCCGAACGATAAAAAATTAGAAACTGCTTTTTGTCCCATTCCGCCAGCAATAATCGTGCTTACATTGAATTGCTTGACATAGCCCGGCAACTGGCATGAGCCGCCGTGTTCACCGGCCAGGGGATTAAAAAAAGTTTCTGTTTTAACGACCTTCTTTTGTTCGTCAAGTTCGCAAATATTGAATTTTGTGCATCTTCCAAAATGTTCGGCTACCCTTTCCTTAGCACCGTATTCTTCAATTGCTATTGCTATTCTTTGATTCATAAATCTCCCCTTTTGTTTTTAAATAATTTATTACCATGACAATTTTTGCCATACCTTTTTCTTTTTTTACCCCGAGTATAACAGTAATCAATAGATACAGCAGCAGTTAATTTACCCTCGTTGTAAAGTTGGATGGCATCTGCAGCCGTTCCTTCTTGACACAGATAAACTTTTATACCTGCCGAAGCGAGAAACCGAAAAGGATTAGTACCAATATTTCTTGTAATTACAATATTAATGTTGTTTTCAATTAATGTTCGAGCAGCTTGGATACCGGCACCGCCCAGTTCCTTTGCATAAGGATTATTAATAATTTTTTCCGATTCACCCTCGGTATTAAAAATCAAGAAGAAATTACTTCTTCCGAAAACCTCGGAAAGTTGTGATGTCTTTTCAGGTTTCTCTAATGCTACGGCTATTTTCATTTATTTAACCTTTGCGTCTTTGCGTGAGATGGCATTCCAAGGATATAAAAATACACGCGATGTCCGACAGGAGAAAAGATCATTATCTATTCACGAATCTTCTACCACGACCTCTTCCGCCACCTTTACCGCAACCGCTTCGGAAACGATTTCCTGCTCCACCACGAGGTCTGCCACCACGGCCTAATCCATAAACCTCTTCTTTGTTTTCAGAAGACTGTGCTGCAGTTTTTTCAGTCTGCGTTGTTTGCGTATCAAAACAGCGTCCTCTTCTTCTACCTGTTAAAGGACCTCGTCCCATTGGACCAGTATGATCAAATCCGGGCATAAATTCCTCCTATGTTTTTGTTTGTTAATATTATTAGATCAAATGATGTTCAGTTAGCCATTCATCGTTATACATTGTTGAAAATATTTATAATCCGAATCATAAATTAATGTTATGATGCCAGCTTTTTAATTAATTTCATTTGCCAATTTAACTGCTCCCAAAATGTTAGCGTCCGCTCGAGCCGCCTGCAATAATTCCTTCTTCGAGTGCAAGTTTTTTGTCCACTCAATTGCGATTTTACTTTCAATCTGATACATATCGTCAAGCAAGTCGAGTTGTGTAGTTTTTATCAAAGGTTCATCGCCAATTCCTTCAATCAGAGAACGTGAGGGTTTTATTAATTTCTTTCCTTTAAAGTATTTATAAAAGATGGAGCCTACCGTATTGATGCCGCATACTCTTATATTGGAATTTTTTTCTTTCAAATATTTACCGTCACTAATAATTGTTCCGCCTGTTCCAATTTCGTCGATTAAATAATCAATTTTTCCGTTCATCTGTTTCCAAATTTCAGGTCCCGTTGTTACAAAGTGCGCGCTGTTGTCAAGATTGTTATGCTGATCGAAGCAGGAAAGTGAAAAATCATCCTTTACAAGATTATACGCATATTGATAGCACGACTCTGGATGTTCAGGTAGAAGCGACGCATCTACCTTAATTACATCAACTCCGAGCACTCCAAGCATTTTTATTTTTTCTGTGCTCGCAGTGTCACGAATCACTATTTTAATCTTGTATCCTTTTTTACGGCAATCAATAGATAGAGCGTTAGCGGTGTTGCCATAAAAATTATCAAGAATCACATCGCCCGGTTTTAGTTTAATTTCGCGTTCAGCTTTTTCGATCATGTATCTTGCAATTCGATCCTTAACGCTGCCACCCAGATTCATATAATCAAGTTTTGAATAAATATTAGCTTTCAATCCTTTCGAAATGCTACCGAGTTTAACGTATAGCGTTCTGCCTGTTGATCCCAATACAATATCAAAACAATTATTTCTCATTCATCTCTCGTGAGTGAATATTTTTTATGTAATATAAATCATTGTTGTATTCAACGAACTTAATCAAGTTATTTCTGAGCATGCTGTTGATCATTTCCCAATTAGAATTTGCTTTAGATAGAAATTTTTCAACTGCATCCTTACGCATTGGATGAACCGCAAGAATATTCATCAATTCTTTTTCAGCATCGGAAGAATAACTAAAGTCCGTTCCTTCGTTGTGAACTATTAACTCAACATTATTCAATAGACAGCTGAAAATTTGATATGCTGCATTTAAACTTTCTTCAGTCGGAATATTTACCAATTTCTCGGCGGGCGGACGCGTAGGAACCAATATATAAGATTTATGCGGGTTTATTTCGCTTATTATTTGTGCAGTTTTACTCAGAGATTCAATACTATCGTTAACACCTTTTACAAGCATAGTTTCGGTTACCAGAACTCCTTTGTAGGTATACGCAAACAGTTCTATTCCATGAAGTATTTCATGGAGGTCAAGCAATCCGTGTGGTCTGTTAACTTTACGCCAGATATTTTCATAACCAGAATCGATTTTAACCGAAACCCAATCTGCTTTCATCAAATCTCTTCTTACTTCTTCATCATTCATTAAAGATGAATTAGTAATGACCGCTATTTTAATCCCGAATGATTTTAACCTGTCGACAGTTTTTCCAAGGTTAATATCGAGTGTAGGTTCGCCGTCAGGCACAAAAGTTAAGTAATCAATTTGCTCACCTGCTTTTTGAAGTTGAGTTATTCTTTCTGCAGCTTCGTCATAAATATGGTTTGTTGAATAATACTCTTTTCTCGAAATCGACATTGTATTAGTAGAGCCAAGCTGGCAGTAAATACATGAATAACTGCAAACTTTTGGCGGTATGTTATTTATTCCCAATGATCTTCCTAATCTTCGCGACGGTATTGGACCGAAAACTATCATTTTTAATCCTTTGAATTGTTCCTTTGCAACTAACCGTAAGCTAATCTTAATTCCTTTTCTTTTAATGTCGGTTTGGTAAATTCTCCCCACTCACGTGTATTACAAGTATTCAGTTTAGTGTGAACGCGATAATATTTTTCGGGTACAGGATATGTTCCAACAACAACTTTCAAACCGTATTTGATTTCAATAGACTTCTTAATGTATCCTACATAAGGGCACAAAGGGTAGCCGACAACCATTCCCGTTGCAAAGTGAATAATTTCAGCGTCGTTCTTTTTCATTTCCTCCGATGCATACTCTATATTTTCGCCGGGGCAGCCGCCGCAGGTTGTGTAACTGACAAGTTCTACATCTCTATCTTTATATACCTGGAAGGCTCCTGCTCTTTCTTTAATAGATCTTAAGCATTTTCCGCCAGTACAATTTTTATATCTGTCGCAAATTATTATTCCTATTTTCACTTGCTGTCCAACAGCTATCTCATCCTTAATTTCTATTTTATGTTATTTACTTTCGTCAAGCTTTCTTCCTTTAATTTTTCTCGGATCGCCTTTGTATCCAAGTTCTTTCCAATCCAAACGTCCGTTTGTGCTATGGCAGTCTTTGCACTTTAAGGCTTCTTCTTTTGGCGCAACCATGTGATTAATCGGCCAATACATTTCGGTCTCAATAAAATCATAGTTGCCTGAGTAATCGAGATTAACTTCTTTCATCCCGATTTTTGCTGCTTTATTCCAATCATAAGTTTTCCAATAGCCATCTTCACCATAAAGTTTTGGAACAATCAAATACTTGTTTTGAGGATCGTAAATTTGCTTGCCGCGCATAACCTTGAATGGTGCAATTTTAGCTTTAGGGTCTTTTATATTTCCATTAGGTTTATTTAATGCTAAGATTTTCCCGGATTCAATTTTGTCCCCAATCTTATAATACGAAGCGCTTCCGTTATACCATTTATAAGTAGGTATAACATTTTTTGCCCACCGGAATTCGCCTTTCATTTTATTATAAGTCTCTTCACCAAATTCGTCTTTTGGTTGGGTTTTATCCTCGCCAGCTTTTGACCAATCCCACCAAACTTTAGTTGGCCTTACTTTTGCGAATACAGGAATATGGCAAGTTTTACACGCAACGGAATTTGAATGTCTATCAATTAGTTTGTATTTATGAATTGCGCCTTCGTGGCAATCGGTACAATAAATATGATTTTGACCAGCCGCCATTGAACCGTGGCTTGCGCCTTTAATCACATGCCCGGTCGATGAATGACATTCGTGGCATTGAAAATCAAGTTTACCCATATGAACATCAGTTTCTGGTGCCGGCTCATATAAACTGTCGTCCAAGTCGCCGTGCTTAACTCCGGTTCCACCTCCGCCGTCGAAGTGGCAGGTTCCGCAGTTTTTGCGAGTTGGTTTGCCTACACTTTGAGCAGAGACCAACAAATCAACCTTTGGATCGGGCATCCCCGCTCCGGTCGGTGTTTTTTTGTAAGTACCCGATAAATCATGACACACAAGGCAGTCAACATTTTTTTCGTTATTGAAATCGTAATTTGAATCTTTCCAGCCATAACCAATATGACAACTCGTGCAGCGCGGATAATTTGAAGGTAATGCTATGCAAAAGTTATTTATAAAGTTACGTTTTCCCATTTGCAATGTGTCGTTGTTTGCATCGACAAACTTTTCGTCAAGCCACGTCCAATGGCTTGTTTTCATAATTTCTTTTGCAGAAGATTCATGACACGTTAAACATTGTTCGGTTACTTCCTGGGGATTTGAAAACGGGCCTTCAATCATGTCCTTATGAGATTGAGCAAAAAGAAAAACACTGCAAAAGAAAAAAAACAGAATTATTTTATTATTCATACATGTTCCAATTTTTAAACTACTGTGTTCTCACTTTAAAAAACATTGTGCGCCATAATTACTGCTGCAATAAATGTTGTAAATGCAAATAGAGTCTTCAACATTTTTGGTTTAGTTTTTAAGGCAATACTACCGCCAAGAACACCACCTATAACTCCGCCTATTGCAAGAGGAATTGCTAAACGGTAATCAAAATGACCTTTGACTGCATGCCCTAAAAATCCGGTTAATGCCGATATTGATATTAATGTACTTGCAGTGGCTACGGCATTCTTCATTGGCACGTTACATGAAAGTACAAGCAGAGGGACAATGAATGAACCACCTGAAATGCCGACCATACCGGCTACTAATCCAAATATAAATATAGCGGGTACAATTAAAATTAAATTAAGCGGATAGATAACCGATTCGTCAAAAGATTTAATATTCCAATACATCCATCCAGTTTTTAATACTTGGTCTACCTCTTTGTTAATTGGCACCAACATTAAAACTGCTATTAGAAATAAGAACGCTGAAAGGATCAATTTAAGTATTCTTCCGTCCACATAATCTGAAAAGAAACCTCCAATAAAGGCTGAAACACCTATAAGCACTCCTACAAAAACGACCAACTTCCATTCAACAAACTTTTTCTTTCCGAAAACAAGCATTGCAAAAAATGCTGCTGTAAATAATATAAACTGTCCGGTGCTTGCTGCTATATGCGTTTCTGTACCCGATAGGATAAGTGTAATTACAAAAAAATTACCTCCACCATGTCCTGTCATAGTCATAAAAACAGATATTAATAAAATGATTAGCGTTAACAAAATTACATTCATTTTTATCTCTCCTTATAGACATGCTTAAAGATCTTCCCCGGCATTAAAGTCTCTATAAGCTGGGTATATCCTCCGTCGAGCATTTTAACATTTTCAATGCCCTTACTTTTAAGATAAGCAAATGCGATAGCGCTTCTGACGCCGCTTGAACAAAATACGCCGATAAATTTATCCTTAGGCAATTCACCTAATCTTGACGGGAGTTCATGAAAAGGTATTTCTATTACCTGAAAATGGTGTTTTAATTTTAGTTTAATTGTTGCTGTTTCCTCTTCTGCCCTTACATCCAAGAGTACTGAGTCATCTTTTTTAAAAAATGATTCAGCATCGATTTTGTGCTGGCCTGTTCCCCAAAACCAGAAGTCCATGCTAACGATTACTTTTTCCAGTTCACTCATACTTACTTATTTCCCCTTCAGCAAATGGTCAATTTATTTTTGTTTCTTTTTTATAATGTTCTTCAATCAGATTTACAATTGATTTAAAGGCATTTGTTACTTCGCATTTTGGTTTTTCAAGAACAATAGGTTTGCCTTTATCACCAAGAATACGCGCGTCAATATTAATTGGAATTGAACCAAGGAATGGTAGTTCATATTTATTCGCTAATTTTTCTCCGCCGCCAGTTCCAAAGATTTCAATTACCGCATTGCAATGAGGGCAAACAAAGCCGGCCATATTTTCAACTACTCCTATAAATGGAATTTCAAGTTCCTTAGCCATATTAATAGCTCGCTCTGCATCAATAACAGAAACTTCCTGAGGGGTAGTAACAATAACAGCACAGTCAGGTTTCATTTCTTGTGCAATAGTCAAAATTTCATCACCAGTTCCCGGAGGAAGGTCTGCTATTAAATAATCAAGTTCACCCCATTCAACATCGGCAAGAAATTGATTTATTACTTTTGATCTCATCGGTCCACGCCAGATAACTGGCTGTCCATTTCGTATCAAGGATGCTATAGAAATCATTTTTGTACCGTATTTTTCGAAAGGAATCATTTTTGAATCCAGAACAATAAGTTCACTGTCAACGCCAAGCATTTTTGCGACATTAGGACCTGTAATATCAGCATCGAGAATTCCGGTTGAAAACCCGTCAAGCTGTAAAGAGTAAGCGATGTTAACGCTAACTGTTGTTTTACCAACACCACCTTTACCGCTGAAAACAGCAATACGATGTTTTATTTTTGATATGTTTTCATTAATTCTTTTTTGTTCTTCTTCAAATGCTTTTAATTTTTCTTGCTCTGTCATTTTAGCTCCCCTAATTATGCATATAATTATTTATACCATTTCTTAATTGCATCTGCAGTTGCGTTAATAATAGGGTAGGCAATAGGCGATGCCGTTAACAAAGGATGCGTGCCTATCTGTAAATTATTAATATCGATATCTGTCATTTTATTTAATATCATAACGGAAATTATGTTAATCATCTCGCCAACCGAGTCGCCTCCCATAATTTGTGCACCCATTAAAGTGTGGGAGTAAGTCGAAAAAATTAATTTAACAGTAATTTCCGAAGCACCCGGTAATTTAGCTGGATAAGTATTTTTTGCCGATAGTGCACACGTAACACCGGCAGGTCCTCCTCCAACTATTACAACATCGTACTGCATCATTTTCTCCTCTGGAATTGATTTCCTTTTTTTAATTATTTATGAGTTAATATGTTCGTTTTGTTTAACATTATCGGGCGCAATTTGATAAAAAGCACTTAACTGTCTAATCAATTTCTGTAATTCTTTGCAATCGGGTAGTAAGGCCACATCAGAAATTTTATCTGTCGGCATTTTTTGAATAAGCCTGTCATATAAATCTTCAACTTCATCTTCCGCCAATTGAAGCGTAAGACCAATATGATCATAAATGTCCTGTCCAATTTTTTTCAACTCTTTTTTTGTATTCAATTCATTAACAATAACTTTTTTGAAAATTGATAGTGTTTCGCAGATTTCAGCGGGCTCGAATCCTTCAGCGAATCTTTTTAATGCAATTTCGTCGATATATTGAATCATCAAACTTCTATCGCCGCTTCGTACTGTAGCCATAAGCAAATGGTAAAGTGTGCTTATATAGCATTGGAAATCATCCGGGTCCAACTGATTGTAACGCTCAAACTTTAATCGATTTTCAGGGGCTTTAATTTTCGAGATTATTATTTGCAGTATCGCCTCCTTCATTTCGGATAGGGTTTTGTAAATGATCAGATTTATTCTTCTTGCAACGCGATGCATTGCCACTTCGTTTTTCAATCGCCATTCATCCGGGTGACTTTTTAATTTTTCTAACAGAAACAAAAGTCGCCTTGCTATATGATATCTTTTTGCCGGCTCCCAGCCGAGTCTTTCACGAGTATAGCTTGCATCCACGTTCAATTTTTTGTCGATGTATTTTATCATCCAGAATTTTTCAAACGGTTCTTCACAAAATAAATGTAAATGCCTGAGCAACTTTATGAATGCTAAGCCGGGGTAAGCTAAGAGTTTGGGAATGTAAATAGGTTTAAATGTCTTACCGTAAAAATAAGACGTTGTTATTTCATACAATTCTTTGTGTGAACTTGAACCATCAGGGCTAGCGTTAAAAATTTCGAATCTTCCCAAATCATTACTCTTCTTTATTATTGTTTTAATTAAAGAAACAATATCCTGAACGTGTATATAAGGTATTGCAGATTCACCCTTGCCAGCAAGCATTCTCGAATCAATTTTACGAGAAAGCCATCTAGAAATAAATTTATAAAGGGGGGCATACTCACACCAATCGCTGTAAACAGCAGCAAATCTTATAACCGAACATGGGAAGTAATTTGAGTAGGTTTTTACTAAGCTTTCGCCAATTTTTTTGCTTCGAGCATAAGCGAAATCTGCATCGGGCGTGGAGTTTTCATTTACCGCCTCGCCTTCCTTCGGGAAGTTGCATGCTGCAAGGGAACTCGCAAATAAAAATCTTTTAACGTTGATGGCTCTTGCAAATTCTAAGGTATTTTTCGTGCCGTCTATATTTGTGCGCTGATATTCTATATTGTCTTTGTAAGTGAAATCGTAAAACGCTGCAAGGTGTATTACAAAATCCGCACCACCTCGTTCATTTATAAATCTTGTTACTTCATTGAGCGTCTGATTATCTGCAATGTCGCATTGGATCCAGTTTATATTTTTATGATAAGGGATATTCGCTTCCTTTCTCGACCTTCTCGCAATAGCATAAATCGTAAATTCATCTTTCATACTTTCGAGAAGAGTACGACCGATAAATCCACTTGCGCCGGTAATTACGATTGAATGATTGTTATTCATCACTCATTTCTTCTCTATTCTTCGTTTTATCGAAAAGAAACAGAATAATTATTCCCATTAAGAAATCAGACACACCAGATATTATTATTAATGCAAGAGACGTTACAAATATCCAATAGCTTAATAGAAATACGGTAGCAATAAATTTTACAATAATTGAAAAGATAATTAAGCATTCAAAACGTTTGGGATTATATGCAGATAATGCATAACCTACAGCTATTGCAATATGAAAAACACCACCCTGCGCACGAAAAAATCTTTCATTGCAACTTGTATATCCCATAAACTCCACAAGCGAACCGGGCATAATTATTAATCCAATTCCTACGAGCAACGAATGTAAAGCAACAAGCCAGAGAAAAACTGACAACAGTTTATTATAACTAATTGATTTCATATTAAAACAATTTATTTGTTTGATTATAAAGCAGAACTTCCATTCCTTTATTATATCCACTTCTTTTTGCAATTACATCGCATTTAACTTTGAAAAGAAAATAAATAGGTCGAGTCTCGTTAAGTAATGATTCGTAATTACCCTGCCCTTTTGCAATACTATATCGGCTTTATTGTAAATTTCTAAAAATTCTGGTGTGCATTCACTCAAGTCGGTACCCGCAATAGTGCTACCACTTTCAATTACTTTACAGAGTTTATCAATTCCCAAATGTAATGCATCGTCAAATGTTATATCATTTAAAACAGGCTTTGAGCGTGTTGCAAAAACAACCTTTTTGGGAAGCAGCACGTTTATTAAAAATTTATCAAATAATGCTTCTTCGTAATTATCACCGATATAAAGAATAATATCTGCTTTTAGGTAATCTTCTCTGAATTTATTTAAAGCAGATAAATCTATATTATTGGAAGCAATTCGGTTGATTTCATATTCAATATCGAAATCGGGATTTGCAGCAAGATCAATTATGTTGCCAATTATAGCGGCACGCATCGCTGTATTGAGTTTATCGTTAGACCCTTCAACCATCATCTTTAAAAACATGTAATACTTTTCGGCTTTCTTTAAATTATTTTCCTTTATTTTATCATAAGGATTTTCTTTGCCATAATACTTTTCTACTATTGACTGCATTTTTTTGAAAACTTGGGCGCACTATAGTCGTCATCAATTTCTAAAGCTGCTGAGCATACCTCTTTGATAATTTTAAGTTGTAAATCTTTATTCCCATTTGTAAATAGCTTAGCAGTGTTATATGCTTGTTTAATAATACAGGGTACACATGCCGGATCAAAAAACATTTTACGCATCACCTTTATTTGCAAACTTAATAGCCAATTTATATGCCAAAAATCCACCTGGATTTTTAGTTGTTTTTCAAAGAATTATTTTAAAGAACATTGCATAAATGCAAAGTTTGAATAAGTGTATTTTATTATTGCACTAATCTTTTTATTAATTAAAGAATACGGGATGGAAGGAGTCCAGAACCAATCTACACAAACAAAGCAGCAATTTCTGTTACAGATAGAATTGCATCTATTGGAAAATATTGCAAAATAAATAGCTCTTAATTAAGTGGAGACAAGAATAACGGTATACGACGAGGAAGAGATAATCTCCCTCTTAGCAGTATCTTATTTACGAATTCAAGGAGCAAATTATAATTAATTCTGATTCTTTTACCGATACAAGAAATTCTGTAGATATTATAGATAAAAAAGCAAAATTAAAAACTGTTCGATTCAATAAGGTATTTATCCGTGTTTAATTGTAGATATTTTGGGGGATCGTCAGTAAACAATCGTCCAACATTTTTCTTTTCGCTTTTCTGTACTGACTATAAATTTTCGTTTCTTACACAGTCCCATTCCTACCTATAAATAACCTGTCGTTTTCCAATAAACTATCAATCATATTTAGAATAGTAATTTTTCAGAAAAGAAATTATTAAGCCATCTGGTAAGCTTTTTTTCACATCTCCTTGTTGAGGTATTCAGACATATCTAAAAGTATTAGGCAAGTTGCTTTGAATTGATGTGCTAATGTTATAAATATTTTGCTATTCTGAAGAACATTTGAAATAGGATACTCTGCTAAGTAGTATTCGAATTCTAAAATGTTCGTGCTGCATTTGTCAGTAACTTTCTACTTTTCAGAGCCGGTAATCTTTTCAGTTGTTTTATCAAAATAGAGTACCATAAATTTTTTGTTAAAAGTAATAATGCCTTCAGCCAAAGAGTCCAAGTCAAAATTTTTTTATTGCCTGTGAAGCCTATATCTCAGCTAACATTAGTTATTAAGTAAATACCGCCAAGTATTACAAGAACACCGCACATTCTTTTTGTCCATAAAATTGTTTTTGTGCCTTCTGACCAATTAAGATATTGTTGAACCTTTCCGGTAAAAGTTCCAGCTCCAACTATTACAGAACAGTGTCCAATTCCAAAAGCAAGGAGGAGTAAAATTGAAAAGATGAAATTCGTTTGTGCTGTTTGAAAAACAACACCGAGCACAGGTGCCATATAAGCAAATGTACAAGGACCGAGTGCCAACCCGAAAAGTAAACCAAGTATCAACGCTGCAACTAATCCTCTCGTTTTTGTTTGTTTAATAACAGAATTGTTCCAGTCTAACTTTATTATATCAAGAAGGTATAATCCAACAAAAAAGAAGATAACGGCAACAAAATAGTTTCCGAATGTACCGAGATCCCCCATTAATCTACCAAGGGATGCGGTAATAAACCCAATCAAAGCTATAGTTATTAAAATTCCCAACGAGAAAACAAGTGAAATATTAAACGTTCTTCCTACGGTCATTTTCCCTTGAGAACTTATAAAGCCAACTATCAGTGGAATACTTGAAAGATGACAGGGCGATAGCAGGATGCTGAGAACTCCCCATCCAAGGGATGCAAGTACCGCAATCCAGGCTGTCCCCATCATCGCTTCATAAAGTGCTGCGAATAAACTATCTAACATTATTTCCCTTTTTTTATTTAATATTGTTATTGCAGGTGTAGTAATCTCTAATATTTCAAGACTGCTTAGGCTCAAACACTCCAGCAATGGTAGTCATGTTTAACCTTTTGGTTTCAATCCTTTGCTCTGTAATATCTTGTCAATCTCAGCTTCAGGATAAAAGCCTTCGTGGCGATGAAACTCTTTTCCATTTTCATCCAGAAAAATCTGGGTAGGTATTAATTTTATTCCATATATCTGAGCATATTTTTTCTGCTGCGGAGTCCACACATCATAAAAAACAACCTTAATCTGGTCGCCATATTTCTTTTCAACAGCCTTCATAACTGGTTGCATCATTCTGCATGGCACACAATTGACCGATCCCAATTCAATGAATGTAACTTTTTCTTTTTTAATGTCTGATGTATTTGTTTTATAATTTTTTGATTGAGCGTTAAAGCTCTGAGTAGTAATGAATGTTATTAGCAATATTAATGATAGTACTTTCTTCATTTTAATCTCCGTTCAACCATTTTAAAATTTGTTCATCTTTTGGAATAATACCAAAGCTTTTTACCTCTTCATTAATAACCAATCCTGGAGTCATCATTATTCCATAGTTCATCATTTCATTAATATCTTCAACTTTTGTAACAATTGCCTCAATATTATTCTTAGCTATTATATCTTTTACTTTTGCTTCAAGCGTCCGGCATTTCGAGCAGCCAGGACCGAGAACTTTTACCGATAGCATAATTTACTTTTCTCCTTGTAAAATAGTTATTGAATTTGCAGTTGTATTCTTGACAGTTGTCCGTTTAATTTGCTTTATTATTTCAGTCCCGACTAATCTTCTGACATGCAGAATGAATGCAAGTACCGTTGCCCAATAAGTTTACAACTCCTATGCCAACATACTTGCCATAGTCGATATGTAATTCGAACAATTACGGCATCTTTTAATGAGCCTCATTCTCAAAGATGATAGCCGTTTCTCGAATCTGACTCTCACCAGGCTCAGATTCAATTTTTGCTGACAATTCCGTTGGTGATTAATTAATTTTATTTCCATTTTATATTAAGAATTATACTTCGGTATTAAACGAACTATTTTTTACAGGACAAAGCATATTTGTTAATAGATCTTACTTTCACACGGTCTTTTTCAACACTCTTTAAATCACCTATCCAAAAATCAAATGTCGTTAGAATTGCTAATATACGCTCATCAGACGCACTGCTATTTATATAATATTTAGTCCATCTCCCTTCTTTTTTCTCAATAATAAAGCCCGTCTTTTTTAACAAACTCAAATGTTGTGAAACTGTTGATGCTGCTAAGTTGAGAATACTCATTATTTCACAACCACATAATGGGCGTATTTGGAGCATTTTTATTATTCGCAGCCTGTTGTTATCTGATAATACTTTAAATAAATTTGGTGAGCTTTTCATAAAAATATACTTCGTTACACACCGAAATATAAGTATACCGAAGTCAACTTCAAAATTATTGGAGGATATTTTTAACTCCAAGTTTAACATATTCAAACTGAAGTTTAGTGTGGTTTATTTTATATTTTTTGTGGAGTTTTTGTTTAATTTGTTTTTGTATCTCCGAGGTTTTTTTACAGAGATATTAGTAACTACAATATCGGCCTCAAAATGAATATTGTTATAATACAATTTCCATAAATGAACGTGATGAATATTTTTTACTTTTCAGTAACATCTATTAGATTTTTTATTTCATCTAAATCTATTCCTTCCGGTATAGAAATCATAATTATATCAACCGTCTCTTTTACTATTTCGTAAGTTTATTTAAGAATGTAAAGAGAAATTAATATTGTTAAAAGTGGGTCAATCCAATAAAAATTTGAAAAAGATTATAAATGTTGCGCTGATAATTTCAGCAAGAGAAGAGACTGCATCGCTAAGTAAATGAAAATAAGCAGCATGGATATTTAAATTTCATTCCGAACCTTTTTTAAGTAAAAGCGTTTCAATAACGTTTGCAGCTAATTCTTTTGCTGTTACAATCAGCATTATATTTCAGGTTATTCGTTGTGGGTTATAGAATCTTTCAATCGCTCCTTTTATTAAAAAAACTGATTATGATAAGTGTACTCGCATTTAACATAGCCACTAAAATCTCGGCTAGTTTCAATCCAAACGTATATTTGAAAGATTTTGGTTTTTTGCTCAAGCATATTGCAATGTAGGTAATGATTATTCAATACCAATACTTAAGTTGTGGATTACTTCGGAAATGAGCGATAAACTGCCGGAAATGAATTCGCCAATTACTTTAGCTTTTGCTATAAAAAAGTTTAGAGCTATATAATTAACAAATTCTTTTCTGATGTTTCAGAATCATGTTTGTGTGAATGAATGTGTAATATATTTCACTCTTATTGTAATAGTGGACAGATAAGTTCAACCCGTTTGTTGAAAAAATTATAACCTATGAATCAAACTGACATAAGTATTCCATTAACTCAAATTATCCACATTGTGTTGATACTTTGCAGATAAATCCAACCCAACATTTTCACTTAGCGGAATTGCATAGCGAGTTCCGATACTAAAGCCCCATTCAGTTTTTGAATCTGAGGTATTAGCCGGACCAACCCAGCTGTACAAAATGGAAAACGGTTTCAGCCATCCCATACCAGCCGTTTACAAAATAATACTTTGTGCAGACTACTAATGAAACTACTGAATTTGTGAAACCATTGCTTTCTGCAAAACCAAGATAGTCAGGTTATTCCCAATCGGTGCCTAAAACATCAAAAAAATCACTCATTGGAAAATTTAATTGTGTCCCTCTGCTCAAAATGTTTGAACTTTTTGGTGAGGAAGCGTTAGAATTGCTTATTATTGTGGAGCGGCACAACGCCGCTCCGTTTATTGTCAGTTTATTAATGAACTTTTATTTTGCTGCACAATCGATACAAACGTGTTTACCGTTTTTTATTCTTCCATATCCTTCGACTGTCATTTCGCCGCACTCTTCGCAAACGAATCCGTTAAAGCTGTCTTTCTTTGGTTCGAGTTTATAATCAAACACTTCGGAAATGTTTAACAACATTTCTTCGGGTGCATTCATAACCTTTTGAATTAAAGGTTCAACAACTTCATCAGGAACCTGGCTCGCAGGAATTCCTTTTTCTCTGTACTCTTTGAAAAAGTCAGTCTGCTTGTTTGCAAGCATTGCTTCTGCTTTAGGCGTAACACGTACAGCTTTACCAGTTGCTTTGTCTACAACTGTAACAGCCCATTTCCCTTTGTGTGTTTTTTTGATGTTGCCTTTTCCAAAAGTAGTTCCCATAATTACCTGCAAACCATCTGCGTAACAAGTAGCACAGTGGTCCTCGCCAAGATCAACATACGCGAGTATCTGTCCGTCTTTGGCTCTTTCAACTCCGAGCTTGTTCATTGCTGCTGCGCCCACTCTTAACCCCATTGGCATTGCAGGACATTTATGTCCGTGGAACTTTTGTCCAAATTCTAACCATTCTTTTGGATTAACCATATTATAACTCCCTATTTTTATGAACGTTTATTTAATTAAAAAATATCTGATACTGTATTTGAAAAAAATATGTATTACCATCTTCATTAAACTGAGTTTTTAAATCAGCCATTATTTTATTTTTTTGTGTAAAGTAATAATTCATACCAATTAGATACCATTCGTTGTTATTTGTCTCGGGAATTAAATCATCATATTTTTCAATTTGTGCCAGCATTTGAAAATTTTTTGATAGATAATATCCTGCATAGGCATAATATCCCCAAGCATTCTTATTGATAATATTTGTTTTTACAAGTTCACTCTGGAATTCAAATTTATTGAACCTAAATTCTGATTGAAATCCATAACGATAATCATTGCCAGTTATAAATTCATGTGGGGGAAATATCCTGGCTAAAATTTGATTATCTAAATATCTGTAAGCAAAAGATGCCCCTATAGTTAAAAGTTCATCTTTATTGTTAAAAATATTGTAACTAATTTTTGAGGTGTAAAGAAGTTTATTGCTGATATTCCTGCCCGGTGTTTTCTGATTGCCATTAAAAATTCCGATACTAAATTTCATATTTGAATTGAGCAAATCAAAATTACCTTCAAGACCAATTTCTCGTGCTGAACTTTTATCTCCATGGATTAAGTTATTGATTACATTTGCTCGTTCTAATACCGGAATAAAAGCATCGGATTGCATTCTTTGCAAAGTAAAGTTCGGAACAAACTTACCAATCCTCAAAAATCCAACTTTATATTTTATATCAACAAAAGCATCCTGTAGGTATAAATTTTCATCAGTAGCTGAACGGTAAACTACCTGAACTTTATAAGTTACATTTTGCAGCTCGGGCGCTTTCCCATCAATCCAGAGTTTTGCTCTACGAATCATAAAATCATTCATATTATCAAAGTTGGTACTGAATCTTGTTTGAATGTAACCGTGCAATTCTGGTTCCGTATTTTGTGCCGATAGTGATAGACCAAAAATGAAATATACTATCAATGTTGAAATTCTTATATCATTGAGAGTAGCATGGAGTAATCTTATATGCTTAAATAAATTATATCTTCTCTCTGATTTTAAATTAGTAATGAAATGGACTAATAATTTCATATTACACCCAAAATCAGTTTAATTGCTATTCCAAGAAGCACAATAGCATACACTTGCTTGACCATTTTTGGTTTTGCTTTACCTGACATAAACATTGCTCCAAGTTGTGAAGCAATAATCACTGCAATCACGACTAGAATTGTTAGAGTCCAATTCATTTTTCCTTCGGCTGCGTGTCCTAAATATCCGCTGAAGGATGAGAATGTAACAACAAATGCAGTTGTAGCTGCTGCTTCTTTAGTTTTGTATCCCATCCACATCAATATTGGCGCGATTATAAATCCGCCACCGATGCCGAGCAATCCACCTGCAAAACCGGCAAAAGCTCCAACTCCGCTACCAATTAAAGAACGCTTTTTCAATGGCATTACTTCTTCTGGTTCTTTTTGATTTGAAGCCCAAAGAGTTCTTACTGCAGCCACTATAACTGCAAGTGCGAATAGGAGCATCAGAGGTTTTTCAGCAACAAACTGAGATGTGTAAGCCCCAATAGGTGAAAAGATTAACGCAGCAATTGCCATCGCTGCGCCGCCTTTCCAATCGACTAATTTTTTTCTTGAGTACGGTATTAGTGCAAGTAATGTGTTCAATCCATTTAATAATAAACCAAGCGGTATTGCTACTTCCTTCATTGAAAATCCCGCCCATTTGAGGATAGGTACATAAACCATACCCCCACCCAAGCCAAGCATAGCAAAGACGAAGGAAACAATAAATATTAAGATTGATACAATCAGGTATAACATATTTTTTCTCTTGATTTCTTTAGTAATTGCAAACGAGTTTTTTTGAGAAACGGCCTTTTATAATCAAATGGAAAGTTTCTTCATTTCGGTCCTAGTAATGACTTTATTATCCAATATTTGGTAAATGAATTATTACTTCTTCCTTTGTTCTTTCGGAACAGGGGATACATACTTTCTTCCCATCTTTAACACGCAAGTACCTTTCAAAAACATATTCACCGCATACTTCGCATTTAGCTTTATTGAAAGAACCTTTAACCGGTTGATAGTGAAAATCTTTTAAGATAGTCACTTCAAATAATTCTTCGTTGGAAGCATTAAGGACTATATCAATAATATCTTTTCTAATTTCCTCTGGAATTTCGGTTGGCTCAATACCTTGTTTACGATATTCAAAGAATTCGTGAGGTGCTAGTTTATCCTGAAATTCGTTTTTAAGAAAAATTCTTACTGCATCTTTCTTACCAGGGTACCAAAAAATTGCTGCAATTTTTCCGTAGTTCAATCTTTCAATCATACCTTTTCCAAAAGTTGCCCCAGTTGCCGCCATAATTCCATCCTGCATACAGCCTTGCGGATGGCCAACACCCATTTCAGAAAATACATGCATTTCGTGGTTTAGACTTTTTGCAACAGCAAGTTTTTCAAGAGCCAATGTTCCCATTCTGTAACCAATTGGCATAAATGGGCATCGATGCCCATGAAATTCAAAGCTCCATTCTGGTAATTGAAACATAATAACCTCCTAATGCAATTTTTCCGTGTGATCAATTATTGTATTGTTAAGAACAGCCTGGACTGCTTCATCAATATTTTTTATATCAGTAACAATTGGCCTTATATTTAATTGAATCAAGCTTTGGTAAGCACCGGTTCTCATTCCGCGTGCAAGTAAAATCTGGCAATCTTTAATTGCTTCTGCCATACTTACGTGTTTATTATGTGAATGTTCATCCATACCATGCAGTTCATTAGCCCGGTGATGATGTGCTTCTCGCGCAAAATTATGATGGTCAAGTTTTTCCCGGCGTTCTCTTTTAATGACTTTACCGTTTTCGATAAACAGCACTTCATAAAATCTTGCTCTTCCAAAGTGTTGACTTATAGTAACTCCATCATCGGTAACTGCAGCGATGTTGATGTTTTGATTTTTCATTTTAGGCTTCCTTTAATAAGTAATCGTTCACTCACTTATTATAACAAAAAATTTTATTTTTTTTCTAATACTCTTTTTATTAAGCAGATCATTTTTTCACAAAATTTTTCTTTCTTTGGTTCAACTTTTTGTAGAATCATTTCAATATTCAATGAAATTGGTATTCCCATATAAAGTGTAGCAACGTTATCAATATTTAACGATTTATCCCAGAGTCCCTCATTCATACCTTGTTTAATAATTCTGCTTATAAATTCTTTTTGTGTAAGCAAAATATCTCGCAAGCCACTCTTTAATTGCGAGTCGTTCATATGAGCAGCTTCGGAAAATAAAAGAATGGTAATTCCTCTGTTTTCGACAAGATATTTAATATGCTTACAAAGAAATTTGAAGAGTTTTTCTTCTGCATTAAGATCGGCCGAATAGGTTATTTCTTCTTGAGCTGCCAATAACTCATTTTTTACATCTTCAAGTATTGATAACATTATATCTTTTTTAGAAGAATAATGACGGAAAATAGCGCCTTCGGTAACTCCTATTTTTGAAGCTAAGTTTCTTGTAGATAGTTTTCCTATGCCTTCCGTAGAAATGATATCAAGTACTGCTTTTTTTATCTGCGCTTGTCTTGTTTCTGTATTTAATCTTTCTGTTGCCATTTTTCTACATAAAAGTAAACACTCACTTACTAAAATACATCTTTAAATTTTATTGTCAAGTACTTAATAAAAATAATTTTTTGATATGATTGAAGTCATAGTTAAAAAGTATCATTTCCGCATAAATGGTGCATATTACTTTCTCCTGTATAGTAATACCAATAAGAATTTAAATGTTCTTTACAGGTGTAGTGTTTACTAAAATATTATTCATCCCAGAAATACATCTTGGCCTCTGTTGAATATGGATGAGTACTCTGTATCTCTTTTAATGTCTTTCTAAGTAATGAATTATCCTTTATTTTGATGTAGCGTGCTGTTTCTCTGGCGATTAAAAGTTTTGGATAAAGTGATGTATCTATTAACTCATCAATATCTTTATCAATAATTTTTATTATATCCTCGTATCTGCCACGTGGCATAATTGTTTCAGCAATTCCTATTCTTAGCATCGCCCTGAATTCTTCCGCCGGCAGATAACCATTAAAATGAAAATAAGAATTGCCATTTTGATCAAGGAAATAGAATGCCGGAGTCCAGTAAGCTCCGAGCAACTTTCTAACTTCTCTGTCTTTAATCAAATCAAGTTTCAGAGGTACAAACCATTCATTCATCTCCTCAAGAACTTTTTTATCGAGATATGTCGTCGTGTTCATTTTTTTACAACCGCCGCAATTATCCATTTCAAATTGAAGAAGAATTAGTTTGTGCGTTTTTATCGCTTCTTCTTTTGCTTGTTCAAGATTTTTCAACCATTCCATGATTATTCCTTTCATAAATTTTATTTACAATTTTTTAGTTTACTAAATTATCACTTTATTTTAAACAAATTTCATACATCACTGGCAATTTCCGAATTATCACTCTTTCCCGCTGAAACAATTTTAAACGGAGAACAACAAGGGACTCCCTCATCTGCACTTCTCAAATAGGAGGCATGTATTTGGAAATTTACGACATCAAACGGATTACCGGCAACCAATGTTTTAAGAATTTTGTGCAATTCTTTTTCTCCAAATTGTTCGGCGAATTCAAGTTTTATTCTTGTTGTTAATTTTGCTTGATACAGCTTTTGCTTTTGCCTTTTCTTTTAGAATTTTTTCCTCGCGTTTTTCTTTTCCTTCTTTTCTTACTTGCGTAAATATTTTTATATTCTTTCTCAAATTTCCATATCATATCACGACCTGGAAAAGTAATTGCTTCTATTGAACAAGCCGTAGAGCAAGTTGAGCAGTCAACCATACAATTGTAATTTGTTTCCTCAGTCGCTTTACAAGTAGTTTTGTTATACTTAAATACTTAGCGTCCGCAGTTTATAATAACACAACTCGCAGCCGGTGCACTTATCCACATTAGTAGCTGTAAACCACGTAATTTCTCTTCTTGATATTCTGTGCCAAAACTGAATTGATATTTTTACCAATTAAAAAATCTCATAATTATGTTCTTATAAAGTTGCCAGATACGGCTTACTAAACTCGCTCATAAATTTGTTGAAGTTTTTTTTGGCTTCTTCAAAATTATCATCTTTAATTCCTTCCTGCCACAAGCGCACTAATTCTTCTACAGGAGCAAAAAGTTCATTAAACTTTGCATCGTTTTTTTTTCTGCTGATAGGATTTTACTTTCCGATAAACCACGTCAACAATTTCAAGATGATTTTTTGCCCCTTCAACATTTCCAGCGAGATACATATCCATTACATTTTTTATTTCTGCTCTCCATGAAAACATCAAGTCAGTTAAATCTGTTCTGCCGTTATTCCTGTGCATCTTTCCAAAAGTCATACAATAATATGGACAATACTTTTGTGCGAGTCGATATTGTTTCTTCTCTGCTCTTTCTCGAATAACATTTGTATTGTCCATTAGATCTTCAAAATAAGTTTTCCACAATGGATCCTTTGCATATTCAGCCGGCGGATTATTCAAATATTTCTCAGCGAGAATTTTTAATTCAGCATCAAGTTCATCAAGTTTTTTAATGAATTTCTCATGCTCAAATGTGTCCATATTCTTCAGCATGCCACAAGTTACTATTGCCTTCTTATGCCAAGGGGCAATTTCATCATCAAATTCGCTGCGGTTGATTGTTTGGGTTAAAGAATAGCTGCTTATTGCGAAGAAAGACAGAATAAATAAGAGTTTTTGAGTTTTCATCTTATAGTCCTTTTTTCTTTAATATTTCTATTTAACAGCGTTGCTAATTATTAATTCTTTCTTCTTTCAAAAATCAAATACAAGGCAGGGAGAAAGAGAAATACCAGTACTAAACCAAATATCAATCCTCCAATTACAGCAATTGCCATTGGCTTCAATAATTCCGTTCCTTCGCCTATACTTAACGCAAGCGGGAGTAGACCAATTATTCCAACAATGTCAGTCATCAAAATTGGACGTAAACGGACAACTGCTGCTTTTTGAATTGCTTCAATCAAACTCATTCCTTGTTCACGAAGCTGATCTATAAATGTAATAAGAATTACACCTTGATTAATTTCAATTCCAGCAAGGATGATAAAACCAATCATCACCGTTACGCCTATTGGCTGATTGGTAAGATAAAGAGCATAGGAGACTCCAATAAGTGAGAGTGGAACTCGAATAAGAATAATGAACGGTTTAATAAAATCCTCGAAGTTGATTACAAGCACCACATACGCAAAAAACATCGCTATTAGTAAAATAATTACCATTGTTTGGAAATTTTCTCTTAACATTTGCGATTGGCCGCCAAAATTTATTTTATATCCAAGGGGCAAATTACAACCACTAAGTAGCTTTTGAATATCGGCTGTAGCTTCGCCGACAGTTCTTCCCGTAACGTTCGCTGTTGCTTTGATCACGCGATTCTGGTCCTTTCTATCAATCTCCAGTGGACCCGAACGCTGTTCAACTTTAGCAATTGTGTTTAATCTAATCTTGCTACCATTGCTTGGATAAATTGAAAGATTTTCAACATCACTAACACTTTTAATATCATTTTCATCAACCACAATTCTTATAGGATAGTAGTAACCTTCCTCTTTAAATTGCGTTGGAACGGCTCCGTCAATGCTCGATTTAATTGTGGAAGCTATCTGGTTAACACTTAATCCTTGATCAATCGCTTTAGTTCTATCAACAAATATTTGATATTCCGGTTTAGTAATATCTATCGAAACATCAATGCCTGTTAGGCCATCAACTTGCTTAAGTATATTTGAAACACGATTTGCATGCTCATAAATATTTTCGATAGGCTCGCTGCGTGGAGCAATTACTTCTACTTCTATATCGAACTCACCGGTTTGTTTTATTCCTTTCAGCTTCGTGTGAAATACTTTCATCTTCAATCCAGGGAATTTTATATTTTGCTGAACTAACGGTGTAAGCCATTCGACATATTCATCCGTCGTCATTGGTCTTTGGGAAGGTTTAACAAGCTGGATATTAATCTCGCCTTCATTTGCAATTTCATAAGTTACTAATCCCCATATCTTCCCGCCAGAAAGAGAAGAATATTTATCGATGTATGGCTGCTCTTTAACAAAATTTTCGAGCTGCGAAATAACTTTGTGTGTTTCTTCCATCGGAGAACCGGTGGGCATTTTTATTTTGACTGTTATCTGTCCGTCATCTGCCTTCGGTAAAAATTCAGAACCGATTTTATTTAAGAAAATTAATCCAACAAAAAAAAGTGCAAGGGTAATTAGAACAACAATCCATCGATACTTCAGAGACCATCGAAGCAATGGTTTATATGGTTTAATAATGATTTTTATTAATCCATCAGCAAGTTTAGAAATAATTCCCTTTTTAACATGAACTGGCTTGCCTTCCTTAAAGAAAAGGGAAGTTAGTGTTGGCGTTAAGGTTAATGCCACAATTAATGACAATGTGATGGTTATGGCAACAGTTATTATCAATTCCTTAAACAAAAGAGAAACCAAACCTGAGACTAAAAGGAAAGGAAGAAATAAAGCGATAAATGTGAGAGTTGCTGTAAGTACAGCACCACTTACTTGTGCTGCACCTTTTTGAACGGGATGTTGTTCTGCAAGCTCTTCTTCTTGAATACGTGTAATATTTTCAAGGACAACGATACAATTATCAAGCAAAACCGTTATCGCCACAACCAATCCCCCGAGTGTAAAGATGTTGATTGAAAAATTCAGGATCTGCATAAAGAAAAAAGTTCCAAGAAGTGTAACGGGAAGTGTAAGCGAAACAATTAAAACTCTTTTCCATCCCGTCAAGAAAAATGCCGTTACGATAACGACAAGAAAAGCTGCGATCAAGGCCGCATCACGAACACCGGCAACTGCAGCACGTATATATTCTGCCTGGTCATAAATTATATTAAGACTTATTGAAGGAGGAATCACTGTTTTTAATTCTTTTAGTTTTTCGGTAACTAAATCCGATACTTCAACAGTATTAGCCCCGGTCTGCTTGAAAACGGAAAGTTTTACACCTTCTACACTATTTAATTTATTTTTTATTCGTTGAATTGCATAGCCATCTTTAACCTCCGCAACATCTTTAAGAAGTACTAATCCTTCGTTCTTTCCTTTAGAAATAATAAGATTCTCTATTTCATTAATATTAGTAAATTCACCGACAGTTCTGACAATATAATCTCTTCTATCAGATATTACTCTTCCACCGAGAAGTTCAAGATTTTCGTCTTTCAAACGTTGTGCAATTTTATCAACGGACAAACCATAACCCTGCAGTTTTAAAGGGTCGATATGGACTCGTATTTCTCTTTTTAATCCACCGGTTATTTCTGTTCCTGCAGTTCCTTCAATGGAAGTAAATTGGTCCTGGAGTTCATTCTCAACGTAAGTCCGCAGTTTTGTTAAATCCAGTTTGTCAGAGGTAATCAGCAAATCCATGACGGGCAATTGAGAAGGATCAGCTTTGAACACAAGCGGCTCTTCGGCATCTTTTGGCAAATTTTTTCTTACCAGTCCAAGTTTTGAGAGCACATCCTGGTAAGCTATATCACGGTCGGCATCGTAAGTAAAATAAACTTGCAGAGCGTACAAACCTTCTGTGCATTGTGATTCCATATAATCAAGGTTGTCAACAGTAGCAATTTTCCGTTCGATTACAGTTGCAATATTATCTTCAATTTCTTCGGGGGTAGCACCTCGCCACGTAACATAAACTTTTATCATCGGATAAGTGATATCTGGCAGAAGGTTTGTTGCGAGTTGTGTATATCCAAGAATACCAATCACAACAATTGCAATCATTAAAACGATAACGGTTGCCGGTCTTTTAATTGATGAAGTTGACAGTCTCATTTCTTTTTCCCGCCTTCATTTTTCGTTTTCTGTTTCTGTACCATAACCTTGATTCCATCTTTTAAAACCTCTTGCCCCATCACAACAATTTTATCTCCTTCATTCAAGCCAGATACTACTTCTGTAAATTTTTCATTCGATATCCCGGTAGTAACAATCTTTTGATAGGCAGTTGTTCCTTCCGAAGGAGTATCCTTTATAATATAAACTATTTTCTCACCTTCTTGATTTACAATGAAAACATCATTGGGAACGATAAGGGCTTTATCCTTTTTATCAGTGATTAGTTCAAGCTCTGCCATCATTCCCGGTGTTATTTCATTTGTGTTATTGATGAGTTTTAATTCAATGGGGAAATTTCTTGTCGCAGCGTCAATTTGTTGATACTTCAGCGTAATCCTGGCTGCGAATTCTTTTTCAGGCATAGCATTAAATTTCACTCTCCGCTTATCGCCCGGTTTAATTTTAGAGAATAAATCCTCCGAGACAGAAGATTTAATTATAAGCGAATTGAAGTCCACAATAGTAAAAAGATTTTGCTTTGCAGAAACTGCACTTCCTAATTCGATAAATTTTTGAGTAATAGTACCGTTTAACGGAGAAATTACCGGAATACCGAGAAATAATTTATCAGCATATTCTAATTCTCTCTTTGCTTGCTCAAGTTGCGAATTCAATTGAGAGTATTCATTACTGTTAATAGAAGTTTTTTTGAGTTTTGATGTTAACTCATCGATTTTATTTTTCGCTTGAGATATAAGCGAGGCTCTTTCCTGCGAAGCAATTATTGCCAGCACTTTATCTTTTCTTACGAATTGATTTTCTTGAACATTTAGCTTTTCAATAAAACCATCTGATGAAGCAACAATAGTCGTCATCACCTTCGCTTCCACTGTACCAATTAGCTTAACTGATTTTGTAATCGGTCTATACTTTATTTCTTCAACTTTTACAAGTGGAGTTTTCGGTTTCGGCTTTTCTGATTTTACTTCCTTTGAGCATCCTGTTATCAGTATTGCCAAAAGAGCAATTGATATAAGTATTTTTGTTTTCATTGATTTCTTTCCATTTTTTATCTAAAAAATCACAATAATCAGAATGCTGATTCAACGGATTTGTCTAACTTATGCTGATCGATTCTGCAAATACCTGCACAGTTATTTCAGTCCGCCCTCTATTGGGTAAAAGGTATTTCATCTCTACCAATGTTGTAATTCAGTTCAGCAATCGTTGATAAAAAATCAATTATAATCTGGTTATAATTCAGTTTAGCAGTCGTTAATATTTTTTCAGCATCCAGTACATCGAGACTACTTCCTTTGCCTATGTTGTATTTCAAATTAGCTGTAGATAAGCTTTCTTCTGCAAGCTTAACAATTTTTTGAGTTCCGCTCAATCTGCTTTTAATATCTTCCAACTTTATTAAATTATTTTTTACACTTGTTTCAAGTTGCTGAAAAATAGCAGATTCATTTTCATTCAATGCATCAATTCGAATTTGAGCCTGCTCGATCTTGTCCTGAAAATTCGCACCGTGGAAGAAGGGGAGAGAATAAGAAATTGTTACTCCAATATTCCAATTAAAATTTCCCATTGGAATTTTACTATCCTCAACATTTGTAATTCCAAATGCATAAAAATTTGGATAATATTCTTTGTTAAATAATTGGATTTCTTTTGCTCTTAGTTCTTTTTGTGTACAAATATTTTCTAAATCGGGGTGCATGTTTCCTAACAAGTTTTTCAATTCGTTTAAGTCATAAATCTTACCCGAATATTTATTCCACCATTCATCGGCATTATCCACTACATCAAAAGAGTCCGCCAATGTGTTCCCACAGAGTACGTTTAAATTATTTCTCTGTACATCAAGCAGATTTTTTGCTTTTGACAGCTCATCAAGTGCGACTTCAATCTGCACGTTCGCTTTAATTACATCAAGATTTGAAACTTTGCCAATGCTGTAGAGAGCCTCAGCATTTTTAAGATGTTCTTTCAACTGTGCGATCGATTCTTCTTGAATCTGCACTGTTCTTTTAGCTTTAAGCAATTCGAGATAATTCTTTGCTATAGAATAAGAAATAGCTAGACGTAATTTTTTTCCAAAGTTTCGATCAATGTTAGCCGTTTCATCAATATATTCTTTTTGCAGCGTATTTTTATTCCAGTCATAAATAAGCTGATTGATTCTGAAATCGGCATAAATGTCATTTAGTGAATTGCCCAGAAGTTTTTGTTTATTTGGAAGAAGGTATTTCCATCTCGAAATGTTCAAATCAAAAAATAACTGCGGCTGGTAATTTTTGTCCAGGTAATCAAGCTGTTTCAATACAGCCTGTATATTTTTATCATTGGCTCTCAATTGTGGATAATTTTCAAATGCAATATTAATAAGTTCATTTAGATTATATTGCTTTTTAGATGTCTGAGCCTCAATGGGTTTAAAGAAAAACAGAGCTATAATTAACGCTACCAACCATACTAAAAATTTTTGTTGCATTATATTTTTTCTCCAACTCTTTTTGCAAATGCCTGATAAATTTGTTTTGCGCGAGACCTGTCAATCGCTTTTGATTTCAGATATTTTATATTTTCGTAAACCATATCAAGCTTTGCAGATGGCAGGCCGAGAATTGCCTCGCTTGATTTTGCATCGGTAGCGTCGCGGCATCCGTAGCATCCGAAGCTCATATTTATCTTTTGAGTCTTGAATGGAAGAACTATAGCATCCACGCATATGGCTTGGAGAATGCTTGTGCTCATATTCAATCTCCCGCCTTCTTCATTCAGATATGCAAGTGAAATCCACATCAGTTTTTCCACTTCATCCTCAATTACAATCACATCTGGATTATCTTCCCAATCTTTCAACGGTTTTGCTTCGATAGCCTCGTATTTACTCTGCTCGAGTCGTGGCATAGCTTCCATTACTTTCACAGCCACATCTTTATCTCTGAATATTCCATAACCTTGCAGCATTGTTCCGTCTTGTAAATTTTTGGGTAGTGGTTTAAATCCCAAAGCCGCTGCGGCAGCCGGACAAGAAATGCCATCTTTTGTCAATACTAATTTTTCACCCTTTCTTGCACGCATAACCAATTGGCAAATTCTGTGATCTTCCGCTTTTGGAATTCCATTTAGAGAATAAGTTTCATAAAATTTAATTCCTACTGGCTCATATTCTAATCCTACCGATTGTATTAATGTTTCTGATATTGTTCTAAATTTTGTTTCCATTTTTAATTCTCCAATAAATACCTGTTTAGTTCAGAATAGATATTTTCTTCTCTTGTAAAACGATGTATCTCTTTATTCTCTGAATCGAGAATGATAACTGTCGGCACGAAATCCACTTTGTATTTCTGCTGAATTTCAAAATCTTCCCAGGTATCAATGATTGCATAATCGAAATTATTTTCTTTACAGAATTTCTGTATTTCAGCTTCTTGATGATAACACATATCCAGCGCGCATTCACAAGACATTGAGGTAGAAAAAACAAGAATTTTTTGTTTAGAAGCTTTAAGCGCTTTCTGATAAAAATAATTATAACTTAGCGAGTTGAACTTATTATTCACAGCCAGGAAAATTTTTTTGAGAGTATCAATATTTTCCACATGCTTTAGCGAGCTCAAAAAAAGATCATATTCGGTTTTTAACTTAGAAGCTACAAATCCAGAATATTCATCAGTATAAGAAGATTTCAGCAAGTTATCTAAGTCGGTATATTTATTCTGATCCGGTAATTTTGAATGATGAAAGGAAATATTAATATCACTTATTTCGTTTCTAAGCTGGTCAATTTTATATTGAGAAAAAGACGTATTATAAAACAAGATTAGGAACAAAATTTTCAAGACTATATATTTCATACAGTACCAAGCAACCTGTATAATGATTAATTATTGTGAATTGTCATTAAGCCATTTTAGAATTTGTTCTTCTTTAGGAACTATACCAAAACTTACTACTTTTTCATCCACTACAAGTCCTGGTGTCATCATTATACCGTAACTCATCATTTCATTTATATCTTCCACTTTTTTAACTTCGGCTTGAATATTGTTTTTCATAACCACATCTCTAACTTTCGCTTCGAGAGCTCTACATTTACTGCAGCCGGGTCCTAATATTTTTACAACCATAGAAACATTCCTCCTTTTAAGTTTATTCGATGAGTTTTTTTTCACACTGTTGAATTTTTTCATAAGCGGTTTTAACAGCATCGTAAAAAATTTGTTTTTCGATTTCCTCGTTAATCGTTCTTGTTCCTATCATGCCCAATAATTCATCAGGGTCTTTCATTGTCTGTAGTATTAATTCCGCTGTACCTTTCATTGTTCCGACAACTAATTTGTTAGCCAATTCTTTATCAAACCCTTTTTGTTCAGTAAATTCCAATAATGATTTAACTGCAGGTAACCAATATGTTGGTCCAACTGCAGTAACTGCGGTCGCAATATTCATCAGTTCTTCATCAATTTCTATCGCGTCACCAAATACGGAAAGTATCTTTTGAACATTTTGTTTCAATTCTTCATTAACGAATTTACCACAGCAGTAGGGATTTACACCTTTGCCAACTTGAGACGGCGTGTTGGGTATAACCCGAACGACGGGAGAATTTTCACATAAGACACTTTCAATCAACCAGGTAGGAATAGCAGCAGCAAGGGAAATGATTAGTTGCTTTTTTACAATCCCACGACAGTTTTCCGATAAAACAATTTTAATTTGTTTTGGAGGTACTGCAAGAAATACAATATCGCCAAACTCAGCAGATTCATTGTTATTTTCGGTCACGCGTATACAGAATTTTTCTTTTAAGTATTCGAGTCTACTCTTATCAACATCCGATACCATTAAATTTTCTTTGGAAGCAAATTCTACATCGAGAAGGCGACTTATAAATACTTCACTAATTTTTCCTCCACCGATGAATGATATTTTTCTTTCTTCTATGTTTTTCATTTTTTAACCTCTAAATAGAATTCAAATTAACGCACCGCTGTATATCCTCCTGGCACACCGGTTTTAGATAAGACAAACTGCCAAAGTTGATTTTTTCTTGCTCTGAAGGAACCGGCCGAGGATAGTAAAAAGTATTTCCACATTCTAAAGAATCTTTCTCCGTATTTATCTTTTATCCTGTCCCAGTTATCAATAAAGTTTTTATACCAGGCCATTAAGGTTTTATCGTAGTCAGCGCCAAAGTTGTGTAAGTCTTCAATTACAAACAGTTTTTCCATTGCTTTACTCAACTGTGCTACAGATGGAAGCATTCCATTCGGGAAAATATATTTATCTGTCCATGGATCACCAGCATTGACGGATTTTAAATTTCCTATCGTATGAAGTAAAAACAATCCATCTTCTTTTAAGCACTTTTCTGCAACCTTAAAGTAAGTTTTATAATTTTTGTAGCCGACGTGTTCTATCATTCCGATACTCACAATACGATCATATTTTTCATTAATATTTCTATAGTCGGTTAAGCGAAATTCAACCGGGAGGCCCTCGCACATTTTACGACCGAGTTCAACTTGCTCTTTTGACACTGTAACTCCGACAACCTCAACGCCGTATTTTTCTGCTGCATATTTACCAAATGCACCCCAACCGCAGCCGATATCGAGAACTCTCATTCCGGGTTCGAGATAAAGTTTTTTACAGATTAGTTCGAGTTTATTTTCCTGTGCTTCATCGAGTGTCTTTGCATTTTTCCAGTAAGCGCAGCTATAGTTCATTCTCTTATCGAGCAGATTCCGGAATAAATCATTGCCAAGATCATAATGCCTTTCGCCAATAATAAACGCTCTCTTTACAGACTGCATATTAATGATTTTTGCAAGAGCAAATCTTGCAAGAATAAAAATGCTCCTTTTTATTTTTTCATCGAGTTTAGCAGTTAACACTTTGTAAATGAATGAATCAATTTCCTTAGCGTCCCACCAACCATCCATATAAGATTCACCGAGTCCAAGTTCGCCTTGAGTGAGAACTCTTTTATAAAACTCATCATTATGAACAGTTATATCCCAAGAATTACTTCCGTTAATTTTTATACCAGCATAACCTAAAATTTCTTCGGCGATATTTTTGTATTTATTTTTCAAGTTAATTTTTACTAATTCTTTCAACTATATCTCATCTCTTTTCCACAAAGAATTTAAAATCTGCATAATAATCATCATAATTGAATATATATTTATGCAGTACTTTTATATTTCTCTCTCAACTCTTGAAGCAGCTTCACAAATTCATTTTTATCAGGAAATGAGATTGCGTTCATTTCACATTCTTTACTACAGGCCGAACAGCCGACAACACAGTTATACGGATTGGCTACTATTGTTGATAATTCTCCTTGAGCAAAAACATTATTGGAGCAAAAATCCAAACAGGCGCCACAACTATTGCACAACTCAGGGTCAATTGTTGGGTACCATGGAATTTTTTCGCGCGGTATTCCCATATATGTTTGACCGGCCATAGCTATACCTCCTCAAGAGCTTTCTTAATGTCATTAAAAGCTGTCTCTGTATTCTTGAAAGATATTGAAACTGGTTTCCAGTTATTGTTCATTTGAACATTTGCGCGTTCAAAACCGTCCCGCAATAATTTTTTTTGTTTTTCTTCTTTGCAAGCTGGTGTAATGTAGGCTACATTATCTTTCAATAAATCAGCCAGGAGATTTTCACCGTTCTCTTCGCATAATCTCGGGTGTAGTAACATATAATCGTGCGGCAGCTCAAGACGGATTCTTTCGGCAAGTTCACCGAAGTTAATATCTTTCATACTCGGGCAAGCAAAGCTACATGTACACATTAAAATTGCTTTTTTTCTTTCTTGGTTTTTTGTTGCAGTGTTCATATTGATATTCCTCCCAATTATTAGTGATATACTTTTATTTTTTCTATTAGGATCATAATACTCAATAAATAATTATCATTCATTCTTTAATGCAGAATTAAATTCAGTTTTGTTTCCTCGACTATATTCCTTTTCAGCTCCACAGTTTCCGCAATAACAGATCAGTACTTTACGCTCATCCTTTTATCCCTGCTTTTCAAATTCAAGCGACAACTGAGCTATCATCGTTAAATGCTTTCATATATTCAAAGAACTCTTGTCCACCTGCAATTATTTCTTTTATGATTATATGAGCAAGAAATCATATTTACATAAAAAAAAATATTATACCTCTATCTTAGTTCTTACTTTCATGCTGTCTTCTGTTATTTTTTCAGCCAAGTTAATTATTTCATAAATCCTATCATCTGCTATTTTATAATTCATACGTACACCTTCTTTCCACGCAATTAAAACTCCTGCCTTTACCAGTGTACTCAGATGCCTTGACAAATTTGATTGTTCTAGACCTACTTTCGGAAGAATTTCACAGCCGCAAAGTACCTTTTCTTTTTCTAATAACTTTAATATTCTAATTCTGTTTGGATGAGAAATTGCCGTTAACATTTCTGACATCTTGCTTTCCATTAATAACTTCTCCTTCTTTATATCCAAATATATGCCAATATTAGCATATAAAAAAATAATAAAAATAACGTCATTCTATATTTTTTATCATTATTAAGAAAAAATCTTTCTCAAAATTCCGATTGGACATACATTGCTTATATAATCGATTTTTAATTCCTTTGCTTTTTCAATGGCAGTATTATCAAAGCAGTTTGGAGGGAACCAGATTTTATCCACTCCAATTTCTTTTACAACCGGAACAACATTAATTGTGTTCTTTGGTGCAAGTGCAATCAATACAACATCAGGTTTTTCCGGTAGTTCCTTTAATGATGGATAGCATTTTATCCCTTCAATCTCATCATATTTGGGATTAATCGGAAAGATTTTAAATCCATAATCTTTAAATACACAAACAAGCTCATATCCATACTTCATCACTTCATTTGAAGCACCGACTATGGCGAATGATTTTTTTGATTTAAGAATATCTTCGGCTAACATTATTGATAATCCTTTTAGTCTTTTAACGGAACGCTGATTTAGCAGATTTAGCTGATCCGAACGAATTTTAGTCTGCACCAATCAGCTCAATTGACGTTCTATTTCTTCTTTTTGATTTCTCTCAGATAATTTTTCTGCTGATTGAATTTATTATTAATCATCACAACCGGTGTTTGAAGTTTTTCATTCCGAATATCTTCAAGAATATATTTGTAATGAAAAGATTCAGGTAAAAAAATTTCGGTCAGTTTCATATCAAATATATCCCTCATCCGGGCTTTAAATTTTTCCGAAACCAGTTTCAACATTATATCGCCAGTTGTTTTCGAAACTGCAAGCGCCGAGGGGCATAACGAATATTTTTATGTCAAATTTTTGAGCCCTATTCTAACTAAGCCTCAAAAGATTGCTTCGTCGTTTTACTCCTTTCAGTGGTTGCTTTCATTTCTGTCATTACGGGCGAAGCGAAGTAATCCCAATCTTTATTATCTCAATGCCGGAATTAATAGCACAGAGATATTTGCGTTCCTTACAACATTATGACTCACGCTCCCGACAAAAATTTCTTCGACGAATCCTCTTCCCTGACTACCCATAACAATTAGTGAATAATCTTTTTTTGCTTCTTCTAAAATTTCTTTTGTGGGAATGCCATAAGTAATTTTAATCTCAACATTTGTGGCACCTTTTTCAATAAGAGCTTTCTTTCTCATCTCTAATCGTTCCATATCGATCTTATTGAATTCATCGAGTTTATCTTTAAGATGTTTATCAATTTTGGTTTTATCCTGAACGTGCATTAATGTTATTTTTTTTGCGCCGTATTCAACAAGCTTTTCGAGATAAGTGAATGCTCTAAATGCTGTATCTGAAAAATCAGTTGGATATAAAATTCGTTTTGCAAAATTAGCGCAGGTTGCCTCAACGCATTTTTCACCATTTTTTTCTGTAACAAAAGTTCTTACAACAAGCAAAGGCTTTTTATGGCTATGCAAAATCTCAGAAGTTACACCACCAATTCTGAAAAGAATATGCTGTGCAGCAGTTTCTCCGTGCGTACCAATCACAATAAGTGATACATCTTTTGTTTCAGCATATTTATTAATTTCTTCTGAAGGGATCCCGGGTGCAATTTCAAGTTTTACATTTAACCCCTGATCTTCAAGCATCTTCTTTTGACGGAGTAAATCGGGTTCAGCAATATCTTTTAAAAGATTTTTTAATGACTCGATGTGCCTTACGCCTAACGCGTAGAATAAAATTACTTCCTCTGCACCCAGATTTTTCAATAAGTTTCCACAACTTATAACCGCATCCGATGCCTTCGAAATATCAGTTGCTAATAAAATTTTCTTAAACATTTTTTCACCTTTGCTTAATAATTTTTTACAATTCTTACAGTCAAGTTACAGTAGTGAAATACTTTTTCTTAAAACCAAGAGCAACATTCACAAGCATTATCAAAACAGGAACCTCTACCAATGGACCAATCACCGTTGCAAATGCAGCTGGAGAATTAATCCCAAAGACAGCCACTGCCACTGCAATAGCTAATTCAAAGTCATTGCTGCCTGCAGTAAAAGCAACTGTGGTTGTTTTTTCATACGAAATTCCCTGTTTTTTAACAAAGAAAAACGTGGCCAGAAACATTAGGGCAAAATAAAATGTGTAGGGAATAGCAACTCGTATTACATCAAGCGGAAGTTCGACTATCTTTTCTCCTTTTAATGAAAACATTACAAAAATTGTAAACAATAATGCAACAGGAGTAAGAATTGAAATTTTCGGAATGAATTTAGTGAAATACCATTCTTTGCTCTTTGCTTTAACCAGAACAAACTGGGATATAACTCCGCCGGCAAATGGAATTCCGAGATAGATTAAAACGGTTAGAGCAATTTCCCAGATGGATACTTCAACCAAAGCGCCTTTCATCCCGAAGATTGGGGGCAAAACAGTTATGAATATATATGCATAGACAGAATAGAAGAGAACCTGAAAAATAGCATTGAAGGCAACAAGGCCGGCGGCTAGTTCAGAATCTCCGTTTGCTAAATCATTCCAAACTAAAACCATCGCAATACACCTTGCTAAACCAACTAGTATAACTCCAATCGCCATCTCAGGTTTATCAGGTAGAAAAACTATCGCAAGCAGAAACATTACTAATGGTCCGACAATCCAGTTTTGAACCAGAGATATGCTTAACAATTTTACATTTTTGAAAACTACGGGAAGCTCCTCATATTTAACTTTTGCTAGCGGTGGATACATCATCAATATTAATCCAATTGCAATTGGAATGTTAGTTGTACCTACACTCAAAGAATCCCAAAAGCTCGCAATGCCCGGGAAAATTGATCCGGCCGCTACACCAATAAACATGGTCAGAAAAATCCATAGTGTTAAGTAGCGATCAAAAAATGAAAGCTTTTTTGAAACAGAAGTGCTCATAATTATCTCTTTTTTAATTCTGAAAATAAATTTTTTATGAAATCTTGTTTCCATTCATATTTTTTAACCAATTTTCTAAGGTTGATTTAACCGGAATTTTACCCATCGCCAGAACTTTTCCGTTTACAACTAATCCGGGGGTCATCATTACTCCATAATCCATAAACTTTTCTTTATCGGTTATCTTCTCAATCTTAGCTGGAATATTGTTTTCTGATACGACTTCATTGACAAGTTTTTCCAGCTTAATACAATTTGGACAACCAGGACCAAGAACTTTAATGTCTAGCATATTTATATACTCCTTTTTTTATTAAACAATTGAGCATTGAACGTTGAACATTGAATATTGAGCATTTTCATCCAATACAATCTTCAATAATCAATTAACAATAATCAATTCTCAATGTTCAAGTTGATATTTTTCAGTTGAGTATTTAACAACTATAGATAATCAATTTCTTTTCTTATTGTTTTTAGCAGTTAAAACACTTTTTGCAATAATAGCGATTAATTCTTCTGTCTCTTTAAAGATATCATCAAGTTTATTTATCGGCTTTATCATTTCTTTCTTATAGATAATCTTCAAGGCTGTGCGACATGCTTTTAATTCTTTAAGTACAATTCCCATTTTGTGAATAAAATCATTTCGTGACTCAGCAGCTTGAGCTTCACCATAGTTAAATGCTGGAGAATGACAGGCTCTTATTAGCTGAGCAGCAATATAGTTTCCTGATCTTGAATTGGGTAAAGATTCTACTACATCGATCATTCTGCTGGTAAAATCAACTAAACGATCTTCAAGGTCAAATTTTCTTTTATCCATATAATTTTCTTCTCACAACAAATAGCGTTATTAGTTGAACATTGAGCGTTGATCATTAATCGTTGAATATTGAACATTGAATATTGAATATTGAGCATTTTCATCCAATATAATTTTCAATTCGCTGATAAAATTTTTCAAATTCAGCTTTAATTTCATCTCTTACTCTGCGATAAACTGGCATCACTTCTTCCTCCGTTCCAACAGCTTCAGCAGGATCATCAAAACCGATGTGTAATTGTTTTCCAACTTTTCCGATAAAAACCGGACAGGTTTCCTTAGCATTATCACAAACAGTAATTACATAATCAAAAGATTGGTTAAGATATTTATCAACATTTTCCGGAACACCTTTACTTATGTCAATTCCAACTTCCATCATTGCTTTAACTGCATAGGGATTTACTTTTTCTGCGGGCTTTGTTCCGGCTGAATAAACTTCAAGATTTTTATCAAATGATTTAAGAAATCCTTCTGCCATCTGACTGCGGCAAGAATTTCCTGTGCATAGTATTAGTATTCTTTTTTTCATTAGTTTCCTTTCAATTTGTCTTGCCCGCAAAGACGGGTATATTGATGGATTCCCGCTTTTACGGAAATGATGATTCGCTAAGAGTTAAAATAAAGCTCCATAAATCAATCCGCTTATTGTTGCCATTACAATAACTAATGATACATACACAACCGTTTTCTGTGTACCGATCACACCACGAATAACAAGCATATTCGGTAATGACAAAGCAGGACCTGCTAGTAATAGTGCGAGTGCAGGACCTTTACCCATTCCGCTGTTTATTAATCCCTGAAGTATTGGAATTTCTGTTAAAGTTGCAAAATACATAAAAGCACCGACAACTGATGCAAAGAAATTAGAGAATAAAGAGTTACCACCAACCAAGATTGAAATCCATTCATTGGGAATCAAACCATTGCCATTATTTTGAGAACCAAGTAAAAATCCTGCAACTAAAACGCCAGCACCAAGAAGCGGCATAATTTGTTTTGTGAATCCCCAGGTTTCACCTAGCCATTGATTTGGTTCACCCTCGCTAAAAGTCAATGCTATTGTTGTTGCAACTACAGCCACGACAAAAGTAATTGTCGGGTTATCATAAAAAAGAATTCCCGAAATAATTACAGCTGCTGTTCCTAAAATCACATATATCTTTTTGACCTGAATTATATATATCATTGAAAGAGCAAAACCAAATCCAATGATTGAGGTTATAAACCATTTATTTGAGTATATAAAATACCAGAAACCTTCGGTTGTATCTGCTGGTTTCCCCCAGTTTACAAAAACAAGAATTGCAACAAGAATAAAAAAGTGTAATGCAGTTTGCCATAATGGTCTTGGTTCTTCAACATCTGGCATAGCAAGTTGATTTTCTGCTTTTTCCTTTTCTTCTTTTCTGTAAATAAAGGACATAATCAATCCAATTATCACGCTAAAAGATACAGCACCAATAACTCTTGCAATTCCGAGTTCTAATCCAAGAATTCGTGCTGTTAAAATTATAGCAAGTATATTTATTGCCGGACCCGAATAAAGGAAAGCAATAGCAGGACCTAAACCAGCACCACGTTTGTGTATGCTTGAAAACAATGGCAGAATTGTACAAGAACATACTGCAAGTATTGTCCCTGATACTGATGCAACTAAATATGCTACCCATTTTTTCGCCTTGGCACCAAAGTATTTCACAACTGCTGCCTGACTTACAAATACTGCGATTGTTCCTGCTATAAAGAATGCTGGTACTAGACAAAGTAGTACATGTTCCTGAGCGTACCATTTCGCTAAATCAAGTGCGGCTATTATTGCACCTTTGAAGGATTCGTTTTCAATCGGCATAAAGTAAGCGAATAGAAAGAATCCTGTTATCCACAAAAGGCTTTTATACTGTTCTTTCCAATCCATATTATACCCTTTATTTTATTATGAGCAACAAGATGATGGAGCAGCAAGCTTCGCAAAATCCATCGATATTTCATTACTGATTGCCTCGTTGCATTCTTGAAGAATGCTTTTTAGATTATTTTGTTTTTCTGCAAGTTTAACATTCAGAGGATTGTTTTGAATTTTTGAAGCAATTTCGCTTAATTCATTTATATCTTCCTGCTCTAAAGTTCCATCGTATTGTTTTTCTTGTAACTGACTTGAGAGCAAATAATATTTATCAACCAAGTCATTTATCTCTTTATCATTCTCATAAGCAGATAATGCATCGAGATAATCAATTACCTCAGGCACTGCCTGAAATGACCGGATGAAATTATCGGTAATAAATTTTATTTGATTGTCAATCATTTTTCTTCTCCTATCCGCAGCATCCGCTTGCAGGTTTTGCAAGTGATGCAAAATTAAATTTTAACTTTTCACTTAAGTATGAGTTAACTTCCTGGTAAAATGCAATAAGATCCTGCTGCGATTCATAAAACTCTTTAAGAATCTCGTTACTCATTGCCTTTTGTCTTGCTTCTTCAATCAGCTTTTCATCTTCAGGAGTGAGTGTACCGTAATTAGCTTTCATCTGATAGTCACGAAGCACAGCATTGTATTCCATTGATGATTTTTTTGCCTCCTCACTGAGCCGGAAATTATCTCGTGCTCTTATATATCTCTGGTAAGCTTCTGAATTAAATAATGCTCTACCAAGATTTTTTGAAGACTTAATCAGGTTTTCTTTCACCTGGCGTGTAATTTGATTTGTTTCTTCGTTCATTATTTAGTCCTGACAATTTGTTTGAGTTCGTTGTACGTGGATTGATTCTTCACAAAGGTTGCCGTTAAAAATTATTTCAAGAGCAGCCACAACCGGATCCACCACAGCAACCACTGCTGTTATTTTGAGAGTTTCTTGATTTTACATTCACTGATTGATTGCCAAGAATTGCAAAGCCTCCAAACACCTGCTGAAGATTATCACTTCCACATCGTTCACAATGTAGTTTTAATCCTTCTTCTTTTTCTTTTATTGTTGCTTTTACATCGAAATAGTAACCGCAATCTTTGCAGTGATATTCATAAGTTGGCATTTATTTATTCTCCGTATTTTGATTCTCTTTTTTCTCTACTGATTAAATCATCGGCTAATTTATAAATTTTATTTGTTGGTTTTTCTTTAGACATCTTACCAATTCTAAAAGTCTTTTCGATTTCCTGAATTGTTCATCCAAGTTTAACTGTCTCTGCAGAATGATAACGCAGACAAGGGAGATAATTAACGACGATTGATGCACCTATGGCGATAAACTCTTAAAATTGCGAAATCAGAGGCGAAACAGTTTTTTCCATAAAATTTACTTTTCCGTTTTTTGCTTTATTAATTTTAATAGATCCTGTTCTGGAATAATTCCCACTACACATTTATTATTTTTTCTCAATAATAATCTCTCATTTAATCTTTTTTCGTCATTTAAAAATTGAGCAGTATTCAAATAATTTTTTAAAAAACTAATGAGAGTCTTCTTCTGAGAAGTTTCTTTATTTAGTTTATAGTATACCCACGTACCTTCTTTTTCGGTGGTGAAGAAACCTGCGTTTTTTAAAACAGTGAGTGCTTTTGAAACCGAGTACTGAGGTAATTGTAGTGCATCCACAAGTTCACACACACACAAGTTTCGTCCACTTTTTATAAAAAGATTCATTATTCGAAGACGCGTTTCGTCGGAGAGGGCTTTGAATATTTCAACTATCTTATCCATTAAATTATATGCCATATTTTGCATATAAAAATATGCAAAATAATGCATATAAGCAAATGTAATTTATTTTTGCGTAACTATTGATATATCAATATCAATTTTATTTGTAATCGAAGTGAAGGATAATTATACAGAACTTTGCTCTTCAAAAAGGAAAAGAATTAATAATAACGCGTGTGTTGCCAGCGACGGAAAAACAATATTGTATATGATTTATATTAATTTTTATTACTTTGTCCGCTAAGACGTAAGAGTACGAAAACCAGCCGTATGCTTAAATGCTCCTCTTCAAGGCTATTAAAGAACTACTGACAAAATATACTAAAGCAAATTACTAATCATATTAATACTACAATTCTAAAAGACTTCATAATTCTTTGGGCTATATAATATCAAGAAGTTTTTTTGATAGAATAAAAGTAAGAGAAGTTAGAATTAAGAATTGCTATCGAGCTTAATTTTATATCTTTACTAGTCAACTGAAAAATGCTATCTCCGTTTGGCCAATATAGCACTTATATACTTGCTTAATTTAACGGAATTCATAATTACAATTTACGCACCTGCTTGTTATTATCAGACACTATTTAATCAATATCATTTTTTTTGAAGCAGAAAAATTTCCTGCTTGAAGTTTACAGATATAAATACCACTTGGAAGTGCTCGTCCAGATGCGTTGAAGCGAGAGGCATCATAATGCACTTCGTAATTTCCTTGGGATTGATATTCATTGACAAGAGTTGCAATTTCTTGTCCAAGTAAATTATAAACCTTTAAGGTTACATGAACGTTGCCGGACAATTGGTAGCGGATGGTCGTAGAAGGATTAAATGGGTTGGGATAATTTTGTACCAAATTGAATGTAGCAACCCCGGTTGTTGTTTCATTAACTTTGATCGGTTGCTTAAAAATGAGTTGAGAAAAATAATAAAGGCCATGTTTCCATACTGTCCAATCGTGACCAGCTCCCGAAACCAGAGCGTAAATATGCGGCACATGATGTTGAGTTAGATAGTTATGGGTTTGCTGACTAATATAAAGCAGTCCGTCATTGGTTCCACAAGAAATCCACAGGGCCAATAGGCTATTGGCAGCCGTTTGTGGATCGGGAACAAGTGCTTCAGGTGCTTTTGTATTTGGCGCCGCAGAAAATGCACCCACCCAGGCAAAGGTGTCCAGATGAGCCAATCCAAAATTCAGTGACTGTCCACCGCCCATTGAGAGACCTGCAATGGCTCGGTTTTCCCGACTGGTGTAAACCGGATAATTCGATTCGACGAAGGGAATCAAGTCTTTAAGCAAATCAAATTCAAAAGTCTCGAAAGCTTTAATCTTATCTTGAGAAAAAAGATCACCTGTGGCATCATCATTTACCATTGCACGGCCGTTGGGAAAAATAACAATCATCGGTTCGAGTTTTTGTTCAGCATATAAGTTATCAAGAATATTTTGCGGATTTCCATTATTGTACCACTCTCGTTCATCTCCGCCAATGCCATGCAATAAGTAGAGCACATTGTATTTTTTATCTTGTGAATACCCAGGCGGGGTATAGATTAGGGCTTGCCGATCAACTCCTACTGTGGTCGAATGATAAGTAAATGTGGTGACTTTTCCATGCGCGATGTCCCGTTTATATGAATCATAACCAGAAGGGGGTAATGGGTAATTATTTTCCTGGGCATAACCTACAGAAAAAATTGTTCCGCCAATGATGAAAAATAAAATAGAATAAAGAAAATTTTTGCTCGCCATCTTTTTCCTCCATGGTCAATTAATTTGTAATCAACAGGCAGAAATTGAAATCCAATAGATGATTACCAAATTTTCACCAATAGTATCAGTCTAAGCTGTAAGTGAAAATTTCATTTCTCTTCAAAAACCATCTTGTCAATATTAAAGTAACTACCATCGGCAACAAACTTGAGAATATGAATTCCTTCATCGAGTTTTAAGGTTGTTGTTATTACTTCCCAGTTTTGATATCCTTTTGTATCGGGCGCCGAAATGATATCAGTTATTACCTCGTCATCACATTCTAAATGAAATTTCCCGTTATTCATTGATGATGCCAAATAAAACGATACTTTATAGAGTGAAGACTTTTTTACAGTTACCGTATATGACAGCCATTCTCCTGACTGAATCCATCCTACGTTATAACCACCAGCTAAACATTTCTCAATATCGACACCTTCATCAAGACGGTATTCGCCACCTTCATTTATGTTGTTTTTATCATAATAGGCATCGCCGGCACAACCCGTATCAAAATCTTCTGCTTCGATAATTCCTGGTATAACATGTTCTTTGAAAGGTTCCTGCTTTTTATCGCAAACTTCAATAGACTTCCATGTTGAAGACAAAGGAGAAAGAACTCGTGAGATGCCCACCTTACTCCCATTAATAATAGTGTCATTAATTGATAATAGAACATCAGAAAATTTTTTGTTTGAGATTTTTAGATGTCCATAATAAGTAAGCTCTATTTTCCAGAGCTGATTATCTTTGCCACTGAATTCGGTAAGAGTAAGCTCTTTGCCAGTATCGTCAATAGACAAAACTTTATTATTGCCCCGATTGATAATTTTATAAATACCTTTATCAATCGACTCAAATTTCCATTGATTTTCATAATTTTTTCTTTTGTTTGTCAGAGCCAGGTCAGAACCTAACACCAGGTTACCATAATGATTAGCTGGAACTATGTAATAATGCTCTGAATCCCACAATTCTGCATAATTGTTAAGAGGAGGAATCTTACCGTTGAAACTCAATTTTATTACGTATGCATATTCTTCGAAAAACTCTTCGGGCAATTTTATAAGCAACCCTTCTTCTTGTTGAACATAATCTAATGGCTGATGATTTCCTTTTTCACCATTAATTATTTCAATTGACTTAAGATTTTCAAGGGATATTCTGTTGGAGCCCAATAGTCTAAGCTTAATTTCTTTCTGTTCTTTATCCCATCCAAGCAAAATAGCATAAAGAGTAGTATTGTCTTTCGACTTTGTATAGCGAATATCTTTAGCCGTCCCCTGAGGAGGCGCAATAAACACTCCATGTTCTGCTCCCATTTTTGTTGGTCCTTCGCCATACCAATCCCACGATTGTGTATTGTATATCGCCTCGCCATATTTTTTAAGCCAGGAACCAATTGATAGCAAAATCTCTTTTTGTTCATGCGGAATAGTCCCATCTGCCTTTGGGGAAATATTAAGGAGGAGATTACCATTTTTACTTACTTTATCGATAAGTGAATGTAATATTTGTTTTGCTGAATAATAGGTTAATCCCTCAGTATAACACCAGCTGGAAGCACTAACAGCATCGTCAGAAAGCCAGTAGATATCAGTAAGGTCAGTAGGGCCTCCACGTTCATAATCCAGTAAAGCGCATTTTGTATTTAAGCCATCTTTAAAAGTCGCCACCACTTCTTTATTCCAATCAAGTGCGCGGTTATAATAATATGAAAGGAATTCAAGAAGAACAGGTTGTGAAATGCGATGCAGGTTAAAATCTTGGTAAATAATATCGGGTTGGTAGTTATCAATAATTTCCTTGTGTTTTGCCAGCCATAGTGATTCATTTTTTTCTTTCCCCTGTTGGCCATATAGCATTTGAAGTCTGGGATCATCGGTGTGAGGAACATGTTCATAATATCCAGTAATGTTATATGCGTGATGCATGGAAAGAATCACTTTCATATTTCTTTTTCTTATAGCTTCTGTGAGCAAACCAACTAAATCAAGTTTCGGTCCCATGTCTTTAGCGTTCCATGGATTCACTTTGCTTGCCCACATGGAAAAACCGTCGTGGTGTTCGGCTACCGGTCCGGCAAATTTCGCTCCAGCATCAGCAAAGAGCTGTGCCCATTCTTCAGGATCGAAATTTCCGCCCTCAGATTTCAGTTTCGGTGCAAACTGCACAAAATTGCCTTGTTTATCTCTGGCTCCAAGTATAAAATTGTGATACGGCCATTCAGAGGGATCTCCATAAAACTCGATATGATGTTTATTCTCCGAAGAACCTTTTATGTACATGCTTCGGGGATACCATTCGTTTGAAAAAGCCGGAACAGAGTAAACTCCCCAATGAAAATAAATGCCAAACTTTGCATCCTTGAACCATTCAGGAACAGGATTTACCTTTTCTAAAGATTCGAAGGTAGGTTGAAAATATAACCGCTCATTTTGTTGAGCCCATAAAGAACCTATGAAAAGGAAATAAACAAGCAGTATTTTTTTGTTTCTAAGCATAAAGGCACCTATAAATTTTATGAAACTATCCATTAAATTTTATATTCAGTATTTAATACACTGTTCAGTCCATGTTGGTCCATTTATATAAAACATACCATTTTTGTAGAATACTGGTTCAATGAAAAGTTGTTCAAGTTTTTCCCATGGTTCAAGCTTTCTATTCATACCTTTTTCATAAAACAAACAATGACCGGAACACCATAATTTTCCATCTGGGCCTTCAAAAAGAACAATATGACCCGCTTCACAATATGGATCTTCACTATCTTTGTATTGTAAATGATCGTAACCTCCTTCAATAGCAAGTTCAGGCCGATATCCTTTTTTTCTTGAACCAAAAATAGGTTCACGATTTGCGAGTTCCCATGGCCCTAATGGAGATTTTGATTTTAACAATCCAACCTCATATCCTCTTGTCCACGAAGAAAAAAACATAAAATAAATATTATCCTTTTTTACAACAAAAGGAGCTTCTATGCCACCAATCATCCAATCAGGATTTCCTTGACTTCTTTTATCTAAAAACTTCTCAAGAGGTGTAATTAATTTTCCTTTTTCCAGATCAATTTCTGCCTGAAACAGTCCATTACCACTACAATACAGGTAAACTTTTCCATCATCATCTTCGAACAAAGTAGCATCATTATTATACTGAGGGGTTAAGGGTCCATTCACTAATCTATATGGCCCTGTAATATTATCGGCAACAAATAGCCATATACTGTGTGTACTCATCCCTTTTGGATCTTCTGGAGTTACTTTACCGCTATTTACAGTAAGCCAAAATCTGTTTTTAATAAAATGTATTTCAGGAGCCCAAAACCGACCATTATAAGGACAATCAGGCGGAAGCTTTTTAGCATCGATTATCCATGAATGATGTTTCCAATGAATCAAATCATCAGATACAAGTAGTCGTACACCTGGATTTGGACCTGTCCATACTGGATGTGAAGTTCCTGTACAATACCATTTATTCTTTACTTTGATAACACAATAATCCCTCATGGATAATGATGTGTCTCTTGTAATAGGATTGGTATAACAAAAAGTTCTATCAAAATTATTTTCTGCAATATTTGCTATTTCCTGAGAAAAGGACAGGTCAAAAAAAGAAAAAAAAGTGAACAATAAGATGAGTTTTATTTTATTCATAATCTTCATTTTTTATGAAATTTTATCCAATCTACTTCTATAGGACTGTTTGCAGTAGAAACGACAACAATATTATGAATGCCAGATTCTATTTTAGAAACCTTTGATTTAATGATTCTCCATTCATTCGTTGGTAAAATGTTAATTTCTGCGATTTTCTTTCCATTGAAATGGTCTAATCGAATCTCAAGAGATCCACCATTTTCAGCATACACAGAGAAGAACACTTCATCAAATTTACCTTTTTCAAAGTCTACGGCATTGTATTGAATCCAAGCATCCTTTTCATTAAAAATAGTTTTCCATCCTTTAAATTTATTTAAAGTATCAATAAAAGTTATTGAAACCCCTTTATCGCTCACTTTACTATACCTATCAATATTTATTTCTTTAATTGCCGGGGTAATTCCAGCTCCACGCAATGTGGGTATCACTTTACGAATTGTTCCATCTTCATTAAAGAATAAACTATCGATTCTAACTGACCTGTTTTTATCGAAGTGAGGGGAATAATCGTTATGGTGGTAAAACAAATACCACTGTCCATTGAATTCAATTATAGAGTGGTGGTTTGTCCAGCAACCAGTAGACGATTCATCCATAATTACTCCGGCCATTTTAAATGGACCAAGGGGATGGTTTCCTATTGCATACTCGAGTCGTTCGGTTTTGTTTTCTACATGAGGAAAAGTTAAATAGTAAATACCCTTTCGCTCAAATACCCAGGGACCTTCTATGAGGCCTTTTTCAGGTAAATTTTTAATAACTTGAGGTTCAGAATCTAATTCCAGCATATTATCTTTAAGTTTTGCAACAAATATTTTTCCTAAAGACCAGTACAAATAAGCTTGACCATCTTTATCAATAAACACATTTGGGTCAATACCGACCACTCCTTCAATAGGTTTCGGCTGGGGAATGTAAGGACCTTCAGGTTTATCAGCAATAGCTACGCCAATCGAAAATCTTTTTCGTCCATTAGAATCAACAATATTGCTAATAGTTGGAAAATAAAAATAGTATTTTCCATTTTTTTCTATACAGTCTGGTGCCCACATACTGTAAGTAGTAGTATCAACCCACGGTACTTGATATTGCGATACAATGACTCCATGATCGGTCCAATCAATTAAATTTTCGGAAGAGAATACATGATAATCCTCCATGCAAAACCAATCGTTTCGTAAGTTTTTATTAGGTGGAACTGGAATATCGTGGGAAGGGAATACATATACTCTCCCATTAAAAACTCTTGCCGAAGGGTCGGCAGAGAATTGATTTCTGATGATCGGGTTTTGTGCAAAGACATTTTCGAAAATCAAAAATATGCAAAGAGAAATGAATATCTGTTTCATATTACTTCACTTATTTTTTACGATGTCATTAATTGCATTTCCAAGTAGAATGTAAGCGGCACATCCACTTATTGTACATTCGTTTTCACCCCACAAAAAAGGCCAATCATCTTTATTTTCCAGAAAGTCGGGTTTTAAGAGAATTAATCCAGGCGTAACACCGCCTGCGATAAAACCAAAATCGGCTCGATTGTTACTATACATGACTCTTTTCGATTTTACTCCCACAGTGGCTACAAACGAAACATTTGAATAAGGATGGCATCCGAAAAGATAATTCAATGCTCTAAATACATACTCAGGTCCAAAGATTTCTGGATAATATTTATGAGCATAATAATTTGTGATTCCCCAATTGATAACCGAAGGATTGATCCCCCAGTTTCTATACATTGAAGGTACGCCATACGGATTTTCTTTTAATAATCCGTCATTGTATTCTTTATACTTTACCACATAATCTTTTAATTTGTTTTTATACTCATCATCCATATATGGACATGCCTGTAAAGCAGGGGTAATACTCATAGGAAGAAATCGATTTAATGCTTGCCAGATCTGTTCCTTAAATTTTGTAGCATATTCTTCTTCTCGAGTGGTAATATACAATTGAAGAGCAGCATCTATTTGAATAAATCCTCTTCTAAAACCAAAAAATTGCGATGTATCAGACTGATCAAATTTATTTTTATTTTCATCCCATAATCTTTTTGCCTCTGTAAGGCAATCATTTGCCAACGAAGGATTAAAATCTTTCAAAGCACGACTTGCTGCAGCTAGCGCTGTAATGGCCTGATAATCTAAAAAAGGATTACGCATTGTAAAGGCCCATCTATCATCCATTGTACCACTGGATGTACCATCGGATTCGTAAGGTTTCAAATTTGGATTATAAGGTAGATTATCAGTAATTGTTGATGCGTCACCCAAATGATGATATTGGTGTAAATTTGAAACATTAATTCCACGAGCGGGATGGCCAATATTTTTAACCTGTGCAACAAGATTCAAAACACCATGTTCAATTTGTTGAAGTAAATCGGGCTTTCCATCAGGACGATGGATATCAACATAACGTGAGGACTGATCTATATATGTTTGGTCACGATCAACTTTGAATTTCTCCCAGGTATCAACAAAGCTCAGGATTACGCTTGTATGTGATCCAGTTTCAATGTCGAAATCACCTGCATCGAACCAACCACCTACAGCCAAACCAGGAATTCGTTGCAATGGTTTATATTTTGTATCTGTTGAATCACCCATTGCATATAAATCAAAATGCTTATGATTTGGTGGCGCCTGTAATGCATCATCTAAATAAGGAACACCGTGCCAAACACGATAGGCTTCATTTACTTTCATGTGATCCATTTGAACTGGAAACCAAATATCTAACGTAGGATGCCAGATATTTGCATAAACATTCTGGTCTATAGGAAAAGGATTTGTTTTATGTTGACCATATTGAATAAAATATAAACCATGTTCTTTTACCGAACTAAAGTTGAATTTCACATAATAATATCGAAAATAATTTCCCCATGGTATTATCTCTGAAGTATATTTCTCAATAAATTTACCATCAGGAGTAATTTGAAATAATGATGCCTTTGTTAGTGGTTTGTCGTTTTTGTCAAGCTCAATGACTGCAATTTTTTCTTGATCTGGATGATACCCTACCTGAGAAAAACCAATCACTGGCGGTCTTACCCAATCTGGAATGGTAGTAATTTGGATATGCCATTCAAGCACCTTCCCTGTTTTACCAGCAGGTAATAAACTTCTTACAACAAACCAGCCATTCTGAGCAACAATTCGACCATCGAAGAGCATCAGCTCCGATTCTGATTGAATCTTTATCCGCCGTTCATAATCCTCGGGAGCCATAATTAATGTTTTTCCTGTTGAGAAAGGATTGGGCTCAACAAATTCTCCTTTTCCTCTATCATCAAATGTCGTAAACCCTTGAAATTGTTTTATCTTTTTACTCGCCTGTTCTGTGTAAGATGAACTTATCGGGTATCGTGGAAAATAACCAATTTTTCCATCCATCAAATAGGTTTTCTCAAAATATGCAGATGGTAAAAACTCTAGATTGAAACCAGCATGTCCTTCTAATTCTTTGGGCAATGGTTTATCTAAAAATACACTAATTAATAATCCGTCTTTTTCTGATTTAACACTTATTCTGGAGTCAAAATCATATTCTTTGTACCGCAGGATAACATCAATTGTATTATTCTTTTTATCTACTTTTCTATCGAGGGTAATTGGTATCAGATCCCATTGTTCTGGTGTATGCCGGAGTCTTACCGCACCACCTGTTGCCGTCCGCACTCCGTGATGAATTATTTCTATTCCGGATGTCTTCTCATCGAAAAATATTCCATCATAATTATTGTTAAAAACAAAAACATTCGCTCCTCTGGTTTCAAAATATTCAAGATCATTTAAATAAAATTTTTGTGCAAAAGCCCCAGAGAAGCTGATTAAAAAAAACAAAATAAAAATTTTTGCTTTCATGATACTCCTTTCTTTATTTACTTGGTTTAACATTTACGATAATTCTTTTATACCTTGTCAAATTGGGTTTTCCTTTATCAGTGACTTTTAGTATAAAATGAACGGTTTCTTCTTTATTTACTTCAGGCGCTTTGATATAAACTCTACTCGCATTCTCTGCAGATTCAATCTTTACAAATTTTTTGTACGAACTTGCTTCAGGATAATTAAACCATAAAAAGCCAATATTATCGCCATCTGGATCATAAGAATCCGCTGCGTCCAACGTGAAGTATTCACCAGAATTAACCGTAATGTTTTCCGGATGTTTCAATATCGGAACAGGTGGATGATTTGCTTCTTTATATGATTTCACGCACCAATCCATACGGGCTACAAAATCATTTTGAAAATCGTCCCTCCAGCGCCATAAAGTAACTTTATTATCACAAAATGTTTTTTCATATAATTTTATTGTACGTCCATATTCACTGTGTAAATATGGAGAAAAACAATCTACAGCATTGGTCCAAATTTTTCTGGTTTCAGGCTTTTTGGGTAAACCTGAAACTCCTTTTTGTGTACTATCAAAAATTGGTTTGTAGAATTCATACCTACCTCCCCAACCACCCCAATCAGGATGCTCTGGTACATTTAAACCATTTGGGATTAGCATTAACCACGAAGGGGTGTCTCCTTCCATTCCATAAGATACATCTGGATAAAGTGCACCCAACGGACCATGCCCCTGTTGAATGTTTTGTTCTATCCATTGATTGCTGATCGTTGTATTATCAATTCCATCAACCACCGTATTAATTGCAATCCATGTGGCACTACCGTAATCATCACCGGGACTTACAATATAAAACAACTGAGGAAAATTCTCCCGAATCCAATATCCACTATCATCCTGATCTGATATCGTATAAACCCTCAGTTTTGCAATAAGTTGTTTCAATTCATTTTCAGACTTTGTTCTATGAAGCTTATATAAAGCCTGAGCCAGTGTATTGGCACCTCCCCAAATCGAGATCCACAGTGGTCGATCGTCTTTCTTTTCAAGCATTTTAATAATCCACTCTGACCCTTCAGAATCTTTTCCTTCACCAACTCCATCCATACCATAACTCAGATTTCCTTTTTTTACTTTAGATAAAAGGTCTTCCATTTCAGGAAAACCCGATTCATGCTGATTCAGATTGGGTTGAACTTTACCATATGCTTTAACAAGCTTTATTATGGATTCAGGTTCTGGATTGGTTTTCTTCCAGACGGATGTGGTAGCAATTAATCCTTCGATATCAATTACATTTGAATAAAGTAGTAATCGTATCATGGATTGGGTGTCATCCGGTTCATTTTCTATATCGGTTAACACAATTAATCTTTGCTTCTGAATAGCTTCCAAAGTGATTACTGGAAAGAGAACAAAAAGGAATAGTATTAAATAAAACTTTTGTTTCATAGATAAATGACCTCTTAATAAAAACCTATGATTTAACTAGAGGATGCAATCATCACAATTTTATGTGCATTTTTTTACCATTGTAAGCCACTGATTTGACCTTTTCATTGACTTTCAAAATTTCAAATTTTCTGGTCGTCATCATTCCGGGAAAAGCACCTTGCCTGTGATGAATTGTTAGTGTTTGGTTCTTATCGTCCCACGAAAATTTTATCGTCGAATACATTCCCTTTTCGTAATTATAATGATCCCCTTCATCCTCATATAGTATGAACTCCCCATCAGCGCCAGGATAGATACGAATTCCAAGAGTATCCCACTTTTTCTCTGTTGCATATTGTACATCAGGACCAATGGGTAAGATAGAACCAGCTTTTACGTATAATGGAATAATGTCGATAGGAGTTTCTCTGGTGATATGCTGGCCACCACTCAATTTTTCACCTGTCCAGAAGTCATACCAATGAACCCCTTTGGGTAAGTAAATTTTACATGCTCTGGCATTTGCCTCTGTAACAGGAGTTACCAACATATTTTTACCAAACATAAATTCATACGGCTGGCGAATGGCAATTGTATCATTAGCAAAATCCATAATTAATGGACGCATCATGGTTGAACCGTTTGAAGTCACCTGCCAGGCTTCAGAATAAATATATGGTATTAAACGATAACGCAGGTTTAATATTTTATGCATGGTATTCTCTACCTGAGGTCCATATTTCCAGGGTTCGGTTTCACTCATGTATCCATGTATTCGGAAAATTGGATTAAAAGCGCCCCATTGAAACCATCGAATGAGTAACTCATGATATTTCTCATCGGTGTATTGAGATCTACCGGGACGAAAAAAACCTCCAATGTCGGTTGTCCAATAAGGCATACCTGTAATGGTGTAATTTAATCCTGCCACAATCTGTCGCCTGAAAGCATCCCATGTCCCTCCAATATCTCCCGACCAGTTTATGGTGCCATACCGTTGTTGGCCAAGAAAGGCTGATCGGGTGAGGATACACACTCTTTTATAGGATGTGGTATTACGCTGTCCCTCATAAACTGCCTGATTAACAAAAAGAGGATAGGTCAATCGATAAAAATCTCCCAATCCTATATATGTTTTTGTACTGTGTAGTGCATCGTTTTCAGGTTCAGTGGCATCCATCCACCACGAATCAACACCATGAACAAAAAGATTATCTCTTAATGTTCGCCAGTATTCTTTTCTTGTTTCGGGGTTGAAATAATCGAGCCATTTGCTGTTGGGTATAAACAAATTTTTCTCCACAAACATTTTCCCTACTTCAGAATTTTTATCAGGATTTGACCAGATGGAAATGTTAAAATGGGCATTTAAATCGTGAATTTCTTTAATAAATCTGGAAGGATCAGGATAATTCGTTTCGTCGAATTGGGGTACTCCCCAGCCTCTGTTCCCCCAATATTGCCAGTCCTGTACAATGACATCCATGGGGAGCTTTCGTTTGCGAAATTCTTTTACCGTCTCTACCAGATGCGAGGCTGAGGTATAACGTTCCCTGCATTGCCAGAAACCATAAGCCCAGAGCGGAAGCAATGGAACATTGCCTGATAATTTGCGGTATGTAGCGATAACACTATCGGCAGAAGGGCCGTAAAACACAATATAGTCTATAAGCATGGCATGAGGCGAACGAAAAGTAGTTTTGTTTTCAACAGGCCTCCACGAAACAGATGGTGTGTTAGTTGATTTACAAATCACTTGAAGCGTGTGTTCTCCTGCTTTTAAGTTTACCAGAACTGATGTTGCTGGAGGAAGCCAGAAATTACTTTGATCAATACACGGCTTTCCATCGATGGCTATATAATGGCGATTTCCCATATCGCCCAGATCGAGAAAAACAGAATAATTCCCATCTTCAGGGACATAAAACTTTCCATAATAAACAGACTGATCCTGAGCAACTTTTTGCGTTCCTGATGTTGTAGTAACTTCAGCCATTCTTTTGCTGTCTGCCGAGTCCTGTTTTTCGAGCGCAATAAAATTATCGGCTGGATTAAAATCGGTCAGACCATACTGATGCCAGAGTAAGCCATAGCCTTTACTTGAATAAATAAATGGTAAAGCAATCTGACTATTTACCTGCATCAGACGCCGGGTAACTCCTTTCAAATTATAATGTCCATCCTGAAATTGCCCAAGTCCCAATAGATATTCTTCGGCTGATGTTTCAAAACTTTGTTCAACCAAAAAACAAGGTTCACCCATAATTGAATCTGGAATTAATTTTCGTGCTCCTTTTACTTCGCTCAGAAATATTTTTCCAGAATGATTAGCAAAAGACAAATTGCCAGTTTGTTTGTTTAAGAGTACCGTTATGTTTTTCAATTTTATTTCAATTGTTGACGGTAAATCTGCAACCTGAAATTCTGGAGTCTGGGCTTTCGAAATGAAAACAAGCTCAGGAATGTTGGGCTCAGAATTTACATAAAATTTTATTCTGACAGCATTGTGAGATAAAGGGATAATACTCAGAGTACCAAGAGACAAATCAACAATAAGTCGATCCTGTTTTTTATTATAACTTTTTACTACTTGAGCCTTACATAAAGCCTGAAAAAAGATTCCAGCTATAAAAAAAACAATTATATAAATATTTTTTGCTTTCATGATATTTATTTCACGTGGATTAAAACCTCTGCTGATTGCAATCCTTCAGATTCTGCCGAAAGATGGATTGTTCCTTTTTCAGCCATGGATTGAACAACAACAAGACACAGCCCATGAAATGCCTTTCGTTCGCTGGTTTTGAAATACTCATGACTAACAGGATTGCCGTTGTCCACTCCTGCAATAATGCCCTTGCCTTGAATTTTAAATTTCACAAGGTTGTCGGCATTTGGACAAACACGGCCTTCCCTGTCGACAATTGCCACTTTGATAAACGAAAGATCCTTACCATCAGCGCTGATTTCGGTTCGATCTGGGCTCAGGAGGATTTTGGCAGGCGCACCTGCGGTTTGAACTTCGTCCGTGCACACCACCTTGCCTTTATTTTTCGCAACGGCTCTTAACGTTCCAGGAACATAAGGAACTTTCCATTCCAAATGTAAATCATCTGTGTCAGAGAATTTCTTTTCGCCAAGTGATTTTCCGTTTAAAAACAATTCCACTGATTCACAATTGCTGTAACACCAGACGGGAATCTCCTTTCCCTCAAAACCTTGCCAGTTCCAGTGAGGAAGAATGTGCACCATGGGATTGTCTGTCCACTGACTCTGATAAAGGTAATAACGGTCTTTCTGAAATCCACATCGATCCACAATGCCAAAATACGAACTGACCGACGGCCAACCAAAAGGTGTTGGCTCGCCAATGTAATCAAAACCTGTCCATACGAATTCACCTGCAACCCACGGCGAATTTTTGATTGCCTTGAGGACAGTTTCTGCTCTATTTGCCCAATTAGGAACAGTAATGTCGTACGAAGTGCACTGGTTGTTCAACTCTTTTACAATCTTAAGTGTATCTCCATCTTGGACCAGGTTATATTCTCCACGGGTACTGACAGTCGAAGCAGTTTCAGAAGCAATTAATTTTGCTTTTCCTTTGAGTGTTTGATAAAACTGAATGTTATAATTAATGCCTAACACATCGAGCGGTTTTGCAAAACCACTTTCGACAGCAATTCCCGGATTATTGCATGCGGAAGTAATAGGCCGAGTTGGGTCTTCTTCACGGCAGATATCTGCAAGTCGCTTCGCCATTTCGTACGCGTTGGCATTGTCCTGTTCAGGAATTTCATTGCCAATGCTCCACAGAATAATGCTGGGATGGTTTCTGTCGCGACGAATCATGTCTCGCAAATCTCTTTCTGACCATTCATCGAAAAAGCGACCATAACCATACATTGTTTTTGACTTCTTCCACTCATCAAATGCCTCATCCATCACGAGAAATCCCATACGATCACATAAATCGAGCAACTCAGGCGCTGGCGGATTATGACTTGTGCGGATGGCATTACAACCCATGCTTTTCATAATTTCCAGTTGACGCTCAATTGCCCTTTTGTTTACTGCAGACCCAAGGCATCCAAGATCGTGATGGAGACATACCCCTTTAATGGGAACATGTTTTCCATTTAAGAAAAATCCTTTGTCTATGGTAAATTCAAATGTACGAATTCCAAAAGGCGTGTCATAGGTATCCACAATTTTACCATTTACATATACTTTCGACTTGACATGGTAAAGAAAAGGATTTTCTAAAGTCCATAATTTGGGTTTTGACAATTTTATCGATTGTTTGAAGGTGCAGATACTATCTACTTCAACCTCTTGCGTTGAAGAGATGCTTCCACACTTGTGCCCCTCGTCATCTGTGATGATTGATTCAAGCTTCACGATTTGAGAAGAGTTAGACTGATTATGAATTTTTGTTTCGATTCGAATGATGGCTTCACTTTCAGACACAACCGGAGTCGTCACATACGTTCCCCAATGTGCGATATGAACCGGATCAGTTACTTTTAATCGCACATTACGGTAAATTCCAGCACCTGAATACCAGCGCGAGCAAGGCTGTTGCACATTCACTCTCACTGCCAGAACATTTTTTTCTTCGCCAAATTTCAGATGGGGAGTCAATTCATACTGAAAGCTGGAATAGCCATAAGGTCGATTACCAAGGTGAATACCATTGATCCATACATCGCTGTTCATATATACGCCATCGAATTCAATGAAAATTCGTTTACCCCGAATACTTTCAGGAAGTCCGAACATTTTTCTATACCAACCAATGCCTGCATTTATATATCCTGCACCACTACCTCCCGGGCAAGTGGATTCAAAAGGACCCTCGGTCATTTTTACGCCTTCATCATAAATCCCGCCCCCCATAATTCCGTCGAACACGCGAACAGCAATAAGATTCTTACCTCCATAGTGAATAATTTCATGGGGAACTTTATACCTTCTGATTGCATCCCATGCAGTGACATAGTTGGGCGGAAAAGAACCCATGCTACCCACTTTCACACCGTTAAAATAGGTCTCATCGATATCATCGATTTTACCGAGATTGATATAAATATCCTTTCCACTTAATTCCGCAGGGATATGGAGCTCACGGCGGAACCAACCAAACACATTATCTTGCGTATAGTTCGAATGTTGTTCCCAGGTCGAGGGAAGATTTACAATCTGCCAGGAACTGTCATCTCTATCGGGGTTTTTCCAATCCAGGTTGTCGCCTTGATTGAATTTCCATTCTCCTTTCACAATATTGAATTCTGGCGCCTCCTCTTTTTTTGTTATGGACTGAGCAAGCCCTTCAATGCTCCAGTCGTGGGGCAGATTAATTAATTTCCAGTTAGAATCATCATACAAAGGATCTTGTCCATTCCGAACATCGCCAAAATTGAAATACCATGATTTAGTAAAAAGCTCCATTGTCTGTGGTTGTCCGAAGGAAATTGGTATCATTGCTGAAACACTAAAAAAGATGATGGTGAAGTAAGATAGTATTGAAGAAGTATTTATTTTCATTTTATTCTCTTAATTCTTGATAGTAATTTTTATAGACTTCATATTTTTAGAATCTGATGTATTGCCATACAATACTTCGTACTTTCCGTTACTAACACACATTTTTCCAATAGTGCGATCATAAAATTCAAATGCATTGTAAGGTAAATAGATGATCGAATTAACTGTTTTTCCAACTGGCACATTGACTCGTTGAAAACCTCTTAATGTTTTAATTGGTCCTTCTGTATCGTTTAACTTACGTATATAAACCTGAACTATCTCAGTACCATCACGTTTACCGGTATTTGTAACAGGTATTGTGAGTTCAATCGATTCATTTGCTTTTATTTTTGTTTTGTTAATTTTCGCATCACCTATCTTGAAAGTAGTATAGCTCAAACCGAAACCAAATGGGAACAGCGCATCGTTGAAAAAGCGGTACGTGCGATTTTTCATTGAGTAATTTTCGAAATCCGGAAGCTGATCGCTACTCTTATAAAATGTGATGGGCAGTTTCCCTGAAGGATTGTAATCGCCGAAGAGAACATCGGCAACAGCTTGACCGCCAGATTCACCAGCATACCATGCCTGCACGATTGCTTCACAAGTTTCGGTTTCAGGGGTTAAGGCAATAGCAGATCCAGAACAATTGACAAAAATTATCTTTTTGCCAGCAGACTTTAACGCTTTCAAACAATTGCGCTGAACCGAAGGCAATTCAATGTTTGTGCGATCCCCACCTTTAAAACCAGGATAAGATACCGGCATCTCTTCGCCTTCGAGTTTACTCGACAAACCTCCAACAAATACAACCAGATCAATACCATTAAGTTTCTTAATCAAATCTGTATAATCTACATCCACTTCTTTCCCAAAATCAAATTCAATGTTTGCCTGCCAATTGTACATCTGGGCATATCGAATTTCGATATGATACTTTTTGCCAGCTTCCACTTTAAAAGGTATACGCGATGGTAACGTACGCCAATTATGATACCTCTGAATTGAAGTACCATTGACAAAAAGTTCAAAGTATCCTGTAGCTCCACCTTTGAATACAAGCTCTTCTGAAACTTTTGGAATAAACTCGGTTTCATATTTAGCAGAGAATCCCTCGAGCTTGACTCCAGACGCAAATTCATGCTGACCAGCAGTAGTTAGTTTGATTGGATGCGTTATTTGTTGGATAGTCACCACATTGCCACTAAAATCCGGTGTATTCCAATAAGTCGCTTTAAATCCCTTTTTCCCTTCAAAAGAACACTGATCGAAATAACTCTGTGTCACTTTATCTTCTACCAGATCACATCCTTTATCGTAAAGAATTTTATCAGGAGAAAGTTTAGATTGAATTCCTTCAAGAATTGTGATTGTTCGTACAGGCTTTCCATTATAATTTCCCCAGAGCATTTCTTCATCGTTAGCATTGGGACCAATGACAGCTAGCTTTTTAATAGAAGATTTTTCCAGAGGTAAGATATTATTTTTATTTTGAAGCAAAACGATTGATTGACGAGCCATATCGAGAGCAAGTTTTCGGTGTTCTTCATTATTGACAACGGATATTGGAATTTTTGTCCATCGAACCAGGTTATCGTTGTCGAATTCACCCAGATCGAAACGGTTTTTCATAACACGCATCAAACGGCTGTCGAGTTCTTCTTCGGTGAGCAATCCTTTTTCAACAGCTTCGGGCAATTTTTTATAAACGTGATTATCCCATTGGCATTCAAGATCGGTTCCAGCCAGAACAGCTTTGGTGGCAGCCTGGACAGCATCGGGTGTAACTTTATGACTGGTAAAAAAATCTGTAATGGCGCCACAATCTGCAACAACAAGATGTTTGTAACCCCACTCGTCACGTAAAATTTGTTGTAACAAATGTGAATTACCACAACAAGGCTCATCATCAAGGCGATGATAAGCACACATGACCTGACGAACATCAGCTTCCTGAACCAAAGATTTAAAAGCAGGGAGGTAGGTTTCGTATAAATCGCGAGGATCGATATTGTTTAAGTTTATCCTGTGTCTGCTCCATTCAGGTCCTGAATGCACGGCAAAATGTTTAGCACAAGCCAACAATTTTCGATACCGAGAAGTATCGGGTCCTTGTAATCCTTTAACCACAGCTACACCCATACGCGACATCAAGTAAGGATCTTCACCATAAGTCTCCTGACCTCGCCCCCAACGCGGATCGCGGAAAATGTTCACGTTGGGTGTCCATACAGAGAGACTCAGAAATCGTCTGTTTTCTCCTCCTCTCCGAATCATTTCATGGTACTTTGCTCGTGTTTCATCAGAAACAGCGTTGAAAATTTGATATACCAATGCATCGTTAAAAGATGCCGCCATGCCGATAGGCTGAGGGAATACCGTAACACTGTCGTTATTAGCCAAACCATGAAGGGCTTCACTCCACCAATTAAATTTTTTTATACCCAATCGTGGAATAGCATCAGACACATCACACATCAAAGCCGCTTTCTCTTCAAGAGTGAGGCGAGAAATCAAATCTTTTGCTCGTTCTTCCGAACTTAAATTTGGATTTTGAAAAGGGAATTGTTGCGCATTGATTTCAATAACAATCAAAAATGCTACAATAAAATATTTATATTTCACCATGGTACTCTCTTCTTATTATTTTTGAGTGGAACGATCAATTTTTGAATAAAAGTTGAGCAAATTGATAAAGACTTCGCCGCCAGCTTTGCCATTCATGTGCTGTGTTTGGAGAAACATAAAAATGAGCGTTGATGCCAGCTTTTTTAATGGTCTCTGTAGCTTCTTTAGGATCACCGCCAAATGGTCCGCCCATGGGTCTATTTTTCATACCTTCGATTTCTCTACCGCCAAAACTTACAAATACTAATTTCACTTTTTCTTTAAATCCAGGTGTGTTATTAACGTCATCCATAGTAATACTTCCACCGCTGAATAGTCCAATATGAGAGAAAGTGTCAAGATTCTTCAAGGTTATCATTTTAGTTTCCATCGCACCCATTGAAAGTCCAGCCATCGCGCGATATGGTTGCTCCTTAAGTGTGCGAAAATTTGCATCAATATACGGAATGAGTTCATCAACCAGAACTGTTTGGAATGGCTTGATATCGAAATTTCTCAATCCACCGAATTTGATTTCGTTCGTCATACCATAGGTCATCACAATGATGAAGGGCTTGGCTTTTCCTTCTGCAATCAAATTATCCATAATGAGATTTACTTTCCCTTGATTAGGCCAACCTGTTTCATCTTCACCCCAACCATGTTGAAGGTAAAGCACCGGATAACGCTTTTTTAAATCTTTATCATAATCAGGTGGTGTGTACACGAACGCACGTCGAATTGTATTTGTACTTTTTGAATAGAAAAGAATTTGTCGCACCTGTCCGTGAGGAACATTTTTCAATGCATAGAAATCTTGATCGTGAGCTGGTATTTCTATTCCACTTCCCCAGCGCATGGCACCATAAAAATACAAACTACCCGGGTCAGGAACAGCGGCTCCATCTATCCACAGCTGGTAATAGTGAAATCCTTCATCCTGGGGAGCTGACTCGCCAGTCCAAACGCCCGCTGTATCTTTTACCAAATCGTATTTTACACCACCAATATCGAGTTGTACACGCTTGGCTTCAGGAGCTGAAATCCTGACACGAACTCTGCCCTCAGAATTCACCTGTGGATATTCCTTACCAGGCTGATTGGTTGAAGCTGGTTTAAAATCCTCAACGATCGGCTTGTCTGTTTGAGCAAAGCAAATTCCACTGATCAATAGGAAAATCAACAATATTGTTAATTGTTTTTGTTTCATGTTTTAATCCCCCATAAATAGTTTTTGTTGGTTTATGTTTAAAACTGTTATCAGAAAACAACTTTCTTTTCTTTTCCATTATACTTTACCATTTTATCTATAAACTCTGTTTCATCAATCCCTATACCATGACCTTTCGATACCACAACAACCCGGAAGTTTCTCATGGTTAACATTCCCGGGAATGATCCTTTTTGTTCGGATATCGTTAAAGCTTTACTTTTGTTGTTCCACTTAAAGATTATCGTTGAATAAAGCTTTTTTTCGTAGTTATAGTTATCCCCTTCATCCTCATAGAGTGTAAATTCACCATCGGCTCCTTCGTAAATGCGAATTTCTAAATTATCCCATTTTTTCTCTGTAGCATATTGCACCTTTGGACCAATAGGCAAGATTGAACCAGCTTTTACATATAAAGGGATAATGTCGATAGGAGTGTCTCTGGAGATATATTGACCGCCGGTAAATTTCTCGCCGGTCCAGAAATCGTACCAGTTGGTTCCTTCGGGCAGGTATAGTGTACGTTTACCTATCGTACCGAAATCTTCTTTCTTGTTCTTGTTATACATATTTTCTGTAACAGGACAAACGAGAAGTGATTTTCCAAACATATATTCATCGTTAAGGTCAAGCGCATTTTTATCGTGCGGAAAATCCATGACCAATGCACGCATCATCGTGGAATGATTGGCTGTCACATCCCAGGCAGTGGAATAAATGTAAGGCAATAACCGATAACGTAAGTTGATAAATTTTTCAATGGCATCATAAATCGGTTCGCCCTTCTTTCCGAACTGATAAATCTCACGCGGAGCATCGGTTCCGTGTGAACGCATCATCGGACAAAATGCGCCGAATTGCAGCCAGCGAACATAAAGTTCTTTGTATTCAGGGTCGTTCAATTTGTCCGGGAAATTCCAAAGAAAAAATCCGCCAATATCGCTATTCCAGTAGGGTATTCCGCACAGTGAAAAATTAAGTCCCGCGGATATTTGATTTCTCAATGCTTCCCACGATGCTACCACATCGCCTGACCATACAACAGAACCGAATCGTTGCTGACCTGCAAATGCTGAACGGGTCAGTATAAACACCCGTTTATTTGAAGTTTCTTGTCGTTGATGTTCATATACTCCACCAACTGTCATTAAAGGATAAGCATTGCGCACTTTGCGAAATGAGCCCGGATAGGTTTTATTATCTAAGTCGCTCTCTTTAAATTGAAGATGATCAGGTTCGGACGAATCAATCCACCATCCATCGATGCCAAGTGAGAATAGTCCATTCTTAAGATATTTCCAGTAAATCTCACGTGCCTGCGGATGGTATGCATCATATACTCTTACTCCCGAAGGATAATCCAAACGGGGAGGCCATTTATCAGAACCAGATTCGGGCCAGGTTTTAAAATCCATAAGGGCGTGAAGACTATCTAATTCTTTATATTGCTTTGTCATTGGACCAAACGAATTCCAGATGGAAATAATTATGTGGGCATTTAAAGCGTGAATATCATCAACCATTTTTTGAGGATCGTAAAACTCAGCATTGAGAAATTCCATAGCATTCCATAAGTAATTATTTCCCCAATACTGCCAGTCTTGAATAATTCCATCGAGAGGCACGCCAAGCTCGCGGTACTTCTTCACTACTCCCACAATTTCATCCTGACTTTTATACCGCTCTTTACTCTGCCAGTAACCAAATGTCCACAAAGGGAACATAGGAACCCTGCCAGTAAGTCCGCGCATTTGAGCAATAACTCCATCGGCATTACCACCATACATAAAATAGTAATCGATGCAATCTCCAACATCAGAACTAAAGGAAGTTTCTTCAGGAGTATCGGTAAAAATAGTTGGAGAATAATTATCCCAGAATAGGCCATATCCTTTAACAGAAAGGAAGAATGGAATATAGTCATCTGTATTTCCCTGAATCATTCGAAGTTTAATGTTACGCTGAACCATTTTCCCCTGTTGTTGCTGGCCAAGTCCGTAAATGGCTTCATCTTGGTCAAGTACAAAAAATTGGGAAACACTATAGGTCTGATTCCCTGCATCGTTAAAAGCGGTGAATGAAAAGCCATTTTCTTTTTCGTTTAACAGAAGTGCTCCAGCGGTATTTAAAAAAGATATTTGCCCATTATTCAGATTGACCAATACCTGAACATCTTTGCTTTTTAAAATGAGATTTTTATCTGTTTGATTTACATTAAATCGAATTTTTTGAGGTTGAGCAATCACAGAAAGGCTCTTTTTATCGAAGGAAGTGCTTACAGGCCATTTGATTATTCTAATTATTGAAGAATTAAAGAACTGAACCTCAACTCCAATGGATTTAATTCTTGCATTTATTCCATAGTCTGTTTTCTGGAATGAATAGGATTCGGCTTGAAGAGTCATTGCCAAAAGAATCAAACAGAGGATGAATAGGAGAATGTATTTTTTATTCATTCTATACCTTTTATATTTTTTGTTGTTGTTATTTAGCCCTATGAAGTCTTGATTAGAAAACCACCATATGGACGCAAAGTAATTTTTACAAGTTTAGACAATTGAACATTCTGCTTCACAAAACTTTTTCCATCTTTTGTATCTGTAATAATAAAACCTTTTGAAGGTGCTGGGATAAAAGAAAGATCCAGCTCTAACATTCGTTCCGTATTTTCTCCATTGATCCCTGCTATATACCAAATATTTCCTTTTTTTCTTGCCAATACCACATACTTACCAGGATAACCTTCAATGAATTTTATATCGTCCCATGTCTCAGGCAATGAACTCATAAATGCTTTAACAAAATCTTTTTGGGCTGACATACCGTACGGTGTTTCAGCTATATGCTGTATACCTGAAGTGAATATAACGGACAAAGCTAATTCAAAGGCACCGGTAGTTCTCCGTTGAATATTCGGAATGCCTGAAAAATTTACTGGAGTAAAATCCATGGGAGAAAAAAGGTTACGTGTAAATGGAAGGACCGTACAATGCCAGGGCTGATTATCTGCAAAGTATTGAGCAAAGGTAACATATTCCATCCCTTTGATGCTCTCCATACTCACCAGATTGGGATAAGTACGATGCCAACCTCGAGGATAGGTACAACCATGAAAGTTTACAGCAAGATTAAATTTTGCCGCATCTTTTAAAATATCGATATAATATTTCATCATGGACTGTCCATCGCCACCGAAGAAGTCCACCTTGATACCTGCTATTCCCATATCCTTCAATTTTTGAAACTCTCCCTGTCTTGATGCCCTCGTGAGCATTTTATCTCGTGGGGTAAGCGTCGTTGAATTCCAATTTCCCGCAGAGTTATACCACAATAAGATTTTCACATTTTTTGTTTTTGCGTATTCGGCGAGTTCATTAATTTTTTCATACCCGATTTTAGCATCCCAAAAAGCATCAATCAAACAGTATTCCCATTGCATACTTGCAGCAAAATCGATATATCGTTTTTGTACATCAAACACGGTTGAATCATCTTTGAGGATTACCCAACTCCACGAAGCAACACCAGGCTTAAGCCATGAAGAAACATCGTATTTGGCAGGAGTTGCCAAATCGGTTTCTAACGTTGATTCAACAAGTCCTGCAAGATGATCAGCGACGGCAATGATACGCCAAGGTGTATACCATGGTAAAATCGACTCAGGTAAATACGGTTCATTGTCTCTGCATTCCTGTGGCTGAGGAAATTGAATGGAATATTCGCCATCAGGGGAAAATTGACTTAAACGCGATCCGCAATAGTTTGTATCCACAGCAGTTTCTGTGATGCATATCCAGTATTTGTCATAATTGAAAAGCGCGGGCATTACCCATCCAGCTTGATTGGGTGAAACAGTGCCAACAGGTATTTCAATCTGATAATATTCTTCATACGATGGCTGTGTAAAGCACCAGCCGGTACGGGCATCGGGACATGGTTGAAGAAAAGCCTTTGTTGAAAGATGAAAATGAAAAGAGCTCAGCTCTTTATAAATTTTGACAGGTTTATTTGATTCCCCAGGGAAATAATATCTGAACGCAACCCCATCGTTTGAAACTTGAAAAATGATTTCCATCTTTTGAGAATCTGCATTTTCCAGATAAAATATGCGCTTATTTCCAAGATAGTGGCAATTCAATCGCTTGCCGTGAAGCATTGTGTATTGATCAGATACCACACTCGCATTTGATACTGAATCTAATGTAAGAGCCGAAGAAAAATTCCCATCGTTTCGAATAAGTCCCAATTTAGAGGGTTGCAATATTGTTGCTCCTGAATAAGAAACAGAATACATAGGTTCACCCTTCTCGGTTAGCCAGAAGGATACAGATATTTTCTTATTCGGACTGTCGATTGTAAATGTTTGTGCAGTGGAAGATTGATTATGGAATATGACCATTGCAATCAGCACAAATATCCATTGAATAGATTTCATTTCCCTTCTCCATGATGATTTCATTATTTGAATAATAGTTGAGCAAAATTATACAAATTGTTTCTCCATACAGGCCAGGTATGGCCCCCTGGATATTCACTGTATGTGTAATTAATCCCTAGTTCATCAAACTTTTTTATCATTATTTGGCAGTTCTGCCATGCAATGTCTTCCTTACCTCCCATGGCAATCCAAAATTGTTTCAAATTCGTATTTATCTTCTCAGCATTTTTCTTCATAAATTCATATTGTGCTTCTGCAATAGTATTTTGCATCGGCACAATCCATCCCGAACTGAATACACCAAGGTAAGCAAACATATCGGTATTCTTTATTCCTGCATACAGCGTTTGTAATCCACCCATAGATAAACCTGCAAGCGCCCGATATTGTTGAGCCGACTTTACTCTGTAATTTTTTTCAATGAATGGAATAACACTCTCCTTTAGTTCAGCATCAAACAGTTTAAGCATTTCCTCACCAAACCCTGAAAACGGCATGTTTCCATCTATCATAGCCACCAACATAGGCACCGCTTTTTTCTGTGCTATTAAATTATCGAGAATAAGATCAGTTTTCCCCTGTTGTGCCCATCCACGTTGATCTTCACCACCACCATGAAGAATATATAAAACAGGATACTTCTCTTTAACATTCACATCGTAACCAGGAGGAGTATATAGATAAAAAGAACGCCAACTATGAGTAATCTTCGAGAAATATCTTTTAATACGAATATCACCATGCGGAACATTTTTCACCGCATAAATCGTATCACCCTTAAACGGTACTTCGATTCCGCTTGCCATGCGTCCCATTCCATAAAATGTTTCACTTGCGGGATCTGCTACAGCAACTCCATCGATAATGAGAGAATAATAATGAAAACCTTCGCCAAGTGTATCTGTAATAACCTCCCATACTCCCTCTTCGTTTTTAATCAAATCATATTTTTTGTGCAAATCGAGTTGGATTTTATTTGCCTCGGGAGCTTTAATTCTAAAGATTGCCCGTCCATCATACAAAATCTGAGGATACTTTGCTCCCCGTACATTCGTTGAGGCAGGAGTACCAACAAGACTACTATATTTCTTAATTACTTCCTCACCTAATGGTTTAAATATTAACTGTGAGAAATGATATAAACTATTCTTCCAGACTTTGAAATCGTGTACACCAGGTTCGACAAAATAAATATGTGGTACCTTATGTTTTTGAAGATAATCGTGAGTACGTTGACTGAAGATGATAAGATTATCATTATCACCGCATGAAATCCATAGCAATTTAATTTTCTTTTTAGCTTCTTCCGGATTTGGGACCAATAACTCAGGTGCTTTGGTGTTAGGAGCAGAAGAGAATCCTCCAATCCAGGCAAAAACATCGAGATTTCCCAGTCCAAAATTCAATGCCTGTCCACCTCCCATAGACAACCCTGCAATAGCCCGGTGGTCTCTATCGGTGTATACCGGATAATTTTTCTCGATAAAGGGAATAAGATCATTTAACAAGTCTTTCTCAAAATTCGCAAAAGCCTGCACCTTCACACTATCATAAATATTTCCCTCAGCCCTATCATCTTTCATTGCTCGTCCATTCGGCATCACAACAATCATAGGTTCAATTTTTTTATCGGCATAGAGATTATCTAAAATGATATCCGGCTGACCACCTTTAAGCCATTCAGTTTCATCCCCACCAATGCCATGCAACAGGTATAAGACCGGGTATTTATTTTCTGTTGAAAATTGTGGTGGAATATAAACCAGAGCTTTTCGTGTTGCTCCTACTGTTTTTGATTCATAATAGACAGTATCTATTTTGCCATGTAGAATATTATCCCGTAACTTATCAAAGTCCTGAGGAACTTTGATATTTTGTGAATATAGGGTTTGTATTAAAATTATCATCAGAATCACATGAGTAATAATTTTATTCATGACTTTCTCCACACTTATTGTTATCAAGGTTTTTATTAAATCCATATATAATAACAATGTCAGTTTTTAAACAATTGTTGCAATGTTCTACTTAGATAGAGTTTACAATTCATCCATGTGTGTCCACCAGGAACAACAAGAGTTTCTAGTTTTAACTTCTTTTCATTGAACATTCCAATAAGTTGTTTTACACTTTCATACAAAAAATCTTCTTCTGCTATACTGATGAAAAAATGTTTCAATTGTTTATTTATTAAAACAGTATCCGGTGACCAATTGGAAAAATTTTTTCTAAACTCATCCGTAGCTGTATATGGAGCGTATGCATAGATGTAAGCAAATTTATCAGGATTAGTGAGTCCGATATTCAATGTTTGTCCACCACCAAAAGAAAAACCTGCAATAGCACGATTTTTACTATCGGTATAAACGGGATAGTTCGATTCAATAAAAGGAATAATATCATTCAACATATCTTTCGTAAAATACTCCATAGGTTTTGGCATAACGTTAGCGTAAGGCATAACAATAATCATTGGCACAGCTTTACCTTGCGCAATAAGATTATCGGCAATGAGGTTTGCACGACCAACTTTTGTCCAAGTTTCTTCAGTATCGGAACCACCATGAATGAGATAAAGAACAGGATACTTAGTTTTCCCATTGATGTTAAACCCTGGTGGTGTATAAATAACAAGCTGGCGTATAGTACCAAGCGTTGAAGATTTGTAATAGCGATAACTTACTTTCCCGTGCGGCACATCTTGCAATTCATGAATTAAAGGCTTATCACCACGTATTTCAATCAGACTTCGTTTAAACCTCTCATTTGCAAACAGATACGAATTATTAGGATCAGCTACTGCAATACTATCAACTCTAAAGAAATAAGGATAAATATCTGGTTCAACAGGTGGTACAGTGATACTCCAAACACCAGATGTATCCTTTGACATACAAAGTGGACTTTTTAAGAACTCAGCATCAAGCAGTACCTCCTTCGCATTAGGTGCAAAATAACGAAATGTAATACTTTTATCCGGGTTTATTTCAGGAGATACAATTGCCGGTGGCCTTTGAGCATTCGTTATGTTTGATGCAATAATGAATAGTGATATTACAAAAAGAATCTTTTTCATGACCTTAACCTTATTGAAATAGTAATTGAGAAACTTCGGTTAGAAATTTTCTTGTATTCATCCAGGTATGTCCACCTGAAGTAATAAAACTTTTGTAATTGATGTTTTTCGATTTAAGAAAATCCATAAATTCGATAGTCTGTTTGTACAAAAAGTCTTCATCCCCTACACTTATCCAGAAGAGTTTTATTTGACTATTTGTTACTTTGTGATTTTCGTAAATATGCTTATATTCTTTTTCCATCTCCTGTTGAGATAAATACGCTGCAAAACAACAAATCCATGAAAATTTATCGAGATTGCTGAAAGCAACCCGTAAGGTTTGTCCACCGCCTCTTGAAAAGCCACCAATTGCACGGTTGAAGCGGTCGGAATATACCCGATAATTTTTCTCCACATACGGAATAATATTCTCAATCAAATCTTTTTCAAACGACTTTGTTCTTCGTATTGCCTCTTCACTTTCTCTTGATCTCGGATCAAAGGGTTTTGGGTATCCTTTTTGTTCTGCAATTCTTGCCTCTATGTTACCATACGGCATAACAATAATCATTGGCTTTGCTTTGCCTTCTGCGATTAAGTTATCGAGAATGAGATTTGCACGACCTACCTTAAACCATGTTTCTTCCAAATCAGTTGTACCACTAATGAGATAGAGAACAGGATATTTTTTATTTGGATTTTTTTCATAACCCGGTGGAGTATAAACAACCAATGTGCCTATAGTACCTTCTATAGAAGGGTAATACTCATATGTAACTGTTCCATGTGGTACATCTTTTAATGAATGAACTAACGGTGGGTCATCAGGAATATCAACCAAACTGGCTTTAAATCGTTCGTTTGGAAAGTATAAGACGTTACTCGGATCCATAACCTGGATACCATCAACAATGAAAAAATAAGGATAAATGTCCGGTTTGATAGGGCCAACAGTAATGCTCCAGATTCCTAAAGTATCTTTAGTCATCGAAAGCGGTTCTCTTGCAAACTGTGCACTAAGCTTCACTTCTTTTGCTGAAGGAGCTAAATATCTAAACACAACTGTTTTATCCGGATTAATCTGAGGAGAAATAATAAATGGTCCTGTAGGTACCTGGGCAAGAACATTGCTTATTAAAAAAATCACTGACAAAAGACAAGATTCAATTATACGTAACCTGATTTTCATAATGTGTCACTCATTATTTATTGAAGGTTTGAATTAATTTTATCATTTTACTTATAAATATTTCTCAGCCATTTAAGAATAGGTGTTATCCATTCTTCAGCAGGCTGAAGGAAAACAAAACCATGATTACCTCGCGGATAGATATGCAGTTCAGCCGGTACATTATTCTGCTGTAGTTTCTTATAAAAGATAATGCTGTTATCCACTGTAACAACCCTATCATCTCCTGCATGAGTTATATATGTGGGTGGGGTATTTGAATCTACCTGCAATTCATTTGAAAATTGCTGAATAATATCCTGTGATGGATTGCTCCCCAACAAATTTTTTCTTGAATCAAGGTGCGTTAACTCGTCTTGCATACTAATTACAGGATAGATTAATATTAGAAAATCAGGACGAAGATTGGAATTATTAACATTTTCAATGTAAGCATGCTTATAGTGTGTGGCAGCTGTTGCTGCTAAATGACCGCCAGCCGAAAAACCCATAATACCTATTTTATTAGTATCAATACCCCACTTATTTGCACCTTCTCTCACTACTTTGATAGCTTGTTGTGCATCTTGAAGTGGACCGATTTTCTTATCAATCATAGTTGCATCATCAGGAATCCTATACTTCAATACAAAAGCGGTAACACCACTTTTAGCAAGCTCTTTTGCTGTCCTCACACCTTCTGCTTGGTAAACCACCACACCATAAGCACCCCCTGGACAAATAATGACAGCGGTTCCATTTGATTTCTCTTTGTCTGGGAGATATATTTCAAGTGTTGGATTTGTTACACCTCTATATATACCAGAAGTATATTCTTCCTTTACACTTGCCTTCCTTGAATTAGGTATATCTCCCGAATATAAATTAATTATCTCCTGAGCATTTGAAACAAATGCTAAGAAAAATAAAAGCACTAAAGTGACAAATGAAGTTGCTTTCATTTTGCCTTTTCCTTTTTCTCTAATTCATTAATAAAAAAATCTATCATTAATTTGATATTCTCTTCTGTATACATACCAAATCCATGTTGACCACCTTTTACAAGAAATAATCGAGATGAAACACCAGCTTTTTGTAAAGCTTCGTGCAAAAGAACGCTTTGGCAATATGGTACTACTCTATCATTATCTCCATGAAAAATCAGAAATGCGGGATCAGCTGAATCAACATATGTTATAGGACTTGCTAATAAAGTTTTTTCTTTATGTTCTTGAAGTGGTCCACCAATATAAAGAGACGCTGGTGATTTTGCATCATTATGAATAAAATCAGTACCACCACAAGAATCCATCACAAGCATATTTGTAGGACCGAACCAGTCAACGACTGCGTCCACTGAACTGCTATATGTTAGATAAGAACCAAGATTTCCTTCAACATCAATAGTTTCATTTCCCAAAGTGTATTGTTTGACAAATCGGGAAGTACCAAGCATAGCTGCTAAATTTCCACCTGAAGAACTTCCTGTTATCCCAATAAAAGAAGTATCCAGCTGATATTGCGACGCATTTCCTCTGATAAACCTGACTACTGCTTTTATATCATGTAGCTGAGCAGGAAACTTTGCATCAGAACTCGAACGATGATTAGGCATCACAACAGCAAATCCTGCTTCGAGCAATGGTTTTCCCAATATCGGAAGATCCATTCCTTTTAAATTGTTACCGAACCAAGCACTTCCATAAATTACAACTGCAACAGGATACTTATCTTTTATAACTTTTGGTAAGTAAATATCAAGGCGATGGTAAATCAAACTATCACCTACATAGTCAACATCTTTCCAGCATTTTGAATAATCCTGGGCAAAGCAAGCTAGAGTCATTGTAAGTATAATTATAACAATGGAATAAGCAATTCTTCCTCTCAAACTCATTTTCATAATTCCTTAATTTTTACTTTTATCTGGGTAAATGAATGAGGTTCAAATGTATACACCAGTTTATTTCCGTTTGTCTGAACCTGTTTTATGCTCGGAACATATTTATCTTTCTTATCAAAGCTAAAAGGCTCATCAAGTGAATTTTGATTAATCACTGTAACTTCTGCATCGTTAATAAATGGAATTGCTACACTCACAACTTCTGCAGTAATTGCTTCATCTTTATGCCTGTTAACCACATTGATCATTATTGTATTTGTCGAAGGATTATAGACTGATGTCACATCGAGATAAGGAATTCCTTTGTATTTGTTGGTGTTGAATGTATCACATTGAACATATGTATCAATTGCAAATCCATGACAATTGTTTGAAAAGGATTTGAACATATAAAAGAGGGGTGTTTTAAATGTACCCTTTTCTCTATCTTCCTGTAGGAGAGATGTCAGCATAGTAAAGTTTGCCATCTTTACAATATCCGCATTGCGGATAAAAGAATTAAAGCATTGTGCAACCGGTAATACGGATAAAAAGTTGCGACCCATAATGCCCCACTCATCAAACGAAATGTATATTGGGTTCTTGAACCCTTTCATAGTGCGTGTTGGTTCATAATAAGATGAACCTGATGCGACCAACTTAATTGATCTATCAACTGACCGCATTGCTTTTGCTGCTTCACGTGCAACCTTTACATAGTCATCAGCACTCATGTGACCAAGTTCCCATGGATAACCATCCACTTCATTTCCAAGATCCCATATTTTAACATTGTAGGGTTGAGGATTTCCATTCTTAATACGAAAATCCGAATAGTACGTTCCTTTAGGATGATTACAGTATTCTACCCAATAACAAGCATCGAGAATACTACCCATTCCAAGCCCAAGATTCACACAAACGACGTTTTCACTACCTATTGCTTTATTAAGCGCAATCCACTCATCTGTACCCACTTCATTGCTTTCATATCCGCCCCAGGCAAGATTTAAGCGACGAGGCCTTTTGTTTTGGGGTCCGATACCATCTTTCCAGTCATAGCCCATCACAAAATTTCCACCAGGCCAGCGCATATTGGTAATTTTCAACTCTCTCATTGCATCGATATAATCTTTTCGGAAACCATTTTTATCGGCAAGTGGTGATTTTGGATTGTAGAGAGGACCATACAGGGTACTAAAAAATGAAGTATCAGGTAAACCCATTCGCCTGCCGCTGAAATTAATAGGTTCCATAAACACACCTTATACTTTGGGATCGACTTCACCAACATTACAACAGTTGCTCCTGATTTTCCCTGCCATGATTGTATTAATTCTTGTTTTGCAATGTCTAAAGTTGCAGAGTTTTTCGAGCAACTAATATTCACCATGTCTGTGCTCTGACCACGCAACCATAGTTTGTGCCCGTCTTCTGCAAACAGGTTCACTACTCCCAAAAGCAAAATGCAAATCACCAGTAATAATTTCTTATTCAAAACAAGCCTCTCAGGCAATTTCAAAATTCCCACTGAGGATGGACTAGAGAATTGAATTTCTATTTCAGCTGAATTGATGGTTGACTTTTTACCAAATGGAGTTTTTTGAAAGGGGTGGGGATTAGCTTGAATAGCAAAAGTAGATGCAATAACTGCACTGAACCATAATCTATTAATCATTCCCCCCACCTTTTTGATTTATAGATTGCTAATCAATTCAAGCACTAAACATATATTTTTTGATACTTATTTATTGAGACATCTGAAAAATTCAATTAGAGGAACAGATTTATAAGTATTGTCGTTTTCATTGAAAAAATAAATCATGTATA
>NZ_JBPSEH010000004.1:0-85000 GCF_051488685.1 Melioribacter sulfuriphilus
ACCTTCGTACAAAAAAAATTAAAAAAGAAAAAGCCTCAGTATTTACCGAGGCTTATTTTTGTTTGTAGCGGGGACAGTCCGTTAGCCAACGGATTGAACCTGCAACCTTCGTACAAAAAAAATTAAAAAAGAAAAAGCCTCAGTATTTACCGAGGCTTATTTTTGTTTGTAGCGGGGACAGGACTTGAACCTGCAACCTTCGGGTTATGAGCCCGACGAGCTACCAATTGCTCCACCCCGCGATGTAATCTTAGTATCGCTTCAAATTTTGGGCTTCTAATATAAGGAACTGCCAAATCGTTGTCAACTTCATCGGAAAAAAATAATCATTTTAGTCCTTTATTTCTTTAAAAACCTTGATACTTTTATTTATTGTAATAATTTTGGGTTGAAGTTTTGTTAAACAATAGAACAAGTTATGTTAAAGAGCCTTTACATAAAAGATTATGCACTTATTGAAGAGATTGAAATTGAATTTCACGGCGGTTTAAATATCATCACGGGTGAAACAGGTGCCGGCAAATCGATTCTTATTGATGCAATGGGTCTGCTCTTAGGTGACAGAGCCTCTTCGGAAGTCGTCCGAAAAGGTGCAATTAAATCAATTGTGGAAGGAATATTCGATGTCAAAGGGCATCAAAAAGTAATCAACCTGCTCTCTGAAAATGACATCGAAATTTATGACGATCTGATTGTTCGAAGAGAAATTTCTGTAAAGGGTACGAATAGATGTTTCTTAAATGATTCACCGGTATCGCTATCTCTAATTAAAGATATCGGAAATTACCTTGTCGATTTACACGGACAACACGAGCACCAGTCACTTCTCAGAATTTCAACTCACATTGAGTTGATCGACGAGTTTGCTAACAATGAATCCATGCTAAATAAATACAAACAAAATTTAACTCTACTCAAGAATGAAATTGCTAAATATGAAGAGCTCGTTTCGAAAGAAGATGCACTAAAAGAAAAATATGAACTCTATAGTTTCCAGTTAAAGGAGATAAATGAAGTAGATCCTCAACCGGGTGAAGAGGAAACTCTGGAAAAAGAATTGAATCTACTCGAAAACAGTGAACAATTAATTGAGCTTTCCGAAGAAATTTATCATCTCCTCTATGAAGAGGAAAATTCGGTTCACGACCGTATCAATTACATTAAAAACCGAATTGCTGAATTGACAAAAATTGATTCTTCCGTAAGCGATAAACTAAACGAAATTGAGTCAGCTTCCATTATTATTGCAGAAGTTTCGAACTTCTTTAGAAGCTACAAAGATAAAATTGATATAGATCCTGAACGGCTTGAAAATATACGGCAGCGCCTGAGCGCTTTTAAGTTATTGAAAAAAAAGTACGGCGGTTCTATTCATTCAGTTTTAGAATACAGAGACAAAATTGCAGCTGAAATTGAGACTACAGAAAATTTTTCTACCTGGAAAGAAGAGCTTCTGAAAAAAATTGAATCCCTCAGAAAAGAATGCGGCTTGTTGGCAATTACTTTATCGGAAGCTCGTAAAAAAGTTATTCCAAAGATTAAAAAGGAAATCGAACAAACTCTCAAAAATTTGGGCATTCCGAACAGCAATTTCCAGGTAAGGATCGAAAAAGAAAGGCTTGAAAATAATGATAACTACTTATTAATTGACCAAGAAAGAACTGGCTATAACGAAAGAGGCATCGATAAAATCGAATTTTATATTTCAACCAATTTGGGTGAGGACCCCAAACCCTTAACGAAAGTTGCATCGGGAGGTGAAATTTCTAGGATCATGCTTGCTCTTAAATCGATACTTGCTAAATCTGAACGACTTCCAATTCTAATATTTGATGAAATCGATACGGGCATCAGTGGTTCGGTTGCTCAAAAAGTAGGCTTTGCTCTGAAAGAACTTGCCTCTTCACACCAGATAATTGCCATAACTCACCTGCCCCAGATTGCAGGTCTGGCTGATTATCACTACGCTGTCGAAAAGAAAAAATCAAATGGTAGAATTATCAGTACAATTAGAATACTGAACGACGATGAAAAACTTAGAGAAGTAGCCAAATTAATCAGTGGTGAAGAAATTACCGAAGCTGCGCTTGACGGAGCTAGGGAGCTGATGAAAATTAAAAGTTGATTTGACTCACAGCAGTAAAAAACAAGTTTTGGTTAAATTGAATTATCAATTAAGAGGAGAAAATCAATGCGTCTCAATAAAAAATTTTTCGTATTTGTATGGTCGTTAATTTTGTTGTCGGTCCAGATTAAAGCGCAGTCTCTCTCAGAAACTCTTTCGAATTTATCGTCGACTGTTGGCGAAGCTTATGTGGCGCCTGTAATATCGGCATTCGGTTCTAATTTAAATTCTGGATGGATATCAGATATTCCCGAAGCTAAAATTCTTGGTTTTAGTCTTAATTTAAAAGTGGTGGGAATGGGCTCTTTGTTTTCTGACGATGTAAAACGATTCTCTGCAACTGGTGATTTTTATTTTAATGATGAACAAACAGAACAAATTCTTGCCAATTCTGGGATTGGACCATCTAATCCCGATTATGAAAATTTGAAGCAGGAAATTATGGGTAGAAAGTTCAATGTTAAATTCTCAGGTCCAACAATTGTCGGAAGTAAGGACGAATTCCTGAAAGTTAAATTTGAAGGTGGCAATTTTTACAACGGTCATTATAATCTCAAGCCGTATGAAATTGTCCTCGAAGAAGTAAAAGGATTCCTCGATGAATTACCGGCGTTTCCAACTGCAGCTGTTCAATTGAATGTTGGAACCATACTCGGTACTAATTTATCCGTAAGATATTTGCCTGCTGTTGATATTAAGGATCTAGGTAAATTTACATTCTGGGGATTGGGTGCAGTTCACAATCTAAATGTATTTTTCAACAATCCTTTGCCACTGGATTTATCCGTTGCTGCTTTTTATCAGCAATTGAAAGTAGGCGACATATTTGAAACTAAAGCAACACAGTTTGGAGTTTTTGCCAGTAAAAAATTCGGAATGTTAGTTTCGATTACACCTTTTGCAGGCTTGACGCTCGAATCTTCTAAAACGACGGTAAATTACGACTATCAATCGAATCAAACTGTCAATAGTGTTCCCGTGCCTCCTACAAAAGTTTCGTTCGAACTTGAAGGCGAAAATTCGAGTGCAATGACGGTTGGCTTTAATCTGAGCCTGATTATTTTTGACATTGTTGCCGATTATAAACTTGCTAAAACTAACACGGCAACACTGGGACTGGTAATCGGATTTTAAGAGATAATTTATTGTGGATAAATTAGCAATTTACATTCATATCCCTTTTTGCGACCATAAATGTATTTATTGCGATTTTTATTCAATTACGAATTATAAAAACAAAGAGACTTATTTAAAATGCTTAAAAAAAGAAGTTCTGCATTACGCAAATTTGTATTCTAACGAATACGAAGTTAATTCGATCTATTTCGGCGGGGGAACGCCTTCATTCGTCTCCCCCGAATATATTTCTGCAATACTCGACCAAATCAAAAATTCTTTCCAGATTTTGAACAATGTGGAAATTACGCTTGAAACAAACCCCGGTACAGTCGATTATGAAAAACTCGGTAAATTTCTTGATATCGGTATTAATCGTTTGAGTATTGGTATCCAATCGTTCGATGAAGACGATCTGAAGTTTTTAACCCGTATTCACGATTCCGAAACTGCAAGAGACTGTGTGTTGGCAGCCTCAAAAGCAGGCTTTGAAAATATTAGTATCGATTTGATTTTTAATCTTCCTGGACAGACAAAAGAAAAATGGCTGAAAAATCTGAAGCAGGCCATTGAACTACCGATCAATCATATTTCTGCTTATAGTCTTATTCTGGAAAAAGGAACTATCTTAAATAAAATGGTGCTCGATGGAAAAATAATACTTCAAGATGAGGATTACGACGCCGAACTGTACGAAACCACAATTGATTTTCTCAATTCGAAAGGTTTTCTCCAATACGAAGTATCCAACTTTGCTAAGCCAGGTTACGAATCGAGTCATAATAAGGCTTACTGGCATTATGACGATTATCTTGGTTTCGGAACCTCTTCGCATTCGTTCATAAAAAATAAAAGATGGTGGAATTATGCAAGTCTCGAATTTTATAACCGAGCCGTCAACGAAAAGGGACACGCCGTTGCAGGCAGCGAAGTTTTAACTCCGAGTATGATGCTCGAAGAATTTGTAATGCTGGCGCTCAGAAGTGACGGTATTGACATTGCAGCATTAAAAAATCGTTTCGGTAAGAAATGGCTTGATGATAATCAGCCAATTCTTGATAACCTTAAATCAAACGGCTTGCTGAATATTGAAAACGGATTAATCCGTCTTACGAAAAAAGGTTATCTACTCTGCGACGAGATTCTGTTAAATTTCAGTTACTAATTCAGAATTTGCTTATTGCATTAAATATTCATAGATTTGCGTACTCTCATTCGCCCCTTAGTGGGCGATTTTTATTTGTGTGTTATGGAAAAAGATATATTAAAACAGAAAATTGATAATATTGTCTCTCAAAAAGGTTTTTTCCTAATAGAATTAATATTGCGAGGAGATAAGAAACAAAGGATAATTGAAATCTTTATCGACGGAAAGGAGCCTGTAACTGCTTCCATTTGCGCTGAACTAAGTAGAGCTATTAAAGACAAGATCGAAGAAGAGAAATTGATTGATTCGAATTATCGTTTAGATGTTTCTTCTCCGGGAATTGAGCGTCCCCTTAAATTTCTTGAACAGTTTTATAAGCATATCAACAGAAATTTTGAAGTGCATTTTCAAGCAGGAGACGAAAAACTTAAGATTAATGGTAAGTTAATTCGGATTGACGACGACAAATTGACTTTTGAAGTTAAGTCGAAATCCGCAAAAGAAACTGATGAATACGTAATAAATTTTAAAGATATAAATAAAGCAAAAGTATTAATTAGCTTTTGATTTGGAGGAATATTAAATGAACCCAGAAATAGTCGAATCGTTTGCCCAAATGGTGCGGGAAAAAAGTCTCGATAAAGATGTTCTCGCAGGCATAATGGAAGAAATATTCGGTCTTCTCGTTAAAAAGAAATTCGGTAATGATGCCAGATACGATGTCGTGGTCAATATGGACAAAGGCGATATTGAAATTTTTCTGGAGCGTACAATCGTCGAAAAAGTTGAAAACCCTTCTACTGAAATCAGTATAGACGAAGTTAATGAGCGAGGTAACGAGGAGCAACTCGAAATAGGCGACGACTACGTCGAAAAAATAGAATTGTCCCAGTTCGGAAGGCGACTTATCAATCTTGCTCGTCAGAATCTCAATCAAAAGATCAGAGAAATTGAAAAAGATATTGTTTATAATGAATACAAAGAAATGATCGGTGAAATTGTTGTGGGGGATATTTATCAGGTTAGAAGAAATGACGTGCTTGTTAATCATAACAAGAACGAGTTGATACTTCCGAGGAGTGAACAAATTCCGCGAGAGAAATATAAAAAAGGCGAAACAATTCGCGCCGTTGTTAAAGAGGTCAAAAAGAATCAAAACGGCCCGGTCATTATCATATCTCGAGCTGATAATATGTTCCTGCGACGTTTATTTGAAATAGAGATACCTGAAATTTACGACGGTGTTATCGAAATTAAAGGTATTGCAAGAGAACCCGGCGAAAGAGCTAAAGTTGCCGTCGAATCGCAGGATTCCCGCATCGACGCCGTGGGCGCTTGCGTGGGTATGAAGGGAGTTCGCATTCATGCCATCGTGCGCGAATTGAATAATGAAAATATCGACGTAATAAACTATTCTGACGACCCCGTGGTATTTATTCAAAGATGTCTTGCCCCAGCTAAATTACGTCAGATTGAAATTGATGAGGAAAATAAAAAATGTACTGTAACAGCTGATGCCGACCAGATCTCTTTAATTGTCGGTAGAAACGGTGTTAATATTCGCCTCGCGATGAAACTAACGGGCTACGATATTGAAGTTCTCCGTCAGGAAAAACAACTCGACGAATACGAAGAAGATATTGAACTCCCAGAACTCAGAGAAGAACTCGGCAGCGACATTGTCGATATTCTTATCAGTAATCGCTTTGAAACTGCAGTCGAAGTTCTTAAAGCTGGCGTCGATAAACTAAAAAATATTGAAGGTATCGGCGAGGAAAAAGCAAAAGAGATAATCCAAATTCTCGAAAATCAATTTGAAGAAGAAGAATAAAAAATTTAGGTACTCAAATGCCGGAAGTAAAAAATAAAAAATTAAGGATCTACAAGTTCGCTTCTGAATATAATTTGCCCACAGACCAGATCATTGAATTTCTTCAGAAGAAGGGATACGATGTAAAAAACCATATGTCGATTCTAAGCGATGAAATGGAAAGCGACATACGCGACCATTTCAAAAAAGATATCGAAAAAGCAGAACAACATTATAAAAAGATATCGGAATTCCAGAAAAAACGAGGCGGTGGCGAAGAGCCTAAGGCTGAAGAGAAAACTGAGGCAGCCATAAAAGAAAAACCAAAAGCAGTCGAAGAGCCTACAAAAGAAGATATTCATGAAACAGTTCATATTGAAGAAATTCCGGAACCTCAGGCTAAAGAATCCGCTATTGCAGAAGAAGTGGCACTATCTGAACCAGTTGAAACTATAACTGAAGAAGAAACCCCGGCTGAAGGCGATAAATTTAAAACTCCGGCAGAAAGAGAACTAGAAAACAGAAATAAAGGCTTGAAGATAGTTGGTAAGATTGAACTTGAAAAGGAACAGAAAAAGAAAAAAGAGGAAAAATCAGAAGCCGAAAAACCGATAGAACCTCAGGTGGTTCTCGAAGATAAAAAGCCAAAGTTAGAGGAAGAAAAATCAGAAGAACCTGTTAAAAAGAAGAAGAAGAAAAAATTAAAAGCTAAGGGTAAAGGAAAAGAAGACAAAGTTGAAGAAGCAGTTTCCAAGAAAAAAAGAAAGCTTAAAAAATTCCAGGTAGACAAAAAAGAAGTTGAAGAAGCAATTAAGCGTACACTGATGAGTATGGACGATTCGTCCATTTCTGAACGCGCCTCGCTCAGAAAAAAGAAAAAGAAAGAAAAACAAGAACAACTTGAAAAAATCATAGAGCAAAAACAACAGGAAAAGAAGAAACTTAAAGTTGTTGAATATATCGCCGTTGGCGAACTTGCGAATTTAATGGGTGTTTCTGTTAACGAAGTAATACAAAAGTGTATCAGCCTTGGGCTGATGGTTTCGATTAATCAGCGACTTGATATCGAGACAATCGAATTGATTGCTTCCGATTTCGGATTCGAAGTGGAACTCGAAGAAGAATATTTGAGCGAGTTGGTCGAAGAAGAAGACGAACCAGAAGATTTCTTGAAGCCGCGTCCTCCAGTTGTTACTATAATGGGTCACGTTGATCATGGTAAGACATCGCTGCTCGATTTCATCAGAAGAACTAATGTGGTAGCAGGCGAAGCTGGCGGTATTACGCAACACATCGGTGCTTACAAAGTGGTCCTCGAAGACGGAAAAGAAATTACATTTCTCGATACTCCCGGTCACGAAGCATTTACTGCCATGCGCGCTAGAGGAGCTCAGGTTACCGATATCGTAGTTTTAGTTGTGGCAGCCGACGATGCTGTGATGCCCCAAACAGTTGAAGCAATTAATCATGCTCTGGCGGCTAATGTTTCGATAGTCGTGGCGATAAATAAAATTGATAAACCAAATGCCAATGCTGAAAAAATTAAACAGCAGCTGGCAGAACGAAACATTCTGGTAGAAGATTGGGGCGGTAAATATCAATGCGTGGAAATTTCAGCTAAAACAGGAAAAAACGTCGACTTATTACTCGAAAAAATATTGCTCGAAGCTGAAATGCTCGATTTAAAAGCTAATCCTGACAAACCAGCACGCGGTGCAGTAATCGAATCGCAGCTCGATAAAGGAAGAGGAATCACTGCAACAATCCTTGTTCAAAAAGGTACACTTAAAATAGGCGACCCCTTCATAGCAGGAACGGCTTATGGAAGAGTTCGTGCAATGTTCGACGAAAGAGGGAACAAAGTTAAAGAAGCTCTCCCTTCAACGCCCGTGCTTGTCCTCGGTTTCGAATCGACGCCGCAAGCGGGTGATACTTTCGTCGTGGTTGAATCGGAAAGAGAAGCGCGCGAAATTAGCATTAAAAGAATGCAAATTAAACGCGAACAAGAACACAGACAGGTACGACATATTACGCTTGAAGAAATTGCAAATCAGATATCTTCTGGCGGCTTAAAAGAGTTACCAATAATCGTCAAAGGCGACGTCGATGGTTCTGTGGAAGCCCTTTCGGATGCCCTTATGAAACTGTCGAATAATGAAGTCTCTGTAAGGGTTATTCACAAGGGTGTTGGAGCAATCTCGGAAGGAGATGTCTTATTGGCAGCAGCATCGGGTGCTATTATAATTGGTTTCCATGTGCGTCCGAATAATAATGCACGAAAATTAGCTGAATCCGAAAAAGTCGATATCAGACTCTATAATATCATCTACGATGCAATCAATGCTGTTAAATCAGCACTCGAAGGACTTCTTTCACCGGTTGTTTCTGAGGAATTGGTCGGTACCGCAGAAGTGCGTCAGATATTCAAAGTGCCTAAAGTCGGTACGGTTGCCGGTTGTTATGTGACGGATGGTAAAATTACCCGAAACGGAAAGGTAAGGCTTTACAGGGACGGTATAGTTATTTATGAAGGCCAACTCGAATCCCTCAAGCGTTTCAAAGATGATGTTAGAGAAGTTGAAAAAGGATTCGAGTGCGGTCTCAATATTGCAAACTTCAACGATATAAAAGTAGGCGATGTAATTGAAGTATATAAAATTGTCGAAACAAAGAAAACGTTGAATTGAGATGAGTTCATTCAGGATCGATAAAGTAGCCAGTATGATCAAGGAGGAACTGAGTCTTATCTTTTTACATAAGATTCAGGATCCGAGTCTCAGCTTGATAACCATTACAAGTGTAAAATTGAGTCCCGATCTCAAATTGTCGAAAGTCTATTTGTCAGTATACGAAAAAGAGAAACGAGAGGAAGTTCTTACTAAAGTGAATGAATTGAAAAGCTGGATTCGTACGCAACTGGCAGGTAGAATCAGAGTTCGATTTGTGCCCGAACTCGAGTTCTTTATCGACGATACACTCGATTATGTTGAAAAAATTGAGACGATATTAAAGAAGATTCATGAAAGTGATAACAAGGAAAATGTTTAATGATTATATTCCAGATTTTCTGAACGGGGAGGCTCTTCTTATCGATAAACCGATTCGCAAAACTTCTTTCGATATAGTTCATCGAGTTCGTAAAGCAGTAAATATTAAAAAAGTCGGACACGCCGGTACTCTCGACCCTCTGGCGACAGGCTTGCTGATTATTTGTACCGGCAGATTTACGAAAAAAATTCCCGAGTTTTCGAATTTAAATAAAGTTTATACAGGAATTATATCACTCGGCAAAACAACTCCGTCGTACGACCTCGAAACAGAATTCGACTCAGTCAAAGAGATTTCCGATATTGACGAGACGATTATTTATAAAACTGCCAAAGACTTTATTGGAAAATCTTTTCAACTGCCTCCGATGTACTCGGCAGTAAAAAAAAACGGACGTGCTTTATACAAATATGCGCGTAAAGGCATTGAAGTAGAACGTAAAGAAAGAGAAATAGAAGTTTTCCGGTTTGATATCAAAAAAATCGATATGCCCGATATCCATTTCGAAATTGAAGTTACACCCGGTACATATATTCGCGTAATTGCACACGAGTTTGGACAGAAAATTGGATGCGGAGCTTATCTTAAATCTTTGAGAAGAACAACAATCGGTCCTTATTCGGTCGAGGACGCTTTCGGGATCGAAGAATTTGAAAATTTCGTAACGAATTTAGCAGATAATGAACATATATAAAGAATCATTCTCGTTTGAAAAGGATAGAAAAACCGTAGTTACCGTAGGTAGTTTCGACGGCCTCCATCTGGGGCACTATAAAATATTGTCCCGATTGTTCGATATATCGGAACAGTGCAGTTGTGAATCGGTCCTTTTTACATTTGAACCACATCCGCGTCTTGTTATTTCAAAAGATTACGAAATTAAATTGCTTACAACATTGAATGAGAAAATTGATATTTTGAATAAAACAAAACTCGATAACCTTGTAATCCAGAAATTCAGCCGTGAATTTTCAGAAATGACGTCAGAAGAATTTATATATCAAATTCTTGTAAATCAGTTGAATCTATCGCATATTGTGATTGGACACGACCACAAATTTGGCAGGGATCGAATGGGTGATGCCGAAAAATTGAGACAGCTCGGCAAGCAATACGGCTTTGAAGTAACTGCCGTTGAAGCCGAAAAATGTAATGGCGAAGTTGTAAGCAGCACTAAAATAAGAAATGCCCTTGCCGAAGGAAATATTGATAAGGCTAATTTATTCCTCGGAAGAAATTACTCGTTTGAAGGAATCGTCGTTAAAGGCGCCCAAAGAGGAAGAAGATTGGGGTTCCCTACTGCAAACATTAAGCTCGACAATAACTATAAAGCGCTTCCTGCCAATGGAGTTTATGCGGTCAACGCTTTTCTAAATGGTAATTCTTTGATGGGAATTATGAATATCGGTTTAAGACCGACTTTCAATGAGAAACCAGAAATTACAATTGAAGTTCATTTGATAAACAAAGATTTCAGTAAATACGAAAAAAATATCTATGGAGAAAGACTCAAAGTGGAAGTGATTAAAAGAATAAGAAAAGAAATCAAATTCGACAGTGTGGATATGTTGATCAAACAAATAGAAGACGACAAAAAAACAGCGCTCCAAATATTAAGCAAATTTGAGGATAAATCGATAAATTAAACCTTATAATTTATTTATTTTATTGAAAATAACTAATTAATTCTGGTTGCGACTGGAATTACATTGTAAAACAAATTAAAAGGAGTAACAAAATGTCAATTTCAAACGAAAGGAAGCAGGAGCTAATTAAGAAATATGGTATGAACGAAAAAGACAGTGGCAGAACTGAAGTTCAGATCGCTATCTTAACAGAAAGAATCAATAATCTTACAGCCCACTTCGACCAACATAAAAAGGATCACGCTTCACGCAGAGGTCTAATGCAAATTGTAGGTAAAAGAAGAAGATTGCTCGATTATTTGATGAAAAAAGATATTGAAAGATATCGCGCAATAATTAAAGAGTTAAACATTAGAAAGTAGGAAAACAAAAATGGTTTTTACTAAAGAAGTTCAAATAGGTAAACATAAATTAAAATTTGAAACGGGAAAATTAGCCAAGCAGTCAAACGGCGCAGTAATGGTAAGTTATGGCGATACAATGGTATTGGTTACGGCTGTGGCGGGGGACTTGCGTGACGATGTCGATTTTTTCCCACTGAGTGTTGAATATCGCGAAAAATCGTTCGCTGCAGGTAAAATTCCCGGAGGCTTCATTAAACGCGAAGGCCGCCCAAGCGACAAAGAAATTCTCAGCGCACGATTAATTGATCGTCCGATAAGACCTCTTTTCCCGAAAAATTATTATAACGATACGCAGGTGGCTGCTTTTGTTTATTCATTCGACAATGAAAACGACCCCGATGTAATTGCTGCCTGTGGTGCCTCGGCTGCATTAGTCATTTCAGATATCCCTTTCCTTGAGCCTATTGGAGAGGTTAGAGTCGGCAGGATTAATGGTCAGTTCGTAATCAATCCATCCCTTCAGGAGATAGAAGAGAGCGATATCGAACTCGTGGTAGCTGGAACAGAATCGTCGATTATGATGGTTGAAGGCGAAGCAAAAGAAGTAAGCGAAGAAGATATGCTCAATGCATTGAAATTCGCTCATCAGGAAATCAAAAAGATTGTGGCAGTTCAAAATGAGCTACGTGAACTCTGTGGCAAACCCAAAATGGAAGTGCCTGAAGTTGAACTGGATCAAAATCTTGTAGACGAAGTCAATCGTCTGGCATACGATAATATGAAAACAATTGTGGCGTCTGTTCTTACGAAAGAAGAGCGCTCGCAAAAGAATAAAGAACTTGCAGAAGAAGTTATTAAACAACTCAGCGAAAAATTCCCCGAGCAGGAGAAAGCAATTAAAACAATCCTGCACGATATGGAAAAAGAATTGATGCGTCAGAGGATCCTTCAGGAAGGATTACGCCTCGATGGCAGGAAAACTACTGAAATTCGTCCAATTTCGATTGAAGTTGGGCTGCTGCCACGTCCACACGGTTCGGCACTTTTTACACGCGGCGAAACACAAAGTCTAACGACATTAACGCTCGGTACCAAACAAGACGAGCAAATAATTGATGGACTAATGACAGAATTCAGAAAGCGTTTTATACTACACTATAATTTCCCTCCCTTCAGCGTAGGTGAAGTTGGCAAGTATTCTGGAGTTGGCAGACGTGAAATTGGTCATGGTAATCTTGCAGAAAGAGCTCTGAAAAATCTAATTCCACCGGAAGACCAATTTCCATATATGATTAGACTTAATTCCGACATACTGGAATCGAACGGATCGTCTTCAATGGCTACGGTTTGTGCCGGTTCATTAGCTTTGATGGACGGAGGTGTGCCGATTAAAAAAGCAGTAGCCGGCATTGCTATGGGATTGATTAAAGAAGGTGACAGGTATGCAATTCTTTCAGATATTTTAGGCAACGAGGATCATCTGGGTGATATGGACTTCAAAGTGGCTGGAACAAAAGACGGCATCACAGCATTCCAGATGGATATTAAAATTCAGGGTATTTCGTATGAAATAATGGAAAAAGCTCTTGCTCAGGCAAAGGAAGGAAGAATCTATATCCTGGAGAAGATGAACGAAGTTATTGCAGAACCCCGTAGTACCATTTCCCCGTATGCACCTACACTTTTGACGACAAAGATACCGACCGACAAAATCGGCTCGGTTATTGGACCCGGAGGAAAAGTTATTCAGAAAATACAAAAGGACTATAATGTGGAAATTGCCATCGAAGAAGATGGAACTGTCAATATTTCGGGAAATGATTCAAAACTGGCTAAAGAAGCGCGTGAATATATAAAATGGCTCACGGCAGACCCAGAAGTTGGTAAGAATTATAACGGAAAAGTAGTTCGACTTGCCGACTTTGGTGCTTTCGTCGAAATATTGCCTGGTGTACAGGGATTATTGCATATATCTCAAATTGACAATAAGAGGATCGACAAAGTAAGTGACGTTCTAAAAGAAGGAGATATTGTTAGAGTAAAACTGCTGAGTATTGAAGGAAATAAATATTCTCTTTCGAGAAAAGCATTGTTAAAAGAAAAAGATGAAGAGGAAACTACAGACACTTCGGGATCCTCCGAAAAGTAATATTACGCCGGTGATAAACCGGCGTCGTTTTTTTAAATAAATATGAGTGATTAAATGGAAATCGGTAATCTCGATCTGGGAAATCGACTTTTTTTGGCTCCAATGGCAGAGATTACCGACTCACCGTTCAGAAGAATAGCCAGAAAACACGGCGCGGGAATTGTATTTACGCAGATGGTCAGTGCACTGGGTGTTGTCGAAGGCGACTTCAATACTCTGAGATATCTGGCATTTGACAGGGCAGAAAAACCAATTGGTGTTCAAATTCTGGGCAACGATCCTTCAATTGTTGGCGAGGCGGTCAAAGAAATTGTCCGTTATAAACCCGATATTATTGACCTCAACTGTGGTTGTCCTGTCGATAAAGTCACTTCGTGCAATATGGGTGCGCAACTTTTGAAAGATCCAAAAAGAATCGGTAAACTAATCGATTCGATGACTAAAAATTCGAACGGCATACCTGTTTCGGTTAAAATCCGACTCGGTTATGACGACAGGAATATCGATATCCTCGATATTGTTAGGGCAGTCGAAAACAACGGTGCTTCTTATATTACCGTTCATGCAAGAACGAAAAAACAAAGATACGACTCGGAAGTTGATTGGGGATGGATTCGAAAAATTAGAGAATCCACAAACTTGAAAGTAATAGGAAATGGATCTTTGTTCAGTCCAAATGACATAAAAAAAATGATGGAAATTACCGGTTGTTATTCGGCAATGATAGCCCGTGGTGCTCTCGGAAATCCATTTATTTTTGAGAGATATAACAAACTCTCTTCAGAAGGATTTGACCCTGGACATCCGGACATTACAACAGCTGTCAGCGTTTTGAAGGAACATTTAAAATTACTCGAAAATGAGTACGGTCCAGTAAATGCCCTTGACAAAGGGAAGAGGCAAATCCTTTGGTACTTCAGATTTTATCCAGAGCTGGAATTAATTCTCAAAAAAGTATTTAGCGTTTTAATTTATGATGAACTATACGAGGTGGTAGACCAGCACGCAGAGCACATTAAAAAAACGGGCGTAGATAGCTTTATTAATAGTGAAATCGATCATCGATTCAGAAAAAAAGTTTTGTACTGGCTCGAAACAGATGAATTCGAAGCTTTATTGTAACAACTAACAGAGTTTTTATAGATGAAAAAAGAAATTATTATCAGTAGCTCGACCACTCAAAATAGGGTGGCAATTACAGAAGACGGAAACCTTGTCGATTTTTTTGTCGATCATCCTGAAAAACAAAGAATGGTTGGCAATATCTATCTCGGTAAGGTAGCCAGAGTTTTACCCGGAATTCGCGCGGCTTTTATTGATATCGGATTAAAACACGATGCCTTTCTTCATTTTTCGGATATAGGAGAAAGGACAGAGGCTCTTCAAGGAATATTCGAAGACGACGACGAATTGGATGCCGACGAGAATGATAACGGCGAAGAAATTCAAAAACCTGAAAAGAAAGAAAAAACTTTCGTTCGCCTTCATAAAGGTCAGGAAATTTTAGTTCAGATATTGAAAGAACCTGTCAAAGATAAAGGCGTAAGAGTAACATCGTCGATTTCCATACCAGGTAGATTTTGCGTCCTTTTGCCAATGGACGATAAAATTGGCGTCTCTAAAAAAATTACAGATATCAAGGAAAGAAAACGGCTCCGTAGAATTGCACGTGAAATTCTTCCCGACAACTGCGGACTGATCATAAGAACCGCAGCAAAAGATCAGGACGAAGAAGCACTTTCGGCCGACCTGAAATATCTTGTAAAAATATGGAAAGATATCGAGGAAGAAGCAAAAAAACAGAAACCTCCAGCACTACTATATAAAGATTTGAGTACTACAATAAGCGTCATACGCGATCTATTTACCGCTGACGTTTCAAAAGTGTTTGTCGATTCGAAAAAACTATGGAAGGAAATTCGAAATTATGTCCAGTTTGTACAACCCTCGTTGGTTGATAGAATAGAATACTACAAAGGTGAGGAGCCAATATTTTCAACATTCAAAATCGACGAGCAGATAAAACTGCTGATGGGACGCCGTATTCCGCTGCCCAGCGGAGGGCATATCGTAATTGAGCATACTGAAGCAATGACAGTTATCGACGTAAACAGCGGCAGATATGCTGCTAAAAAAGAACAGGAACTCAATTCATTAAAAACTGACCTCGAAGCTGCCAGAGAAATTGTACGTCAGCTTAGACTGCGCGATATCGGAGGACTGATTGTCGTCGATTTTATTGACCTTGAAGATGAAAAAAACAGAAAGAAAATTTACGACGAACTTAAGAAAGAATTCCGCAAAGACCGGGCTAAAACAGCATTGTTACCAATGACTGAATTTGGTTTGGTGCAAATTACCCGCCAGCGCGTGCGCGAAAATATTGTTCAGTCGATGACCGAACCGTGTCCTTATTGTAATGGAACAGGATTATTGACTAAAACTTCGAGCGTTATTCATGAGATCGAAAAATGGTTGCAACGTTATCGACTCGAAGGAAAGAATAAATCTTTAGTTCTTCACGTTCACCCAATAACAGCAGAAAAAATGCGGGAAGGCTTCATTTCGCCTTTGACAAAAATTCAACTAAAATATTTTATCAGGCTTAAGATCAAAGAAGACGAAAAGATGAATCCTCAGATGTTCAAAATTTATTCTAAAAAAACGGGTGAGGATTTAACCGAAGAATTTGCTTAATTTTACGTCAGTAAAATTTTTCATTAAAAAATGAGAGGATGCAATGAAGTTTTTTATCGACTCTGCTAATATCGATCATATAAAGGAGGCCGCTTCCTACGGCTTGCTCGACGGCGTTACAACCAATCCATCGCTTGTTGCTAAAGAAGGAAGGGACTTTATCGAATTGCTAAATGAAATTGTCCAGATTGTAGATGGTCCTATCAGTGCCGAAGTGGTTTCTACAGACTATGAGGGAATTCTTAAAGAAGCTCGACAACTGGCAAAGATACATCATAATATCGTGGTTAAAGTTCCTCTTATCAAAGAAGGAATTAAAGCAGTTAAAACACTTTCCGAAGAAGGAATTAAAACAAATGTGACGCTTTGCTTTTCCCCCACGCAAGCACTTCTTGCTGCAAAAGCCGGCGCTACGTACATAAGCCCTTTTGTAGGAAGACTCGACGATATCAGTCATGTCGGTATGGATTTAATTGAACAGATAATTCAGATCTACAGAAATTATAATTTCAAAACACAGGTGCTGGTTGCGAGTATTCGTCATCCACTCCATGTAGTCGAAGCTGCTATGATGGGTGCAGACGTGGCTACGATGCCTTTCGATGTAATCGAAAAATTATTTAAACATCCTCTGACAGATATTGGTCTTGAAAAATTCTTAAATGACTGGAAAAAGCTAGAGAATAAATAACATGAAATCCACAAAATTCTATTCGATTCATCAAAAACTAAACGCTAAAATTGTCGATTTTGCCGGCTTTAAGATGCCTATTCAATATTCGTCAATTATTGAAGAACATAAAGCTGTAAGAAGCAATGTCGGTGTTTTTGACGTTTCTCATATGGGGGAGATTATAATTAAAGGCGATAATGCGCTTGATTTCGTTCAATTTGTTACAACTAACGACGCATCAGTTCTTACAAACGGACGTGTTCAGTATTCGTTAATGTGTTATGAAGATGGCGGTATAGTTGACGATCTGCTGGTTTATCGTATTAATCAAAATGAATACATGTTTGTGGTTAATGCTGCAAATAAAGATAAAGATTACGATTGGCTATTGAGAAATAATAAATACGATGTCGAAATTATAGATGAAAGCGATGAATACTCGCTAATGGCTGTACAAGGACCAAATTCAAAAACGGTGCTTCAGAAAATTTGTGATCGCGAACTGAATCTCGAATATTATCACTTTTTCAATGCAAAGATTGCTGGAATTGATACTCTAATATCGAGGACTGGATACACAGGCGAACTTGGATATGAAATCTATTTCAAAGGCGACGAAGAAGTAGCATTAAAAATTTGGGATTCAATTTTCGAAGCCGGCAGTGAATTCAATATCAAACCTGTGGGATTGGGTGCGAGAGATACACTGCGTCTTGAAATGGGATATTGTCTTTATGGCAATGATATTGACAGAACCACAAACCCACTTGAAGCGAGTCTTGGATGGGTAGTCAAATTAAAGAAGAATAATTTCATTGGTAGAGAAGCACTTCTTCAAATCAAAGAAAACGGTTTAAAAAGGAAACTGACGCCCATAGTCTCCCAGGAAAAAGCATTTCCACGTCACGGTTATGAAATTACAGCCAATGGAAATATTATCGGTAAAGTAACAAGTGGTACTGTCAGCCCGATAATCGAAAAAGCTATTGCGCTCGGATATGTTGACATCAACTACGCTACTGAAGGTACAAGAGTTAATTTTCTTATAAGAGGTAAAGAAGTACCAGCTATTGTAACTAAATTACCATTTATCAAAAACTGATATGAAAATTAATGTACTTTTTTCGAACTTGTTTTTAGATGAACTCTATTTTACCGGTAAAACAGTTGTGGTCATCGACGTGCTGCGGGCAACCACTGTAATTACAACTGCCCTGGCAAATGGAGCACGAGAAATTATTCCAGTAAGTACACTCGATTTTGCAATGAAAATCTCGGGTGACGCTTTTAGAAGCCAAACACTTCTTTGTGGTGAAAGAAATACCAAAATGGTGGAAGGCTTTAACCTGGGAAATTCGCCGCTTGAATACCGTCCCGAAGTAGTTGCTGGAAAGTCAATTATTTTTTATACTACGAATGGAAGCAAAACTATTGTAAAAGCTAAATTCAGTAAAAACCTGTTTGCATGTTCTTTTAATAATTTGCCTGCAATCGCACGTCATATGCTCCAGCTTAATGAAGATTTCGAAATAGTTTGTGCCGGAACTAACGGGATGTTTAATCTGGAAGATGCGGTTTGCGCCGGCGTCTTAATTAATGAACTTAAAAAACTAACAGAAAATCTCGAACTCTCGGATTCAGCAAGTGCAAGTTTGATTATAAGTAATAGCAATACCAAAAATCTTTTCAATTTCCTTTGTAACACTGAACACGGCAGGCTATTAATAGAAAATGGATTTGAAGACGATATTCTCGAATGTGCAAAAATTGGTTCTACCGATATTATTCCATACTATGTTTCTGGAACGATGAAAAGACTATGAAAACTCCGATAGCTAATTGAAAGATGAGTAAAAAGAAAACAAAAAAAAACAATAACGCCGAGAGAGAATATTTTATTATTACTCCCAGAAAAAAGAAAAAGCTACTGGGGCTAACCCTGATCGTATTTTCACTTTTTTTATTTTTAAGTATTCTGTCATACTCAAGAGCAGACGAAGCTGCTTTTTCATATACCTTCAAAGATCTTTATGAATTGTTAAGCCCAAGCGCAGAGCTAAGCAAGAATATTGCCAATGCTCATAACTGGCTGGGCATTATTGGTGCCTATCTCGCTTATTTCTTTATCCATTCTACTATCGGATATTTCTCGCTGATATTTCCAGTCGTAATTTTCCTCTGGGGCTATACTATCCTGAGTGGAGTAGAAGTTAAACTTTCGATCTATATTACAAATTTTCTTATCGCTACCGGTTTGATTCTTTCAACATTTTTCGGAGTGTTACAATCAGCACCTGAAATTGGTTTATTGCCCGACGTTTACGAACTATCGGGCAATATCGGAAAATTCCTCGGGATGGTTTTGAGCAGACTCATGGGAGGACTCGGAAGCATCATATTTTTATTTACGCTTTTGATTGCTACGCTAATAATTTCATTCGACATAAAACTAAGTACTTTATATAATAAATTGCTCCCGTATTTTGAAGATACAAAGGCTAATCGAGAAAACGATGTGGAAGTTAAAATAAATAAAGAAGTGGATACCAGCGATTCTAAAGAGAGTCCTCTGAAAAAATTATTACGAAAAAAAGAGAAAGAGCCTGAAGAAAAGCATCCTGAAGCAGATGATGAAGGTGTAACTGAAACCCGTATTAAAATTTTAAATAAAGAAAATCTTCCTATCGAAAGTGAATCTGATCAAAAAGCAGAATTGGTCGAGAAGAAAAAATCAAAAGAAGTTAAAGAGATTGAGTCGGAAGAAGCTCCGGATTTTAGTGATGAAGCCGATTTACCTGACCAGTGGGAAGAAAAAATTAATTATATTCCTCCTACACTCGAATTGCTAAAGAAACCGGAAGAAGAAGAGATAAAAGTTCACGAAAGCGAACTTAAACGTAATGCTCAACTTCTGAAAGATAAGCTGGCTCTTTTCGATATTCAAATTGAAGATATTACTGTAACTCCCGGACCTGTGGTTACGCTTTACGAAATTGTTCCCGCTCCTGGAGTTAAGATCAGCAGAATAGTTAGTCTCGAACACGATATTGCACTTGCATTGGCTGCGAGAGGAATTCGAATAATTGCTCCAATTCCAGGAAAGAGTGCTATCGGTGTTGAAATCCCGAATGCCGAAGCTTCGATAGTAAGAGCTTATTCGGTGCTCAGCAAACTAAACAACTCTAAAGCAGAATTGCCATTGGCATTGGGTAAAACTATTTCTGGCGACGTCTTCATATCAGACCTGGCAGCAATGCCTCACCTCCTCATTGCAGGTTCAACTGGTTCTGGAAAGAGCGTCGGCATTAATATGATTATTAATAGTCTTCTTTATTCAAAGCATCCTTCTGATATTAAATTTGTAATTATTGATCCGAAGAAGATAGAACTTTCATTCTACAAAAAATTATCGAAACATTTTCTTGCCGTATCGCCGGATCTAAATGAAGAAATAATTACGAATCCTTCCAATGCATTGCTCGCCTTGAAAGCGGTTGAATTTGAAATGGAAAAAAGATACGACAAACTTGCCAAAGCCGGTGTACGCAACATAATGGACTACAATAAAAAAGTATTGAATCCCCGGACCAAACCTAAAGATACCGAAGAAATGAAGCATCATAAACTTCCCTACATAATTGTCATTATCGATGAGTTAGCCGATCTTATGATAACATCTGGGAAAGAAGTTGAGGAGCCGATTGCGAGACTGGCACAGCTGGCACGGGCGGTGGGAATTCATCTCATCCTCGCGACACAAAGACCTTCAGTTAATGTTATTACCGGCGTAATCAAAGCTAATTTCAGCTCACGTATTGCGTATCAGGTGGCTTCAAAAATCGACTCACGAACAATTCTGGATATGAACGGTGCCGAACAATTATTGGGAAGAGGCGACATGCTCTTTTTGCCGACGGGTATGCCAAAACCAATAAGAATTCAAAATGCTTTCATATCGACAGAGGAAGTCGAAAAAGTAGTTAATCATATCTATATGCAGAAGGGCTATTCGAAAAGATACTTGTTGCCCTCGTTGCAGGAAAAACAAAAATCTGAAATGTACGACTCACTTTCTGATCTCGATCCGATGTTTGAAGAAGCGGCACGTGTAGTTGTGCGACATCAGCAGGGTTCAGTGTCGTTACTGCAAAGAAGATTAAAATTAGGCTACTCTCGCGCCGCCAGAATTATCGACCAGCTGGAACAAGTTGGCATTGTCGGTCCATCTGAAGGAAGTAAAGCCCGTGAGGTTATTGTCGAAAGTGAAGAACAACTTGAAACTATTCTAAGGTCACTCTAATGCTGCGCTCCGTTTTATTGCTCATACTTGTTTCGTTATTCGTTCAATCCGACCCCTTGTTAAAAAAATTACAGGAAAAATTTGATTCAATTGATAGTTTTACTGCGAACTTTCAATTTAGCTCACCTACCACTAATATTAACGGGAAAATTTACTACAAGAAACACAATAAATTTGTTATCGATTCAGACACACGTAAAATTATTTCAGATGCCAGATCACTCTGGAATTACGATATTAAAGGCAAAAGAGTAATTATCAGCGACATAAAAAGTGAGCCGTCGTCTTTTTCAATTGAAAAATATTTATTCGATTTGCCACAGAATTGTAAAGTGAGTAGCTTCAAAGATAAGTCGGGCAAAAGTTATCTCGTTTTAATACCAAAAATTGAAGAAGATTTCAAGAAAATTACAATCGAAACTTCGAATGATTTTTTTAAAAAAATCGAACTAACCGACATCAATGGAGAGACTCATATTATCGAGTTTAATAATATAAAGACCGACGTCAATATAAAAGAAGAAATCTTTACATTTGTGCCTCCAAAAGGGATACGGATTATTGATCTTCGATAAAAAAAATAGCAAATACAGCGGTTACGTAATATCTGCCGTTTTAACGGTTGCATTTCTCTATTTTGCATTTCGGGGAATCGATCTTCGGAAAGCATTTGGTTTAATAGCGGATACATCTTATTTCTGGCTTGCCATTTATATTTTGATTTTTGTGTTGTCTCATTATGTTCGGGCATTGAGATGGAAAATTATGATTCAACCCATAAAACATAATGCTTCTTCATTGAATATTTTTGGTGCTGTTATGGTGGGGTACGGAGTTAATTGCGTTTTGCCGCGATTGGGTGAACTCTATAGAGGATTATTCCTCGGGAAGTGGGAAAAAATATCGCGTAGTACGATGCTTGGATCTATTGTCGTCGAACGCGTTATCGATATTGCCGCATTTGGCATTGCTTCAATATTGAGTGTCTATTTTTATTCCGGCGATTTGTATACAAAAATACCTTGGCTAAGGCCGGCACTCAGTATCGGTTTCGTTTTTATTGTTGTTGCAGTATTACTGCTCTATGCACTTGTTAAATTCCAGTCTAGTTTTTCCGACAAATTATTCAAATTTCTCGACAGGATGAGCCCTGAATTTAAGCATAAAATCGACGAAGGCTTCCAGACGCTTATTGAAGGTTTTGCTACAATCAAAGGTAAAAAAAACATTATAAAAATAATCGGTTTTACTGTATTGATGTTTTATCTCTATGCTCTCAATACTCTGGTTGGTTTCTATATGCTGGGAATGGAATCCTACAGTATTGTCGATTTTAAAATGGCCTGGGTGTTTATGGCAATAAGCGCTTTCGGTACCTTGGTACCCACGCCTGGTGGCACTGGCTCTTACCACATGGTTTCCATTTTCGTTCTAACACAATTGTATAATTTCGATTTTGAAATAAGTGCTGCTTATGCTATTCTTACCCACTTTATACAGTACGTTGTGTTTATAGGCGGAACGGCTTTAATATTATTCTTGATAAATCAATTAAGAAAGCAAAGAGGGGAACCTAAAGAAAATTTTGTATCAGTTTTCAAAAGCAATCATGAATAAGTATAATCTGTTTTTAATTTTTATGATAGTTTCTGCAATTACTCTCAATGCACAATGGGATTTAGGCATTTCGATGGGAGTGGATTTTAAATCGGCTCCGGATTACAGAGACTACGTCAATGCAGTTTATGGCCCTTACGGGAAAAAATTATCCACATTTTCTTCCGCTGCTAACTTTTCAATTGAATTGGATTACGCTGGCTTGAAAGATTTTCAACCCGGGATTGAATACAGTTTGTTAATCGATTCATATACCGTCACACTGCTTGGTGGTGCAAACGAGCTATCGTACATGATACATCGCCCTTCCTTGCTGGGTTTTTATAAAATTGAAGGAGAGGGTTATAAATTTAAATTTGGTTTAGGGGGAGGAGTAAGATTCATAGAATTTACAGAAAAAATTATTACAGAAACCAGATATAATTCAAGCGGGTACGGTATCATAATTAAAACCGAAGGCGTTACAAAAATCGATAGAAATTTTTACGTATCCGTTGGTATCGACTTGAGATACGATTCATTTAATGAATTGTACAACGAGGAACTTGATAAAAAAATTATCAACTTTGCTACTGGCGATGCTGTGAATTTAAATTCTATTTCCGGAGGAATTAAATTGGGTATAGTTTATTCATTTTAAGGAGTTTTATGAACATTATAGAATCGATTTTATTGGGAATAATTCAAGGCTTATCCGAGTATTTGCCAATAAGCAGTACCGGACATTTAACTGTTGCTGGCAAATTAATGAATCTCATTTCGCTGGAAAATCCCGAGCGCTGGACTGCTTTTATTGCAGTAATTCAACTGGGCACTTTGCTGGCAGTTCTGGTTTATTTTTATAATGATATTAAGTTGATTGCCGTTGATTTTACGAAAGAAAATATTGCTGCATTCTTTAATAAAAAATCGAAAGTTAATTTAACTACTCAATCTCAAAATTCTCTGATGGGTTGGTACCTTATCCTGGCTACTGTTCCCGTTGCAGTTGTCGGATTATTATTCAAAGATTTTATTGAAGGAGTCTTTACAAAGAATCTTTATGTTATCGCTACTAACCTTATTGTGCTGGCAGTTATCCTTTTCATAGCTGATAAAACTGGTAAATACAAACGAGGTATGAAAGATTTAAAATGGTACGATGCGTTGATAATTGGATTGGCTCAGACAATTGCATTAATACCAGGTTCTTCGCGATCGGGCACTACAATAACTGCCGGACTTTTTCTTGGATTGGAAAGAGAAACAGCAGCTCGATTCTCATTCTTAATGAGCATCCCGGCTGTTTTAGCTAGTGGTCTTTATGAATTATATTCAGCGCTTGAGTACATCGATATGCGACAAATAATTAACATGGGTGTGGCAACTCTTTCCTCTGCAGTCGTGGGATATCTTTCAATCGAATTTTTGCTCCGCTATCTTAAAAAGAAAACCACACTCTTGTTTGTAGTCTATCGTATCTGCGCTGGAATAATAATTTTATTGTTATTGCAGCTTCAACTTATTAACGGGTGATATGAAAAAGACAGAAACCATCTTCTTAGTTTTATTTATAGTATTAATATTTATCGGATGCAGATCGCAAGAAAAATCAGATTTTGCCCAACCGGATAAAATTGATAGTCTTTTGACTCTAAATAATAATGAAAAATTGTATGCAATACTCGATACCGATTTCGGAATAATCGAAATAGAATTGTTCCCTTTTGCAGCACCCAGAACTGTTCGAAATTTTGTTAGCCTCTCCGAAGAGGGATATTATAACGGTGTGATTTTTCATCGCGTTATTAAAGGATTTATGATACAAACAGGTGATTCCACAGGAACCGGGATGGGAGGTAAAAGTATTTACGGAGAAGCATTTGAAGATGAATTCTCAGCGGATTTGAAGCACGATTCGCCTGGTACTGTTTCTATGGCTAATTCAGGTCCAAATACAAACAAAAGCCAGTTTTTTATAACTGTAGCAGCAACGCCATGGCTCAATTTAAAGCATACCGTTTTTGGGAAGGTTCGTAAAGGTCAGGATATTGTTGAAAAAATCAGCCTGGTACCTACAAATGAAAACGACAGACCCGTAATACCGGTGTCGATAAAAAACGTTACCGTCGAAAAAAGAAAGTATTAGATGAGTCAGAAAGAGTTTTTCTCTTCAAGGTGGGGTTTAATAATTTCTACGCTTGGAATTGCAGTTGGTACGGGAAACATCTGGCGATTCCCGCGAATAGTAGCCACAAACGGTGGTGGTTCATTTTTAATACCGTGGCTTATATTTTTATTCTTATGGTCTTTACCTCTTATAATATCTGAATTTGCATTTGGCAAAACTGCCAGAAAATCTCCTTTCTTTGCATTTCGGTACTTCGCAGGAGAAAAGAGCGGCTGGATGGGTGCCTTCGTTGCATTTGTATCAACTGCCATAATGTTCTATTATTCGGTAGTTACAGGCTGGGCTTTATATTATCTTTATTCCTCTTTAACCGGAGCGCTTTTTATTACTACTGACCACATGAATTACTGGAATAATTTTAGCTCTGGAATTCTACCTTTATTGTTTCATTTCATCGCTATTTTGCTTAGCTCCGCTATAATTTATAGAGGGATAACAGCAGGAATTGAAAAGGTAAACAGAGTACTTGTAACCTCGCTTGTGGTGGTGCTTTTCATACTCCTGGTCCGAGCTGTTACATTGCCTGGTGCTATTGAAGGCCTGAAATTCTTTTTCACTCCAGAAAAAAAATATCTATTCGATTACCGTGTCTGGTTAAATGCACTAACTCAAAATGCATGGGATACAGGAGCCGGATGGGGATTAATAATGACTTATGCTATCTACATGAAAAAGAGAGAAGACGTTACGCTTAACGGAGCTCTAATTGGTTTTGGTAATAATTCTATTTCATTATTGTCTGGAATGATTATTTTCTCGACTGTTTTTGCTCTAGGCGGTGATTCCCCGCTTTCGATAATTTCAGAATCTGGACCTGCAAATACCGGACTGACATTTATTTATTTACCATCATTGTTCAGTAAAATGTCCAATTATGTCTGGCTCAATAGAATCTTTGCGATTCTCTTTTTTATGGCTCTCTCTTTTGCAGCATTAACTTCCCTGATTTCTATGGTTGAACTGGCTGCTAAAAGTTTGAGCGATGTGGGAATGGAACGGAAAAAATCGATATTGGCTGCTGGTTCAGCGGGATTTATTTTTGGAATTCCGTCGGCATTAAATGTAGACTTTTTAATCAATCAGGATTGGGTCTGGGGTATTGCTCTTTTGATAAGCGGGGCTTTCATTGCCCTGGCTATAAATAAATACGGCGTAGATAGATTCCGAAGGGGGATACTCAATAACCCCGATAGCGACTTGAAAGTTGGTAGTTGGTTCAACGGATTGATTAAATTTGTTATACCTGCTGAAGTAATTGTTTTAATTTTCTGGTGGTTATTTTCATCAACTTCCTGGGATCCACAATGGTGGCATCCTTTCCATCGAGATAATCTGGGTACCTGTTTATTCCAATGGAGTAGTGTAATAATTTTACTTATTATTTTGAACGGCATATATAACAATTACAAAAAAGCTAAGGATTATTAAATTGTTAACAGTTATCTATGGAGCGTTTATAATTTTACTTTTGTGGGGTGGCTTTTTGTATTTTTTGTGGCAAGCAATTAAAAAAGAAAAAATGAAGAAAAGCAATGGCAATAAAATCGGTTAAATCCGTAAATCAAATAATTCAAGAGATTAAGAAGGGAATTTTTAAGCCAGTTTATTATTTATGCGGCAACGACCAGTATTCGCTCGAGTCGGCTGTCGATTATCTTCAGAAGCAACTGGCGCCACAAATAAATTCTGAATTTGATAAGGAGATAATAGCAGCAGAAAAGGGCGAAGATATAAACAGGATAATTGACCTCGCACTTGCTTTCCCTTTCGGAGGTGGTAAAAAATTACTAATCATAAAAAATTTTGAAAATATTAACAACAAAAAGGAATTAGTTAACTATCTAGATAATCCTCCCGATTTTACAGTATTAGTAATTCTTCAATATGCTGAAAAAACCGAACTCAACAAAGAACCATTTAAATTACTGAATGAGAAAGGCTACTTATACGAAGCAATGGAAGAAAGTGGCGAGGATCTTGTTAACTGGCTAACCAATCGTATGAGAAAATTGAATCTTAATTTTAACGAGGAACAAATACGCATTTTTATCGAAATAGTTGGTGAAAGTAAATCGCTTTTAAATTCTCAGCTCGACAAAATAGCCGATTATCTCATCTCTAAACCGGATGCAGAATTTGAAGACATTAAAAAATTAATTAATCCAACAAGAACTTATACCATTTTCGATTTGCAGGATGCAATTGGTGTGGGTAATATTGCCAGAGCGCTCGAGATTTCTTTCAATCTGCTCGACTCCAATATGGAAATTGCGATGTTGATTAATATGATGTCCAAATATGTACTGACAATTACTCAAACGCTGGAACTTATGCGGATGAACATAAATGACAGGGAAGCCTCTACTAAATTAGGGGTTAGCTGGTTTTACTATATAAATTGTAAAAAGGCGAAATTTCTATTAAATGAAAGTCGCTTGAGAAAAGCGGCAAGAGCTTTGTATGAAGCAGATCTTGCAGTTAAAACTACTCAAACAGAGCCGAAAGATATAGTAACACAACTTCTGGCTAAAATTATCGGTTGAAAAATTTTTACCTATTAACTAATATTATTTCATTATTTTTGAGCCAATTATCTAAATATTGTTTGAAACAAACTCAATAATGGACGAGTATAATTGCCTAACAATCGTATATTAAATGAACTTACTGACGAAGAATTAATTAAACGGTTTCAGGAAACAAATGATCTGGAAGCGTATCAAATTCTCGTTAAACGTTATAAGGACCCTTTAATGAACTTTGTATATCGGTTTGTCGGCGACCGGGATGTATGTAGTGATATAGTCCAGGATACAATGATAAAATTTTATTTAAATAAGGACTCATACAGAGAATTTGCCAAGTTTTCCACGTGGATTTATACGATTGCTGGAAATCTAGCAAAAAATGAACTAAAGAGAAGACGTCGTCGGTCAATTCTCTCGCTTACAAATTCGGATGAAGATAAACAAATCCAGGTAGAAGATAAATCCTTTCACCTCCCAGATCGCATAACCGACAGCAATATCAAGAATGACTATATTCAGAAAGCTTTGATGAAAATTAAACCGGTCTATCGACAAATGGTAATTCTTAGGGATATTCAAGGTCTCAGCTATGAAGAAATTGCTGAGATTACAAATGTTTCTCTGGGAACAGTAAAATCGAGAATTAATCGCGGAAGAAACCAATTACAAAAATTATTAAAAAACATATATAACGAGTAGCCTATGGAAGTAAACCGTTACAATGATGAAGAGCAAAAATATTCAAAACTAATTGAAGACCTCAGACAGCTTCCTCGCATCAAAGCCGATGATAATTTCGAATACGTTCTTATGACACGTATTGAAAACGGTAATTTCGGGAATGCTAACCAAAGCGAGAGAATGCAGTTCGGACTGATCCGTTTCCTTGCTCCTACGGTTGTTGTGGCTACGGTAATAGTGCTATTTGTTCTATTCCTTCCTGGTGAACAAAATTACGAAGATCCATTGATGTCCGAACCACAGGTTATTGTAAGCGAACTTAATCACCAGACCACTCCATCGACTCAAAAAAAGGAAAGTTCTAAAGAGAATATATTGCAATCCCGGGAAGATAATTTTACCGACAAAATCGAGGAGCAAAAGGGTAATGTACGTAATTATCCCATTTTGCCAGGAAAGTCGGTTGCACTGGATGATTATATTGCAGGTAAAAATTATAAACGTTCTTCTTTATTACAGGGAAGCGTTGTGAAAGCTGGTGAGGATATTCCCGAATTCGACGGATTTTTCGTGCGTCGGAATCCTGATCCGGAAATGATTAGAAAATACAGGAAAATGATCGATTCTCTTAAAAAAGCTGCCGATTCGTCTCAATTACAAAAGGAATTGAAATAGGTGAATTTGGTTTTTTCATTTTTCATAGTTAAATTTGTTGCCTAAAATTAAATTAATTGGTTCTGAGATGAAAAAAGGAATACATCCAACGTACAGAAAATGTGAAGTTACCTGTGTCTGTGGTAATTCGTTTATTACGCGCTCAACTGTAAGCAGTATAAAACTCGAAATTTGTTCTGAATGCCATCCATTTTTTACTGGTAAACAGAAAATTGTTGACTCTACAGGACGCGTAGAAAAGTTTAAGAAAAAATACGGCATTAAAGAAGCATAATTTTTTTCTGTATTTAAGTGGGCTGTAGGTTGGCAGCCCTTTTTAATTTTAAAAACCTTCCTGTTACAATTTACCATTAAAACTATGAATGAAACGACCACAATAAATCTAATGGGTTCCAACCTTTACGAAGGTGTAAGAGGAGAAGCTATAAAAATACTCAACCGTGTTGATAGAACCGATGCATACCTGGATAAATTACTCGAGATTGAATTAAAGAATTCCAATCTTAACAGTTTAGACAAAGCGCTTCTCTTCGAAATTGTACATGGTGTGATGAGATGGATGGAGCGACTCGATTGGATTTTAACAGGTTTTTTTAAAGGACAGTTTTCAAAGTGTGTTCCAAATGTAAAAAACGCATTGAGAGTAGCTCTCTATCAGATTCTTTTTCTGGATAAAGTTCCTGATTATGCTGCTGTCAACGAAGCTGTTGAATTCGTAAAAAAATTGCAGGGTCAGAAATATGCCGACCTTACAAACGCACTTTTGAGAAATATAATTAGAAACAAAGAATCCATCAGATATCCAGATCCAGAAGAAGACCTGGTTGCCTATTTAAGTACTTATTATTCCCATCCAACGTGGATGGTTAAAAGGTGGCTGGCACGATATGGCAGGGAAAATACAGAAAAATTGCTCGCTGCCAACAACAACAAACCGGTGCTGGCACTTCGTGTTAATAATCTCGTAACTACTAAAGATGAATTAAAGAAACTTCTAGATGAAGTTGAATTGAAATACACCGATAGCAGATTGTTACCTGAATTTATAAGATTAAATAATCTTGTAAATATTACTGACTGGAAATATTTCAAACTCGGATATTTTTCCGTTCAAGACGAAAGTACAGGACTGCCGGTTAAATTATTAAATCCTGAGCCGGGAATGCGAGTATTGGATTTGTGCGCTGCACCTGGTGGCAAATCTGCCTTTATCGCAGATTTGATGAAAAATGAAGGCGAAATTGTGGCGCTTGACCGTTTTGAAAGCAGATTGAAAATTTTGGAAAAGAATCTTTTAAGACTCAAAGTGACCAACGTTCAAACAAAGGCTATCGACGCGCTTGAATACGAAGACGAACAGCTATTTGACAGAGTGCTAGTCGATGCGCCGTGCTCAGGCCTGGGAACTCTAACCAAAAAACCCGACCTTAAGTGGAAGAAAGATTTGGGAGATATCAGAAAAATTGTTAATATTCAATACAATTTATTGACTAAAGGTGCATCGTTGCTCAAAGCAGGAGGCAGTCTTGTCTATAGCACTTGTACGATCGAACCTGAAGAAAATTATGAACTGATTAAAAAATTCTTAGACAATAATCCCGATTTTCAATTAATACCTGCGGGAGACATAATTGCAGAAGATTATCTAGACGAAAACGGTTGTGTCAGTACATTCCCGCATATTCATGGAGTCGATGGGTCGTTCGCGGCGAAATTAATAAAAATCAAATAGAGATTTAAAATGGCTATAGAAGCCGTCAAAAAATTTGCCGAAGAATTAAAATCCCTTCGTGAAGAAAAAGGATTTACGCTTCAACAAATTTCAAATCATACCCGCATCGATATTAATTTTTTAAAACAAATTGAAGAAGGCAATTTTGATGTCCTCCCTGAAATCTACATAAAAGCTTTTATTAAGGAATATGCCGAATTTATCGGATTGAATCCGGAAGACACTGTAAAAAAATATCAAACGGCAAAAAAAGGTATAAAAGAAGTAGAGGGAGCACTGATTAATTCTGAGGAAGAAAAAAAAGAATTACCCGGTTCCAGTGAACTATTTCCTGAATATAAAACTTCTTCTCCCAATCCATTGAATAAAAAATATGTCTATTTGGTAGCTGCGTTAGTGGCAGTAGTTTTTTTGATTTATTTTTTGTTCCTGCCTGATAAAAAATCCGAGCTCACGGTAATTGAACCGGAAACAACAGCAGAATCGAAAGAGGAACGATTCGAAATCGATTCATCGTCAATTCCAGTTGAAGAACAGTTATCTTCTCTTGCAGACGACAGTCTTCAATTACATTTAGAAACTACGGGTGCTGTCTGGATTAAAGTAGTATGCGATAGTGTGTTAGTAATTGAAAAAATTGTTTCGCCGAATACTGCATTAAATTTCAAAGCTGCTGATAGATTTTATGTGGCTGTGGGTAATGCGGCATATGTAAAAATGAATTTCAACGGCAAACCGATAGAATCTGTCGGAGGATATGCAGAAGTTAGAAATTATTATATTACACCCGATTCTATTCGTTCTTATTTAATTCCTGTAAAAGTGAAAAATGAAAACAAATCCTCAAAAAAGAATTGAAGAATTACGTCGTTTAATTAGGGAGCACGATTATAGATATTACGTGCTGGCTCAACCTGTTATTTCAGATTATGAATACGACAGATTATACAATGAACTTTTAGAACTCGAAAAGGCTTACCCTGAACTCATAACACCCGATTCCCCAACACAAAGAGTCGGTTCAGATATTACCAATAAATTCAACCCGGTTGTTCATCGTATTCCTATGCTTTCTCTTTCGAACACGTATAACGAAGAAGAACTTTATGATTTCAATCGCAGAGTTAAAGAAGGGCTACCCGAAGGTGAAAGTGTTGAATATGTATGCGAATTAAAAATTGATGGTGTATCTGTGTCGATAATTTATGAAAACGGAATTTTGCTACGAGCTGCAACGCGAGGTGACGGTACAACCGGCGAAGAAATTACAAATAATGTTAAGACCATTAGATCGCTTCCTCTTTCAATTAATACTGAAATTGAAGGTTATAAGCTGAATGACGTGGAAATACGTGGCGAAATTTATATGGAACTCCGTGACTTTGAAAAGATTAACTCTGAACGTGAATTAAACGGTGAAAAAACTTTTGCCAATCCACGCAATCTGGTTGCCGGGACAATTAAACTTCTCGATCCCAAAGAAGTTGCCCAAAGACCCCTCAAAATTTTTGTTTATTATCTCTATTCACAAAATGAAGAACTCAAAGAACATTTTCAGAACCTAAAGCTGCTCGAAAAAATGGGATTGCCTGTTAACCCAAATTACAGATTGTGCAGGTCGATAGAGGATGTAATTACGTTTTGCAGAGAATGGGAAGAAAAACGTTATACATTGCCTTATGAAATTGACGGAGCGGTAATAAAAGTAAATTCAATACGACAACAACAAATGCTTGGTAATATTGCCAAATCGCCACGATGGGCTGTCGCATTCAAATTCAAACCACCTCAGGAAAAAACAAAATTAAAAAAAATTGTTTGGCAGGTGGGAAGAACAGGTACACTTACTCCGGTAGCCGAATTGGAACCCGTCTTTCTGGCCGGCTCTACAATTAGCAGAGCAACTCTTCATAACATCGAAGAAATTAGAAGAAAAGATATAAGGGAAGGAGATGCTGTTATAATAGAAAAAGGCGGCGATGTAATTCCGAAAGTTGTCGAAGTCGACTTAAGTCTACGTCCAGAAAATTCAGTTAAAGTAAGTTTGCCAGATAAATGTCCTGTGTGCAATTCAAAACTTTTTAAACCAGAAGGGGAAGTTGCAATCTACTGCGAGAATCCTGCTTGTCCCGCTCAAATTAAAGGACGAATTGCCCATTTTGCTTCACGAGGTGCGATGGATATAAACGGACTGGGCGAATCGTTAATTAGTTTATTTGTCGATCTTGGTTACCTAAAAGATGTAGCAGACATTTATTCCTTAAAGGATAAACGCGACGAACTGATAAAAATTGAAAGATTGGGCGAAAAAAGCGTGGACAATTTACTCAAAGCCATCGAAGAGAGCAAAAAAAGAAACTTCGACAAAGTTCTTTTTGCACTTGGCATTCGTTACGTTGGTGCAGGGGCAGCCCAAAAATTGGCCGAACATTTCGGTACAATTGATGCTTTGATAAATGCCAGCCAAGAGGAGATTGAATCGATAGAAGATATTGGGCCCAGCGTCAGCAATAGCATTAAACGATTCTTTTCCGACTCGAAAAATCTCGATATTCTCGAGCGACTGCGCCGAGCCGGTATTCAATTTAAATTGGAGCAGAAAAAATTATCTAACAAACTCGCAGGAAAATCATTTGTTCTCACGGGTACCCTCTCATCGATGTCCCGCGATAAAGCTAAAGAATTAATCGTTGCCAACGGCGGCAAGGTATTATCGGCAATCAGCAAAAATACCGATTATCTTATAGCAGGAGAAAAAGCGGGTTCAAAGATCGACAAAGCACGCAAGCTCGGAGTTAAAATTATAAACGAAGATGAATTTTTAAATATGCTTAAATAACTTAAATGCTGGAAAAACTAAAATACAACATCGGCAAGTTTTTTCTTAAATTGAAATTCAAGAAAAATCCAAAAGAACAATCAGTATTCAACGGACTAATAAGAAAATCGAAGAAAATATTTATAATAATGCCTGAGAAACTTGCAGGATTCGACGAAGCGCTTGATGTAGTAAGATACTTTACGCTGCACGGGAAAGAAACAACTGTGTTTGTTAACAGGAAACTATCGGAAAAAATATCTGATAACGTTACAAAAATTGAATACGATGATAATGATATTACGAGATTGAATTTGCCATCAAAACAACTGATTGATAAACTTAATAAGATTGTTTGTGATCTTGTAATCGATTTAAATCGACCGGGTAAGCTTTTCTTCGCAGCTGTTTCTAATTCGATAAATAGCAAAATCCGCTTTGCTTCTGACAACGGCGAGTTAATGGAATTTTATAATTTCCACTATTATTCAAGGACAAAAGAACCAGCTGTGTTCTACAGAAGTTTATTAAGTTTTTTTAGTATGTTTTAACATATTTCTTTTTAATAATTGAATGAATTATTAGATTTGTAAAAGAGAAAAAAAAGATATAAGAATGAATGAAAATATTAATTACGAATTAAAAAAAATAGAAGATATAGCTATATTCAAGCTAAACGAAAAACGATTGGACACATCAATTGCTGGTTTTGTTAAAGGTGAATTTACAATTCTGCTACATACAGGTGATATCAATAAACTTATAATCGACCTTTCGGAAGTCGATTACTGCGATAGTTCTGGATTGAGTGCAATATTGCTGGCATATCGAATTCTTCAGGCAAATGGCGGCATACTTAAACTGGCATCCCCCACAAAAAACGTAAAGGCTTTAATTCAAATCTCTCAACTCGACAGAGTACTCTATATCCACGATACAGTCGAAGAAGCTTTGAAAGAACTTCAACAGGACTGATCCGTTCTCGAAAACTCGATCAAATAGAATTCAATAAATTTATTGATATATGTTTATCAAATTCCTATATATAAATATCAAATGTTCCAATTATTATGATTAATCCAGATATCTTAAGAAAAATCAAACTAGTAGTTTTCGATCTTGACGGTACAGTAATCGATAGTAATGATAGATTAAATGAAGATACAATTAAGCTCGTTAAGTTGCTCGAAGAAAAAGGGGTGATGTTTACAATTGCTACAGGGCGTCTGGCAAACACTGTTGTAACGCACATTTTGAATCTCGGTATCAAAATACCGATAATTGCACTGGACGGTACTCATATTGTAAATCCTCTTACAAACGAAATTATATATAAGTCGTGCATTAAAGACAAGCATGTTAAACGTGCGCTTTCGCTTGCGGCAAAATATTCTATGACTCACGTTCTGTGCAGCACCGATGCAGTTTATTACACTACAAGAAACTCTCTTGCAGTAGAATTACTGGAGAAATACGGCGCAATATTTAAGAAAGTTGACGATTATAATGATTATCTTTCGGACGTACTCGAAATAGTTATGATGAACGATTTCAAAGATAACATTGTAAAGATAGCTCATAAGATGAGTTTTCCTTACGTCTACGGTGTTCGTAGCAATTATTATAAATCGCACAACCACGGCGGAATTTACTATCTTGAAATCAGAAATATCGGGTCGAGTAAAGGCAAAGGCTTGCTCAAACTTTGCCGTAAATTAAAAATCAGCATAAAAGAAACGGCTGTAATAGGAGATTGGTACAATGATATTTCTCTGTTTGAAACGAGAGCAGTGAAAATTGCCATGGCAAATGCAATACCAGAATTAAAAAGATTGGCAGATATGGTTACAAAAAGTGACAATAATAATGGGGGTATCAATGAATTCCTTCATCTGCTCTTAAAAGTAAGGTAGTGAATGAATTTCATTAAAAACAGAAATTTTAAAACCGACTTCAAGATTAAGCTTTTAATAGCTTTTGTGATGGTATTGCTTATTGTCTTTATGTTTCCAACAGGGGAAACTATAGAATCGGAAGTTAATGTCGGCTCAATCTGGATTCAGGATGACCTTATCGCATCAAAGACTTTTGAAATTCTTAAAGATCCTGAAACTTACAGAAAAGAAAGGCAGGCTGCCGCATCTAAAGTATTACCAGTTTTCATCAGGGACGATTATGTTATCGAGGCGAGTCTTGACTCTTTAAAAAGGTATAATAAATTTCTTCAGCAAAAATTATCGAGGGAAGAATTTTTCGAACATATTCCTCTTAGCAATTCATCTGCTGAAATCTTTTATCGTTTGAAAAGAAATCCAGCATCATTCAGCAACTTGCAAACCCGATCTTTCAGAAGCCTGCTTAAATTAACAGAAGAGCTAATAATAAGAATTTATAATCGTGGATTAATTGACCAGCAATACAATGATATTAGCAGGGATAGCATAACTGTGCGACAGGGCAGATATGAACGGATATATCCAAAAACATTTTATTTCGACATCTCTTCTGTGAGTGAATTTATCGAAAGTTTTTTAAGGGCAAATGTGGGAAATGACGACAAACTAATTTCGGCTCTCACGGAGTATATACTCTATTTCTTAAAACCGAACATTAATTATAGCTACGACGAGACCCAGTTAGCAATACAGATTGCCATGGATCGCGTGCCAAGAGCTATTGGTATAGTAAATGAAAACGAAAGAATAGTTGCCAAGCACGATCGGATTACTCCTGAAATAAAACAAAAAATCGACTCTTACCGAATTGCTAAAGGTGAAGAGATAACTTTTCCAGGAAAGATTACACAAGGCATCGGAAAATTTTTACACATTGGAATTATATTGCTTCCGTTCATTTTGTATATCTATCTCTTCAGAAAAAAAATTTATAATGATAACGTCAGAATACTTCTAATCTCGATTATATTTCTTTTCATAAGCTTTTTTGCGTATCTGATTTATCAGCTTGATTTACCCGTAGAGGCTGAATTGCTTGTGCCGGTGGCAGTTGCATCGATGTTGTTAACGATAATTTTCGATTCTCGTGTGGGATTTTATGGGACAGTTGTGACTTCATTGATTGTGGCTGGCTTGAGAGGTAACGATTATATTTTTGCTGTGATAAATATAGTAGCAGGAGCCATCGCAGCTTATACAGTCAGGGATATCAAAAATCGAAACCAAATTTTTCGATCGTTCATTTTTATTCTATTCGGCTACTTTCTCAGCATAGTTGCATTCGGTCTCGAAAGGATCGATACTCTAAGTACAATAGGCTCCAGTTTGATTTATGCCGCTTCTAATGCATTGATAAGTCCAGTGTTAACATACGGACTAATAATTTTCATCGAAAAAATATTTTCAATTACAACTGACCTCACACTGCTGGAACTTACAGATTTTAATCATCCATTACTCAAGGAACTTGCCAGAAAAACTCCTGGTACCTTCAATCATTCGATGATAATTGGAACTATGGTTGAATCCGCAGCGGTGGAAATTTCTGCCAATCCAATACTTGCACGAGTGGGCGCTTATTATCACGATATCGGTAAACTAATAGAACCGACGGCATTTGTTGAAAATCAATCTGGTTCTGAAAATATTCACGATAAGTTGAAACCAGAAGAAAGTGTAAAAATTATTGTTGAGCACGTTACAAAAGGAATTGAGCTGGCAAAAGAATATAAGTTGCCTCAGGAAATAATCGATTTCATACCAATGCATCACGGAACAATTGTACTTAAATACTTTTTTGAAAAAGCTAAAGATTTATACGGCGAAGCAAATGTAAACATCGATGAATTTCGATATAAAGGTCCAAAACCAAACACGAAAGAAACTGCATTAGTTATGATTGCTGATGCGTGCGAATCGACAATTCGCGCCATTACTGAACCTACTCCGATTAAAATAGAAAATGTTATCGATAATATTATAGAAGATCGCATTAACGATGGTCAGTTAGATAATTCTTCTTTAACTTTCAGCGACATAAAAAAAATAAAAGAGTCATTTAAAAACATTCTTTTGGGTCAACATCATAAAAGAATCCGATACCCGAATCAGGACGAAATGGAAAACAACAAGAAAGAAGGTTAGAAGATGGAGTCTTTTCTTAAAGAATATCTGACTCTTCTTCTGTACGAAAAAAACCTTTCAGAAAATACCGTCAGTAGTTATCAATCCGATTTGAAAAAATTTTTCGATTTTTTATACAGAGAAAATGTTTCCGACCTCAACGATGTTACTTCTGAAGTTATTTCAAAATATCTTGAAGAAATGAGACAACTCGGGATCGATTCTTCTACTTCGGCAAGATATATGTCCGCATTAAGAGGTTTCTGGAGTTTTCTTGAAAATATGAATTATGTTTCGTCAAACCCTACAGAAAAACTTACAGGGATTCATATATCAAGAAAACTTCCTTCAGTTCTTTCCGTCGAAGAAATTGATCTAATATTACAAAGTGTTGATGTTTCAACGCCTGCAGGTTTACGTGACCGAGCCATTCTCGAATTGTTCTATTCTTCAGGTTTACGAGTATCGGAATTGATAAATTTGAGGATGACCGACCTCCTTTTTGATGATGAAGTGATTAGAGTTCTTGGCAAGGGTTCAAAAGAAAGATTTGTACCTGTAGGCAAAAGCGCAGTTTACTGGATTAACGAATATCTTAAAATGGGCAGACCTTTTTTAAAGAATCAAATTAGATCAGAAAATTTTGTTTTCCTGAGCAGACGCGGAACAAAATTATCGAGAATGTGGATATGGAAAATTTTTGAACGATATTCAAAACAAGCAGGAATAAATAAGGAAATTCATCCTCATACGTTCAGACATACATTTGCCACGCATCTAATTGAAGGAGGTGCCGATTTAAGAGCTGTGCAGGAGATGCTCGGTCATGCCGATATTTCCACAACCCAGATTTATACGCATGTCGATAGGGAATTTGTAAAACAAATGCACAGGGACCACCATCCACGCGGATAATTTATGTATGGAAAGCTAATCAAAATATCACTCTTGATATTTTCAATTATTGCTCTGGCAATAAGTTGCAGTACTGAAAATGAAATCAAAGTTAAAGATGGTTATTCCATTGCGCTGAAAGAATCCCCGGATTCTCTTAAGTTAATTCGATATGCTGAAAAACTCGGTGATTCTGTATTGGCAGATTATGTGGTGAAAAAAAAACTATCAGGCAGTTATCTTTTATTGGTAGGCAATTATCCAACAATATTCGAAGCCGGAGAAGCTGGATTTAACTTGTTCAGAAAGTTAAGGAACTATAACTACAGAATTTATTATAAAAATAGGTTCGTAAAAGATAGTTACCGTACAATATTATTTATCGGGTACTATCAGGGTAGGCAATCACTATACAAATACGATTTGGTAAAAAAGAAATCGACTCCTTACTGGAGTCGTTGGGGCAGAAAGGTTCTTTCTCTCAGTTATTCTGAAGACTGGAATTATGCGTTTATTCTTACCGCATTGAGCTGGGGTAGCAAAGGGGAGTTCCCTTACGTAAGAGATGCCAGGTTATATCACTATAAGAATCAGAGTGATGATCTAAATGAACTTTTTTATTTCGGCAGGGGAATGCAAATTTATTCATACTGGGAAAATAAAGACACATTCAAAGTTAATTTTACAAAACCAGATACTTTGAATGCTCAAATACTCATTCAGACTATCTATTCTTTTGACAAAACAGGTAATTCAGTGAAATTATCAGAAAGAAGATTTAACTTAACGAAGGACGGATTTCCAACGCCTTCGTCTTTAAGGACTGTTTCGATTTCCCCAAAAGTTAGATTCCACTTGAGATGCGTTTATGAGGATAGTACGAGTTTTATTTATCTGAAGAGCATCGATGAGAATAAAGAAATTCTCATTAAAGAATATAAAGGGAAATTGTTCCGAAATGTATGGACCCCAGATGATCGGTATCTCTTCCTGATATTTAAACCAGCTGAAAACAATAAAAAGTCGGAGTTGATTGTTATCGATAACTATGCGATGCGTATACAACAAACTTTTCATGGACCTTCTTTCATGAATTTATTAGTTCGTGGAAACTTATTATTTTTTGATGAAGAAAATAACGGTATATCTGGTGTCGGGATATACGATTATGTAAATGATGAAATATATGACCGCATTACTATTCCTGGTGGATGCGGGCTTAAGTTTATGTTATGAAAACATACTTTAGAATAGTAGGATATCTCAAACCGTACTGGAAACATCTTACGGCTTCGATAATATTTACGATTTTTTCGGCTCTACTGGACGGCGCTTCGATTTATTTGTCGATACCGTTGCTCGATACTCTTTTTCAACAAAAAGGCGTAAGCAATGCTTCATCGTCGTCTGCTTTAAAAAATAGCGGAGTTGATTCCGTTGGCGATATCTCACTTGTGCAGCAACTTAATCGACTTCTGAATGAAATTCAGATGTTTATTTTTACGGGCTCCATCTCGGAAGTATTGATTAAAATTTGTCTGCTTATAATTATAGCTTTCCTTGGAAAAAATTTATTCGGCTATCTCCAGGCTTATTTTCTGGCATTCGTCGAGCAAGGTGTAATTAAAGACTTACGCAATCAGGCTTATCGCCATCTGCATAAATTGCCAATGAGTTATTTCAAGAACGAAAAGACGGGAAACTTGATTTCAAGAATCATGAACGACGTCAACGCTGTCAATTCAAGTATCTCCGCCGTATTTCTGAACCTTATCAGAGAACCGTTAAAGATAATAGTTTTCCTGGGTATTGCTATTGCTATCAGCTGGAAACTAACTCTTTTTTCTCTTGTTGTTCTGCCTTTTTCACTGATTGTAATTAGTTATATCGGATTAATTATTAGAAAACAGAGCGGCTTGCTACAGCAGAAAATTGCAGATCTTACTAATCGTCTTCACGAAACCATTACTGGAATCAAAATTGTAAAAGCTTTTGGTATGGAAGAATATGAAAACAAAAAATTTGAAGACGAAACCGAAAGTTTTTTCAAGCTCTCTTTAAAAATTACACGTATAAGAAATATTTCGAGTCCCACTACAGAATTTCTAAGCGTTATTGTTGGCGTGGTAATTATTTATTTCGGTGCTCAACTGGTACTCGTCGATAAATCAATTACTGCAAGTCAATTTATTGGATTTCTATTTGCCATTTTTCAGCTAATGCCACCGGTCAAAGAACTGAGCAGTGTTAACAATAGAATTCAGGAGTCGAGTGCAGCTGCAGATAGGATTTTCGAGATAATTGATACCGAGCCGTCAATAAAAGACCCGGATAAACCTGTCCCGCTCAATGGATTCAATGATAAACTTGAATTTCGAAATGTATCCTTTCATTATGAAGACTCAAAATCGCTTGTGCTCGATGATATTAGTTTTACAGCTGATAAAGGAAAAATTATAGCAATTGTCGGAAGCAGTGGAGCTGGCAAAACTACACTTGTCGATTTGATTCCCAGATTTTTCGACCCTGTCGAAGGAGCAATATTACTCGACGGTGTTGATATCCGTTCTTTCAGAATTGAAGACCTGAGAAAACTGATGGGGATAGTTACACAGGAAACGGTACTCTTCAACGATACGGTGAGAAACAATATTGCGTATGGATTAACAGACTGCAGCGATCAAAAAATAATTGAAGCCGCTAAAGCAGCCAATGCACATAATTTTATAATGGAATTGCCTCATCAATACGATACGATTATAGGGGAAAAAGGGACAAAACTTTCTGGCGGTCAACGTCAGAGGATATCAATTGCCAGGGCAATCCTCAAAAATCCTCCTATCATGATTCTCGACGAAGCCACTTCATCTCTCGACAATGAATCGGAAGTTCTTGTACAGGAGGCTATTGAAAGATTACTTCAAAGCCGTACCGTATTTGTTATTGCGCATCGTCTCAGCACAATTCGAAATGCCGATAGAATTCTCGTACTCGAACATGGTAAAATTGTTCAGGACGGCAAACATGAAGATTTGATCAAGAACGAAAATGGTATTTATAAAAAATTATATGAACTTCAGTTCAGAGATATTGCCTGATTATGATTAATTTATCAGCCATTATAATTGCCTACAACGAAGAATATAATATTGGCAGATGTTTGAATAGTTTGACCGGTGTTATTGACGACATAGTTGTTCTAATCGATTCAAAAACAACGGACAGAACAGAGGAAATTGTGAAGTCTTTCCCCAATATTAATTATGAAATTGTCGAATGGCTGGGTTACGGACCAACTAAAAATTACGCGCTGTCCAGAGCAAAATTTGATTGGGTTCTCTGGATCGATGCCGATGAAGAGTTGACTCCTGAACTAAAAGAAGAATTAAAAAATTTCAAGACAAGTAATCCTCAATACGATGCGTATTACATTAAAAGAAGAGCTTTCTTTTTAGGAAAGTGGATTAAACATTGCGGCTGGTATCCCGGCTATGTTGTACGCCTTTTTGATAAAAACAAGACGCGTTTCGATACAAAAAATGTTCATGAAGGTTTGCAAATCGAAGGACAAAAAGGTTATCTTAAAAACGATTTGAATCACTACACCGACCCGAATGTCAGGCATTATTTCGATAAATTTAATAATTATACTTCGCTGGCAGCTGAAGAGTTATACAAAAAAGGCAAAAGAGCTGGAATTACGGATCTTTTACTGCGTCCACCATTTCTATTTTTCAAAATGTATATATTTCGTCTTGGATTTCTGGATGGTCTTAATGGTTTGATTCTATCTGTTTTTTCGTCGCTCTATGTATTTACAAAATATGTAAAATTATGGGAAATGAATCGAAAATGAGATTAGGTCTTATCCCGAACATATCAAAAGAGGACATTATTAAAACTATTGATTCGTTAGTTGCTCAAATCCGTGATGCAGGCGTAGAATATGCATTGTCGAATATAATGCTGGGCATGAACGATGAGTTCACAGATTCTATAAAGAATTCGAATTTTCTGCCTCTCGATGAATTAATTAAATTTTCTGATATGATTGTATCGATTGGAGGCGACGGCACAATTTTATCGACCGCTTATTCAATTAGGAATACTGAAACACCAATAATTGGTGTAAACCTTGGTAAGATGGGATTCCTTGCTGAGTTTGACGTCAATTCATTTAAAGAACTATTAAACGATTTGAAAAGAGGAAGTTACCTCGTCGAAAAAAGAATGACTTTGAGAGGCAAAATCCAAGGGTTAGATGAAGAATTATACGCAATTAACGACATTGTAATCGATAAAGGCTCATGGTCAAAATTGATTGAACTTACAATTAAAATTGATGACGATTATGTTTCTACCTTTTCTGCCGATGGTCTTATAGTTGCAACTCCAACCGGCAGTACTGGCTATTCTCTTGCTGCCGGTGGGCCGATTGTAAATCCAAAAGCCAAAGCAATTACATTGAGTCCTATTGCGCCTCATATACTTACAATGCGACCTCTCGTAATATCGGGCGAGCAGAAGATTACAATAGTAGCACGTTCTCTCTATGGAAAAGTAAACATTAACAGTGACGGTCAGCGTACTATTTCACGCAATACACCCGTAACTATTGAAATTACTAAAGGCAAAAATAGCTTTAATCTCGTCCATTCGAATAAATCTAACTATTTTGAGATTCTCAGGGATAAACTTTTCTGGGGACTCGATATCAGAAACATTAATATGGGATCAAAATGAAAGTTCTTCTATTTCTTTTGCTCCTTGCGAATGTTTTCTATTCACAGGAAAAATGTAACTTTACTTTCGACGAAAAATCCGGCAAGAAAATATTGATAGGAGAAATTAAAAGAGAAGAATTTAACGACACAGTTTATTCGGTATGGTTTAGCGATGAATATGAAAATTACTTGCCCGATAAACTTGTAATTGATACACTTAAAAATAAGCTAAGAGATTACGAAATAGAGATTATCTTTGGCACATGGTGCAGCGATAGCCGCAGGGAAGTACCGAGATTCTTAAAAATTCTCGATCTATGCAGCTTCCCTGAAGAAAATATCAGAATGATCGCAGTTGATAGAAATAAAACCGCAGGGAATTTCAACATCGGCGATAAAAAAATTTTACTAGTGCCCACTTTTATTGTATACAAAAGCGGCAAAGAAAAAGGAAGAATTATTGAAGTGCCTGATAAAACACTCGAAAGAGATTTGTTGAAAATTCTAAATTAGTTTGTTGTCAAAATTAACAAGTTAGTAATATTATAAATAAGGTCGAGACTCTGTGTTGGAATGCTGGAATTCATGATATGTTTGCAATATTAATTGTGAATTTAGTTATTTTATTTTTTGCGAACACTTAAAGTATTTGCTCTTTTAACGAATAAAAAATTGTTGAGCAACTAAAAAACATTCCTGCCCAAATAAACAAATTTCAGATTCTACTGTTTGTTGCCTGTAAATTTAATTGAAAAGATTGTACAGCAGTAAGTTTATTCCATCATAAGAATATTAAAATGGCAAATATTTATATGCCGACTCAAATTTAGGATAAAAAAACTCAAAATCCCGTCGAGAGTAAATTATAACGCTTCTTAAGTAGTCGTAGAATCAAAATATTTCCACTTAATTAACCCGATTTCTTATAAGAGTTTTTTAACAGAATAATGAGCTGATTTATGAATGATGGTCAAACTTAAACACGTAAATACAGTATAAAATTGCTCCAGAAATGCGGGTAACAGCTATGACTTCGGTAGAATGACTGAGATAAGCTTTATGTGAAAATCATTTGTTATTCCCAAAAATTGTGTAAGCCATTAATATATTATCGCTCTTTGAAAAAATGGATTGCTGAAATTCAACTAAAATTAACGTTATCAAAGTAGAGATTATCGATCTATTTATTCTAAATGATTAATTCAGGTGCAGTAATACAAATCAACTTTTATTATAGCTGGCAAAAAAGAATAAAAATATGTTTTGGAAATTCTAAAGGAAAAAATTATTTTAAACATTACCATATAGGTAATATTTAGAAATGAAAAGAAACAGCTTCATATCTCGTGAACAGGATTATGCGCTGAGGATGATTGCTTATTTAGCCGGGCTACCAAAAAACGAATACCTTTCTGTTAAAGAACTATCAAAAAGATTGTTTATCTCCCCAAAATTTGCAGCTCGGATTATTCATAAATTAAATAAAGCTAACATTACAGGTTCTATTCAAGGCAAATATGGTGGAATATTTCTTAAAGCCAATCCCAAAAAGCTTTCAATGTATGATGTATTAAATACTATAGGTTTCAAGGTAAAGTTTAATGATTGTTTGAATGAAAATTTTGTTTGTGAGTTAATGTTTGGTTGTAAGTTCCATTCGTTCTGGGTAAATGAAGAAAAACTATTGATAGAAAAATTAAAAAGCCAAAGAATATCAGACTATATTCTTAAAGAACAGAACATTTAGCTAACTATGTCTCATTAAAAATGAGGTAAAAATGGATGTATTAACATTATCAAGGTGGCAGTTTGCAATAACAACTGTCTATCATTATTTCTTTGTGCCAATTACCTTAGGGCTTTCAATTGCGGTAGCAATTATGCAAACAGCATATTACAGAACAGGAAATGAAGTATACAAGAAAATGACAAAGTTCTGGGGTAAACTGTTCTTAATCAATTTTGCAATTGGTGTTGTAACGGGCATTGTTCAGGAATTTCAATTTGGAATGAACTGGTCGCAATACTCAAGATTTATGGGGGATATTTTTGGAGCTCCGTTAGCTATTGAAGCCTTGCTTGCCTTTTTTATGGAGTCAACATTTATTGGTATCTGGATTTTTGGATGGGATCGAATTTCGAAGAAAGCTCATCTCGCATCAATCTGGCTTGTTGCAATTGGGTCAAATCTTTCTGCAATCTGGATACTCGCAGCAAATTCATTTATGCAACAGCCCGTTGGCTATGCAATAAGAAATGGTCGCGCAGAAATGACCGATTTCTTTGCAATCATTACTAATGGACATCTTTGGGTTCAATTTCCACACGTATTTTTTGGTGCTGTTGCAACTGCAGGATTTTTAATTCTCTCGATAAGTGCTTATCAATTGGTTAGAAAAGGTAAACACGAAGTATTTAAGAAGTCTTTTAAATTTGGTGCTGTCTATGCTTTAATTGGTACCTTGCTCGTAATTTTAGTTGGGCATACTCAAGCTCAGTATATGGTTAAAATACAACCTATGAAAATGGCAGCAGCTGAAGCTCTTTGGGAAAGTGAGAATCCAGCAGCTATGTCTTTATTTACTTTTGGCGACGAGAAGAATCGGAGAGATGTTTTTGCAATTAAAATTCCTGGTGCTCTAAGTTTTCTCGCATATAACAAATTTGAAGGAGAAGTTAAAGGAATTAAAAATCTGCAGAAAGAAGCAGAACAAAAATACGGTCCGGGCGATTATGTTCCACCAGTAGCGGTTTCCTACTGGACTTTTAGAATAATGGTTGGCGCGGGTTTTTTAATGTTGTTGATCGCAATATTATCGGTAATTAAAGCTTATAAAGATAGATTAGATTTTAGTTCTTTGGGTTATAAAATTACTTTCTGGTCTTTCCTTTTGCCTGTAATTGCGAATACAACAGGATGGCTATTTACTGAGATTGCCAGACAACCGTGGACAGTTTTTGGATTGTTCCAAACTGCTGACTCAGTCTCTAACACTGTCTCCGCTGGTGAAGTTTTGTTTTCTTTAATAGCGTATACAGTTTTATATGCTGTGTTAATGATAATTATGATTTCATTATTTAGAAAATATGCTTCAAGGGATATTAATGAAATAGAAAAAGAAGAAGCAGAAATTGATAATTCAGTTTTAAGTAAGGCATAGGAGGATAAAATGGATCTTAACACTATCTGGTTTATACTTATAGCCGTTTTATTTATTGGATTTTTCTTTTTAGAGGGATTCGACTACGGCGTTGGAATTCTCTTACCATTTCTTGGCAAAGATGACCGCCAAAGACGAGCAATTATCAATTCAATTGGAACTTTTTGGGATGGCAATGAAGTATGGATGATAACAGCTGGTGGAGCTATGTTTGCTGCATTTCCAAACTGGTACGCTACGTTATTTAGTGGTTTTTATCTTGCATTGGTTATTATGCTACTTGCTTTAATTGCACGTGGTGTTGCTTTTGAATATAGAAGTAAAAAAGATGACCCCGTTTGGCGTAATAGGTGGGATTGGGTAATCTTTATCGGAAGTTTCGTACCTGCATTACTTTGGGGAGTGGCTATCTCAAATATAATTCGTGGTGTTCCAATTGATCAGAATATGAATTTTACAGGGAACTTCTTTACATTATTGAATCCTTATTCTTTATTGGGTGGATTAACTTCACTAACTATATTCACATTGCACGGTTCAGTCTTCCTTTCATTAAAATTGACGGATGAACTTCTCGAAGGTGCTCGAAAAATTGCAAAAAAACTTTGGCTGCCTTCTGTTATTCTTCTTTTTAGCTATGTAATCTTTGGTTATTATGATACCGATATGTTCAGTAAACTTGGAGTAAATCCTGGAGTTATACCAATACTTGCTGGTCTGGCTATTCTATCTGTTCGTTATTTTCTTAACTTAAGAAGAGAAGGATGGGCATTTGTAATGACTGGAATAACAATAGTTTTCTCAACTATTACTGTATTTATGGGATTATTCCCTCGTGTAATGGTTTCAAGCACAAATCCAGATTGGAGTTTGACAATTTACAATGCTTCTTCGAGCCCATATACATTAAAAGTAATGACGATAGTTGCAGTAATTTTCGTACCGATTGTATTAGTATACCAGGCATGGAGTTATTGGATATTTAGAAAAAGAGTTTCAACTAAGCAAAAACTTGAATATTAAAAAAGTAACTTCGATTGTCATCCTTTTTTTCGAAGGATGACAATCTTTTATTTTTTAAAAGAGACGTTATGAAACAAAAAATTCTAAGATCTCTGTCATTTACTGAAAATAAACTAACTGTTTGAGTTATCATATTTTTGGAATTTTTGGTAAACAAAACTAACCAGATGATAAAATACCTCATACAGTAAAAAACAGAGTTTTTTGGTTGAAATTGTGTTGAAATAAATTATTTGGAAGTACTTTTTGTCGAAAGCGGAGACTTTGCAACCGAATACTTTATATATCTTATTCTAAATGAAAATGATGTTTCATTGAGCTCTATAAGAGACGATTTTATAGAAATGCCTGAGATAAATCAGAAAAGTGTTTATGAACTTGAAAAAATTTGACAAACTTTGAATTTCTTTGAAAAGTAAAATTCACTGCTTAAAGCTAAAGGAAAACGACTTGTCGTTTTTTAAGAAGAGAAGTTATGCAATGAAATTTTTGATTGTAACGTTTATTGTGCTGGAGCTACAATAGCTGAGAATTTCTTCAGAACACTCTTTGTTGAGTATGATTGCACAATTACAAGGTTAAAGGAAAACTACGATACTACAGTGAAATGTTTAATAGGTGATTTATTAGCAGCAATTAATGGAGGCTATATTAACTTTACTCATAATTCTGTCAAGCAAGAAATCAAAAATATTTCTCTCTAATCTTTGGATTGTATAATAAATGTGTAATTTTGTACAATATTAACTTTTCAATAAATATTTGATGCATTTTAATAAAACTCTTTATTCCTTCATTAAAGGAATCCGAATTAATTTTCTTGCAATAATTATTTTAGGATTATTCGTATCAATATCAACCATTGGTCAAGCCTTTCTTTTAAGCAGAACAATCAATAATGTTTTCCTTATACATAAAACTCTCTATGATGTAAGAATATTTCTAATCATTTTTTTAATTGTTTCGCTTCTTAAATCAATTTTCCTCTGGCTGCAAAATTTATTTTCGTCAAAAGTTATAGCTTTTATAAAAAAATTATTTCGGGAAAAAATAATATCAGCCATCGAAGAAATTGGACCACTTGAATTAAAATCCGAGAGAACCGGTGAAATAACTAACACACTAATCCAGGGAGTTGATAAATTAGAAGAGTACTTTTCTAAATTTTTACCACAAATATTTCTATCGGTTTTTATTCCGCTCTTAATCTTAATTCTTGTATTTCCTCTTGATATTTTGACAGGAGTAATTTTTTTACTAACCGCCCCAATAATTCCTTTGTTTATGTATTTAATCGGTTCTATCGCAGAAAAGATGAATAAAAAACAATGGCAAACATTAAGCCGTATGAGTGCATATTTTTTTGATGTACTGCAAGGATTGCCAACATTAAAACTTTTCAACAAAACAAACGACATCCTGAAACGAATTGAAGAGATATCCAATATATTCAGAATCAAAACGCTGAAAGTTTTACGCATTGCATTTTTATCTGCGCTTGTACTTGAAATGACTGCAACCATTAGTGTGGCAGTAATTGCCGTTGCAATAGGTTTGCGACTGTTAAACGGCAACTTCAATTTTGCAGATGCTCTTTTCATTTTGATTATTGCACCTGAGTTTTATATGCCGCTTAGACAACTTGGTGTTAGCTATCACGCTGGAATGGAAGGTGTTTCAGCCTTTGAGAGGATATATGAAATTATAAAATCACAAGAAAGACAGCAGAAATCATATCCGCTTCGGAATCAGTTTTATTATGATAGTAAATTGCCAATCGTATTTCAAAGCGTATCATTTAATTACTCCGACAGAAGCGTAAACGCCATTGATAATATTTCGTTTGCAATAGAACCAACTAAAGTAACAGCATTAGTCGGATATTCCGGAGCTGGTAAATCAACAATAATTAATCTTCTTTTAAAATTTATTTCACCAACAAAAGGAAGCATTAAAATTGGAAACTTCGATCTTTCTGAAATTGATCCAAAAGAATGGAGGAAAAATTTAACCTTTCTGCCACAAAGTCCTCATCTGTTTAATAAATCAATTTATGAAAACATAAGTCTATCGAAGCAAAATGCGACTTACGAAGAGGTAATTGCTTCGGCTAAGAAAGCAAGGATCGATGAATTAATTTCTTCATTACCAGACGGTTATAATTCAAGAATTGGAGAAGATGCTTCAAAATTAAGTGGTGGAGAAGCTCAACGAATCGCACTTGCAAGAGCATATCTAAGAAATTCACCACTTGTTTTAATCGATGAACCGACCGCGAATCTTGATCCAATTGTTGAAGAGGAAATTATGAATGATATGTACAAATTGTTTGAAGGTAGAACTGTAATAATTATTGCTCACAGGTTGAATACAATTTTAAAGGCAGACAAAATTGTTTTGTTGGAAAATGGGAAAATTGTAGGAATCGGTACACATAATGAGTTATTAGATAATCATTCTTACTATAAAAATCTTTTTAATTCTCATAATACTAAGATATGATCAAAACATTACTGAAAATATTATCCTTATCTAATCAATATAAATACTGGATGATTCTCGCAGCGTTGATGGGATTTTTTACGGTCGGAAGTGGAATTGGGTTAATGATGACTTCTTCATTTATAATTGCAAGTGCCGCAATTCAAACGCCAATCTATCAATTACAAGTCGCAATAGTTGGAGTAAGATTTTTTGGTATTTCACGCGGAGTTTTTCGTTACCTCGAAAGATACATCTCACACGAAGTTACCTTCAAACTTCTTGCAAAATTACGAGTATGGTTTTTCAAATCATTAGAGCCGATTGTTCCATCAAAGAAATTCGATTTTACAACAGGTAACTTGCTTTCACGTTCAATTGAAGATATTGAAAATCTTGAACACATTTTTGTCAGGGTAATTTCACCCCCATTTATTTTTGTTGCTACTGCAATCTTAATGTTCACCTTACTCAGCATTTTTCAAATAAGATATTCGATTATTTTTTTATCGATGTTTATTGGCAGTGCAATTGGAATACCTTTATTAACCTATTTATTGAGTAAAAACTTAGGAGAAAAAATTGTTTCACTAAAATCTCAGCTAAAGGATATTTCGGTTGATAGCTTGCAGGGCTTACCAGAACTTCTTGTTTACGATAAGCAGGAAAGCTGGAAGAAAGAATTCAACGAAATTCAGAATAAATTATTGAGCACAGAATATAAAATGAATTTGATACAAGGCCTCCACGAAAGTTTAACAGGATTGTCAATGAACTTAACGGTTCTCGCCTTACTTTATGCATCAATTCCTGATGTAACAGCAGGAAATTTAAATGGCGTATATTTATCTGTAATCACAATTGGCATTATGGCTTCTTTTGAAATTGTATTTCAAATTCCACTTGCCTTCCAGTTTTTAAATAAAAGCGTTGAATCGGCAAAAAGGTTGTTTGAGATTACAGAGCAAAAAATAACTGAAGGGCAAATTGCTTTCAATTATGTTGATGATTTTAAGAATTATGATTTAACAGTTGATAACATCTCATTTTCTTATGATGGAAAAAAAGATGTTATCAAAAATGTTACTTTTGAATTAAAGCAAAATCAAATGATTGCAATTGTAGGTTCAAGTGGAGCCGGTAAATCAACAATTGTAAATTTATTAACAAAACTCTGGGAATACGATAGCGGTGAGATTTACCTTGGTAATGTATCTTATCAGAATATTTCTGCAGAAAAAGTCAGAGAGATAATTGCTGTCGTTCCACAAAAAGTACATCTCTTTACTGGTACAATTAAAGAAAATCTTTTGATATCAAAAGATAATGCAACAGATGAAGAGTTATACAGCGTCTTAAAGCAGGCTCAACTTTTAGATTTCGTTGAAAGTCTCCCTGATACGCTCAACACAAATATTGGTGAACTTGGCAAAAAGTTAAGTGGTGGAGAAAGCAAAAGACTGATTTTAGCAAGGGCACTGCTACGTAATTCTAAAATATTAGTTCTTGATGAGATCACTTCGCAAGTTGATAATATTACTGAAAGAAAAATTCTTGAAACAATGAAACAACTTCGGAGCAGATATGGAATTATTTTAATTACTCATCGACTTGTTCAAATGGAAATGTTTGATCAAATCCTGGTATTCTCAGAAGGAAAAATTGTGGAGAAGGGTTCTCACAAGGAATTATTAGACAAAAAAGGTCTTTATGAAAAACTGTATTTAATGCAAAATCAAATGTTGGTTAAAGAGAAACTTTACAGCATCTAAAATCTATTCTTTGCATCTCATGGTTATACTAAAATTAAAATATGGGTTTTAATATGTTAATATTACTTGGTGCTGACGGAAATAACCTGGATAGCCAAATTGCAAAAAGGTTTGGGCACGCTAATTATTTTATACTTTACAACACTGATACAAAAACTTCCGAAGCTTTCGAAAATGTTGATGAGGGGCACAAACACGAAAACCTTCAGGAGTTTTTAGATAAAGGTGTAGAAGCATTTATCGTTGGGAATATTGGACCGCATGCATTTGAAATTATAAATACTCCCAAAAGCAAAGTATATCTTGCAAGAAAAATGTCCGTTCAGGATGCGATTGAAAAATTCCTCAAAGGTGAATTACAACAATTGACTGAACCGACTGCAAAAAGAAGTATTGGACACGGTAAAGATAGAGAAGAACACGGCAGACACCATCACGATGGCGAGCATCAAGGGAGAGGACGTCATAATCACAATGAATGAAGTTGGATAATATTTGTATTTATCGGGCACGCATTCTGGCTTTCGTTAGCTAAGACCTTTACTGATAAGAACTCTGTGCTGCCCAGTCTGATTTTGTTTGCAGGTGGAAGTCAAATGGATATTGGAACTTTGACAGCTATTATGATTGGAGTTCCACTGATTTCCCAAATTATTTACCCTCGCTGCTTCTTAAATAATCTTGTAAGAAAAAATATTTAGTTGCCGGGATATAATTAAGGGTAGCCGCTTTTTTAGTAGTTGAAATATCATTTATTTTTTAGATGAATTTACACCACGTCTTTTTATTTTGATTGTATTTCTAAAGAAAAAGTTAGTTGGATTTTCATAACCGGATAATTATAAACATGCATTTATATTAGGAGGTATTTTATTCATTGGCTCATGAAGTATTATTATGTGAAAGAACGCTCTAAGTCTATTAATTAGAATGAAATTAGTTTATAAAAATTATCAAGTGTATTTCAACTCAACTTGCATAGGATTGAAATCCAAAATTGTCTGTTATAGTATTAAATCTTATTGAACTAACTATGAGATAATTTTAGTTGAATAACAAGCTCCTCAGTAATTAGAAGTTATGTCAAATAACTGAATTAAAAGTTATTATCCTTTGATCCCCAGCTTCTTCATTTTTCGCCAGAGTGTTGAGGGGTTAATGTTCAAATCTTTGGCGGTATTAGTTTTATTATAGTTATTCTTCTCCAGAGTGGAAATAATCAATTCCCTTTCGGCATCTTTAAATCCTTTCTGGTAGTTTTGTAAATAAGTATTTGACTTTTTAGATCTTTGTTCTCTCAATCTTTTAGGCAATTGCTCGACTTGAATTATATCACCACTGCAAAGGATGAAGCAGTGCTCTATAACATTTTCCAACTCTCTTATATTGCCAGGCCAATTGTATTCCATCAAAATATCAAATGCAGATGATGAAAATTGCTTTATGTTTTTTTTGAACTTTTTATTAAAAGATTCAATAAAGTGATTTATTAATAGAGGCAAATCATCCATCCTTTCACGTAAAGGAGGAAGATGAATGTTAATAACATTTATACGGTAAAATAAATCTTCACGAAATCTTCCGGCATTGATTTCTTCCAAAAGATTTTTATTTGTTGCTGCAATTATTCTTGCATCCATCTTAATTAATTTATTACCGCCCACTCTTTCAAATTCTCGTGTTTCTAAAACTCTTAAAAGTTTTGTTTGAACTGGAATTGATAGATCGCCAATTTCATCAAGGAATAGAGTACCGCCTTGCGCAAGTTCAAATTTTCCTATTTTTGTTTTAATTGCACCGGTGAAGGCACCTTTCTCGTGTCCAAATAATTCACTTTCAATAAGTGATTCAACAAATGCGCTGCAATTGACAGCAATAAAGGGTCCTGTTCTTCTTAAGCTATTAATATGTATGGCACGTGCAGCTAATTCTTTTCCAGTACCACTTTCACCCGTAATTAAAACAGTAGAATCTGTCTGAGAGACACTTTCAAGTACAGAAATAATTTGTTTAATCTCTTTATTTCTTCCGACAATGTTTTCGAATTTAAAAAAGTCATTTAAGTGTGCGGATAAATTTTTAAGTTCTGAAATGTCAATAAAAGTTTCAATAGCACCGATTTTTTCATTTCTGCTATTTATTAAGATATTGGAATTAACTCTTATTGGAATTTTTCTTCCATTTTTATGAACAATTTCTAATTCATTCCCAACCATTGCTCTACCTTTTTTGACTGTCTGTTCCATGTGGCATCCATTGCGGCAGATTGATGAATTAAAAATATCCCAACATTTTTTACCTAATGCTTCTGATTTTTTATACCCGGTTATTTTTTCAGCAGATCTATTGAATGAGGTTATAGTCCAATCATTATCAATTGTAAATGTACCTTCAATACTGCTGTTAAAAATCGCGTCCAGTTTATTCTTTTGATCAATTAATTCAAAGGTTTTTTTATTTATTTCTTCTGCTAAGGATAGCATTTCTTTTGTATCTCTGAAAACAAAAACGACACTTAAAACAATTCCATCAACTTTAATAGGAGAGATAGATGCCAAGACATTTTTAATATTTCCCTTTATGTCGGTTATATTAATTGAAAGATTATTGATTGATAAATCTTCTTCAAGTGCATTGATTATAAATTTTTTTTCATCAGTATTTTTTTTGAATAAAAATTCAAAGTTTTTTCCAATTACTTTTTCTTCAGAAAATCCGGTTATACGTGATGCTGCCTCATTAAAAACAATAATATTTTTGTCCCTACCAATTACAATTATTCCGTCGGGGATAATTAATGTCTCTTTATTCCTGTCAATTATTTGTTGGACATCTGACATTCTACTACCTTTAAATGTTATTGCAATTATAATTATTAATATGCAATAGAGCAATGAGTGTGCAATAATTAATACAATATTGCAAACGTAATTATCATCTCGCTCTGCATTCTATCCAAAAAAAATGAATCTATGTTATATTACATCGGAGATATATATAATGAAAAGATGCAAAATGAAAGATTAAGAAGAATTAATAACTGAGAAAAAATTCGAAATATCTGAGGACAAGCTGAAGAATAACCATTTTAAGAAACAAAAGAATGCAGACTATCCATTACACTTAAGAAAACTTAGACTGGGCATGAAGGCCAATTATGTTAATGCGAGCATTGCTTCTGGTAGGTGAGAAAATGCATATTACTGTATTTGATGCACTAATGAAAATGGGATTCCTGAGTTAAAAAAAAGAGAAAATTCAAAATAATCACAAGCAGTGAAATTCTACGAAACAAAAATGAAAAATCAAAAACCTAAGAAATATTAACAAAATTAAAGTTAAAAGACTGTGATGGAGCTATGGCAATTTATTCTGAGGGATAAAATAATGAACTATAGATAGGGGTATATTAACTATAAATTGTAAGAACCGAATAGAGGAGATTTATTAAATGAGTTTATTAAAGCAATTATCACCAAAGCAAATATTTAACTAAAGAATACATGCTATGATAAGAATTGAAAGCAACGATTATTAATTGAATCAGAATAATCTAAAAAGATAATCACAACGATAAATACTGATGAAACATTGGCCTTTTACCAAATTAAAGGAAGGATATTATACTACGAATAAAATATGGACCAGAAAGATCTCGGTTTTTTTAACTTATATGATAATCGACACGAATTTAGTAACTGTAAATCTGTCAACGATATTCGAGAATTAAAACCACACAGATTGCTCAGCTAATTGAATTGAACGCAATTAGAGAGCTACTGATGAAAAGTGTCTTATAAATAAATCTTTAATAAACTCAAAAGTTGTTACAGATTATTATTAATACAATACTAAAACTCAGTTGCTCTTTTTTTTTTTACGATAGAAGGTTTTATTCCTCAAGAGGGTAAATACAACCAAAGCGAAGGTGAACGATATTTAGAGAAATTAAAACAGAATTAATGCTGTATTTGAAACTTAATTTTCTATCGTTAAATTCGTGATAATTTCTTTTCCGTTATACCAATAGTTTCCAGACTAAAATCGAAATTATCTACTAATAAAATTTCATGTTCATTTTATAAAACTGCAAAGCCCACAACGAAACTTAGTGAATTTTAGAGACCTTCTTAAAATATTGGGTTATGTTCTTCGTATCATAAATGAAATATGGAATTTCGGAAATTGTTATCTAATAATACTTTGAGTAAAAAACTCTCCAATACGCTTTCAGGCAGTCATTAAAAATGACTTTATTTTAACTTCCTGTGCTACCATTCTCGTTGTCCTTATCAGCCTTTTCATATTTCCTTCCAATTATATATGCTACCACAAAACCCAACCCTGTCATTACGAAAATCATAAATGGTATCCATTCCTTTGTATTGGTTGCATTTTCTGAAAGCATTCCTGAGCCTAATCCGATTCCGAAAAATATCAGTATAATTCCGGCTTTTAATAAACCGTATCCGTGTTTTTGATAGCGCATTAATTCTATCATCTGTTCGTATGAAAGTCCTTTTTCTATCATTAATTGCTTTTCCCTAGAACGGAAATAGAAATACATTATTATTACCAATCCTGTTACTATAACAGTTATTATCGGTATAAATAAAGCAATTGTACCTTCCATTTTATCCTCCGTATTTAAAGTTTTTTATTTCTACCCCTTTTGACATATATTAATAATTAAAAGGTTACAAAAAATTATTGTAATAAATTGTAACCTCTCAGCAGACAGTTTATGTCTAAATACGTGATGAAAAATCTAAGCGACATAGAAATAATTGAATCGGTAAAAAGGGGTAACACTGCCGATTATACAATGATTGTCGATAGATACAAAGACAGGGCTTTTAATTTGCTCAAGCGGATGCTGAAGAACGATATGGACGCCGAGGAAGCGCTTCAGGACGCTTTTCTTAAAGCATTTAAATACTTAAAGCAGTTCAGAGAAGAAGCCAGTTTCTCGACATGGTTTTATAAAATTGTCTATAATACAGCACTTACCGTTATTGCCTCCAGAAAAAGAAAGATCGAAAAGGAGATGACTTCGCTCGAAGATATGCCAGAACTTATCAGTTACGACTGCGAAATCTATGCAACAGCAGAAAATCCGAAGGACTATTTATTGAGACTAATCGACAAATTGCCTGTTAAGAACGCTTTGGTGCTCATTCTTTATTATATAGACGGATTATCGCTCAACGAAATTAGCCTTGTAATGGATATTTCGCTTGTTAATGCTAAAGTTTTGCTTCACCGTTCCAGAAATATTCTCAGAGATTTACTTTTAAAGCATAATTATCAGGAGGAAATTTTATGAACATAGATGAATTACTCAACGATTATATCGACGGAACAGCCGATGCAAATAAAATAAAAGAATTGAATGATTTACTGGAAAAAGACGAAGTGACGGCTAAAAAACTGAAAGCTCTTAAAGCTATTGATATACTTTTGCGTCAGGTCGATTACGAAAAAGCTCCTCGTGATTTCACTGAAAAATTTGCCATTTTAATCGCTAAGAACAAAACTATTAAAAAAGTTCGGAAAGATTTTATTACCCCGTCAGTATTATCTCTTTTTTTGATATTTATATTGTGCGTGCTCGCAGTCTCTTTTTATTATAGTTACTTGTCGATTAATAATACCGAGATGCTCTCAGGAGTATTACTGGACATATTCAACGGAGTGAGTTTTATTGCCAGCAATAAATTATTCCATCTTCTGGGTGCTTCGATTTCATTGATTGCCCTTACTATTCTATATATTATGAATGAAACTCACCGACGCTTCCGAAAAAAATTAAAAGACCTATGATTCACAACTGCCGATTATCCAAATACTTACATACTGAGTTATTATAATTTCTGCTTACAGTCCCTTTGTAAGTGTATAATTGTTATTGAATGACTCACTTATGTTATTGTTAATAAGCCATCCGGGCGTCGTTAAATTTTATTATCTTTGCAAGAAAAAATAGGAGTACTATGAGCGTAAAAGCAGGATTCGTTTCGATTATCGGGAAACCGAATGTAGGAAAATCGACTTTAATGAATGCATTAATAGGCGAAAAACTGTCGATTACAACAAATAAACCCCAAACAACCCGGAAAAAAATTATTGGCATTTTGTCTACCGAAAATTACCAGATAATCTTTCAGGATACACCGGGAATTCTGAATCCCGAATATTTACTGCAGGAAAGAATGTATGACTACATCATCGAAGCAGTCAAAGATGCAGATTTGTTGTTGTTTATGATCGATATTTCTACTGATCCTACGGGACAACGTACACTTTCGGATGAAAGGGTGTATGAACTTTTGAAAGATAAATCGATTAAAAAACTCTTACTTATTAATAAAATTGATCTTGTTTCCCAAAATGAAGTTGAAGCTCTTATAAGGCAGCTGGAAAAAAATGATATGTTCGAAAAAATAATACCGATTTCAGCTACGGCAAATTATAATCTTCAAACGGTTATCGATTCAATCCTTGAATATTTACCTGAACATCCAAAGTATTTTCCAGACGACCAGCTGAGCGATGCCAGCGAAAGATTTTTCGTTTCCGAAATTATCAGAGAGAAAATTTTTGAAATGTATCAGGAGGAAATTCCTTATAGTACGGAAGTTGTTATTGAAGAATTCAAAGAACGTGAGAATGCCAAAGATTACATAAGAGCAGTGATAGTTGTTGAAAAAGAGACTCAAAAACCGATAATAATCGGTGCGAAAGGCGAGATGATAAAAAAACTTGGCAAAAAAGCCCGAGAGGCTATCGAAGCTTTCCTCGGCAGGGAAGTTTATCTCGAACTCTACGTAAAAGTGAGAGAAAAATGGCGTTCCAATCCTCAAATGCTCAAATTATTCGGTTATAACAAGCCAGATGAAAAATAAATTTACCCCGGCTCATTTTTTAGGCGAAGGTGCGCTCTTGTTGATGACAATTATATGGGGTGGTACATTTGTCATTGTAAAAGAAGCTATAAACGATATCAACCCAATGCTTTTCATTGCTTTGAGATTCTCCATAGCATCCTTATTGGTAATTACTCTACTTCTCTACAAACGTTACAAATTTAGCAGTTCAGCATTTCGTTCTGGTTTTGTGCTTGGGATTTTTCTCTTTCTCGGATTTACTTTTCAGACAGTCGGACTTAAATATACTACCGCTACCAAATCGGGATTTATTACCGGTTCGCTAGTTGTAATGATACCTCCTTTGCAATTATTAATTGAAAAGAAGAAACCGACAAAAGGAGCATTGATAGGCACACTACTGGTTTTCTTCGGAATTATTCTTCTGTCAAGTGGAAGCTCTACTCCGTCAAGTTTTCTGGAAAATTTTGGACAGGATTTTAATTTGGGCGACTACTTAACATTAATCTGTGCTCTATTTTTTGCGCTCCATGTAGTTTATATGGACATCATTTCGCCTGGCCACGATTTCTGGCTTCTTTTTCTTTCGCAGTTGATTACAGTTGCTCTCCTTGCCTGGTTAGCTGCTATCTCTTTTCACACCGTTAGTTTTGAAACTTTCTATTTAAATATTAACGGCAATTTGATTAACGGAATTCTGTATACGTCGGTGCTGGCTACGTTTGTAAATTTCGGATTGCAAACAAGATTTCAGAAAGAAGTAAGCCCTACGAAAGCAGGGATTATTTATTCATTTGAACCGATATTTGCGGCTCTATTTGCTTACTTTATACTCAATGAAAAAATCACTAATTTTGGAATCGCTGGCGGTATTTTTATATTCAGCGGATTGATAATATCTGAAGTCTACGATTATTATTTTAACACAGGAAAATAATAGTAAAAAAATGAAGCGAGCCGAAATTATTGTTAAAGGACTCGTACAGGGCGTTGGTTTTCGGTATTTTGTATTGCGCCATGCACAAAAACTTGGACTGAAAGGATACGTAAAAAATCTCTATACAGGCGAGGTACTCACAGTTGTAGAAGGGGAGGAATATAAAATAGAAGAATTGTTCAATTCACTTAAGATTGGACCACCAATGTCGGATGTTAAAAGTGCTGCAATCAAATGGTTAGAACCTAATAATGAATTCACAAAATTCGAGATAAGATATTAGTGCAAGACTACAGAATTGGATTTGGTTTTGACGTGCACCGTTTCTCGAGAGACCGATTATTGGTGCTGGGGGGAGTTGTCATTCCTTACGAATTTGGTCTGGAAGGGCATTCGGATGCGGATGTTCTACTACACGCAATCTGCGATGCCATGCTGGGAGCACTTGCGCTGGGAGATATCGGAAAGCATTTCCCAAATACAAGTAATGATTATAAAAATATTGACAGCAAAATTTTACTGGATAAAACAAACGTATTGATTAGAAATAAAGGTTACGTTGTGAATAATATCGATTCGACACTTGTATTAGAACTACCCAGGCTATCACCTTATATTTCGCTTATGCAAAACGAAATTGCGTCGGTACTGAAAATTGATGCAGACCGTATATCGATTAAAGCAACAACCTCCGAGCGACTCGGTTTTACAGGCAGACGAGAAGGTATTGCCGCGTATGCCACTGTTCTTCTTACAAGGAAAGAATCTTAATGCTCGAAGAATTTATTTCATACATTGCCGCGCTCGACCCCACTTTGATTTATCTTTTCATGTTTTTATTCGGATTTATAGAGAATATATTTCCTCCATCTCCAAGTGATTTCGCCGTTGTGTTTGCTGCTACTCTGATCGTAAACAATACAATAGATTTTCTGCCGCTCGTAGTTATTACAAGCTTCGGCAGTGGCATCGGATATATTACTATGTATTACATCGGCAGAAAACTGGGCGACAGTGTTATTCGTAATGGTAGATTTAAGTTTATAAAAAAAGAATCACTCGATAAAGCCGACAGGTGGTTCGATAAATACGGTTATAAGTTAATTTTAATAAACCGCTTTTTACCGGGTACTCGCGCTGTTATCAGCTTTTTTACAGGACTGCATAAACTAAAACCCCTGAAAACAATCCTCTATGCTTTCGTAAGTTCTTTGTTGTGGAATATTTTTCTTGCCATACTGGGATATACAATAGGAAATAATGTCGAACTTATCGATCGAATATTAAACACATATTCAAATGTTGGATTAATAATAACGTTTATAATTGTCGCTACAGCCTTAGTGGTTTATTTTAATAGAAAAAAGAAAAACTAACCCAACAGGATTAGTGACTTATGAAATTTTTTCCGAAGTATAGAAAAGCTCTTATTCCTCAAGAAAAATCTACACTGAAAAAAGAACGACTTCTGGCAATTCTTGCTGGATTATTGCTTGGATTGTCTTTTCCACCCTTGCCGGCGCCTGTATTTGTTTTCTTTGCATTTATACCGTACTTCAAAGTAATCGAAAATCGGTATACTCTCGGTGGAATTAATCGAATAAGTTATTTAATGAATTTCATTTTCAGCTTAATAACATTATACTGGGTAGGTAGCTGGACAAAAGAAGCCGACCCCTTTCTGATGATTTCTGGGCTACTACTGCTTTTTGTCAATCCTGCGCTCTATCTTATCCCTTCCACACTTTATTATTTTTCAAGAAAGGTATTCAGTAAAAAAACATCTCTTCTATTGTTTCCTTTGTTCTGGTTGGAGTTCGAGTTTCTCTATTCGATTACCGATCTCAGATTTCCCTGGCTTTCACTTGGAAATAGTGTTGTAAAATTCAATTACTTTATTCAGATTGCAGATATTGTAGGATCATACGGATTGACATTAATCATATTATTTATAAATGTTTTTCTTTATCTGTCGATTCAGGAAAGAGAAAGAAATAAAAAATTATTTATCTACTATTCCACAGCAGCGTCGCTCATTTTTATTTTTGTAATTATTTATGGCACCTTGAAAGTTAAAACTTACCAGCCTTCCAGTAAGAAAATAAGAGTTGGATTAATCCAGCCAGACCTCAATCCGTGGAAAAAATGGGAAGCCGGCAATCTCGATGAGCAATTGCAAATCTATCTAAAATTATCGGAAAAGGCTGTTCAGGATAATGCAAAACTAATCATCTGGCCGGAATCTGCACTGCCGGTTTATCTTTTATCGGGAAACTATGAAAAGGAGGTCAGTAAAATACACGAATTTTGCGACATGAATAATGTCTATTTAATGACAGGTATGCCGGATATAAATTTCTTTTTGACAAAGAATAATATACCCGAAGATGCAAAACAAACTGCAAGCGGACTTAAATACACTTCCTATAATTCGATTTTGTTTTTTGCCCCTTTTACCAATCATACAGAAAAATATGCTAAGATTATGCTCGTGCCCTTTGGAGAAAGAGTTCCGTTTCTCGAGGAATTACCACTACTCGGTAAATTTGTTACATGGCAGGTCGGTATATCGAGCTGGAATGTAGGTAAAGAAATTAAAATTTTCGAAGCCAATAAATTTTTGAAAGTTGCAGGTGTAATCTGTATCGAATCGATTTATCCTTACTTTGTTTCAAAATTTGTCAACAGAGGTGCAGAATTGCTCGTAGTTGTTACGAATGACAGCTGGTACGGTTATTCAAGCGGTCCTTTTCAGCACAAAGAATTTGCACAACTTCGAGCTGTTGAGAACAGACGTACATTGGTAAGAGCTGCTAACGGCGGAATAAGTTGTATTATCGACCCGCTTGGAAGAACAGTATCTCAAACCAACCTTTTTGAAAGGACATATTTAACGGGCAATGCCGAACTACGTAACGATGTAACTTTCTTTACACGATATCCACTTTTGTTTCCTACGATTGCATCATTAATCTCGGGATTTACATTTATATTGTTTATCATAAAAAAGGTAATCAAAAATGAAAAAAGTAATTGATTTAAGAAGCGATACAGTCACAAAACCCTCTGAAGAAATGCGAAAAGCTATGTGCAGCGCCGAAGTGGGCGACGATGTTTACAAAGAAGATCCTACGGTTAATTCATTAGAAGAATATGCGGCAGAATTACTGGGTAAAGAAGCCGCTCTATTTGTGCCGAGTGGTGTGATGGGGAATCAAATTTGTTTGAATGTATTAACTAATCCAGGCGACGAGGTAATTTGTGAAAAGGATTCCCACATATTTCAGTACGAATCGGGTTCGCCTGCGGCTCTTAGTGGATTACAACTATCTCTTGTTGAAGGTGATAAACGGGGAATTTTTACTGCTACCCAAATTGAACCTCTGATACGTCCGGAAAGTGCCTATTATATGGCTCGCACCAGAGTTATCGAAATTGAAAACACGCATAACAGAGCTGGTGGAACAATTAACCCGATTGAAAATATTAGATCAATTTCCGAACTTGCGCGTAAATATAATCTGTCAATGCATCTTGACGGTGCACGAATATGGAATGCTTACGTGGAAACAGGTATAAAACCATCGGAATATGCAGCGTATTTCGACACCGTTTCTGTATGCCTCTCCAAAGGTCTGGGCGCTCCTGTTGGGTCAATTATAGCAGGTAGAAAAGATACGATCCAGAAAGCTTTCCGGATTCGCAAAGCCTGGGGCGGGGGAATGCGGCAGGTCGGAATTTTAGCAGCAGCAGGAATTTATGCCTTGAAAAATAATATCGAAAGATTAAAAGAAGACCATCTCAAAGCCAAAAAATTTGCAGAACTTTTAGCGCAAAATAAATTTATAGAAATCGATACTTCGCTTGTTGAAACAAATATTGTTATGTTTTCTCCACTTAGATTATCTGCTGAAGATTTTATTTTAAAATGTAAAGAAAAAGGTCTGTTACTTGGAACTGGGAAGGTCGGAATAATTAGAGCCGTAACGCATATGGATGTTGATGGCGAAGAAATTTTAGAAGCCGCAAAAATTATTGAGCAGATTGCCTGATATTTTGTTAGTTTAACGTCGAAATTATGAGGTCGAAATATGAACCTCGTATTCGATATCGAAACTACCGCTTACGATTTTGAAAGCCTCGGCGAATCACAACAGGAATTTCTTCTAAGATATGCTGAGCAGGAAAAAGATGAAATTTTAAGATCGGAAAAAATCGAGGAAGCTAAGCGTTACCTGAATCTTTATCCATTCACAGCAAAAGTTATTGTTATCGGTATGTTGAATACCGTATCGGAGCATTCTCAAATTTTATTTGAATCGGAAAAAAATGAAGAATGGCATAATGAAGATGGAACAGTTAATTATAAAGGTATGACCGAAAATGAAATGCTCAGAACTTTCTGGAATTATGTTCATAAAGTTGACGGCGTTATTACTTTTAATGGAAGGTCATTCGATATCCCTTTCTTAATGCTTCGGTCAGCAATGCTCGGAATAAAACCCACCAGAAATTTTATTTCACGCCGCTACGATACTAAATTGCACGTCGATCTCCTGGAACAATTTACGTTTTATGGACTAACAAAAAAATTCAACCTCGATTTTTACTGCCATTCATTTGGGATAAATTCTCCGAAAGATGGAGGAATTACAGGGATGGAAATAAACGAATTATATCGTGCTGGTAAAATAAAAGAAATTGCTTCTTACTGTAGCAGGGATGTACGAGCAACGTTCGAGCTTTATAAAATATGGAAAAATTTTTTAGCCGATGAACTATAAACATTTGACAAAAGAGTATTCAAAAAACTTTAAGATTGCACTCTCTATCAGTTTACTTATAACTATTATTATTTTTATTTCAGTCCCTTCTTTTAAGAAGAAGAAAACTGCTGTAATTTTTACTGACAATAGTATTATAAATTTGATTTCAATTCCGCATACTGTGCAGTGGAAAGACGTTTCTCTATTTAGACCTGCTAAAGTAAATTTGAGTGTTGGGATAATAAATGAAGAATTAGAATTGCTGGAGGATATTGAGATGTCGCAATACGACAATGCTGCTAATGAAAAAAGGGATGAGAAAACTTCCAATTATAATCCATATAATGTTTCTCCAATCCAGATAAGCGAAATTGTGCCTTCTGATAATATCAAAGTTGAAGGTAGATTGATGCTAAAGCTTTGGATTGATTATAAAGGCAAACCAATTAAAACCGAAATCATAAGTTCGACGCTGTCACCTTCTGAGGTAACGAAAGATTTAATTGAGATGGCAATGAGATCTGAGTGGCTTATTCAAAATCCTGTTCCAGATTCTCTTTATATTGTCTACAAGGAATACAATTTCAATTGATCATTAAGCCGTGTCTGTTGACCTCCTAAATTAAAACAATTATATTGAAGCAAAAATTAGGAGGGGAATATGAATTTTGCGAATATAATCGATTTTATTCGAGCAAATCTTCAACAGATTTCACATGCCTATTATGAACAGATAAAGAAAACTGAGCTGATGAAAAACTACCAAAGACTTTCTGAAAAGGAAGTAATAGCGCGTGAAGAACGGGTATTCGAAAATTTAATCGAATGGCTTCAGACTGGTGCTTCTAACGACAAAGCCGAAAAATATTTCGAAAAGGTAGGTGCCGAAAGATTTAAAGAAGGTTTTCCTCTTACCGAAGTAAATTATGCGCTTTATATTACTAAAAAAGTTTTCTGGAGTTTTATTGCCTGGAAAAAAGAGCTTTTTGGTTTAAGTGATGAAGAGGGTGAATTCGACTTCTCCCAGATTATGGAATACGTAACAATATTAAACAACTTTTTCGATCTGGGTAATTTCTATATTATTCGGGGTTATATTGGAGAACTATTTGAACAACTGGAAGACTCGGCAAGCATGAGCAAAGAAGAAATTAAAAAAATTCTGATGCACGGAGCTTTCGACAATAACGATTTCAATAAAGACGAAATTATCTGGCATCATATTTAACGGCGCAGAATGCATGCTGAGGTCTTGCCTTTTTATATTTGTTTTTTATGAACATTAAAAATGCCTTTATTTACATACCCGACGTTGAGATACATAAAAAATCGATTAGTCTTAAAATTGGCGAAAGCACTTTGTTGGATCTAATTCACGCACGCCTCGAATCGCATTTCGAAAAAGTTGATATTATTGCTTCAAAAACACCGGTGGAGATATATAATGACTATTCCGTAATAAAAAACAAAGCCGAAGCACTCGGGATGGTATCGGCAATCTACACTGCCTTGAATCAAGTCGACGCTAACGAGATTTTTTTGACAAGTTGTTTGCTTCCCTTTATTACTGATGGTTTTATTAAATTCATGAAGTCAAAAAAGGGTAATCTGTTGGTCTCATCGGGAGATAAAATTTGTTATCAAACAGGAATTTATTCAAGATCCATTTTACCTTTGTTGAATCTAATCGTAGAAGATAATATTAATGCCATGAAATTATACGATGGGAAAAAAGAATTTACGTTTCACTTTGAAAATTTTATCGACAGAATTGCAGCGGAGATAGTCGACATCAGTTTCGAAAAATTTTATTTCCGCGACCTATTATTTGAAATAGAAAAAGAGACGGACCTCGATTACGTCCGCGAAAATTTATTTTGAATCATACGAGATCAAAATGACAAGAAGAAAATTCTTTAAAATGTTAAATAAAATCTTCGGCCTTTTCCTAATACTTTTGACTGCTCTAGTAGTGGATGATAAACGGAAACGGTATGCTGTCAATAAGATATTTATTCCTGATGAATTGAACGAAGGTGTCAATTTCATTGGAAATGTTATCGTAATTAAACAGAGTAAAAGTATTAATGCATTTGAAGCAAGGTGTACACATCTTGGTTGTTTATTAAATAGAAATATCGACAATAAAATTGTATGCAATTGTCACGGTTCCGAATATAACTTTGGTGGAGAGGTAGTTAAAGGACCGGCTGTCAAATCATTAAATAAACTCGTAATTCACTCTGATAAAAACACGAAGAAACTCTACGTTTATGTCTGAACAAAAACAATATTTGAGAGTTTTTGGAATTACATTCGGTCAGCTTGCTTTTGGCATGTTTTTGATAGCAGTAGTAAGTGGTATACTGCTTGCTATACCTTACGATGTTATGAATCCGTACGAATCGGTAACTCAAATATTATTGTTGCCCCGCTTTAATTTTTTACGAAGTCTCCATTACTGGAGTTCACAATTTTTTCTTGTCTTAACCATAATTCATTTTTGGGACCATTTGAGATTGTCGACTGAATACAGAGTGCCAAAAAATGTGTGGCTCAGGCTTACGCTTAGTATAATTCTCGTGATATATCTAATGTTGAGCGGTTTTATACTCAAGGCCGACGCAGACGGTCTTCAAGCTCATAACATATTTAAAACCCTACTCGAGAATATACCAATAGTTGGTACCCAAATATCATTCCTATTTATGGGCAGTTTCGACGACCTGCAACTACTCTATATTAACCATGCAGCTACTGCAACAGTATTTATGCTGTTGTTTATAATAGAACATGTAAAAAGTTTTTGGCCTCAGTCAAAATCAATTTTTTTTAGTCTCATATCTGTTATTATAATCGCATTAATCTTACCGCCTGTAATACACGATGGATTTAACCCTGTTGTTAAAGGACCATGGTACCTGGTGGGAGTTCAGGAGTTTTTGCACTGGCTAAATTATCCAGTAATTTTTCTGGTTTTCGTTGTGTCTTTCCTGCTGATAATTTACCTGCAGCGGATATTTCATAAGAAAATCAATCTCTTTTTTAAAAAAACGCTGGCGTTTTTTTTCGTCGTTTATATAATACTTTCGATAATTGGATTTTATTTTAGAGGGGAAAATTGGCGTTTCGAATACGCCTTGAACGATAAATATAATTTCACTTATAATAATCCTATTTCATTAACAGATTTATTTTCGGTAACTGATACGATATACCAAAAGCTCAGCAAAGTCGGGAATAGATATGAAAGTTGTATCTCATGTCATTCCGAAGTCGAAGGATTTTCCGAAGCGCACAGCATTACCGCACTGGGTTGTTATTCATGCCATCGCGGCAATCCATTTAGTTTAAAGAAAGAAGATGCCCACGAAAATATAATTTTAATACCAGGCAATCTTTCAAACGCCGGGATTACTTGCGGCTCTCCACAATGCCATCCGGACATTGTACGACGTGTAAATAGTTCGATAATGACTACATTAAGCGGGATGGTAAGTGTAAATAAATTTGTTTTTAATGAATCGACCTCGCCTGATTCTCTAAGCCATATTTCGGAAATCGGATTTTCGCCAGCAGAAAGTCACCTCCGCAATTTATGCGCTTCGTGTCACCTGGGCAACGAAAAAACAGAATTTGGAGAAATAGACGAAGAATCGAGAGGAGGCGGATGCCTGGCTTGCCATCTGAGTTATACGAAGAATTCTGCCGAAGAATTAAAATTGTTTACTAAAAATAAAGTCGGATTCATAAATAAATTTCATCCGACACTTAAACTTCCAAATAGCAACAAAAATTGTTTTGGGTGCCATTCAAGGTCGGGGAGAATTTCTACGAATTATGAAGGCTGGGCAGAAATAAACGAAACAACATTAAATGAACCTATCGAACTGCGTCAATTGAAAGATGGAAGGGTCTTTAAAAAAATGTTGCCAGACGTCCATTTTGAAAAAGGTCTTTTATGCATCGATTGTCATCTTTCTGCAGAAGTAATGGGAGACGGAAATTATTACACTCATAAAGAACTTCAAACCGAAATACAATGCCTTGACTGTCATAACAATGGTGAGCGCAAAACAGTTACGGTAGACAACTTTGATTACGAATCTCAAAAAATTTCTGAACTGAGAAATTTTGACAATTCGAAAAACTATCTTCTTACGGGGAAAAATAGTTTACCAATCCCGAATGTTTATATGGAAAACGGTAAAGTAATGTTGATTAAGAAAGCAAATGGTAACATTGCGGAAGCTTTGCCACCATTAAAACAATGCATCAAGGATAAGGCTCACAAGAACCTCGATTGTCAAACATGCCACACATCATGGGCTACGCAATGTATTGGATGTCACACCGAATACGATAAAAGCTCAAGCGCCTATGACCACCTCGAAAAGAAGTTTTCCTCAGGAGAATGGATCGAACATGCAGGTGAATATTTGTCTGAACCTCCAGTTTTAGGTGTTGCCGAATTGAAGAATGGTAAGAAGATAACGACATTTGTGCCTGGAATGATTATAAGCATTGACAGGGATAACAAAAGTCAAAAAGATGAAATTATTTTTAAGCGATTATATGCACCTGCCTTTTCACATACCATACGTAAAGAATCCAGAAGTTGTGAATCGTGCCATCTCAATCCGCTATCTATTGGTTACGGCAGGGGAAAATTAGAACTTAGCAAGTCGGGTAAATGGAAATTTTCTCCTTTGTATGCCTCCTCTGTTTATGATAATTTACCGCAGGACGCCTGGATTGCATTCTTAGCCGAGCCGAAGTTAGTTGCTACGACTAGGAAAAATTATCGTCCATTTAATCTCGAAGAGCAAAAGAAAATATTAAAAGTCGGGGCATGTTTGACTTGCCATTCATCCGATTCCCAAATAATGAAAAAATCTCTTGAAGATTTCGATGCCCTGCTCAAGCAGATCTCGCCGAAATGCATAATACCCAATTAACTGAAAGCTTTGTGATAATTTAGAACTCGAAGAAATTATGCGCATTATCAATTCGGGTGCTACTCAAATAGAATAAAAAGAGCAAAGGTCTTTTATTTCTCAAACTCAGAATTCCTTAATATCAAAAATTCTTAATTACGGCAAAAGCTATATCTAAAAATCTAACTACAGCATATTTATAAATGGCAAGATTATTGATATTTATAAATATAGATTATTTAGAAAAAAAAATGATTGAGCAAATAGACAGGTACGAACCAATTTTTCCGATAGGTACAGCTGCCAAAATAATTGGCATTTCGGTTCACACATTGAGAATGTACGAAAGAGAAGGTTTGATTATTCCATATAAAAAAGAATCGAAACAACGCCTCTTTTCAAAAGCTGATATCGAAAGAATTGAATGTATTCGAAAAGCAATCAACGATTCTAAAATTAGTATTAACGGAATTAAGAGCATTTATTCTTTAATTCCTTGCTGGGAAATTGTCAATTGTTCTGAAGAAGATAGACAGAACTGCAAGTCATATAAATCACATGGGGAACCTTGCTGGAATATAACGCATCCACGTACAATGTGCGCAGAAAAGGATTGCAGAAAATGTGATGTATATAATAAGTACACCCAGTGCGGTGAAATAAAAGAATTGATTAAATCGATATCGAGGTAACAAATGAATTCGATTTCAAGAAGACGCTTTCTTAAAATAACGGGATTTAGCGTTGGTGCTGTTGCGGCGGCAAGCACTTTGAATCCCGTGATTAAAGGAGCCGCAAAAGTTGACGAAAAAAAATTGAAAGGCGTTAAAAAAATTCCGACTTATTGTGATATCTGTTTCTGGAAATGCGCCGCAATTGCTTACGTTAAAGACGGTAAACTCTGGAAAATTGAAGGTAACCCAAAAGACCCGTTGAGCAATGGCAGATTATGTCCCAGGGGCACTGGCGGTATAGGTGCTCATTACGATCCCGACAGGCTTAGGGCGCCTTTGATCAGAACGCGCGAACGTGGAGAGGAAAAATGGAAAGAAGTAACCTGGGATGAAGCGCTCGATTTCATCGCTTCAAGAATGAAAAATATTAAAGAAAAATACGGACCAGAATCAGTTGCAATGTTTTCTCACGGAATTGGTGGTACATTCCTGAAGCATACTTTACAAGCTTACGGTGCAATTAATTTCGGAGCGCCTTCGTTTGCTCAATGCCGGGGTCCGCGCGATGTCGGTTTCGAATTAACTTTCGGCGATGCAATTGGTTCGCCCGAAAAAACTGATATCGAAAATGCACAATGTCTTGTTCTGATCGGTTCTCATCTGGGTGAAAACATGCACAACACTCAGGCACAGGAATTTGCAAGAGCAGTTGAGAAAAATGCTACAATTATTGTCGTTGATCCCCGTTTTTCTGTAGCTGCTTCGAAAGCTAAATACTACTTACCAATAAAACCTGGAACAGATACGGCACTTTTACTGGCATGGATGAATGTTATTGTTTCGGAAAATTTATACGACAAAGAATTCGTCGATAAATATGGATTTGGTTTCGAACAGTTCAGAGAAGAAATAAATCAATACACTCCCGAATGGGCTTATCCTGAAACTGGAATTGAGCCTGAATTAATAAGAAAAACTGCCCGTACTATGGCAATGTTCAAACCGGCATCGTTAGTCCATCCAGGACGCCATGTAACCTGGTATGGAAATGATACCCAGAGGATGAGAGCAGTAGCATTATTAAATGCTTTGCTCGGCAACTGGGGCAGAAAAGGAGGCTTTTATTTCCCGGCAAAATTCCCGATTCCTCCCTATCCCTATCCTCCATATCCGAAACCCACTAAAGAGAAACTCGATAATCCGAATAATAAATTCCCATTTGCCTCAGAAGAGATCACAACAGGAATTCGAGAAGCTACAATAACTGGCAAACCGTATCCAGTAAAAGGCTGGTTTGTTTATGCCACCAATCTAATCGATGCATTACCGAATCAAGAAGAAACTATTAAAGCAATTCAAAATCTCGATCTTTTAGTGGTTGTAGATGTGATACCGAGTGAAATTGCTGGCTGGGCTGATGTTGTTTTGCCCGAATCGATCTATTTAGAACGATACGATGATCTTCATACGTCGCCGTTTAAAGTACCTTTTGTTTCGTTAAGACAGCCGGTTGTCGATCCTCCAGCAGATCAAAAACCGAATTGGTGGATTGCAAAAAAACTGGCTGAAAAATTGGGACTTAATGAATATTATCCATGGAAAAACATTGAAGAATATCTCGATTATAGACTTAAAAATGTTGGGCTCAGTCTCGATCTGCTAAAAAAAGAAGGTGTTATTACAGCCGACGATCAGCCGATTTATATCGAGGAGGGTATACAGCCAGAATTCTACACACCCTCAGGAAAAGTGGAATTTTATTCTGTTCAATTATTGCAAGCAGGGTTTGATCCGGTTCCAAGATACGAAAAACCAGAAGATCCGCCTCCGGGATATTATCGACTGTTATTTGGCAGATCGCCTGTCCATTCGTTCTCCAGAACTCAATCAAATCCAATTTTAATGGATATGATGGAAGAAAATGAAATCTGGATCAATAGCGATGTTGCAAACAAATGGGGTCTTAAAAATGGTCAGTACATTCGCCTTAAAAACCAGGACGGTGTTTTGAGCAATAAAATAAAAGTAAAAGCCACCGAAAGGATAAGACCGGACTCCGTCTACATGGTTCACGGATTTGGTCATAATTCACGAATGCTTAAAAGAGCATATCTGAAAGGAGCCAGCGATTCGGAACTTATTACTCGCTATAAAACCGACCCCTTGATGGGTGGTACCGGAATGAATGTCAATTTTGTAACTTTTGTGACGGAGGTTTAATATGGCTCGTTATGCGATGGTGATTGATACAAAAAAATGCGTTGGATGCATGGACTGTGTAGTAGCTTGTAAAACTGAGAACAACGTACCCGAAGGATATAACAGGGATTGGATTGTACAGGTAACAACTGGCAAATTTCCGGATGTTCATTTAGAGATTCAATCGCAGCGCTGTAATCACTGCGATAATACACCGTGTGTTTCTTGCTGTCCAACTGGTGCAAGCCATGTCCATGATGTCGGCAACGTTGTACTCGTCGACCACGATATGTGTATCGGCTGTAAAGCCTGTCTGGCTGCCTGCCCTTACGATGCTCGTTTTATCCATCCGGATGGGTACGCCGACAAATGCACATTTTGCATACACAGAGTCGAAAAAGGAGAAGATCCAGCGTGCGTTTCGGTTTGTCCTACTCATTGCATGTATTTTGGCGATCTTGACGATCCTGAAAGCGAAGTAAGTAAATTACTTGCTTCAAGACAATATCATACTCTCTTGCCAGAGGCAGGTACGAAACCTCGTATTTTTTATTTAATCTGAGGAGTTTATGCAGGAATTAACTACTACCCGTCATAATTTTCAAATCGACCCATATACGCATGTATGGGGGTGGGAAATACCAGTCTATCTATTCCTCGGCGGTCTTGTCGCAGGAATGATGATTATATCTGGCTACTTTTTATTCAGTAAAAGATATAAAGAAACAAACTGTTCATGTTACACATTACCTTTAATAAGTTTATTACTTCTGAGTCTCGGCATGTTTGCTCTCTTTTTAGATTTGGAACATAAGTTATATGTATGGAGACTTTATACTACTTTCCGAATTACTTCGCCAATGTCGTGGGGAGCGTGGATCTTAATTCTGGTCTACCCCGTTATTATTGCAAATTTGTTGATGGGACCGCCTAAATTTTTTGTCGATAAGTTCCCGGCTCTCAATAAAATTACAACATATATCAACTCCCATTCACGATTGATACAAAACATAGGAGTGGCAAATATGCTACTCGGCGGGATGCTCGGAATTTATACCGGCGTTTTGTTGAGCACTATGGGTTCACGGCCGCTGTGGAATACTTCGATCTTGTCGGTATTGTTTCTTGTATCGGGACTTTCAACTGCTGCTGCATTTGTGCATATGATTGCAAAAAATGTTTATGAAAGGGAACTACTGGCAAAAGCAGATAACGGTTTTCTTACGATGGAACTATTTGTAATTTCACTGATGCTTATTGGTCTTTCTACATCTTCGGCCGTTCACATTGAAGCTGCTAAACTGTTAATCGACGGAATTTATGCACCTGCATTTTGGGTATTCATCATCGGCATTGGAATTGTTATCCCGCTTATTATACAATTGATGGCTGTTAATCATAAAGTTAAACATACGCCTGTTGCTCCTATTCTGGTAATTATTGGAGGACTTATTCTTCGGTTCATTATTGTTTATGCTGGTCAATACAGCCATTATTTAAATGCACACTTTAAGTAAGACATTGTAAAGGAGAAACTAAATGGAGACTGTAACAGGAATATCCCCAAAATTAAGTGAACAAACCGCCGAAAGAACCTTTAAATCAAAACCGTATTCGAATCCATATTTAGTAGGATTCGGATTGGGACTGGTGCTTCTATCAGCATTTGTAATAATGGGAAGAGGATTAGGAGCTTCAGGTGCAGCTTCAACTCTTGTTGCTGTTGGAGTTGCAAAAGTTGCCCCCGAACATGCATCCCAGAACGAATTCTATAAAAATTATCTGGGGGACAGCAATACAAATCCGCTCAAGGATTGGTTAGTCTTCGAAGTAATAGGTGTGGCTATTGGTGGATTTCTATCGGGTACTCTGGCACATCGTGTCAAAAAAACAATTGAAAAAGGTCCGAATGTAAGTAACAGGACACGATTGATATATGCTTTTGTTGGAGGTGCAATTATGGGTTTCGGAGCTAAACTGGCACGCGGATGCACCAGTGGTCAGGCGCTTACAGGTGGAGCTCTATTAAGTCTCGGAAGCTGGGTCTTTATGCTGGCAGTTTTTGCCGGTGGATATTTAACTGCATACTTTGTAAGGAGACAATGGTTATGATGCCCTTTTATAAATTCGATTATTTCGGATTCGATTTCAGCCTCGTTGTCGCTTTTGTAATCGGAATCGGCTTCGGATTTGCCCTCGAACGAGGCGGATTCGGAAATGCAAGAATTCTTGCCGCTCAATTTTACCTTTATAATATGCGTGTCCTCAAAGTTATGTTTACAGCCATTGTGACTGCTATGCTCGGATTATTTTATCTTGCATGGATCGGCTGGCTTGACCTTTCACTTGTCTATATTACCGATACTTATCTAATCCCTCAATTGGTAGGTGGTTTGCTGCTCGGTATCGGATTCGTTATTGGCGGCTATTGCCCCGGCACTTCGATTGTATCCTCGTCAACTGGTAGAATTGACGGGATGATTTATTTACTCGGAATGTTATTTGGCATTTTCATCTTCGGCGAAATTTATCCGTTTATAGCAGACTTTTATAATTCAACTGCGATGGGGAGTGTTACCCTCTTTGATTTTCTGGGACTTTCGCACGGAATGGTTGTCTTCTTGGTTGTTGTTATTGCAATTGCCGCTTTCCTTCTAGCAGAGTGGACCGAAAAAATAATGAAAACTAAATCCGGGAGAGAAATAGAATGAAATCTTGGTTGAATAAAATTTCGACTCCACAGAAACTTGCTTTTATAGCATTTATGCTAGGATTCTTTGCCATGATTATCGGTAATCCTTCGGATAACAGACACGTGAAAATAAATGCAAAGGAGCTTTCACTCGAACTGAGAAAAGAAAAAAATATTGTCAAACCAGTTGAACTTGCAGATTGGATTATTAAAGGAAAAGTCGATTTTACTCTTATTGATGTCAGAAACGAAGATAAATTTAATGAATACCATATTCCCGGTGCTATGAATGTTTCATCAGAATCGATACTGGAAGCCGGCTTAATGAAAAACGAAAAAATATTAATTTATGGCGATGATGATATCCTTACGGCAGAAACCTGGTTCTTACTTAAGAGCGCCGGTTATAGAAAAGTTTATATCTTGAAGGATGGAATGCGGGGCTGGCAAAATAATGTTCTTTATCCCACTTTAAGAGCCGACGCCTCCGATCAAGAGAAAAGTGAATTCGAGAAACTAAAACAGGTAAGTTTTTATTTCGGGGGCGAACCAAGAATTGCCTCAGGCGAAAATGGAACTGTGTCTGTCACCAGGCCAACAGAGCAGAAGTCGTTACCTAAGCTAACCCTGCCTGCGGCAAGTATGAATAAAGCTGGCGGAAAGAAAAGAGAGGGCTGCTAAAATTCTGAAAGAGTTAAAATTAGAATCCCACGCTACTGTGGGATTCTTTTATTCCAGTAGTTTAATTCCTTCCTCAGGCGGCAATTCTTGTACGTCCTTTAATTTGCGCTCGATTTTACGCGTCGAACGCGCAGCTTCTTCGATTTTATTGGAAGCTTCTTGTAGCTTTTTCTGAGTAGCTTCTAAAACTGTTCCGAATTTTCCAAATTCTGTTTTCACGGCTGCAAGAATTGACCAGACCTCGCTTGAACGTTTTTCAATTGCCAGCGTTCTAAAACCCATTTGCAAACTGTTCAACAATGCAGCAAGTGTAGTCGGTCCAGCTATGGTAACTCTGAATTCTCGCTGAAGACTTTCTGCAAGTCCTGGTCTTCTTAAAACTTCGGCATAAAGCCCTTCAATAGGTAAGAACATAATTGCAAAATCCGTTGTGTGAGGCGGGTCGAGATATTTGTCAGCTATCTTTTTTGCTTCATTCTTTATGGTATTTTCAATTCTCCTGGATGCGTCATTTATGCCTTCGATATCTGCCGATTCCTGAGCTTCGAGTAATCTTTGGTAATCTTCTATAGGAAATTTAGCGTCGATGGGAAGCCATACGATCTCATCTTTTATACTGTTTTTTCCAGGCAATTTTATGGCAAATTCGACTTTTTCGTTGCTCCCTTTTTTTGTCGAAACGTTTTTTTCATATTGTTCTCTGGTGAGTATCTGGTCGATTAAATTCTCGAGCTGAATTTCTCCCCACGTTCCTCTGGTTTTAATATTTGTGAGCACGTTCTTAAGATCGCCAACGCCTCGAGCTAATTCCTGCATATCTCCCAGACCTTTATAAACCTGCTCAAGTCGTTCGCTTACTAATTTAAAAGATTCGCTGAGCCTTTTTTCGAGTGTGCTTTGCAGCTTTTCATCTACGGTTAATCTCATCTCTTCGAGTTTTTTTTCATTGTTTTGAATTATCTCCTTCAACTTTTCGTCCACTCTGGATTGCAGTGTATCAAATTTTTGTTCGTTTGTCTGTGTTAACTGGTAAAGTTGTTTTGCAAAGAGATCGAGTTGATCTTTTTGCATCTTTGCGATCTCAAAAAATCTTTCGGATAAATCTCTGCTAAAACTTTTAATCGAAGAACTTATCTCCTCCCGTTGCATTTTAAGACTTTTTGAAACTTCGTCTCGGTTGCGAGCAATTTCGTCCCTGAACGATCGATCGATTCTGTCGAGCTCCTCCTTTATTGGTTCTTCTTTTGTTCCTGATAATTTTTTTAGTATCAATAAGAATAAAACTACAACTGCCAAACCAAATAGTATAAGTGTAATTTCGCCCATCTTTATTCCGCTGTTTTATATTATGCAACATAAAAAAAATGTCGTTAATATTAAATTTGACGATAACAGACTTGTTATTTTTTTATTTTTTGGATTGTTATTTTGAGGCGCAATGATGAAAAAATTGAAAAAACATTTAATTGGTTGGACAATTTTTTTGATCCTTACTCTCGTGGTAATTTCTCTTGTGTCATTTTTTATGATTAAGAGAACTCTGCCTCGATATGACGGAACTGTAGAAAATAATCGGATCGAATCAGACGTGATTGTATATACTGATTCGATGGCAGTGCCAATGATTATTGCCAGAAGTCAAGAGGATGCCGCTTATACACTTGGATATCTACATGCTCAAGAAAGATTATTCCAGATGGATATCGGACGCAGAGCAGGAGAAGGCAGACTTAGCGAAATATTCGGCGAAAAAACCGCAGCCTTTGACTTGATGTTTCGCACCGTCGGAATTGCCAGGAACGCATACGAATCTTATAAACGAATTGATCCGACTACGAAAAAAATATTGATTTCTTACTCAAACGGCGTCAATAAATATATCGAAGAATATAGAGGCAAATACCCGGTAGAATTTGGTTTACTCGGTTACGAACCGTATAGATGGAGACCTGAACATTGCTTGATAATGGCAAAGATGATGGCATGGGAATTAAATCTCAGCTGGTGGTCAGACGTGGCTTTTGCACACATAGTACAAAAATTAGGTAAAGAGAAGGCAACGGAGCTATTGCCTAACTACCCTGAAAATGCTCCTTTCATAATTGATGACCGACTTAATAGATACTCTGAAGTACCTCTTGCATTAATTAAAACCGATAGGGAATTTAGAAATTTTATTGGCTTTAACGGTACTCACATTGGCTCTAATAGCTGGGTAATTTCGGCAAAAAGGTCTGCAACGGGAAAACCAATTATTGCAAACGATCCACATCTGGCTTTTTCCGCTCCTGGTAAATGGTACTTTGCATTGATTAGATCGAATGAATGGAATGCCGAAGGATTTACCCTGCCGGGCTTGCCTTCTGTCGTTATCGGAAAAAATCGGAATATTGCATGGGCAATGACTAATGTAATGGCAGACGATTCCGATTTTTATATCGAACAAGTCGATACACTTAACAATCGTTATCTGGTCGACGGAAAGTGGCAGGAACTCGATACCCAAACGGATTCCATCTACATCAAAGATAAAGGCTTCTATAAATTCGTTATAAGAAGAACACATCGTGGACCGATTATTTCTGATATTCATCCATACCGTCTCATAAACAAAAAAAATACAAATCTCAAAATTAGTATGAGATGGACAGGTAACGATTTTACCAACGAAATGCTCTCTTCCATTTTAATTAACCGGGCAAAAAATCGAGAAGAGTTTGTCGCGGCTCTGAAATATTTTAATGTGCCAGGACAAAATTTTATTTATGCTGATAAAGACGGCAATATCGGTTACATCTGTGCAGTATTGTTACCGCTACGCAAGAATACAAGTCCGACATTGATATACGACGGAACAGTTGGAGACTCGGATTGGAGTGGTTTTGTTTCTTACGATTTTATGCCCCGACTTATTAATCCTGAAAATGGATTTATTGCATCGGCAAACAATAAAACAATTCGATCTTTCCCTTATCATATTTCGAATATCTGGGAACCATCGTCCCGTATTGAACGGATAACACAGCTGCTCGATTCCAAAAGATTGCATACTCCCGACGACTTCCGAAATTATCAAATGGATTTTGTTTCGCCCTATGCTAAGTTTGTTACAGAAAATTTATTGAAAGCCTTTCAAAAAGTAAAAGTAAAGGATGCTAATCTTATGCTTGCACTCGATCTATTGCAAAACTGGGATTATAATATGCATCCAGGCAGTCAAACTCCAGCAATTTATTCTACTTTTCTCTATTTTCTTATTAAGAATACTTTCGAAGACGAATTAGGAACAGAGCTGATTAAAGAATATGTTATGCTTGCAAATGTACCTTACAGAAAAATTTACGAATTACTTGAAAAGGGTGATAGTTTTTTATTCGACGACCTTAAAACTTCCCGCATCGAAAATAAAGACGATATATTACGAAAAAGTTTGGTCGATGCTCTAAGCTATCTTGAAACTAATTACGGAAAAAATCCTGTGAATTGGCAATGGGGAAAAATGCACACCGTTACGTTCAAGCATCTGTTCCATGGAGTTTCATCGTTAATAGACAAGTTAATTGACATAGGGCCATATTCAATAGGTGGTGATGGCACTACAGTTTTTAATACTGAATATTCTTTTGTAACATTGTTTGATAATGGACAAACAGAATTAATTAAGAAAGATAAGCCGTTCGAAAATATTTTAGGCCCATCGATGAGATATATCTACGATTTTGCAAATCCGGACTATATTAAATTTATAATGCCGACGGGTCAATCGGGAAATTTTATAAGTCCTCATTATAAAGATATGACTGAGAAGTGGTTAAAGGGAAAGTATCATATCGTTCCAATAAATGAAAAAGAATTTGAGATGAAATCAGTTCATAAGTTAATATTGAAAGCAGGTCAATCTGATTAGCGTATATAATTAATTCTAAAAATAGTAAATTTGTTAGAACAAATTAAGCAGGATAAGATGAAAGTAATAGAACATCTTGAAAAATCAAAAGACACATTGATTAGCTTTGAAATTATTCCTCCCAAAAGAGGAGGGGATATTAAAGAGTTATTAAATGTTCTGGATGATATAGTCAAATACAATCCCCCGTTTATAGACATCACAAGTCATCCGGCAGAAGTTATTTATGAAGAGACTCCGAGCGGCGAAATTAAAATGAAAGTAAAAAGGAAAAGACCTGGAACGCTTGGAATTTGTGCTCTAATCCAGAATAAGTACAACATCGACGCCGTGCCTCACGTGCTGTGTACCGGATTTACTAAAGAAGAAACTGAGGATTTTTTAATTGAGTTACATTATCTCCAGATTGATAATGTGCTCGCAATTCGAGGAGACGATAATGGTTTTAGAAAACCATTGAAGTTTGGTCGAAGTGTTAATGAATATGCGATCGATTTAATTAAACAGATAAACGATTTAAATAAAGGGAAATATCTCGAAGAAGGATTACTAAATGCCGAGCCGATGGATTTTTGCATTGGTACAAGCGGCTATCCCGAAAAACATTATGAGGCTCCAAATCTCATTTCAGATATTAAATATACAAAAGCCAAAATTGAAGCAGGCGCTTCGTATATTGTAACTCAAATGTTCTTTGATAATAAGTATTATTTCGACTATGTAAAACTTTGTAGACAGGAGGGTATCAACGTTCCGATTATCCCAGGATTGAAAATCATTACATCCAAAAAACACGCTTATTCTTTGCCAAAGAACTTTTTCATCGACATCCCCAAAGAATTGTCAGAGGAACTTGAAGCTGCCAAACCGGAACATGCACTTGAAATAGGTATTAATTGGGTATACAAACAAGTAGAAGAATTGCTTAATAATAATGTTCCGGCAATCCATTTCTATATAATGCAAAATTCAGAACCGATTAAATTATTAATGAAGAAATTAGGTTTCTGAAATGCCTACGCCAAGAAATATTAATCTAAAGGTACCTTTACCCCGTAAACTGAGATGGGGGGTAGCAGGGTGTGGTTCTTTTTTGGAAAATGTTTTTTTGCCTTCCCTTCAAATTGTAAAAAGAAGTCGATTAATCTCGGTTTACAGCCATAGTTTAGATAGAGCTCACGAAATCGCCTTGAAGTTCGGTGCTCCGAATTTTTTTGACGATTATCAAAAATTCTTAAATTCAAACATCGATGCTGTTTATATATCCAGTAGAAATAGCGACCATTATTATCAAGTGATCGAAGCTGCGAAAGCAGGCAAGCATGTATTCTGCGAAAGACCAATTGCTCTTAATTCTACTCAAGCTGAAGAAATGGTCAGGGTTTGTAAAGAAAATAATGTTCAGTTTGCTATAAATCATATTCATCGTTTTCATCCATTGATATTAAAAGTTAGAGAATTAATCGATAAAAATATTTTAGGTAAACTTGTCTCAATAAATGCTTCGTATCATATCGATATGCCACCGGCAGATAATTTCAGATTTAAAAAAGACCTGAGTGGAGGAGGAGTACTGAGGGATACTGGCGCGGTCGTTATCGATTTAATGCGTTATTTTGGTGGTGAAGTATCCGATATAAAAGGGATTATTGATAATGTTATATATAAAAGCGAAGTGGACGATTTTGCGGCAGCAATTTTTAGATTTGTAAACGGGGGATATGGAATTTTTAACGTGTCTTACGATACAAAAAAACCGTTTATTCGTCTCGATATTATTGGACTAAATGGTATAATAAATGTTGAAAGTAATATTGATAAACGAAATCTTGTTACTAAAATTACGATCGATCTGAAGGGACAGGCTAAAATGGTATTCAGAAAAAAATTCAATAAGATTGCTTTCGTCATCAGGTCGGTGCAAAAATCTTTCTTGAACAATAAAATTCCCTTAGTAAGCGGTGAAGACGGTATGAGTAATATTCGTATAATCGAAAAAATCGAAAGTCGACCTTAATGCGTAGTCACCTCTATGCTAAAATCAAAAAACGTTCAGTTAAAATTAATAAGTATGCATAGAAACTCCATAGAATTAATGATATAAAATGGTATACACTTATGCAAAATTCCGAAATTAAAATTGTACTACTTGTCGGTGGTGTATCGACTGAAAGAAAAGTTTCAAAGGCAAGCGGTAAATCAATTTATTCTGCTCTTAAGAATCTCAATTATAATGTAAGTCTAATTGATCCCGCTTACGGTTTGACTCAGCCAGCAGAGGAAGAATTATTTTTCGCAGATGAAGACGTGGCTCCTTTATCCGTCCAAAATTACATTGACATTGTTAATTCTGAAGCATTTGATAATATCGATGTAGCTTTCCTTGCATTGCACGGCAAATGGGGAGAAGACGGTCGTATACAATCTTTGCTTGAAATGAGAAATATTAAGTATACCGGCTCGGGAGTGCTGTCCAGCTCGCTTGCTATGAATAAGTACATGGCAAAAATTATGTTTCAACATTACGACGTAAAAACTCCACGATGGTTTATAGTATCACGAAAAGACAACAACGTAGAATTAATTAAGAAGAAAATTGAAAAATTTTTCGGTCTGCCATGCGTAGTAAAACCTAACGACGAGGGATCTACTGTAGGAATTTCAATCTGTCGTGAATACGTTTCGCTGGAAGGCGCAATTAATAGGGCTTTCGAATATTCCGACAACGTTTTAATAGAAGAGTTTATTCCGGGTAGAGAACTTACAGTAGGAATTTTTGAAAACAGGGCATTGCCTGTACTCGAAATAATTCCACGCTCAGGATTTTATGATTATGAATCAAAATATACATCAGGCAAAAGCGACTATATAGTGCCGGCCAATATTCCTGAAAATGTTGCACGACATATTCAATCTCAAGCTTTGCTTGCTTATAATTCTGTCGGATGTAGACAATACGCCAGAGTCGATTTCAGAATGACTGAAGATTTCAAAGCCTACTGCCTTGAAATCAATACACTTCCCGGAATGACTTCGACAAGTTTATTCCCTAAGATGGCAAATGCAATTGGTATATCGTTCGAAGAGTTGATCGATAGAATTGTTAAATCTGCGCTGACATGAATAAATATAAAAGTAAGCTGATAAATTTTCTCGTCCTTTTGCTTTTTGTGCTGTTGCTTCTTTATTTATTGTTAAATGAAAATGGTATCATTAAGTATCTTAAACTGAGAGGTGAGATAACTGAGCTGGACAATAAAATTTACCAAGCAGAAAAAACCTTATATGATTTACAGAAAGAAATTGATTCACTGAAGTATAGCCTCCGAACTATTGAAAAAGTCGCTCGCGAAAAATACCATATGCACAAACCATACGAACAGGAAATATTAATCGAAGAAGATGAAAAATAAAACAGAGATACCAAGAATTCCGTTAGCTGAAAGGATGCGCCCACATAGTTTGGATGAGTTTATTGGACAAGAACATCTAGTTGGAAAAGATAAGCCGATAAGAGTAATGATCGAGAACAAAATTCCTGCTTCGTTAATTTTGTGGGGGCCTCCAGGATCAGGTAAAACGACGCTTGCGATAATTCTTGCCGAAACTACAAATTCCGATTTTTTCCAGCTCAATGCAATATCTTCGGGAGTTAAGGATTTACGTCAGGTAATTGAAAAGGCAAAAGATAATTTTCTCTATAACAAAAACACCTTGTTGTTTATTGATGAAATTCACAGATACAACAAATCACAACAGGATGCATTACTTTCATCCGTTGAAAAAGGCGAGATAGTCCTGATAGGTGCAACTACTGAAAATCCTTCGTTCGAAATCATACCGCCTTTAAGATCACGCTTGAGAATTTTCGTATTGAATGAATTGAGCAAAGACGATCTAATTAAAATTCTAAACAGGGCGCTGGAAAAAGATGAATTTTTGTCGTCACTGAGAATCAAGATAGAAAATCCCGACTATTTAATTATCGCATCAGGTGGCGACGCCAGGATGATGCTTAATATTTTGGAGGCAGCAGTACTGCACGAAATAGACAAGGAAGAAATATTAATTACCAGAAAAGTTGTTGAAAACGTTTTACAGAAGAAAAATATTTTATACGATAAATCGGGCGAGGAGCATTACAATCTAATATCGGCTTTTATAAAAAGTATACGTGGCTCCGACCCGGACGCAGCAGTTTATTGGCTTGCTCGTATGCTCGAGGGCGGAGAAGATCCAATGTTTATTGCCAGAAGAATGGTTATTCTGGCGGCTGAAGATATAGGCAACGCAATGCCAAATGCCCTTATATTAGCAGAAGCTGCATTTGAAGCTTGCCATAAAATTGGAATGCCAGAAGCCAGAATTATTCTTTCCCAGTGTGCTACTTATTTGGCTTCGGCTCCTAAGAGTAATGCAGCTTATTTAGCTATTCAGGAAGCACAAAATGACGTTAGAAATCTACCTCTTTATCCTGTCCCTTTTCATCTTAGAAATGCCCCAACAAAATTAATGAAAAATCTCGGTTACGGAAAAGAATATAAGTATCCGCACGATTTCCCCGCTCATTTTTTAGAAGAAAATTATCTACCTGAAGAATTGAAGGGCAAACAATATTATCATCCTACTGAAAACGGTCTGGAAAAAAACATTAAAGAAAGACTAAGTTTGATCTGGAAAAAACTGAAAAAATACTAAACACTCATAAATATTTTGCCGGGTAATTGCTTAACCAATCCTTTGAATTCCAGCGACAAGAGATGAATTAGGCATTCAGAAGTATTCATTGAAGCCCTGTTTGCTATTATATCGATTTGAAGAGCCTCGTTGCCGAGTGCCTCAAGTATTTTTTGTTCAAACAGGGATAATGAAATATGCGAAGTTTTTTCACTTGTCTTTTTTTGTAAACCAAGCTTATTGCTTAATTCTTCAATTATGTCTTCTCCAGATAAAACTAATTTTGCTTCACCTTTTTGAATTAATAAGTTAGGTCCTTCGGATTGAGGAGAATTGACGTTCCCAGGCAGAGCGAAAATTTCTCTGTTTTGGTCGAGTGCATATGCAGCGGTTTGCATTGCTCCTCCATTTGTCCTTGTCTCAATTACCAGGACTCCCAAACTTAATCCGGATATAATTCTGTTGCGCCTAGGAAAATTTTGTGCATCTGGTTTGGTTCCAGGTTCAAATTCAGTTATAATTAAACCATTTTCAGAAATCGACCTGAATAAACGTGCGTTTTCAGGTGGATAAATAACATCAATACCGCTACCAATGACGGCAATTGTTTTGCCTTTGTTGTTAATTGCAGAACGATGTGCATATGAATCGATTCCGCGTGCAAGTCCGCTTATTATGGTTAATCCTTTTTTGACCAATTCTGCAGCAAATTTTTCTGCCTGCTGAATACCGTAGTGAGTTGGCTTGCGTGTTCCAACTATTGCTATTCCATTTTGATTTATATTTTCGAGATTACCGACTATGTATAAAATTAAAGGTGGATAGTAGATATTTCTTAATAATTCGGGGTACTCTTCATCCCAATAAGTAATTATTTTGCCATTTATTTTTTCTAACAAATTTAGCTCTCTGTTAACTCTGGATTCGATTGAGTCGATATTCATTGAAGATTTTACTATTCTTTCGGCTAATTTTTTATTTACACCTTCGGTACGTGTGAGATCTGATAAATCAGCCGAAAAAATATCTCGAAAAGTTTTGAATCGATTAAGTAGCGAAAAAACCTTGTAAGGACCTATACCTTCTATTGAAAGGAGGGTTTTTAAGAAGACTAAGTTATTATATTTTTCGTCTTGCAAACTAGTGTTTATAAAAATTCTTATTCTGCTATATCGATATTATCAACCACTGCAATAATCATAGTATTTACAGGAGCATTCTTATGTCCTAATA
>NZ_JBPSEH010000004.1:90000-296515 GCF_051488685.1 Melioribacter sulfuriphilus
GAAAAAGGTCGCAGTGAAATGGCCCAAGCGACTGTTTAACAAAAACACATGTCTCTGCGAAGTCAATTAAGACGACGTATAGGGACTGACACCTGCCCGGTGCTGGAAGGTTAAGGGGAGGGGTTATGGCGTCTTTGACGTCAGAAGCTCTGAACCGAAGCCCCAGTAAACGGCGGCCGTAACTATAACGGTCCTAAGGTAGCGAAATTCCTTGTCGGGTAAGTTCCGACCTGCACGAATGGTGTAACGATTTGGGCACTGTCTCAACCACGGGCTCGGTGAAATTGTGGTACCGGTGAAGACGCCGGTTACCCGCATATGGACGGAAAGACCCCGTGCACCTTTACTGCACCCTAGCATTGGGTTCGAGTAAAGCATGTGTAGGATAGGTGGGAGACTGTGAAGCGGCACCGCTAGGTGTCGTGGAGTCGCCGGTGAAATACCACCCTTGCTTTATTTGGATTCTAACCTCGACTCTTTTATCAGGGTCAGGGACAGTGTTAGGCGGGTAGTTTGACTGGGGCGGTCGCCTCCCAAATTGTAACGGAGGCTCCCAAAGGTTCTCTCAGCATGGTTGGTAATCATGCGTTGAGTGCAAAGGCATAAGAGAGCTTAACTGCGAGACACACAGGTCGAGCAGATGCGAAAGCAGGGCTTAGTGATCCGGTGGTTCCGAGTGGAAGGGCCATCGCTCAAAGGATAAAAGGTACGCCGGGGATAACAGGCTGATCTTGCCCAAGAGTTCATATCGACGGCAAGGTTTGGCACCTCGATGTCGGTTCATCGCATCCTGGGGCTGAAGAAGGTCCCAAGGGTTTGGCTGTTCGCCAATTAAAGCGGTACGTGAACTGGGTTCAGAACGTCGTGAGACAGTTCGGTCCCTATCCTATGCGGGCGCAGGATACTTGAGAAGAGTCGCTTCTAGTACGAGAGGACCGAAGCGAACGTTCCTCTAGTGTACCAGTTGTCGCGCCAGCGGCAGCGCTGGGTAGCTATGAACGGATGTGATAAGCACTGAAAGCATCTAAGTGCGAAGCACACTTCAAGATGAGGTATCCCTTCCCAACGAAAGTTGGGTCTAAAGACTCCTCGGAGATTACGAGGTTGATAGGCTGCAGGTGTAAGCCCGGTAACGGGTTCAGCCAAGCAGTACTAATAGGTCGTGAGACTTAGCCATTAATTTTATTCCAAGATAGATGCATATGTTTTCGTTCTCTCCAATCTTTATTAAATTTTGAAGAATTTTCTGGTGGTTATAGCTACGGGGAAACACCTCTTCCCATTCCGAACAGAGAAGTTAAGCCCGTAAACGCCGATGGTACTGCACTGGCAACGGTGCGGGAGAGTAGGTAGCTGCCAGGATTAAAATTAAAGCCCGATTAAATGTCGGGCTTTTTTATTTTAAAATAAATGAAAAATTAATAAGGCAACGGTGCGAGAGTCCCGCCGTTGGCGGGATAAAATCCGGTAGCTGCCAGGATTAAAATTAAAGCCCGATTAAATGTCGGGCTTTTTTATTTTAAAATAAATGAAAAATTAATAAGGCAACGGTGCGAGAGTCCCGCCGTTGGCGGGATAAAATCCGGTAGCTGCCAGGATTAAAATTAAAGCCCGATTAAATGTCGGGCTTTTTTATTTTAAAATAAATGAAAAATTAATAAGGCAACGGTGCGAGAGTCCCGCCGTTGGCGGGATAAAATCCGGTAGCTGCCAGGATTAAAATTAAAGCCCGATTAAATGTCGGGCTTTTTTATTTTAAAATAAATGAAAAATTAATAAGGCAACGGTGCGAGAGTCCCGCCGTTGGCGGGATAAAATCCGGTAGCTGCCAGGATTAAAATTAAAGCCCGATTAAATGTCGGGCTTTTTTATTTTAAAATAAATGAAAAATTAATAAGGCAACGGTGCGAGAGTCCCGCCGTTGGCGGGATAAAATCCGGTAGCTGCCAGGATTAAAATTAAAGCCCGATTAAATGTCGGGCTTTTTTATTTTAAAATAAATGAAAAATTAATAAGGCAACGGTGCGAGAGTCCCGCCGTTGGCGGGATAAAATCCGGTAGCTGCCAGGATTAAAATTAAAGCCCGATTAAATGTCGGGCTTTTTTATTTTAAAATAAATGAAAAATTAATAAGGCAACGGTGCAAGAGTTCCGCCCTTGGCAAGATGTTTAATAGTAAAAATTATATTTATTTTAGGTGTAAAAGGTCTTCTATATTACGTGTCAAATCCTTGGCTATCTTAACATTAAATTTCCTTTCCGCCGAGCTTTTCTATAACAGCCCTGGTTAGAGGATCAACTTCTTCTAAATTGGAATGACTTTTTGCTTTTGATATGTTGAATTCAATCTTTTTACCAAAAACTTCTTTTGTCTTTTGTTCTAAATAATTTTTGTGGTCATTAATAATGTCAAAGTCATCGGGGTGCTCAACTTCCAGCACAATATGGTTGTCAATAAAATCGATAGGATTAGTTTTGGTTAAAAGCGATCCGAAAAAAAGTTTTTCAGATTTTACCTGTTCAACAAATTCGTTCCATCTAGAGATGATACTTTTTAATTCTTTTTCGTCCTTAGGTGAAGGCGAAATGAATTGCTTTACTTCAGGTACATTGACCTCTTCTTTAAAAGCTGGTCTTACATTCGATATTTTCTGTTTAACATTTTGTATGCCGGCAGATTCTATGTTTTTGCTAGCCGATGTTGAAGATATTTGTTTGATAATTTCGCTAATTGTTGCAGTTTTTTCCAAACCAATTAATTGACACAAAGCAATTTCGATTTTGAGTCTTTGATCGGTAGCAGATTTGATTTCATACTGAGTTTTATTTATAAATGTTAATATCCGCAGTAAGTCGCTTTCAGAAAAACTATCTTTATATTGCATATATTTTTGTTTATACAAATCTGCTGCTTCTACAAGATCAGTAGATTTTCTTAAAACCACAGTAAAAATATTTCTGAAATGTTCATTTAGCTCGTTCAAAAAATCGATAAAGTTCCAGCCATTATCATAGATTATGCGTGTAACTTCGAATGCTGTATTGAAATCTCTGGTAATTATTGCATCGGAAATCCGAAAATAAATATCCTGGTCGATTAAATTTAGCATTTGTGAAATTTCTTCTGAACTAACTTTTTTGCCACTGTATGAGACAATTTGGTCAAAAAGGCTTTCAGCGTCTCTCAGTGCTCCGTCGGCTTTCTTAGCTATTAACGAAAGAGCAGTGTCGTCAATATCGATATTCTCTGCTCTGGCTATCTTAGAGAGGAGATCCTTTATTGTATTTAATTCGATTCTTCTAAAGTCAAATCGCTGGCAGCGCGAAACGATTGTCAAGGGGACTTTATGAACATCGGTAGTGGCAAAGATGAAAAGAGTATGTTCAGGTGGCTCTTCCAGTGTTTTTAAAAGTGCATTAAAAGACTCGGGTGTTAGCATATGAACTTCGTCGATGATATAAACTTTGTAATTTCCTTTAGTAGGAGCATACTTTACAGATTCCCTCAAAGATCGGATCTCCTCAATTCTTCTATTAGAAGCACCGTCGATCTCTATCACATCGAGAGATTGAGAATTTAGAAAAGAGATACACATTTCGCATTCGTTACATGGTTCTCCATCGACTGGATTGAGACAATTGAGGGCCTTCGCTAATATACGTGCAGTAGTTGTTTTGCCTACTCCACGAGGACCAGCGAAAAGATAGGCATGAGCTATACGATTGTTCTTAATGGCATTTTTCAGTGTGGTGGTTATATGCTCCTGACCAACTACTTCCTCAAATTTTTGAGGCCGCCATTTACGCGCTGTTACTAAGAAATTACTCATAATGTTATATCGTTATCCGTTCTAATTTATCTAAATTTAATTTTTCAGACAAAATTTCCACGAGGCGTTCAAGGTAAATTTTATCCGTGTTGTTAAATGCCGAAGGAATATAACTGTCTAAATCCAGTACTCCATATTTAATCTTATCTTTGATAATAGGAACTACTATCTCTGATTTTGAATCGGCGTCACAATAGATATGACCAGGAAATTTTTCTACATCTTCAACTATAATGGTATGTCCGGCTTCAATTGACTTCCCGCAAACTCCTTTCCCAAAGTTGATTTTTGTACAGGCTGTTTTACCCTGGAAAGGACCGAGATAAAGAATTTCGTCTTTGCTAAAATAAAAACCAACCCAGCTAATCTTTTCAAAAGTCTCTTTCAAAAGTGCTGTAATATTCGATAAATTTGACAATAGAGGTACGCTCTCGTCAATTAAACTCAAAGCTTGTTTAATGACCAGTTTATATTTTTCTTCCTCTGGAAGAGTAGGATCTATCTGAAAGAAATATTCCATTATTTTCTACTTTTTTTAGTCGTTGTTTTCTTTTTCCTTGTTCTGGTTGTTTTCTCAAACACATATGGAATAGCATCTTTAATATTTTCGATCGGAATAATTTGAAGACCCTCTTTTACTTCGGGTTTGATCTCGCTTAAATCTTTTTCGTTATCTTTTGGAATAAGAACGATCGACATACCGTTTCTTTGTGCTGCAAGTAATTTTTCGTTCAAACCTCCAATCGGAATTACTTTACCTCGCAGTGTAATTTCACCGGTCATAGCAACGTCGTTGCGAGCCGGTTTACCGCTGAAGACTGAATAAAGTGCCATAGCCATTGTTATTCCTGCCGAAGGTCCATCTTTTGGAATAGCGCCTTCGGGTAGATGGATATGAATTTCTTTGCCTTTATTGAAATTTGACGGTAAACCCAATTCTTTAGCATTCGAACGGAGATAACTTAATGCAGCGAGTGCAGATTCTTTCATAACATTACCGATTTGTCCTGTAAGCGTAAGTTTTTCCTGACCTTCCATCACAGTGGCGTCGACCTGCAAGATTTCGCCTCCGACACTCGTCCATGCCAGACCAGTAACGCTTCCAACGCGCAATTCTTTGTCGGCTTTTTTAGGACGAAAACGGGGTACCCCGAGATATTTTTCAATTGTTTCCGGTGTTATTATAATCGTCGGTTTTGTTTTTTTTCTGCCGTTTGAAGAAATTATAATCTCATGGGCGGTTTTTCTAAAAACGGATGCTATTTCACGTTCAAGATTTCTTACCCCAGCTTCTCGAGTATATTCATTAATGATTTTTTTAATTGCTTCATCCTGAATTTCAATTTTAAATTTATCCAGTCCATGAGCTTTTAACTCTTTGGGAATGATATGTCTTTTGGCAATTTCAAGTTTCTCAAATTCAAGGTAGCCGGGCAATTCGATTATTTCCATTCTATCCTGAAGTGGAAGAGGAATGTTATATCTCACGTTGGCTGTGGTAATAAACATTACCTGCGATAGGTCATAATCGACATCTAAATAATGATCGTTAAAAGAATGATTTTGTTCTGGGTCCAGAACTTCGAGCATAGCCGAAGACGGATCTCCTCGAAAATCCATGCTCATCTTATCGATTTCGTCAAGAAGCATTACGGGATTGATGGTTTTAGCTTTTTTCATCGATTGAATAATTTTTCCCGGCATCGAACCGATATATGTTCTGCGGTGTCCTCTAATTTCAGCTTCATCACGTACACCGCCCAGTGAAATCCTTACAAAATTTCTCCCGAGCGCTCTTGCAATTGACTTTCCCAACGAAGTTTTTCCAACTCCGGGAGGTCCTACAAAACAAAGTATTTGTCCCCTCATACTTTTAACGAGATTAAGAACTGCAATATGTTCGACTATTCTTTCTTTCGGTTTTTCAAGTCCGTAATGGTCTTCGTCGAGAATTTTTCTAACATTTTTAACATCAAGATTGTCGCGTGTTTTCTTGTGCCATGGAACCGCAATTAACCAATCGAGATAGTTTCTTATTACTGTGGCTTCGGGAGAAGAAGGAGGGGTTTTCTTTAGTTTATTTAATTCGTCAATTGCTTTTTCATAGACTGGTTGCGGCATTTTCGCTTTTTCAATCTGTTCTTTCAATTTGACAAATTCAGGAGCAATTTCCTCTTCATCTCCCAGTTCTTCCTGTAATATTCTAATCTGTTCCTGTATAATAAATTTGCGTTGTGTCTTAGCAATATTTTCCTGGACTTTATTCTCGATCTCTTTTTCTATCTTGAGAATTTCTATTTCTGAAGTGAGTATTCTAATAACTTCGTAAAGTTGGTCTTTGAGCGAAAAGTTCTGCAATATCTTTTGCTTAACTTCGATAGATTGATTTATGTTAGCGGCAACATAAAATAGTTTTCTGTCAGGCTCGTCGATATTTTCGAATGCATTAATTGCTTCGGGCGGAATTGCTTTGTTGATCTTTACATACTCTTTGAAAAGGTTGGTCATTTGACGCAATAATGCATTAAGCTCGCGTGGATTTTCTTCCGTCGGCGTTATAACTTCCAACTCAGCTTCAAAAAATTCTTTTCTGTCCGTAAAGCGTACAATTCTACCCTGTATAACACCGTCGACCAAAATCTTAAGTAAACCGTTGGGGAGTTTAAGAATCTGGATAATCTTTGCTATTGTCCCTTCCGGATAAATATCCTCTGCAGTTGGCTCCTCGATCGATGCCTTCTTTTGTGCAGCAAGAAAAATATATTTGGAAGTTTCAAGTGCATAATTAGCAGCCCTTATCGATTGTTCTCTACCGACGAGTACGGGAAAAATCATGTATGGAAAAACAACCGTATCCCTCAATGGCAGCACAGGTAGTTTATTGGGGATATCCTCGATCATCGAATAATCAGTTTCGCTGGCTTTAATTTTATCTTCCATAAAAAACTTTGTTCCTCTGGATTATTTGAATTAAATATACATAATAATGAGTAAGCTATCAATTAATATAAACAGGTTGTAGAAGTTACAAATTTTATTCCCACAAAAATACTATTTTTGAGTGATATAATTTTTATTTATATGGAGTATAAATGCTTGACAAAGTAATAGAGGTTGCAAAAATAGCAGGCGAAATAATAAAAGAAGGCTACAGAAAGAATGTATCCGTTGAGTATAAAACCAATTTAGCAAATCTTGTTACAGAGGTAGACAAAAAATCCGAAAAAGCAATTATTGAATTCATTACATCAAATTTCCCCGGGCATTCGATACTGGCTGAAGAAAGTGGTGTTAAAGAAATGGATTCAGAATATAAATGGATTATCGATCCATTAGACGGGACGACGAATTTCGCGCACGGACTCCCTATTTTTTCGGTTTCGATTGGAGTGCAAAAAAACAACGAGATTATATGCGGTGTTGTGTTTGATATAATGAGAGATTCAATCTACAGTGCTGAAAAAGGAAGTGGAGCCTTTTGCAACAATCGAAAGCTAAAAGTAAGTTCGAATGACGATTTGAGAAAAAGTTTACTTGTAACGGGTTTTCCGTATAATATTGATGAAAATCCCGACCATGCAATTGAGCGTTTCGAGATATTTCTTAAGAATTCCAGAGCGGTCAGACGTCTCGGATCAGCGGCTATCGACTTATGTTATGTGGCCGAGGGTATTTTTGACGGCTTCTGGGAAGTCTACTTAAATCCGTGGGATATGGCTGCTGGTAAATTAATTATCGAAGAAGCAGGTGGTGTAGTGACCAATTTTAAAAATGAACCGTTAGATCTAAATGGTAAACAGATTCTTGCCACAAACGGTAAGATTCATAATAAAATGCTGAGTCTGCTCAACAGCTTCTGATGCTTGTTAAATTGAGGTTATTATTATAATTTTGTAGCCAATAATAGAACCGATTCGTAAGAACGGTTACTGTAATTAAATAACATTATTAAATAAGAAAGACAGGACTTGATCCTCGGGACAGGTACCATAAAGTAGGTCAAAGCTTCTTTTCAAATCGCTCGCTGCTCGATTGTACTCGCCCGGCATTAGTCCTGTAAATGAATTAGATGAAAACAGTATCTGAATTTAGAAAATCGAAATCGGAAAGAAAAATTTCGGTTGTAACCTGCTACGACTATTGGTCAGCAAGGATAATTGACGAATCGGGTATTGACGCGGTTCTGGTCGGCGATAGTCTTTCGATGGTAATTCACGGCTTTGAAACTACTGTAAACGCCGATATTGAATTAATGGTTCTACATACATCTGCAGTTAAACGAGGGGTCAAAAACAAACTAATAATAGCCGATCTGCCTTTTCTTGCGCATCGAATGGGTAGGGATAAGCTGATGGAAAATGCAGGGAAGTTAATAAAAGCTGGAGCACAAGCATTAAAAATTGAAGGAGGGGATGGTAACACAATCGATTCAATTGGATACCTGGTTGAATCCGGTATTCCTGTTATGGGACATCTTGGTTTGACACCGCAATCTGTCCATCAATTCGGCGGATTTAAATTGAGAGGAAAAGAAAAAAAAGATGCAGATTATATAATTGAAAGCGCAGTGAAACTCGAAGCTGCAGGATGTTTCGGAATTGTTCTCGAAATGATTCCTTCAGAGATTGCTAAAATAGTTACGGAAAAAATTTCGATTCCAACAATTGGTATTGGCGCGGGAATGTACACCGACGGGCAAGTGCTAGTTCTTCATGATATGTTAGGATTTAATAAAGATTTTAGTCCGAAATTCCTAAGAAAATATCAGGACGGTTATAGCCTGATTAAAGAAGCATTAAACAATTATTCGCGTGATGTCAAAAATGGAAATTTCCCGAATATAAATGAGAGCTACTGATGACACAAATAGTAAAAAAAATTTCCGAGTGGAAATCTATAAGAAATACCATCGTTAATAAAACAATTGGTTTCGTTCCAACAATGGGTGCTTTACATCGCGGCCACGAATCATTAATCGAAAGAAGTATAGATGATAATGACATTACAGTTGTAAGTATATTTGTCAATCCGACACAATTCAACGACCCGCAGGACCTGGAAAATTATCCCAGAACTTTTGAAGAAGATCTTCTGATATTGAATTCACATAATGTGGATTATCTATTTTATCCAGACTATGAAGAAATTTATAACGACAATTACAGGTATAAAATCAGCGAATCCGATTTGAGTAAAATTCTCTGCGGAAAATTCAGACCCGGTCATTTTGATGGAGTACTTACCGTGGTCATGAAACTTTTTAACATAATAAAACCGCATAAAGCTTATTTCGGCGAAAAAGATTATCAGCAGCTGAAATTAATTGAAGGGATGTGCAGGGCGTTTTTTATCGATACAGAAATTGTCCCTTGCCCTATCGTAAGGGATGAAGATGGACTTGCGCTGAGTTCGAGAAATAAATTACTTACTGAAGAAGAGCGAAAGTTTGCACTTAATTTCCCGCGCCTTTTGAAATCAAATAAATCGAAAGAGGACTTATTCAAAGAACTCGAAAATCTTGGTTTCAAAGTTGATTATATCGAAGAGCTGGACGGTAGAAGATTTGGTGCTGTACATGTAGGAAAAGTTAGGTTGATTGACAATGTTAAACTCTAAAAAAATACTAATCGGGATTACAGGTTCGATTGCAGCTTATAAGGCGCTTTATTTGATTTCACGATTGGTTCAGGAAGGCTGCGATGTTAAAGTAGTGACTACAAAGTCGGCACTGCAGTTTATAGGGAAAGCTTCGATCGAAGGGCTTACAGGAAATCCAGTTTATAACGATTTATTCGAAACTGGCGCTGTAATGAGTCACATTAATTTGATCAAGTGGTGCGATATTTTTGTGATTGTGCCCGCTACGGCCAATATTATAAATAAAATTGCTGGTGGCATCGCCGATGATTTGCTGACTTCGCTTGCTCTGGCAAGAGATAAAAACACGCCTTTTCTTTTGGCTCCGGCAATGAACACTAATATGTATTTTAATCCTGCTACACAGTCGTCTATCAAAAAGTTAATGGAATTCGGTATCGATGTTTTACCAACGGCAGAAGGTTATCTTGCTTGTGGAGATGAGGGCGCTGGTAAGCTTTTAGAGCCCGATATTATTTTTAATTTTATTAGAGCGTATTTGCTTAAAAAAGAGAGAAGCCGTAAAAAATTAAAAATTTTGATTACTGCAGGCGCTACGAAAGAAAATATCGACGGGGTTCGATTCCTTACCAATTTGAGTACAGGCAGGACGGCGGCTGTAATGGCCAATTATTTTAATTCACGAGGACACATTGTCGACTATCTTTCGTCGAAAGATGCAGCTAAACCGGCTCTCATAAATAATATACATTACTTCACCGACTTTGTAAGTCTGGATAATCAATTGAAATTGTTGCTTGGGAAAAATGATTATGACCTTGTCATTCATAATGCTGCAGTGAGTGATTATTCTCCAGTTTCAATAGAAACAACAAATAAGAAAATTGAGTTACCGGCGTTGACTAAGCTATCGTCGGATTTCGACAGTATTAGAATTAATTTTAAGAGGAACCATAAAATTCTTACAAATCTAAGAGAATATAGTCGGGAAAAAAGTATTTTCATCGTTGGATTTAAATTTACAAATACACTGAATGAGGACCAAAGAAGAGATGCGGTAAATAAACTTTTTATGGAAAGTAATTGCGATCTGGTAGTGCAGAATGATTTGAACGATCGTACAAATGACGGTGTACAACAAAATTTTAATCTTTATGACAAAGACGGAAAAATAGTTTCGTCTATCGATCCTTTTACTCTTGCTATGCATCTGGAAAATTATATTGAAAAAATAAACGGAATAGAAAATGATTATATGTCTTGATGTTGGGAATTCTCACATTTACGGAGGATTGTACCGTAATTCCGAATTGGTATTACAATTCAGGAAGACATCACGCGAACGCTTCACGTCAGATGAATTCGGAGTTTTTTTAAGGAGCGTACTGAAAGAAAATAATTTTACGCCTGAGGAAGTTAGCGACATATCCATTTGCAGTGTTGTGCCCGATCTCAATCATTCAATTCGTTCTGCGGCATTAAAATATTTCGGTATCGAGCCGTTTTTTTTGAAAGCGGGTGTGAAGACGGGGCTAAAAATAAAATACAGGAATCCGCTTGAAGTAGGTGCTGATAGAATTGCAAATGCAATTGCGGCGGTCGACAAATTCCCCGGAAAAAATCTGATTGTTGTCGATTTTGGTACTGCCACTACTTTCTGTGTAATCAGCAAACAAAAAGAATATTTAGGAGGAGTTATTATTCCAGGTGTGAAAATATCGATGGAAGTTCTGGAAAGTTCAACTGCTCAATTACCTGCTGTGGAAATAATCGAAGCTAAGGAAGTTGTAGGTCGCTCGACAGTCGAAAGTATTCAATCAGGACTGTATTTCGGGCAAATTGGTATGGTTAATGGAATCAAAAAAAGAATTATCGAAGAAGCTTTCGGAGATGATAAACCAGTGGTAATTGGTACGGGAGGATTTTCGCGGCTATTTGAATCAGCAGGCTTGTTCGATATTATTATTCCTACATTGGTACTTGATGGTTTATACAAAGCAATATTAATTAACAGAGAAACAGAAAAATGAAAAGAACATTACTAAAATCAAAACTGCACAGGGCAATTGTTACATCAGCCGACTTGAATTACGAAGGCTCAATTTCAATTGATAGAGAATTATGTGAACTGGCAGACATTAAAGAATTTGAAAAAGTTGATATTTATAATATCAATAATGGAGAACGTTTTTCGACGTACGTTATTTATGGTGGTAAAGGGGAAATAGGGTTAAATGGAGCGGCAGCCAGATTAGTACACCCTGGCGATTTAATCATTATTGCCAGCTATGCCCTCTTCGACGAGACAGAGATTATAAATTTCAAACCTAAAATCCTGCTCCTCGACGACCAAAACCGTGTAAAATAATTTGCAGTAAGATTTCTCTTTTCATATTTTTGTAAGCCAATGTCGAAAAAAATTATTATAGCAATAGATGGTCCTGCTGGCTCGGGTAAATCGACAGCCGCAAAGAATTTAGCCCGTAAGCTTAATTTCACTTATCTTGATACCGGAGCGATGTATCGGGCAATTACATACTTTGCTTTAAAGAGCGGCATTGTCGACGATGCAGACGCTGTGGTAGAGATGACCAAAAATTTGGATTTAAAATTACGTTACGAAAACGGAATTACCCGTGTATTTGTTAACGGGGAAGAAATTACAGACAAAATCAGATCGGCTGAAGTTAATTCAAAAGTGAGCGAAATCAGTGCAATCCCGTGTGTGCGTAAGGAAATGGTTAAACTACAACGGTCAATCGGAAATGATTGCAATATAATAGCTGAAGGACGCGATATAGCAACTGTGGTTTTTCCCGATGCCGATGTGAAAATCTTTTTAACTGCTTCGCTCGACGAGAGAGCTAATAGAAGATTTAAAGAATATCAGGAAAATAATGTTAGTATTACTTTTGAAGAAGTAAAAAATAATCTTGCTAAACGAGATGCAATTGACAGTGGTCGGGACATTGCACCTCTTAAAAAAGCCGACGACGCTTTTGAAATTGACAATACTGGTTTAACTCCTGATGACGATCTGGAATTATTGGTCAAAAAAATTCAAGAAGCTCTGGAAAAAAAAGGAATTCAGTTGAAAAGTTTATTGCCATCGTAATTAACTCTATGTGTAACAAATTATTACTGCTTCGGCTTTTTTGATGGCAGAAAGACGTAAGCAGTTAACATTAGGAGGACTAATGTCCGATAAACAAGAAAATCTAAGAAATCAATCAGACATCGTCAAATTTATCAATCCGGAAGAATATTCAGAAGAAGAGCTTAAAGCGCTTACCAAGCTTTATTCTGAGTCTTTCAGAGATATTAAAGAAGACGAAATTATTCAGGGTACAATTGTCGGAATCCATGGGGATAACGTAGTTATCGATGTTGGCTATAAAACCGACGGTACCATTCCGAAATCGGAATTTTCAGCTACCGAAGAAATTAAGATTGGCAACAAAGTCGATATTGTTATCGAAAGCTTTGAAGACGAAGACGGTAATCTCGTATTGAGTAAGAAAAGAGCAGACTTCCTCAAAGTCTGGTCGCGTGTTCTTAAAGCTTACGAAAACGACGAAGTAATTCAGGGTAAAATACTCAAACGAATCAAAGGTGGTATGGTTGTCGATCTTATGGGTATAGAAGCCTTTTTGCCCGGTTCCCAGATCGATATAAGACCTGTTAGAGATTTTGATGCCTTCGTAGGTCAAACAATGGATTTTAAAATTGTCAAAGTAAATATTCCCACTGAAAATATCGTTGTTTCGCATAAAGTTCTTATCGAAGAGACAATTTCTGATCAGCGCAAAGAAATTCTTGACAAGCTCGAAAAGGGACAGATACTCGAAGGCATAGTAAAAGCCATTACCGATTTCGGTGTATTTGTAGACCTCGGCGGTGTAGATGGTCTTATTCACATTACCGATTTAAGCTGGGGCAGAATTAACCATCCGAGCGAAGTAGTTAAACTTGATGAAAAAATAAAGGTTGTCGTTACCGACTTCGACAAAGAAAAGAAGCGAATTTCGCTTAGCTTGAAACAACTCATGCCACATCCATGGGAAAATATCGACGCAAAATACAAAGTGGGCGATAAAGTTTCCGGCCGTGTTGTCTCGCTTACCGATTATGGTGCATTTATCGAAATCGAAAAAGGTATCGAAGGTTTAATCCATATTTCTGAAATGAGCTGGACTCAACATATTAGTCATCCATCGCAATTCGTATCGATGGGACAGATTGTGGAGGCAGTTATTTTGAGCCTCGATAAGGAAGAAAAGAAAATTTCTCTCGGTATGAAGCAATTGACGCCGGATCCATGGCAGGATATAGTTAAGAAATATCCCGTCGGTTCGCGCCATACAGGTATTGCCAGAAATCTTACTAATTTTGGCGTCTTTGTTGAACTCGAGCCTGGAGTTGACGGTCTTATTCATATTTCCGATTTGTCGTGGACAAAGAAAATTCGTCACCCCGGCGAAGTCGTTAAAAAAGGCGAAAGCATTGAAGTTGTTGTTCTGAGTGTCGATACCGAACAACGTAAAATATCACTTGGCCATAAACAAATTAATCCCAACCCATGGGACAACTTTGAATCAGTTTATGCAGCAGGCACAAAAACCGAAGGCAAAGTTGTACGTATAATCGAGAAAGGTCTGATAGCCGAATTGCCTCTGGGAGTAGACGGATTTATTCCGGCAACTCAATTGTCGCCATCGAAAATAAAAAATCTATCGTACTGTTTCCCGGTAGGAACGACACTCGAACTTAAAGTTGTCGAGTTCGATAAAGAGAACAAGAAAATAGTCTTGAGCGCTCTTGCAGTCTTGAAAGAGAAATCCGACGATGAAATAGCAGAATATATCACTACACATAAGCTGGATAAAGTATCTGTAGATGATATTAAACAGGCTGACGCAGGTAAATTTGATTCGTCAGATTTCAATTTATATGAAGACCGGATTCCGCCACAGATGCCTCAAGCGCCTCAACAGGAATCTAAAGAAGCTGAAGAAAAATCAGAATAAAAGCAATTGATAAATTGATTCAAGGCTGTGCTTATTGAATATAAGTACAGCCTTTTTTATAAATTGTACATAACAAGATTTCGAATAAATGAAAGACTTTGCCATGTCGAAAGTGGCTTTTTATACATTAGGATGTAAATTGAATTTCGCTGAAACTTCAACTATTGGAGATAAGTTTCTCGACCGTGGATATGAAGTAGTTGGCTTTAGCGATTTTGCAGACGTTTATGTAATAAACACCTGCTCGGTAACCGAAGGTGCCGAGAAGGAATGCAGACAAATCGTACGCCGAGCACTGAGAACCAATCCCGAAGCTTTTGTAATTGTTACGGGATGCTATGCTCAGTTACGACCCGAAGAAATTGCTCGAATTGATGGAGTAGGCGCTGTACTTGGCAGCAAGGAAAAATTTAATTTGTTCGATTATCTCAAGAATTTCAAAAAAGATATAAAACCGGAAATTTATGTTTCTCCCACAGAAGAACTCGATTCTTTTCATACTTCATATTCCACCGAAGCCGATTCAAGAACGAGAGCATTCTTTAAGATTCAGGATGGTTGCGATTACAAGTGTTCCTTTTGCACAATTCCATTGGCAAGAGGTGGGAGTCGCAGTGCAAGGCCTGACGAGGTAATTTCCGAATTCAAAAGTCTTCTCGAAAAAGGATATAAGGAAGTAATTCTGACCGGAGTTAATGTAGGTGATTACGGCAAAAAAATCGATTATAATCTTTACAAACTTCTTACCGATTTGTTAAAAATAGATGGTAATTATCGAATAAGAATTAGTTCCATCGAGCCGAATCTTTTAACAGACGAAATTATCGAGTTGGTTGCTAAAGACGAAAGACTTTGTAAACATTTTCACATTCCTCTGCAAAGCGGAAGCCCGAAGATTCTTAAATTGATGCAAAGAAGATATAAAGCAGAAGATTATTATAGATTGATACATAAAATAGTGAATCGCATTCCCGATGCAGGTATTGGTGTGGATGTAATTGTTGGCTTTCCGGGTGAAACAAACGATGATTTTTTAGAGACATATAATTTTTTAAAAGATTTGCCGATTTCATATCTTCATGTATTTACCTATTCGGAAAGACCAAACACCAAAGCCGAAAAAATGCCTGAGCACATTGCACCAGAGATCAGAAAAAAACGCAATAATATGCTCAGAATATTAAGTGATAAAAAAAGGAACGAATTCTACCGTAAAATGATAGGGAAAAGTCTAACAGTTCTGTTCGAAAGTGAAAATAATAATGGCTTTATTAAAGGATTTTCATCAAATTACGTACGTGTGAAAATTCCTTTTGACGAAAATTTAATTAATCAATTCGTCAAAGTAAAAATAAAGGAGATTGATGAGAACATTGCTACCGGTGAGTATTCTTTAATCACTAATTCTTTCAAAACAAAAGTAGGTTAAAAATGAAAAGAATATTTTTGTTGCTAATGTTCTCGTCAATAATTGCAGGGCAGCCCTCAGGAAGTCTTCTTGAAATTAAGTATTCCGAAAGTTATCAATCGATGGAAACAAAAAAATATAGTTTGGTTGCTGACGAAGTGTTTCAGTCTAAAAAGAGCGCTGGATTGGCAATTCTGTATTCGTTGATATTACCCGGAATGGGTGAACTCTACGCTGGGGATTACAGTAGTGGTATCTATTTTACAGCGGCAGATGCAGCTCTATGGATGGTTTATAGTGGATATAGTATTTACGGTAAATGGAAAGAAGACGATTACAAAGCTTTTGCCATTTCCAACGGAGGAATTTCAACAGAAGGAAAAGACGATACTTATTATGCTTCCATTGGTATCTATATGAATATTGATGATTATAACAGAATACAGGAATTAAATCGTAACTTTGCATATGCTTATAATATAGATACACATTACTGGAAATGGAACAATAACGAAGACAGACGTAAATATAGGGAATTATGGAAGTCGAGCGAGCAGGCATATAATAACCTGCGATTCGCTGTTGGAGCATTAATTTTGAATCGAATAATTAGCGCCATTAACGCTGTGCGGCTTGTTGCAATTCATAACAGGAATTTAAATAAATCATTAAGCTGGGATCTTTCTTTCGAAGTGGAAAACAACCCCGATATGCCTTCCGTCTTTAAATTAAACTTTGTAAAGAGTTTCTAAAAAAAGAGGCGGAATTAAATCCGCCTCCTTCTTAAAGATTATTGAAGATTGGGATTTCTCACTCTTTCGTTCTGTGTAATAGGCAGGTATTGCCATTTACCCGGCATATGGAAAATATTAAATCTTCTCTGGTCGGGGAGCCTCATTCCCTGGCAGAAAAGTTCTTTATCCCTTTCTTCTACTATTGATGGCGAAGTAGTGTCGAGACTGATTGTGCTAATAGTTGAAACTGAATGTGACTCCCTTACTTCGTTGACAAGAGCAACTGCATCGCCGGACATTGCGCCTCTCAATATTAATTCGGCTTTCATTAAATTATTTTCCTGCCATGTCATGATTGGGATGCTTGATACCAGACCGGTTGCATCCAATTTGTATTTGTATTGATAATAATAAATTACTCCATCACCACCTTTACGAGTCTTCAATTGGATACGACCTGCTTCTGTGGGATCCTGGTTTATATACTGATTGAAACGAAAATCTACTACAAACTGGGAGCGTAATTCACCAGCCTGTACTCTATAGTTATTGTCGCTAAGCGTGCTATATTTGGCTTCGAGTGGAGCATCTCCCTTTAATAGACCCTGTTGCGCATATGTTGCTGCATTGACGTAGTCGCCTTTGAAGAGATAGCAGCGAGCAATGAGAGAATTCACAAGGCGAGTTTCGTAATCTCCTGGTGCGTAAGTTAAGGCTGTCTTAAATCGTTCAATTGCCAGATCATACATCTGATTTGAAGGTATGAAAGGCCCAACATTGATTACTCCGCCTCCTTGTGTTTCTGTCAATCCGAAGTATGTAGCCAGATAATATCTTGCTATTGCACCGTACAAATAAGCATTAAAATATCCTTCTTTTTGTAAGTCGGTATCTTGGAATGTAATTTTATCCAGACGTGCAATCAAAGTATCGGCATATTTACGAAATCTTTGTAATGGATCAAATGCATTATCGATCGAATTGTTATCCAGCAGTATTTCTCCAATATCAATTTGTTCGTAAGTTGGGTAGGTTGCATTGGGAACGTTTCTTGTAAAGAAAAGCTGATCTGAAAGTCCATCAGCGGCTATGAATAAATCATCTGTAGCAAGAGCAAATTCATTTTGAATGCCAATAATAAGAAACTGGACTTCAGATTCATTAGTTAACACCTCGTCTTCAACCGCATCGACAAGGGGATCTACGTTCGATACATAATCTTCGCAAGATACAAATAGAGCTGTAAATACGAAGAGAAATAACAATGATATATATTTTCTTTTCATATTAAATTCTCCCTTTTTATAATCCGAGTTGTACCCAGAATGTATAAGTTCTTGGATTTTGCAATGTCAGGAAGTCGCTGCCGCGGCTAAGACTTCTGCCGCCATCAAAATTAAGTTCGTAGTCAGCGCCGCTGTATTTAGTCAGTTTAAGAAGGTTGCGTACAGAAAATCCTACCACAACTCTCTGGAGATAAGTAGAGGTATGTAAGTACTGACTAAACAATTCAGTAAAGTCGTAACTCAAACTTACTTCTCTGACTGTAAAATAATCCGCATCTTCAATAAAGTTGCCGTCGTAACTAATGGACAATTTTGCATATTGTTCTGCAGCAGCTTTATATTCGGGAGAACCAACTTCAAGTGGTGTTACTTCGGTATGAGAAGAAGAAAGTCCCAATTTAGCTCTCAATATATTATATTCAGTATCGTTGCCGAATTGAATTGCAAATTGTCTTGTGAGGTTATAAACCTTGTTATTCAGTCCCCATTCTGCCAGGGCATATAAGTTAAAATTCTTCAGGAAGCGGAAATTAAAGCTAATTGAGCCTGTATGATCTGGAATTGGATTACCGAGGTCTACACGATCTTCTGAAACCTGGGGACCTAAATATTTACCACTTTCATCAAAGCGAGCACCGACTGTTTTAAAAGTATAGAACTCATGCTTTTTCATACCTTCTTTAATATAATTTACATCAAATCCATCGGGAATTTCCTGGCCGTCCATATCAGTTACTTCGTTTGTCTGGTAATTCCAGATTATATTTACGTCCAGATTATAATCCCTCCCTTTAATCGGGTTTATTTGCAACAGTGTTTCAAATCCGTGATTCTTCATTGCGCCAATATTGAAAGGCACTGTGCTGGCAGTAAGTCCAGATGAAGGTGGATTGTTTTTGTAAATTATTGAGTTCTTTGCGTTGCCGTTAAAGTAAGTAAATTCGAGTGCAAACATATTTAAGAATTCTGTATCAAAACCAATTTCGAATTCTTTAATTCTTTCAGGTTCAATGTTTGTATTACCGATTGAATTCAAAATGCCACCTATACCTGCTCCGCCGTTATATGCTTGCCAGAGTAATGGTATAGCATCATCAGTACCTGGAAGTTGCCCACTTTCACCATAAGCTGCTCTTAACTTAAATAGGTCAAAGAATTCCGGGAAGAAATCATATTTATCCATTCTTACGGCGAGACTTACCTTCGGATATGTTATAGCAGGTGCATTTTCACCTATTGTACTGGCATAATCTCTTCGAATAGCCAGGGTCAAAAAGTACTGATCTTTGTACGAGAAATTGTTGTCAATATAGATGCCTGCCTGGCGGAGATGGCTGAATCCTTCGTCGTATTCATTAATCGTCAGACCTGAACCGATATTCATAATATATTGACTACCAAAATTTTCGGCAGACATAAAACTTGTTGTTACTTTGCTGTCCAGTATTTGGCTACCAATTACGGATGAGCCTTTCAGTTCTTTTGCTATGTCATAATTATAACGAGCATTTAAATCGTACGTAAACTGACGATTGTGTCTGTTATAAATGCTTTTTTGTCCCTTGTTGATAGTTGAATAGCTGCCAGTAACAGGGAATATTTGATCCTGACGCCAATCGTTGTCGTCAATGCCTACGCCAGCATTCAGTTCGAGGTTCTCAATCGGTTTCCAGGTAATCTTGAAAGAGCCAAGGTACTGATTGTTTTTGTTAAGATCTTTTATACTGGCTACCGAAGTGCTATCTGTGAAATACCAGAGACGTAATAATGTATTACCCAACCAGCCATATATATTGTTATCATTATTCGGTCGCTGAATATCGTTAAATATGAACGCAGAGTTTAATTGGAATGTCAATTTTTCTGTCGGATAAGCCGAAAGATTTAATCTTACCGACGACCTATCCATAGAGGAATTAGGAAGAATGCCATTTTCGAGCCGATTTTCGTAAGAAGCATAATAACGAAGTACACCAGTGCCGCCGGAGAAATTAACATAGTGATTTCTAATTAAACCGTCCTGATAAATACCATTTGCACGATCAGCACTTTCGAAACGGTCTTTTTTGAATTTGTATGCCTGTGTATTGTAACCGTAGTCATATTTATAGGTAATTGAGTAAGGTTTTAAACCTGCGCCCAGTTTTCCCGATTTTGTTGTAATCAACACAACGCCATTCGAACCGTCTGTACCATACATTGCAGCTGCGGCAGGTCCTTTGAGTACTTCAATATTTTCGATATCCTGTACGTTCAAATTAGCCAGAATACTCGAACCCTGACCACCAACACCATAGCCCTCAATTTCTGCATCTTCTACACGTATACCATCGATGTAAATTACAGGTTGTTCATCACCATTCAATCCGCCGCCACCTCTTACGAAGAAACGGAATCCGCCGCCGACATTTCCAGATGAAGGTGCAACCTGAACACCGGCAATTTTACCTGAGACTAATTGTGATAATCCCTGGTAACTTTGTATCTCGGCTAGCTGAGCAGCGGGAACTCTCGAAACTGCAACTTCGGCTACTGCTTTGGAAGTTTTCGATGCAATACCTGTAACGACGATTGTTTCACTTTCAAATACATCTTCTTCCAATACAAAATCTTGTTGGATGGAATTCCCAGCAAGTGTTAATGTTACTGATTGGGCTTTATAACCCACATACGTAACATTTAGAACTACTTGCTGTCCTTTAGCGATTTCCTTTGAAAGTTCTATTACATATTTTCCTGCCATATCCGTAGCAGCACCAGCATTTAGGGCAGGAATATAGACATTTGCGCCGATCAACGGCTCTCCGTATGTATCGGTTACCGTTCCCATAATTCTGAATGTGTTTTGTGCCATTAGATTAATGGGAAGCAAAAGGATTAATAATAGAAGTGGTATCTTATTTTTCATACTCACCCCTCAATTTGTTAATAAGTATATTTGTTTAGTTATGTTGAGCCATAAATTTTATTTTTCTTGCTGCCCAATTTTTTTGCAATTTAATGTTATCATATAAAAAAAACAACAAGAAAGTATTAGTATATCAATCTCATTTGATGTAATTTTGAAATGCATTGATTTTTTAAGCAATAATGTACAATTATAAACTTACTATTCAATACGACGGTACTAATTATTTTGGCTGGCAAGTACAGAGGAATAAAATTTCTGTGCAGCAAAAAATAATTGATGCTATTGAGATTATTTTAAAAGAAAAAGTTAATCTTATTGGTTCAGGAAGGACGGATTCAGGAGTACATGCTCTGGGACAAGTTGCAAATTTTAGATATGAAAAGGAAATTGATATAAATAAATTTACCTATTCTTTAAATTCTCTTTTGCCAGAAGATATAGCAATTAAAAAAATTGAACAGGTAGATGAAAATTTTCATTCAAGATACGATGCGAAGGAACGAAAATATATTTATTTATTCAGTCACATAAAATCTCCTTTTTATTTGAGATACTCCTATTTGTATCCGCCCATACGTAACATTGATATAAACTTTCTCAATGTTATAAGCAGTGTATTTTGCGGAAAGATAGATTTTACATCATTTTGTAAGGCCGGGTCTTCTGTACAAAACAAATTTTGTGAAGTTAGAGAAATTAAATGGTTCAGAAAAACAGACATTACACTTTTTGCCATTACAGCCGACAGGTTTTTACACGGTATGGTACGTTCTATTGTAGGTACATTGTTGAAAGCAGCTATTAATAATTATAGTATTGAATACCTAAAAAAAATATTGGAAGAAAAGGATAGAACTGCAGCGGGCGAAGCTTTGCCTGCCAAAGGTTTATTTTTATATAAAGTGAGGTACAATGATCGATTTAAAAAATAAAGTGGCCATAGTAACAGGTGGTTCACGCGGAATAGGCGAGGCATGTGTGAAATATTTTACGCATGCCAACGGAAGAGTAGCATTCACATATAAAACTGCAGTCGAACGTGCAAAAAAATTAGAGACACAACTTCAGGGGAAAGCAAAAGCTTATCGCGTGGATATGGAATCTGAAAATGAAATATTCAAGATGGTTGAGCAGACGGCTGAAGATTTTGGGGGAATTGACATACTTGTTCACAATGCAGGCATCTGGAACGATGGTACGATTGACAGATTAACTCTCGATAAATGGAACGAAATTATTCGGATTAATCTTACATCGGCTTTTTTATTTACAAAAGCTGTTATACCGTATATGAAAAAAAATAAATACGGCAGAATAATTTTAATTTCTTCTACGGCAGGGCAACGCGGTGAAGCATACCATTCCCATTACGCTGCCACAAAAGGCGGTATGATCTCGTTTACAAAATCGTTGGCTGTTGAACTGGCAAAGTTTGGTATCACTGTTAATTCTGTAGCCCCCGGCTGGGTTGATACAGAGATGAACAATGAAGTTTTTGCAGACGAAAAATATAAACAGGAAATAATTAATACTATTCCACTTGGCAAAATTGCAACTGCGGAAGATATAGCTGGACCTGTTTTATTTCTTGCATCTGATTTAGCAGCGCATATCAACGGCGAAATCCTTAATGTCAATGGCGGTAGTGTGCTCTGCGGCTAATCGGAAAGGAAATTTTATGGAAACTGTTCATCCACTCTTTGTTCATTTCCCGATTGTATTGTATTCGGTCTATTTTGTTGTCGATGTTGCGGGTATTATTGCCGGTAAAAAGAATATGAGTAAATTGGCACTAATTTTCTTATTGCTGGTTATAGTTTTTTCAACTGCAGCCGTATTGACTGGTAATATGGAAACCCAGAAAATAAATCAAAAAATAATTCAAAATACAGAATTGCAACAGACTATAAAGCGCCACGAGCTCTATTCTTCACTCTTCATATGGCTTTGCTCTACTCTCCTTTTTTATCGATTTTATACAATTAAGAAAAACAAAGACCTGTTTTATCACAATTTATTTATTCTTTTTTTTGCTATTATTGGTATGGCGTTAATAATTGCTACTGCATATTACGGCGGCGAATTGGTTTATAAATTCGGAGTCGGAACCAAATTATTTGGTGTGTAAATGAAGATATTCTTACTGTTAATGTTATTATTTTTTTCAGTAACAAATAATGCGCAACCGACGAGCTTCGGCGATGCTAAAGGTTTGTTTATGTCGTTAGGAGTTGGCCCGAAGTTCCCAGTTGGAAATTTTTCCGATAAGAATAACATTGGTGTAGGAGCGGAAACTTCACTCCTCTACACAGATAATTTGTTGGTCCCATTCTTTTTTTACTCAACGCTTGGATATCAGCATTACCCAGGTAAACAAACGCTCTACAAGAAAACGGATTATGCATCTTATTCGAGTAATATGATTTTTCTGGCTGCTGGAATAAGATATTATTTCCCCCCACTTGTAGAAAACGTTGCCTTGCTTATGCCGCTGGTTGATGCGGGTATTCAATATTCATATTTTGAAAATTCTCATATCTTTAAAGAAGATAAAAACAGGCAGAATTTTACCGAAGGTAAATCGAAATTTGGGTTTCAAATTGGTGGAGGCTTTTCAATGTTTATTCTTGATGTAATGACGTATTATAACTATTTGCCGGACAATCAGTATCTGTCGTTTGTCTTTAAAGCTACAATCCCAATATTTGTTAAAATATAGAGGAAGAAAAGATGGATTTAGAAAACATAATTTTCAACAGGGAAGGAAAATTAGGAATCGTAAAAATTAACAGACCTGACAAGCTGAATGCATTAAATATCGGGACACTCGATGAGCTGCGTACTGTTTTTAACATGATCGAAGAAGATTCGTCTATTGCAGTGGTGATAATTACGGGTTCGGGCGATAAAGCCTTCGTAGCTGGAGCCGATATAACAGAACTAAATAAATTAAACAAAGATGAAGCTGAAGCATTTTCAAGGAACGGTCAGGACATTTTTAATTATATAGAAAATTTTGATAAGCCTGTCATAGCTGCAGTAAATGGATATGCGCTCGGCGGCGGATGCGAATTGGCAATGTCCTGTCATATAAGAATTGCATCGGAAAACGCGCGTTTCGGCCAACCTGAAATTAATCTTGGAATTATTCCTGGCTATGGTGGTACTGTGCGTCTTAAGGAAATTACAGGCAAATCAAAAGCTCTCGAAATGATTTTGACGGGAGATATGATCGATGCAAACGAAGCATTAAGAATAGGACTTGTAAACAAAATTACACCGCATGAAGAATTGCTCGAAACTGCAAAAAATATTGGCGAAAAGATCGCTTCTAAGAGTAGTCTGATAGTTAAATATGCACTTGAATCCGTTAGAACGAATTCGACTCTACGCAAGGAAGAAATGAAAAATGAAAGCCGCCTTTTTGCGCTTTGTACAGAAACTGAAGATTTTAAGGAAGGAACTTCTGCATTTATCGAAAAAAGAAAAGCGCAATTTAAAAACAAATAAGACTTACCAAGTAATCCATGAATTATAAATTAACCTATTATCTTATCGGAACTGCTGTCATATTACTAATTATTAATCTATCCGTCGACTTATTCTTAAATAAGCAGAACAATAGCATTGACCATGTGGTTGGAGAATTCGAGGTACAAGTTATCGACTCGGTTTTTAACGCAATTTTGGATAACCACGGAATTGATAAAGATTGGATTAGTAAAAAGAAAATAAAAATAAGCAACGAAGATTCGATTCATCATAAAATCATTGTACATTTGCCAGAGGACTTGCCGATTCCTCTAATCTTAAGAGACCTCGAATATGCCATTGAAAATGATATGACAAGCTTTGTGTCGGAAGAAAAAAAGATCTACGGAGAGACGGAACTCCGCGTCTATTCGAATGAAAAACTGAAATTACTGGCGGATTTAATTCCCGACCCTAAAATTAAAAGAGAACAAAATAATCTGGCTTTTATATTTTATGATGTGGAAACTGACAATACCGAATTTACAGATATACTCAATATGCCGTATCGTTTCGCTGTCGGATTTATTCCTTCTGAGGAATCTAAAATTGCCGCCGATTCGATCGATAAATACGATAAAGATTATGTCGTACTAATGAATGACGAAATTTCATCTGATTATAGAATCAAAATTCGTTCGCATAAAAAAGTTATCGACAATGCAATTGACAAAATTAGAATCGATTTCCCCCACGCGCTTTTTTTTATGATTGATAAAAATTCTGAACTCTATAATTCACCGGTTTTTAATTACGTCGAGGAAAAGTTTAATAAGAAAGGGATTGCACTAAAAATTAATTCTGATTTTATACTGCTTGACGATGAAGATAAAGACGAATTAGTCTCACGGTTTAAATACTATTGCGAAGATAAAACAGGTGACAAAACTAAAGTGTTTTTGATCACCCCAGAAAATTTCAAGGTTATCAAACCCGAATTCGACAAATACCGCAAAAAGGGATACAGAATAGTGCCTGTGATTTAATTGGTCTCTAAGACATTACCAGTTTCATCAATTATAAGAATCTCCGCACCGAATCCTTTTATTTGATCGTAAATTTTATTCCTGTCTCCAACAGCTACAATAACAAGATTATTCGGGTGCAAATATTGCTTTGCCGCATTAAGTATCTCTTCGTCTTTGACTGAATTAATTTTTTCAATGTAATTCTGATAATAATTCGTATCCAGTTTATGTATTATTAACGGTGTGATATTTTTTGCTAATTGAGTATAAGTTTCAAAAAGTGAAGGAAACTTTTTTGTGTGATACGATTTGGCAAAATTAATCTCGTCCTCTTCGATTTTATCTTTAATACCATTAATTTCTTTGATTATTTCATAAATCGATTCGCCAGTGTTTTCAGTATTAACGGCAGTAAAGACTTCAAAAAATCCGGCATTTTTATGATAATTGTATACTGAGCCGGCTCCGTAGGTAAATCCTTTTTTTTCTCTGAGATTTAAATTTATTCTGCTCGAAAAGTCGCCACCTAAAATTGTATTCATTAATTTTATCGAGTAATAAGTCTCTTCGTTGCGTTTGCTACCTATGTGACCAATTCTTAATTCAGTTTGAGGAGCTTCCTTCTTATCGACAATGTATATTTTTGTCTTTTGTGCTAAAGTAGGTTCTATAAACTGTTCGTTGTTTAATTCTTGCCTGCCAGAAAAATTTTTGTTTACCAGGCTGACGATGTTATCTTTAGATACATTACCTACTACTGTTAAATTTAATCTATTATTTTGAATGTATTTTTGATAATATTCTTTTACATCATCAATCGTTATGTTTTCCAATGTTTCGAGATATCCAATTTCTGGGTATGCGTAATAGGTGCCATCAAAAATTATTTTGTCGAATGCTGTGTTCGCGATGTAAGAAGGTTCTTTTTTTAGTTGAATGATTTTACTCTTGAGTTTCTTTTTCTCCCTTTCGAAGTCTTCGGCTTTCAAACTGGGACTATTTAAAATTTCTGTAAGGAGGGCAAACGACTTTTCAAAATTTTCACTTAATGAAAGCATCGAGAAAGAGAATGTGTCGTGATTTACATTGATACTTAAAACCGTACCCAGCTTTTCAAATTCATCGTTTAGTTCGAATGAATCATATTTACCTGCTCCTTCGTCTATCAACAACGAAGTCAGTAAAGCGAGGCCTTTTTTGTCAACTGGATCCAGGCAGCTACCCACTTCTATGATAATGTTAAGCTGTACAATTGGTAGTTTAACTTTTTTAGAATAATAAATTATATTATTACCCGCATTAAATTTTTCTATTTCGGGTAGATTGAAATCGATTTTTGATTTGGGTTTAGGTGGTGTTGATCTGTCAAACATTTAAACCTCCCTCTTTCGGAACGATATGCAATTCTACATAGTCGTTGGATAAATATTTGTTTGCAGTTTGCTGCACTTTAGAGCTACTTACATTTGAATATCTTTCCAGGTCATATTCAAACGAGTTGGGCTCACCCAAATGATAGTTATAAAGATTAAGCTGGTCGACTATGTTGTCGATTTTTTGTAACGAATAAACGTAATGAGATTTTATAGAGTTCTTTGCTCTGTCTAGCTCTTCAAGAGTAATTCCACTTTTTATTAATTGATCAATTTGACGGAAAATTTCTTCTTTTAGTTCATTTGTTGAAACGCCTGGCTTTGCAGTAGCCACAATAATGAACACACCAGCAAGACGAGCGGAAAACTGAAATGCATTAACATCTTGTGCGATTTGCTTTTCGAAGACTAACGACTTTTGAAGGCGTGAACTTTTAGCTGACGATAGAACATCGGCAAGAATATCAAGCGAGGCATCGTCGTCTCCAAATATTTTATCGGAATGCCATGCTAAATAAATTCTTGGGAGCTCAATATTATCGGGGTGCACAACTTTTTTTGTTTTACTCAACGAAATCTGTTCAGAAACAGGTAATTCTGGTTTAGCGCCACCTGGTATTTCGCCGAAATATTTAACAATTAAATCAATTGCTTCTTCCTTTTCGAAATTCCCGCCAACAGCAAGCGTTGCGTTAGAAGGTTTATAATATTTCTTGAAAAAATCCTTAACGTCATCGAGACTGAAATTTTCAATGTCTTTCATCCAGCCGATGGTAGGCCACGAGTAGGGGTGATCTGGCGGAAAGAGATTCGAGAAAATTAATTCCCATGCCAGTCCATATGGCTGATTTTCATAGCGTTGTCGTCTCTCATTCATTACGACTTCTTTCTGATTGTCGAGCTTTTCTTGGTTTAGCGCATCGAGTAAGAAACCCATACGGTCAGATTCGAGCCAGAGCGCTAGTTCGAGATAATTTGCCGGTACAGTTTCGTAATAATTTGTTCTGTCGAATGAAGTTGAGCCATTTAAGCTCCCGCCTGCTTCCTCGATGAATTTGAAATGACCTTCCTTAGGCACGTGCTTGGAACCCTGAAACATCATGTGTTCGAACAGATGAGCAAAACCAGTTTTGCCCGGAACTTCATTTGCTGAACCTACTTTATACCAGATGTTTACTGATACTGTCGGTACAGTTCTATCCTGAAAAAGTATTATTTCAAGTCCATTTTGTAGAAAGTGTTTGCTGTAATTTATATTGAAGATATTTCCGGACATTTCATTTCTCCTTTAATATAAATTCGATCCGTTCGAGCTTACCGTCGATATTTGAACGTGGCGATATTCCGAAAATTTTGCAAAGAAGGGGGTAAATATCGATATTCCATAAGGTTCCAGTTTTATAATTAGTTTTAAATGCGGGACCATATGCCAGAAATATACCGTGCATGTCGAGTAAATTATTATCGTAGCCATGATTTCCTTTTGTTTTGCTCAACCATTTGGGCTCTTTATTTGTGCGGAGACTCCAGCCTAAATCTGCAACGATAACTATTCTATAAATAAATGGATGAGTACTAAAATGAAAATAGTCTGGCATTTCTTCTTTTTTATATACTGTGAAATGATTTTCGGACTTTTTCAGAGTTTTATAAACTTCTTCAACTTTGTCTGACGGTGGATTAACGAACATAATAGGACCGTCGTACTGGAAATTGCATTTATATTCCTCAATGATCGATTCAATATTGATTATTTTTTCCTGATCAATAGCGGTCATTCCGTGGTCGGAAACGAAAATAAGGTTAATACTATCTTTAAGCTCGGTTTTATAAATCTCGTTGAGAAGATGTGCAGCAACAGAATCGAGTCTGGCAATTGCTCGATTTATTTCGGGTGAATTTGGCCCAAAGTCGTGTCCGTAGGTATCAGTATCGTGAAAATAAAGTGTAATGAAGTGTGGGCGTCTATTGGCAGGCATTTTCAGCCAATCGACAATGCCTTTTACTTTTTCTTGGTAACTTCGATTGTGATCGTATTTCTCAAAATAAGTTGGGTGTCTATAATCTAAAGAGATTTCCGAGCCAGGCCAGAAATAGCTTGCAGTAATAATACCGTTTCTCTCTGCAGTTTCCCAGAAGGCTTCTCCAAGGTACCAGAAAGACTCCTTTATTGCCGCAGTATCGCTGAGGGAATATTCTCTATTTTTGATTGTATCTCTAAAATAATTTCCGATTATTCCATGGTTGTCGGGATACATACCGGTAATTATTGAAAAGTGATTTGGAAAAGTTTTGGATGGAAATGCTGGTCTTAAAGAGAGAGCTTTTACTCCTGAGTTTGCCAGGTTGTTTAGATTTGGCGTTAATCCTCTGTCCAGGTAATCCCATCTAAAACCGTCAAATGAAATTAAAATTACATATGGCTTATCTGATGTGTAAACAAGAGAAGTAAAAAATAATGATAAAAGGATAATGTATCGCCTCATATGAGCCTCATATAACTATCAAAGTAATTCAGAAATATATAAAAAAATATTTTTACGAATATTTAGATGATTTCAAAAAATAAAAATTTAAATTGGTAATTGAAAATTAGAAGATTTTTTTTCCTCATTTAAAAGTATTTTCCTATTTTCAAAAGAGCGAAATAAATTCCATAGGGTATTAAGAAATCGTTAAGTATTATTAAGCAAGTTGAAAATGAAATTAATTCCCATCATATTAGTTGCTGAGAAATAATAATAGTTAAGTGAAATTTTATTAGTGGAGTCGGGATAATTTTTTAGCTCAGAAAATTTATGAATATTAATTTAAGTCAAATTAAATCTTACATGATAATTAGCAATTCGAATATACTTACCTTTTTATTAATAAATATAATTTCCCAAAAAACAGAGGTTAAACTATGAGTAAATCATTTTACCGTATTTCAGCATTATTATTAATGCTGTTGACATTACCAACTTTTTTGATGGCTCAGAACTACACAATAAGTGGTGTAGTTAAATCGCAGTATGGCGAAGCCCTTATCGGAGCAAATGTATTTCTAAAAGGTACAACAATTGGAGCTGCTTCCGAGGCAGACGGTTCATACAAAATTACAGCGCCGAAAGGCCGTTACACCATAGTATGTAGCTACATCGGCTATGAAAAAGTTGAGTACGATGTAAATCTTACAAATAATATGGAAGTAAACTTCGCACTGAAAGAACACGAATTCTCCCTTTCAGTTGAAGTAATAGCAGACCGTGCTAAAGAACAAAAAACTCCCGTTGCTTTTACAGATATTGACAAAAAAAATATTGAACAAATTTTAGGTTCGCGAGATATACCTCTTGTACTTAATTATACGCCTTCGGTATTTGCTACCGATAATGGTGGTGGTGCCGGTGATGCACGTATTAATGTGAGAGGATTTAATCAAAGAAATATTGCCATAATGATAAATGGTGTACCGATCAACGACATGGAAAATGGATGGGTCTACTGGTCGAACTGGGATGGACTTGGTGACGCTACTTCCTCTATTCAGGTACAAAGAGGATTAACTGCAGTTACTCTGGCTACTCCATCGGTTGGCGGTGTTATCAACATTGTTACAGATCCTACAGCTGCCAAAAGAGGTGTATTCTACAAAAATGAAATAGGTAGTGGCGATTTTTCAAAACAAACACTATTTGTCCATACTGGTTTAATTAACAATAAATTTGCGCTTACTTTTGGGGGTGTTAAAAAGACTGGCAAAGGCGTAGTCGATCGTACATGGACAGATGCCTATGCATATTACATTGGAGCTGCTTATCAGGTAGATCAGAATAACAGGCTTGAAATTTATGCTACTGGTGCTCCTCAAAGGCACGGACAAAGATCGTATCGTTTAAATGCCGCAACTTTTTCTCACGAATTAGCAAGAGAATTAGGTTATAGCGAATCGATTCTCCAGGATCCCAAATTAGCTGAACAGGGAATCCTTTATAATGCCAACTGGAATTCTGTTAATCCTTCATATAGTGGAAAACAATACTGGAACGACAATTCTTATGACCGCTATTCACCGAACTTCCTGATGGAAAGAGAAAATTACTATCATAAACCAATTGTAAACTTCAACTGGTATTCCAATTTAACTAAAGATTTTTCACTCTATACAACACTATACTGGTCAGGCGGTACAGGAGGTGGTTCGGGTACATTCGGATCTATGGTCTTTGATAATTCATTGCTACAGAGAGTAGTAGATTGGAATGCTACTATCGACAGAAATATAAAAAATCTCGATACTCTTGCAAATGGTAATATAGTTTCGTTATCCCGTGGTATATTGAGAAATAGTGTGAATAATCAATGGACTATTGGTGGAATATCAAAAGCATTCTACAAAGTCAATGAAAACCTTACTACATCATTCGGTGTCGATGTACGTTACGCCGAAATTGAACACTACAGAGAAGTAAGAGACTTATTAGGTGGCGATTATTTCTATAGTTCAGCTAACGACTTTGATACCCCAGATCAGTACTACAAGAAACTCGGTGATAAAATCGATTATTTCTTTACAAATACTGTTAGCTGGGCAGGAGCCTTTGCACAAGCTGAATATAGCCAGGATCGATTAACGTACTATGCAACTGCCGGTTATTCAATGATTAAATATGATCATACAAATCATTTTACAAAAGCTGCTGACGGCGGTGAATTGTACGCTGAAACCGACTGGATTGGCGGATATCAGGTTAAGGGTGGAGCTAGCTTCCGTTATAGCACAGATTTGAGTTTTTATGCCAATGCAGGTTACATAGCCAGAGTACCAATATTCGATCAGGTTATTGACGATAGGAGCGGCGCTAAAATTACAGATCCGAAGAATGAAAAAATTCTTTCATTTGAAGCAGGCACCAATTACAAAGCTTTTAATAACAGACTTAATGCTAAAGCAAATGTTTACTACACGATCTGGAAAGATAGAGCACAATCAAGAGGCGTGGTCAATGCCGATGGTTCGGAAGGACTTGTATTTCTAAATGGTATCAATTCAACTCATGCTGGTCTGGAATTAGAGCTTGCATACCAGGCTTCTAATTTACTCCGTTTTGATGCTGCTGGTTCATTCGGTAGCTGGAAGTATACTGATGATGTCTCAGGTGTTTATGTAGTTGATTACCAAACTAATAAACAAGAATCCTATAATTACTATATAAAAGACTTAAAAGTTGGAGATGCACCTCAAACTCAGATTGCAGCTGGAGTAACAGTATCGCCTGTTCAGGGAATGAATGCTCAATTACAATGGAGATATAATACTGAGTATTATGCTGATTTTGATCCATTTACCAGAACTAATGCAAACGACAGAGGACAGGTATGGAAAATTCCAGCTTTCAGTCTGTTTGAATTGCATTTCTATTACAATATTCCTCTTGAATTCAACGGATTGGACTTAACCATTTATGCACATGTATTCAATTTGTTTGATGAGTTATATGTACAGGATGCTACTGACAATAGTAGTTATAATGCTTACAAAGCTAATGGTGTTAATCACTCTGCTGACGATGCTGAAATTTTCCCAGGGTTACCGAGAACATTCAATCTTGGTTTCTCAATCAGATTCTAAGGATTATCTGAAGAAAAGCCGTCCATTAAGGACGGCTTTTTTTATTTATAGTTCACGAACTGAATAGGAAAGTCGAAATCCGCATCTTTTATAAGCTGAATAACTTTCTGTAGGTCGTCAATTTTAGGTGCACTAACACGCACCTGTTCATCTTGAATTTGAGTCGTTACTTTAAGTTTGCTCTCTTTTATTAACTTCGTAATCAGTTTGGCGTTTTCTTTTGAAATTCCGCTTTGTAATGTTATAGTTTGTTTTAGTCTTCCGCCTGCTGCTGCATAAGGTTGATTTGGTTTCATAGCTTTTATCGATAAACCTCGCTTGATGAATTTACTCTGTAAAATATCATAAGATTGTTTCAATGAATAATCGTCTTTTGTGTTGATGTTTATTAGCTTATCCTTTTTGTTTAATTCAATTTCAGTTTGCGAATCTTTCAAATCATATCGCTGGCGAATTTCTTTCAAAGCCTGGTTTATTGCATTATCAACTTCTTGAAAATCGATAATCGATACAATATCAAAAGAATGATTATCAGGCATTTTACCTCCAAATAAAAAATTATTTCTTTACAAAAAAATAATCAATTTTATTTTGATATTAAAAATTATATATGCTATATTGCACGCTAAATAATAGGATTATCAGTGGGCATTGTCCTGTCAACAGGTAGTTCCTTAATCACGGGTTAGTTCCATCAATATGAAATACACGTTCATTAGGGTAATTTTAATTTTTTTTTTACTTCCATTATCATATTTCGGTTCACCTAATGCGACTTTGGTTAAAGAATTAAGTCGTAGGGGCTTCGAAAATATTTCGGCAAGCGTGGTTGGGACAAGAATTTCTATTGCGTATGAAAATCGCCTCTACAGATTTAATGTTGATGGACTATTCGAAGTTATGAATATAATAAAGGATTATAAAGGATATGATATGGTAGTTATTACTATGCTAAATAATAAAATTCCGATGCTTGAGGTCAAATACAATAATCGTCTGTTTTATTCTGTGATGGAAGGCACAACGGATTGGAGTGACTTCGAAAAAAGTTTAATTATTTCGTATACTTCAGTAAACTTTGAAAGGGATACTGAAAATCAATCTGACTTTCGCACAGATTTAACAATCCACCCGGGGTTCAAAGGGCAATTTGGTGATTATGATAATCCAGTAAGAGCTCAAGTCAATATTATTCCTGAACTAAGAACATCGTGGTGGAAAGGAATGGAACTGAATATACAAACGATTATTCCAATTTATAACGAATTTAAAGGCGAAGGCGATTATATCAGGCCTGGAATTGTTTCTCTTGGACAAACGTTAAAAATAAGCGAAACAACTTTTTTTACATCTACAATCGGATATTTTACGGAAAATAGGTATGGAACTGATTTTTCGATGATGAAAGTCTTCAACAATGGAAACATAATTTTGAGAGGAAATGCCGGATATACAGGATATTTGTCAATCTACCAAAATAAATACTATTATTCCGATTTATATCTCTTTACATATAACATTAGTATGAAGTATCGAATAAATAAATATGACCTTACAGTAGGAGTAACTACGGGCAAATTCCTATACAAAGACAAAAGTATTCGACTCGATATTAACCGTCAATTTGGAGAAACTGAACTGGGCTTTTTTGCTGTTCGTTCTTATGATGGAAATACAAATGGAGGATTTAATTTTTCGATACCGATTTTCCCTTCAAAATATTCCACTCCATCATTTTTTAGGATTAGAACAGCAGAAAATTTCAGGTGGGAATATCGGGTAAAAGGAGAAATATCCTCTCTTGTAGGAATGACATATAATACAGGCAACTATTTTGAAAAAGAATTTTATAGTTATAATCCTGCATTTATTAAAAACGAATTAAAAAAGAAATTGATATCAAACCATGAAAGGGGTATGTATGTACACTAAAAAATCATTATTTGCTTCAATAATCCTTTCCATATTTCTTGTGTTTGCACTGATTGCTTACACAGGATGTGAGGGTACCAAAACAGAGCCGATAGTTAATGCTCCTCCAACACCTGTTGAACCGACTGCACCTCTGGTTCTAAACGGCTATGTAAAAGATGCTGTAACTCTTGGTGGAATTCAGGGAGCTACAGTTATTTTAGCAAATGAATCTGGAGAAATATTAACTACTCTTGCTACAGACAATACTGGCAATTATCAATATGACGTTTCCAATGTCCCAGGCGCTAAACTAAAAGTCAGTGCAGTGGCAGCATCATACGGCGCTAAAAAGGTAACAGCGACAATTGATAAGAATAATTATATAGCGCAGGTGCCTACTGCTTATTTAATTAAATTGAAATCGGTGACCAAATCGGTTTCAGCTACAAATGGAGGGCAGGTTGGTACAACTACTACTGAAGCTGTAACAACAAAACAAGTTTCGGTTGATGTCCCTGCTGGAGCATTATCATCCGATACGCAGATATCTGTTGCACCTATTACATCAAACAATGTTGTGCCTTTGCCTGCAACATCTAATAAAGTTATAACTGCAGCTGCAAATTTTGAACCGACAGGGATTACATTTGCAAAACCTGTTACCGTTTCTTTCCCTCTGCCTTATATTTCGACCCCAGGGAAAGCGTTATCTGTATACAGATTAAACCCATCCACTCTTGAATGGGAAGTAAAGGGGACTGCTACGGTTGATGCTGAAGGTACTTCTGCATCAACTCAAATTACAGGTTTCTCATCCTGGACTGTTGCTGACAATGGTACATTTTCAATTTCGAGTGTAAACACCAACGAGCCTGATGCAAACGAACAGGTAGTTGCTAAGGGAAATACAATAAGTCACTCATACACGCCGATTTTGAACATAACGCCACTATCTGGAACCGTCAGTGAAAGTTGGGTGCGTAACTTAATTTCTCAGATTGATGTGTTTGGTGATTATGATCTACGCTATGACGAAAATGGAAATATCCTTGCAGTAACGATAAGTTATACTGCTTCGCCTCAACCTGCATTACCGGACGAATATCAAGACGACCTGGATGGTGACGGAACAAGAGACCATTATAATCCGGAATTCCCAACTCAAAGGGGTACGTGGGTATGGTCAGCGGTTGTTCAGCGTTTTAAAGTAGTTGTAACAGGGACTCTTAACGCTGGCGAAACTTCTGCTCGGATTACTGCAAATCTGAAAGTCTATAAAAAAGTAAGAGATCAATGGGTATGGGTTCCGAAACATGATCAGGGGGCTGGAGGCTGATTTTAAAATTAAGAGCGCCTGATAAATTTACAGGCGCTCCTTTTTAGATGCATTTTACTCCTTTAAATTGCCGTTGTCTTCTCTTTTAATTAATAGATAGTATTATTCCTGAGGGACAAGAAATTTGATTAAATATCCGTTAAAGACTTTAAATAATGTTGAATAGATAAACGATAAGTAAAAATATAAAGGTTGGAGAATCATTTAACACGGCGTTTTTTGATTTTATGACTAATGGCTTCTGATCTGGAGGTAAATTCTTTAAAGAAGACGAGCTTCCATGGTTTGCCGGAATTAGTAGATTTGGATTGTCCGGAATTGTGTTCAGTTAGACGTCTATTGATGTCGTTTGTGGAACCGACGTAAAATCTGTTCTTTGAAGGACTGAAAATAATATATGTAAAAAAAGTTTCCATTGAAGATCTTGTCGGGGTGGAGAGATTCGAACTGTTGACCTTGGCGCCTCGGGCGCCACGCGCTAACCGGGCATAATGTCGTCGAGGAATCTTTTGATGCCACGTTTTTTGATTTTGATTTCAAGATTAATGGCATCGGATCGAGAGGTAAATTCTTTAAGGAAGACGAGCTTCCATGGTTTGCCGGAATTAGTAGATTTGGATTGTCCGGAATTGTGTTCAGTTAGACGTCTATTGATGTCGTTTGTGGAACCGACGTAAAATCTGTTCTTTGAAGGACTGAAAATAATATATGTAAAAAAAGTTTCCATTGAAGATCTTGTCGGGGTGGAGAGATTCGAACTGTTGACCTTGGCGCCTCGGGCGCCACGCGCTAACCGGGCATAACGTCGTCGAGGAATCTTTTGATGCCACGTTTTTTGATTTTGATTTCAAGATTAATGGCATCGGATCGAGAGGTAAATTCTTTAAGGAAGACGAGCTTCCATGGTTTGCCGGAATTAGTAGATTTGGATTGTCCGGAGTTGTGTTCAGTTAAACGTCTATCGATGTCGTTTGTGGAGCCGACGTAAAATCTGTTCTTTGAAGGACTGAAAATAATATATGTAAAAAAAGTTTCCATTGAAGATCTTGTCGGGGTGGAGAGATTCGAACTCTCGACCTCTTCGTCCCGAACGAAGCGCGCTAACCGGGCTGCGCTACACCCCGACTTAAATGGACAAGCAAAAATATAACTTTTTTTAATAATTTAAAACCAATAACCTCGAAAAGGGGAGGATGTATGAAAAAAATAATCACTATTCTATTTCTTTTAGTGCTTTTTGTCGTTCAATCTGTAAACGCTCAGTTATCTAAAAATAGCTGGGCAGTAGGTGTTGGATTTGACTATCCTCGATATGTAAATTCCAATATAACTGCCACAAACGCTAATTATGGTGCTTACTTATCGATTCAAAGGAATTTTTCAGAACATGTGGGGCTTCGACTCTCGGGTGAATATCTTCATCTGGAAGGAGAATGGGGAACACCAGTTACTACTACACTTAACAATACGATCACAGGTGATTTGAATCTTCTCTATTATCTTGCTCCATGTGAGCCGGTATCTCCATATCTTAGTGTCGGCGGCGGTGTAGCATATCGAATGCTTACAGATCAAGCTACGCCTGGAGTGGAAGATAATGCCGCAAGCGGTTTATTCAATGCTGGATTGGGTGTCGAGTGGTGTCTGAGTGCTGACTTTAAATTAGTAACAGAGGGAAATTACAACCTCGTGGCCAACTCGGAATTTGATGGTGCCCTCGGTGTGGGGGAAATCAATGGTAAAGATTCTTATTTGACAGCTAAAATTGGCGTTCTCTACTATTTCAAAAAAGGAGAGCCTTCAAAACTGTGTAATCTTTATTCTGGTCTGAGCGTAGAAGAGAAAGCACTGCCTATCGATTATGCACGCATTGAAGAAATTGTTCAAAGATATATTCCGAAAGAAGTGGTTAAAGAAGTTGTTGTAGAAAAACCGACCAAAGAAGAAAAAAGATGGATTCTTGTAGGCGTAAATTTTGAATTTAATAGTGCTGAATTGACTGCAGAATCATATCCCATTCTCTATGACGCTGTAAAAACACTGCTTGCTAATCCCGATATGAAAGTTGAAATCCAAGGCTATACCGATAATATCGGCTCCGAAGAGTATAATAAAAAGTTATCTCAAAAAAGAGCCGATGCAGTTAAAAATTATTTGATTGCCAAAGGCGTAAACGGTGATAGATTGACTTCAGTTGGTTACGGCGAGAGCAATCCAATCGCAGATAATAAAACCGCAGAAGGTAGGGCAGCCAATCGAAGAATTGAATTTGTAATAAGATAACTTTCTAATTGTATGAGAGAAGCCCTTTGCGACTTCTCTCATTTTGTTTTATTTAAATTTTTCTTAATTTTTCATTTAGAACAACGGAATCGAAGAGGTCCTGTGAACTATCGATATTGGCTCTTCAGCATTTTAGTATTTCTCTTGATTTCTTTCTACACTTTTACCTCATTTTACAACGACGAGAAAAATAACGTCATCAAAAATTCTTACCGCCTTCAAAACATTCACGCGCGACAAACTTCATTGTCATTTCAAGAAATGTTCGAAGACTGGAAAAGCATTTTGAATTATCTTGCAGCTGATGAGGACATTATTAAAATAAATGAACGTGGTAAAGAGGAGTTAAGATTTTTGTACAAAAATTTGAGCAGTGAATTAAAGAGCATTACACGCGTAGGACCGGACGGAAGAATTTCTTTTACAGTTCCTTATGAAGAAGCAATTGGTATGGACATTTCTTCTCAGGAACACATCCAAGAAATCTTTAAAAATAAAAAAACTGTTATAAGCGACGTATTTTTAACCGTTCAGGGCTTTTATGCCATCGGAATTCACGTGCCCGTCTTCAGAAAAAATAAATTCGATGGCACAATTGCTTTCGTGCTAAACTTCGAAAAAATAGCCGAGAATTTTGTTAGAGATGTAAGAATAGGTAAAAGTGGTTATGTGTTGTTACTAAGTCGAAACGGCACCGAACTTTATTGTCCTCAGCGGAAACATGTGGGCAATAATATCAAAAAGAGAATACATGACGATCCAGATTTTGAAGCTATGATTAAAAATATGCTCACCGGTAAGCAAGGTACTTCCGTATTTTTCTATGATCATGTTTCTGAATCGTACCGTAAAATGCATGCTTTTTATATGCCAATCTATCTCGACGGAATCCACTGGTCGATGGCTGTTATAATATCTGAAGATGAATTAATTGCCGGACTTTCCAACTTCAGAAACAAGTTGATGATACTTATCGGTGTTATTTTTTTGGGAGCTATTTTGCTATCATATTATGCCTTCAAAGCGTGGGGTTTAGCTAAAGAAACAAAAGAAAGAAAAAAAATTGAGGCAAAATTCCGTGCTATGCTCAGTAATTCCAACGATATCTTTATGCTTGTTGATCCCTCCGGGATTATTCTTTATGTCAGCCCGGCTATTGAAATGCTTACAAATTTTGAAAGAACAGACATTGAGAATTCATCGTTCAAAAAATTTATTCATCCAGATGACCTCGATAACGTTATGCAAGTTTGGGAGCAAGCGCTACAAAATGAAAAAATTGGTTTCAGGGTTGAATACAGGGCTTTAAAGAAAGACGGAAATTATATCTGGCTGGAAGCAGTAGGTAGAAATTTCCTATCGGATGAAAACCTCAATGCAATAGTTGTTAATATTAGAGATATTACTCAAAGAAGAATTAAAGACGAAGAAATACGTCAGAAAAATGAAGAGATTACAAGTTTTATATACAGCGTGTCCCATGATTTAAAGAGCCCAGTTATAACAATTCGCAGTTTTGTCGATTATATGAAAGAAGATCTGGAAAGAAACGACTTCCAGAGGTTATCAGATGATCTCATTTATATCGAAAAAGCATCAGAAAAGATGAGTTATTTGATTGAAGATTTGATAGAGCTTTCGCGACTTGGACGAGTAAGCTATAAAACGGAAGAACTACTTTTACAGGATGTGATTAATGAATCATTAGACATTCTTGCTGGATTGATAAAAGATAAAAATATTGCTATCGAAGTCACTGAAAAACCTGTAGTTATCTTTGGTGATCGGGAAAATCTAATCGAAGTTTTTCAAAACTTGCTTGAAAATGCCATCAAATTTACTTCTGACTGTGAGCGCCCTCACATCGAAGTTGGCATCAAGGAAAGTGAAGAAATAATTATCTATATTAAAGACAACGGTATAGGAATCGAACCAGAATATCAGAATAAACTTTTCGGATTGTTCGAAAAATTGCATAATAATTACGAAGGAACGGGTTTGGGATTAACAATTGTGAAAAAAATAATCGAAATACATGGGGGCAAAATATGGATTGAATCAGATGGACTGAACAAAGGAACAACTGTATTCATTACCCTTCCCAAAACAAAAATAAGGGGGTAATATGAAAAAAAGGACTGCAGTTATCCTATTAATTGAAGATGATTTTGCTCATGCAGAAATCGTGAAAAGAAGTATCGAAAACTCTGAATTTAAAATTGATCTAATTCACCTTTTCGATGGAAAAGAGGGGCTCGATTTCATTTTCAAAGCAGGAAAGTATACCGAAAACAATATTCAACCTGATATTATCCTGCTCGATATTCGTTTACCCAGAATCAATGGTTTCGAATTTCTTCAAAAGATAAAAAACAACGATACCTTCAAAGTTATTCCGATTGTTATTTTGTCTACCTCTTCGAATCAATCGGATATCGACAAAGCTTTTGAACTTGGCGCTAACAGTTATTTAGTTAAACCCCTTAGTTTCGACCGATATAAAGGAATGTTTCAAAAATTTACTGATTATTGGATAGGAGAAAATTTTTTTCCCCAGCCTCAAATATGAATTTTTTAGTAAACTTGTCTGTTTTCTAACTATATTTGGTATAAAATTCCAGGGATTTCTATGAAATATAAGAGATTCATCGCCGTTGCGACTCTGGCATTGGTTGTTTTAAGTCTAAATGCCTGTTGCACTTGTAAAAATATTCCTTATGAAAGTGGGAAAATCAAAGGTAGTATAGTAATTATCGGAAACGAGCCTTTTTCTAAACTTGCTCTTAAAACTGACGATGATAATGTATATATTCTTAAATGTAAACCAGATGTAGAAAGAGAATTATGGAAAAAACAAGGCAATTACTATCAGGTTACTTTTAGCAAAACCGAAAAAGGAGACAGAGCTATTGTGTTGGTTGTCGATGAAATTGTTCCTATAAACATCAATACAAAATAGGTAGTAATATGAAGAAAATAATTTTTGCACTAATGGTATTCTGGGCTATAAATATTTATGGCCAGATGCCCATTAAAATCAATAAATCAGCGGAAAAATCATCAATTTCCCTAAGCTATTCCGTTGATGTACGACCCTATCTTGAAAAATTCAGCAAAGCTAACGGAATTGACTTTTCAAAAATAGAACCACAGAGGACGCTCAAAAAAAGTTCTATGTGGGGATTTACTGTCGGCTCTAAGCATACATGGACCGCTTCGGATTTGGAAAATAACAATTTTTATAACGTACCTTCGACATGCCGTGCCGTCGGAAATAACTGCTATATTTTTGTTGAAGATGCTCTCTGGAATAAAGAAACTGTTGATCAGGATGCTGTTAATGCCGTATTAAATGCATTTGACAAATCGACTCCTGCAAATTCAACAAAAGGCATATACCAAACCGTTGTTGAAACTTTTGGAAATCCCCCAGATGTAGATGGCGATCCGAAAATAATTATTTTAATTCTCGATATTAAAGATGGCTATATGGAGTCTGGCGGCTATGTTTCGGGTTATTTCTATTCGTACAATGAAATGCCTAAGAGTGAACCGAATTATTCTTACAGCAACGAAGCAGAAATATATTACCTAGATGGCGTGCAGAATAAATTGCTCACCGAAGCAGGACTTACAAACGCTATGAGTACTACAGCTCATGAGTTTCAGCATATGGTCCATTTTAATTATATCTCCCAGCAAGAAACCTTTTTCGACGAAGCCTGGTCGCTTGCAGCTGAGTTTATATGTGGTTACGAAATTTATAATCAGAATCTGTATGCTCAGGAGTCCGATCATTATCTTCTCGACTGGCGTAGAGATGACAACAACGCAGTTTTGACTGACTATTCGAGAGCAGCGCGATTCTCACTCTATCTTTACGAACAGTATGGTGCGTCGTTCTTTAAAGAATATTTGAATAAGAAAATTAAGGGATTTAATGGAGTATCAAGTACACTCAGTTCATTCGATAATACTCTTACTTCTTCAACATTGCTTGAGAACTGGTTCCTGGCTAATTTTATCAATGACAGAAATGTAAATCCGAAATGGGGTTATTCCTATCCTGGTCTTCCCAAGATGACGGATATCAAATACTTTAATCCAAACGTTTCTGTAGCATCTGCCTCTGTTTTTAAGTACGGAGTCGATTATATTACTTTTACAAATGGTAGCAACTTGAACGTGAAATTTACAACCAACGAGAAACTTAATATAAAAGCAATTAAGAAGACTTCGTCAGGAAATATCGAAGTTGAAAACGTTCAGTTTGGTACTGATTACTCGTTAACATCATTTGGGTCCGAATATTCTGCTGTTACTTTTATGGTTTATCATGTTGACCAGAACGCCTATCCACTTACGAAGGCATTTCAATACTCTTTTAATGCCACCGGCACTTTCGAAAACAAACCGATCGAAATTGCCTATGACAAAACTGAGCCTGTAGGTGTATATGTATTGAGTGTCGGTGACACTGTTGCGGTAATATTTGATGGTATTGCAGGTACGCAATTGGATTCAATTAGAGTTGCTTTAAGAAATGAAGTACCAATGGAAGGCGGTGTATGGAGTTCTTTAAGCAATAAGGTACTAGCTAAAAGATATGCTCATTTTGAAGCAAAAGGCACAAGTACACCGGCATATAATAATGCAACACAAAGTTACCCGGTTCCTTATCCTAATTGGGTTACTGTTGATCTTAGAGAATTCAAAATTGATGCAGGTTCGAACTTTGCTGTAGCATTTGTAATCGATGGGGTCTACGAAAATTCTTCTTCGCCCACTAATAGAGTAATGCATACCGAGATAACAAGTTCTGGGCCTTATCATAGTTATACTTATTTGCATGAGCCATCAGAAGGTAAACTTCCTGGATGGTATTACATCGGGGATGGCGATAATATTTCGCTCTATTTAATTCGAGCTTATGTCAGTTACAAAGTTAAAGAAAATAAAGAGATAATTGAATTGTTGCCTGCTTCATTTAGTCTCGAGCAAAATTATCCTAATCCTTTTAACCCGACGACTATAATTACATATACATTGCCAGAAATGAGTGAAGTGCAAATAAAAATATATGATATTCTGGGAAGGGAAGTAAGGAATTTAATTAATGAAGTAAAGAGTGCGGGTAAGCACAGTATCCTCTGGGACGGCAAAGACAATTCCGGAAATCGCGTAAACAGCGGAACCTATTTCTATCAAATAAAAGCCGGAAATTTTGTCCAGACGAGAAAAATGTTGATGGTTAAGTGAGTAAAGAGGGATTAGAATTTAGGGATTAGGGAATAGGGATTAGGGATTAGGGGTTAGAGATTAGGGGTTAAGATTTGATTAAATTTAATAAGAGGAGCCTCAGCGGGATAGAGAGAGGCTCCTTTATTTTTATATTATTTCATAGACTGGAGTAGTTACTTTGCCATTCTTCTTGAGCTTCTTAGGTTGAGGAAGCTTAGTGTTACCGTTATCGGATGTTTCCACTTTAATTTTGGTTTCATCATTCTTTGCTTCACGATAAACGTAAATTTTATTTTGGTAATTACGCATTACAATTTTTTCTTCGTCACGATGCAAAATATAATCAGGTAGAACGGGTATTTTGCCACCACCGCCTGGTGCATCAATTACAAAATGTGGAATTGCCAATCCGCTTATGTTTCCGCGTAGTGCAAACATTATTTCAAGTCCTTTATCGAGCGTAGTTCTAAAATGGTTAGCGCCCCGTGTTTCATCAGCCATAAAAAGGTAATAAGGTCTTACGCGAATTTTAAGTAATTTTAGGAACAACTCTTTTAAAACTTCCGGGTCGTCGTTAACACCTTTCATTAATACTGCTTGATTATTAACAGGGAAGCCAGCATCTACAAGCATCTGGCAGGCTCTAGAACTTTCAGGAGTAATTTCCCAGGGGTGATTAAAATGCGTATTGATGTAGATAGGATGATATTTTTTTAGCATCTCAACAAGTTTAGGTGTAATTCGATGAGGCAAAACGCACGGCATCTTTGTGCCAAGACGTATTATTTCAATGTGAGGAATCTGGCGTATTCTTTTAATTATTTTTTCGAGCATTGTGTCGGTGAGCATTAGCGGGTCGCCACCGGACATAATGACATCACGTACTTCGGTATGTTCTTCGAGATATTTAAATGCCGATTCAAGCTGACGCATCGAAATTTTATCTGAGTTGCCCACTTTCCTTTTCCTCGTGCAAAATCGGCAGTACATTCCACATTGACTCGTAGTTAGGAACAATACTCGATCGGGATATCGATGAGTAATGTTTGGCACAGGACTCATAGCATCTTCTTGAAGAGGGTCTTCATAACCCTCGAGATCCTCAAGTTCTTTAACGTCGGGAACGCATTGAAGCCAAATTGGGTCGCCGGGGTAGCGGATTAAGCTGAGGTAATAAGGATTAATGCGTGCTTGAAAAAATTCGTCGAGCTCCTCGGCCACTTTTCTGTCGAGTTTGAATTTTTCAACGAGTTGATCTACTGTGTGTATACTATCTCTAATCATTTGTTGCCAGAGTTCCATTTTTGTGCCCTTTATTTTTATTTTTTTATATACTTTCCGAAGACAATAAGATTATCGTTTAGTTTGTAAAAATCTTTTATTTCGGCAACAATCGAGTAATTATTTCTGAAATAAAAATTCCGCGTCTCGTTATAGTTATCTTGCGAAGAAGTTTCTGCAAGTATCCACCTGCCGTTGTTTGTAATAGCAAATTTTTCGGCATGTTCGAGTAATTTTTTTCCGATCCCTTTATTCTGAAATTTCTTAGCTACTACTATCCAATAAAGGTCGAAAACCCCATCGGTCAAAGGTCTGCGTCCGATGCAATAGTAACCTGCAATTTTTGAACCTCGAAGATATACGAATACATTATAGTTATCGATGCCATCTTTTTCTAAAGCTTCTTCTATTAGTTCAATGGCAACCTTTTTTTCCTCTTGGCTGAAATTGTCAATACTATCGATAATCTCAAATAATTGTTGCTTGTCTTCAGATTGCAGCTTGCGTATCATATCGTATCCTCTTTTCTGCAAGTTCAGCAATTGTTAAAATAATATCTTCAAAACTTAAACCTGCAGCATTGGCAGACCTTATAAATCCTGCATCGGGTGATATATCGGGATTTGGATTGACTTCTATTACGTAGGGCACATTTCTTTTACTTAATCGAATATCAATCCTCGCATAATCCCTGCAGTCCAATGCATTGTATGCAGCTTGAGCAGTTCTCTTAATTTTTTCTTCTACATCTTTTGGTAGTTTAGCCGGGCATTCGGGCACAGTATGGTTATAATAGATGCTCTCGGGCGACCATTTGGCTTCGTAAGTTATAATCTTCGGTAAGTTCTCAGGCAAGCTGTCGAATTTTATCTCAGACAAAGGTAGTATTAGTGTATCAAGGATAGCAACATTAATTTCCCTTCCCTCGATATATTCTTCTATTAAAATTTCTTGTTTGTATGTTCTGAAAAGATATTCAAGTTGTTCATACAGTTCAGTAAAGTTTCTGACTAACGAGTTTTCCGAAATTCCTATGCTTGCATCTTCTCTTGCAAGTTTTGTTATAACCGGAAATTTCAATGAAAAATCTTCTCTTCTTGGATAAGAATTCAATTCAACGACTATAAATTTTGGAGTAAGAATACCATCTGATAATAAAATTTGTTTTGTTCTGCTTTTGTTTAAACAATTGCCAAGACAAAGCGGCGTATTTCCTGTATATGAAATTTCAAGAAGTTCATACACGCCTGCAATATAACTTTCAAAATTTGCATTTCCCTCGACTGACTCAACAAGGTTGAATACAAAGTCTGGGGAAATTGCTCTTAATTTGTCGATAAAATTTTTTATGTCTTTATTTACCGAAAGTACTTCTACTGAAGTATATTTTTTATTTAGAATCGAACGAATATTTTCAATCTGTTCGACAACGTTTTTTTCAGAGGAATCAATGTAATTAGTAATTTCAAGAGAATGTTTACCTGTGTAATTCTCATAGTAACGAACTGGTTCGTTAAAACAAATCAATATCTTTTTGTCACTCTTCATATGAGATTGTACCTTTTTGCAGCGTGGTAAAGTACTTTGTTAATCATTTCGCTGTAGGATAAACCAGCTGCTCGTGCAGCTTTAGGAAAACAGGAATTATCTTCTGGATTTGGTAAAACTCCAGGCAAAGGATTAACTTCTATAACATTTGGAATATCGTTAATATCGAGGCGGATGTCGATTCGAGCCCAGTCACGGCATCTTAAAATCTTATATGTAGAGAGTGCCGTCTTTTCAATCTGTATTTTAAGGTTATCGTCCAGTTGAGCAGGGCAGTTGAATATATTGAGCGGATTTTCTGGTGTATCGACAATCCACTTTGCTTCGAAAGAATAAATGGGAAGAAGATTTTCAGGCAACGAACTGTAGTTTATTTCTACAATTGGTAAAACTTCGATGTCGTCGTTGTTACCCATTATTGCAACGGTAAATTCGCGCCCGGGAAGAAACTCTTCTATCAATAAAGGTTGCTTATATGTATCGAGAAGTTCAGATAATCTTGTATGCAGCTCCTGTGTGTTGTTTACAAGTGATGAGTTAAATATTCCTTTGCTGGAGCCTTCAGCGATTGGTTTTATAATTACCGGGAATGAAAGTGTAAAATTTATAATGTCATCAATTGATTCTACAGTCATGAACTTAGCGTTAGGAATTCCGTAATAGGAAAGAATTTCTTTTGTTCTGGATTTGTCCAGGCATGTAGTAAGCGTTAGGGGATCAGAACCTGTATAAGGAATGCCGAGCATGTCGAGCATAGCTGGAATTTGTGCTTCGCGGCTTATACCATTAAAACCTTCTGCTACATTAAAAACTATATCAGGTTTGAGTGCCCTGAATTTTTCATAGGCTTCTTCATTTGCTTCGATTAAATATACTTCGTGAAATAGTTCGAGTGCATCTTTTATAGCATTTATCGTTTCGATAGTATCCCATTCTGCATAAGTGTCGTTCATTGTTAAGGTGTTGTTATTTTGAAAAGAGAGAGAGGTGCCTTCGGAAGTACTATCGACATCCGGTTTAATGTTATATGCTAATGCTAATCTCAGTCTTCTATTTAGTAAAGAAGAACTAATAGGAAATCCTTTTTATTTTTTTGTTACCAATATACAGATTTAAAAATTTTTTGCAAGAACAATAATAAATAATTAACCTATTTGTGATAATAAAATGTGTTTCGAATAAGTTTCTCTTAATACTTCTTTGATTCTAATATGCTCTTGTTGTTCTAGAAGAGGATCAGCATTAATTATATTGAAAGCAGCAGCGCGCGCAGAGTAAAGAATATCAAAGTCCTCAGCAATATTTGCATATTTAAATTCAGGCAATCCACTTTGCTTAGTACCAAAGAGATCGCCAGGTCCTCTTAATTTTAAGTCTATTTCAGATAACTCGAAGCCGCTGTTATATTTTGTCATCGCGTTTAAGCGTATCAATGTTTTGTATTTTTCTATTTGATTTGACGAAAGGTAGTCGAAATTAAAGTTGAATTGGTCAATCTTAACAGCAAATTCATCCTTTGTAATTAATATACAATAGGCTTGCTTGTCGCTGCGTCCAACTCTTCCTCTTAATTGATGCAACTGTGAAAGTCCGAATCTGTAAGCGTCGTGAATAACGATAATGTTTGCATCGGGTATATCGATGCCCACTTCAATTACTGTCGTCGTTACAAGTACATCAAATTCTTTACGAGCAAAACTCATCATCACTTCTTCTTTTTCTTGCCATTTCATTCTGCCATGTATTAGGGCAACTCTCAAATCAGTTAAATGGTTTTTGCGAAGAATTTCGTATTGCGCAATTGCAGCTTTGAGATCGAGTGTTTCTGAGTCTTCAATAAGCGGATAAACAAGAAAAGCCTGATAACCTTCTTTTACTTTCTGTTTTATGAAATTATAGATGTCTTTTAATTTACTTTCTCCTCGCAGAACTGTTTTAATAGGTTTTCTATTAGCAGGCATTTCGTCGATAACCGAAACATCGAGGTCGCCATAAAGTGTCATTGATAGAGTTCGTGGAATGGGAGTAGCTGTCATAATCAGTATATCGGGGTTCAATCCTTTGTTAATTAATCGAGAACGTTGCAATACTCCGAAACGGTGCTGTTCGTCGATTACTACTAAGCCTAGTTTATTGAATTCGACATTATCTTCTATCAGGGCGTGAGTTCCTATTATAATTTTTGCGTCTCCCGATTTTATACTTTCGAGAAACATTTCCCGTTCTTTTTTCTTTTGTCCTCCAATTAGCAAAGCAACTTTAATCCCGAGTGGTTTAAGAAGCTCGGATATTTTTTTATAATGTTGGTCGGCAAGAATTTCGGTGGGAGCCATCAAAGCCGATTGGTAACCACAACCGGAAGCAATTAGCATTGCAATCAAAGCCACGATAGTTTTACCACTACCGACATCGCCTTGTAGCAACCGATTCATCGGTCGGTTACTTTCGAGGTCGACACGTATTTCATGTAATGCTTTCAACTGCGAGCGAGTTAAATCAAAGGGAAGTAGTTTTAAAAAGCTTTTAATTAATTCTGCATTAGTTTTGTATGTATTTGTTTTGGTTTGACTTTTTAGATGTTGCTTTCTGAGAGCAACAAGGATCTCAAAATAAAATAATTCTTCGAATTTGAATCTATAACGAGCACGTTCCAGAATTTCATTTGATTCGGGAAAATGAATATTTTTTAGAGCAAGGTTAAGTGGCAGTAGATTATAGTCTTTGATAATTTTTGTAGGTAGAGTTTCATCTATCGAATTGGCAAACTCAGTAACAGCCTGTGAAACTATTCTGCGTAGTCCAAGGTCGCCTAAATTAATCGAACGGAGTTCTTTTGGAATTCTGTAGAAGGGAATAATCTTACCAGTGTTCAAGAAATCGTTCGACTCTTTGTCGCTGATTCTATCAAAATCTGGATGTACAAATTGAAGATGTCCATATTTGGTAATTATGGGTTTAGCAGAGATGGCAAAATAATAGCCCGCGTTGAAAACATCTTTAAAATAATTAATGCCCTGAAACCAAACGCACTCGAAAGAACCAGTGTTATCGCTAAAGAATACTTTCAACAATTGCTTCTTGCCGTATCGTATTATTTCCTTATCTGTGACTCTGCCAATAATGGTTACTTCACCTTCATAGCCATTTCTAAGATATTGAACAACCTTAATACTGGAAAGAATGGTAGAACGGTCTAAATATTTTGAAGGGAAATAAAAGAGAAGATCTTTTATTTTTTCTATACCAATTTTAGAAAAAGCCTTAGCTCGTTTAGGACCAACAAATTTGAGATACTGAATAGATGAGTTTAAGTCCATCTGTTCAAAATTTTTAGGTCAAGATAATAAAAAAGGTGGAAAGAAATGAAGTGTTATTCTGTTTCTGGTTTCATATCCCGTGTCATTAATTCATAAGTGACTTTAACTGGATCGCGCTCTTCGAATAAAATTTTATAAACAGCCGAACAAATTGGAGTTTCAATTTTGTGTTCTTCGGATAACTTATGGACTGCTTTACTGGTTTCGACGCCTTCGGCGACCATTTTCATCGATTTGAGAATCTCCTTTAATTTTTTGCCTTTGCCAATTTGTTCTCCCACATATCGATTACGGCTATGTCGACTCATACACGTTACAATTAAATCGCCCATACCGGACAAACCAGCAAAAGTTTCAGGACGTGCCCCCAGCGCTAAACCGAGTCTCGATATTTCAGCAATGCCTCTTGTCATTATTGCGGCTTTCGTATTGTCTCCGAAATTTGCTCCATCGACAATACCTGCACCAATTGCAATTACGTTCTTTAAAGCTCCACCATATTCAACTCCTAAGATATCGGTAGAAGAGTAGACGCGAAAATACGATGTAATAAAAGCTGCTTGAATTTCCTTGGCGGTCAATTCGTCGCTCGATGCAGCTACGACTGCAGTCGGTATTTTTCTGCTTACTTCTTCGGCGTGGCTCGGACCGGAAAGTACACCTATCTGTGAATGAGAGATGTTTTTTAATTCATCCTGTATGATTTGAGAAACTGTCATCAACGTATCGCGCTCAATTCCTTTTGAAACACTTACAATGGTTGTGTTGGAAAAATCATTTTTCTTTATTTGGGAAAGGACACTGCGAATATACTGAGTGGGTATTGCTATAACAATCATATGCCGTTGATGGCATGCTTCTTCAAGCGAATGCGTTATCTGAATTTCTTTTGGAATCTTAATACCGGGAAGATAAATCTTGTTTTCTCTCGTTCTGACTAATGTTTTGGCATAATCTTTTTTGTATTCCCAGAGGGTAACTTCGTGACCGTTAAAGTGTAGAAGGATTGCCAAGGTGGTGCCCCAGCCACCGGCTCCTAAAACTGAAATTCGCATTTATTTCTTTCCGAAAGAAATTTTATTTTCGCTTCCTTTAAGTAGTCGATCTATGTTCTTACGGTGAGTGTATATTACAAGTAATGCAAGAGCAATAGCAAACGGTAGTATTATGCCATAGCTGGCAATGTGCACGCCAAATACATTTTCGCGTACGATTAGAATTATCGGCACCGATACTGCAGCAGTTAGAGAACCGAGCGATATATAACGAGAGAAATAAACAACTATTAAAAATATACCAAGCGCAAACAGCATGTCGACTGTAATAATAGTTAACAGAAAACCGAGTGCAGTTGCAATTCCTTTACCACCCTTAAATCCAGCAAATACAGTCCATATATGGCCAATGACCGCTGCAACGCCACAAAGTATTTGTACTAGTGTGAAATCATCGAATGGAGTAATATTGTTAAATGGGAAATTATCCAGATAGAGTCGCGCCACAACAATAACTGCAATGGCTCCTTTCAGTGCATCGAACAATATGGTCAATACTCCCCATTTCCAACCAAGTACTCTAAAAACATTTGTACCGCCAGCGTTTCCGCTACCGTACTGACGGATGTCAATTCCTTTTACAAGTTTGCTAATGATAATACTTGTAGGTATAGACCCTACAAGATACGATAGAATAACAACAAATAATAAATTAAGCATAACTACTTCTTTTTAATTTCTAACACAATTTTATGCAATTTTAAAACAAAATAAAAGCTATAAATGTTCACCAGATTTAAGTAGAAGTTCAAATAGTTTGAGATCGTCTTCTGTAGTTATTTTGAAATTAAGTGACGATCCTTCTACAATTTTCACTTTGTTACCGTTCCGATAGAACAACATCGATTCATCAGTGCCAAGGAAATTCTCTTTAGCTGCTTTTTCAAAAGCTTCTTTGAAAATTCCGTACCTGGCACCCTGAGGTGTCTGTGCATAATAATATTTTGACCTATCCAAATAAGAATTAACAAAACCTTCACCTTCGATTAAAGTATCTTTTGCTTTAATAGCTGTAACGAAACAACCAAATTTTTTTGCCGCATCTACGGAAGAAATTAAAATATTATCGGTTACAAGTGGTCTTACAGCATCGTGTACTATAACTATGTCTTCATCAAATGCATCGTCAATCGAATTCAAAGCGTAATAAACAGAATATTGTCTTTCTGACCCGCCGGTAATTATTTTTTTCAATTTGTCGAATGAGTATTTATCTTTAATTTCTTTCAATTGAGTGATATAATCTTTATGTGTAGCAACTATAATTTCACTTATTATCGATGATTTTTGGAATTTATGTAGTGTGTATGCAATTATTTCTTTACCATTGACACGGATAAATTGTTTAGGAACAGACGACTTAAGTCTTTTGCCTGTTCCGCCTGCTGGTATAATTGCGATAACTTTTTCCATAATATTTAGAGAATTAACATTGCATCACCGTAACTCAGGAAACGGTATCCTTCCTTCAATGCCTTTTTGTAAGCCTTCATCGTAAAATCGTATCCTGCAAAAGCAGCTGTGAGCATTAGTAGTGTCGATTCGGGTGCATGGAAGTTAGTTATCAACTTTTTAGTAATTTTGAAATCGTAAGGCGGAAAGATGAATTTGTCAGTCCAGCCTTTGTTGGGTTTCGAAAAACCTTCAGCCGTAACGCTGCTTTCAAGAGCACGACATGTACTCGTTCCAACTACAAACACATTTTTTTTACTTTTAAGAGCTTTATTTATTATTTCAGAAGTCTCTACCGGAATTTCATAATATTCTGAATCCATTCTGTGTTTTGTTAAATCTTCAACTTCAACGGGTCTGAATGTGCCGAGTCCTATGTGTAGAATTACTGACGCAAATTGTATTCCTTTCTTTTCGATTTTCTTTACGAGTTGAGGAGTAAAATGAAGACCGGCAGTTGGAGCAGCAACCGAGCCGTCGATTTCTGCGAAAATAGTTTGATAATTTTCACGGTCTTCTGGAACAGGGTCGCGTTTAATGTAAGGTGGTAAAGGAGTATTACCGATTTCTTCAATTGCTTTGAATATGTCGCCAGCATCTTCATTGAACCTGACAGTTCTACCACGTGAAGTTGTATTGTCAATAACTTCACACCAGAGTTTATCGTTAAAATAGATTCTATTGCCAATTCTTACTTTTCTTGCCGGGTCAACGATTACATCCCAGATATTTTCCTCTTTGTTAAGCTCACGTAGGACAAAAACTTCAATCTTTGCATTTGTCCTTTCTTTTTTGCCGATAAGGCGCGCTTGCATAACTTTTGTCTTGTTAATAACGACGACGTCACCTTTGTCCATATAGTCGATTATGTCGGAAAAGACTTTGTGCTCAATTTCTTGAGTTGCTCTGTTAAGCACCATTAATTTTGCTGCATCTCGTGGATTAACTGGAAATTTTGCAATGGCAGTCTTAGGTAAATTGTATTTGAAATCCGATAGCTTCATTATTTCCTCGTCTCCTTTTTGTCAAAAAATATTTCGGCTGCCCCATTATAGAGGCAGCCTTGTAATTTAATCAGGATTATTTTCTTTTCTTGGTTGTCTTGGCAACTTTTTTCTTAGTAGCAGTTTTAGCAGCTTTTGCTTCTTTAATTGCTGCCTGAGCTGCTGCAAGGCGTGCAATTGGTACGCGGAAAGGTGAACAACTTACGTAGTCGAGACCGATATTGTGGCAGAATTCGACCGACTTGGGTTCGCCACCATGTTCACCGCAGATACCAATTTTAAGATCGGGTCGGGTAGCACGTCCTTTTGTTACGCCAATTCTCATCAATTCACCAACACCTTCCTGATCGATTGACTGGAATGGATCTTCGGGAAGTATTTTCTTTTCAAGATAATCCGGGAGGAATCCACCTATATCGTCACGCGAAAATCCAAATCCCATTTGTGTAAGGTCGTTTGTACCGAATGAGAAGAATTGTGCATACTCGGCAATTTTATTTGCAGTTATTGCAGCACGAGGAATTTCAATCATAGTACCTGTCAGATGTGGAATTTTTTTCAAACCAAATTTTTCACATACTTCTTGATGAACACGAACAACGATATCATATTGGTGCTTCAATTCGTTAACATGACTTACAACCGGAATCATAATTTCGGGGAAAGGCTTTTTACCTTCTTTGATTAATTCTGCAGCAGCTTCGAAAATTGCACGAACTTGCATTTCAGTAACTTCGGGGAATGTAATTCCAAGACGAACGCCTCTGTGTCCCATCATAGGATTATTTTCATGTAGCGATTCAGCACGTTCGTTTAATTCTTCGAGCGTAATGCCGAGGCTATTGGCAAGCTTTTCTCGTTCATCCTGACGATTTGGTACGAATTCATGCAATGGTGGATCGAGTGTTCTGATTGTGACACCGTATTTATCCATTGCTTCGAGAGTACCTTTTATATCAGCTTTTACATACGGGAATAATTCGTCGAGAGCATTCCTTCTTTCTTCTTCAGTTTTAGAAACAATCATTTTGCGTAGTTTGGAAAGGGGTTCCTCTGAATTCTTGCCGTAGAACATATGCTCGGTTCTGAAAAGACCAATGCCTTCTGCACCGAAAGCTCTTGCTTTGATAGCATCTTCTGGTGTGTCGGCATTAGTTCTGATTTTGAGTTTTCTGAATTGATCGCACAATTTCATCAATTTCTGGAAGTATGGATTCTCTTCGGCAGCTTTAATCATTGGTAATTCGCCGAGATAAACAACGCCTTTGGTGCCGTTGAGTGTAATCCAATCGCCTTCTTTAAGAGTGTAACCGTTAGTGGTCATTGTTTTTTCACTGAAATTGATTTTTATGGAGCCAGCACCAACAATACAGCATTTACCCCAGCCACGTGCTACCAAAGCTGCGTGAGAAGTCATACCTCCTCTTGCAGTTAAAATAGCTTCGGCTGCGCGCATTCCTTCGATATCTTCTGGATTGGTTTCTTCGCGTACAAGAATAACTCTTTTACCTGCTTTAGCCCATTTAACAGCATCTTCGGAAGTAAATACAATTTGTCCGCTTGCGCCGCCAGGTCCTGCAGGCAAACCTTTTGCAACCATTGTTGCTGATGTTTCTGCTTTCGGATCGATAATCGGGTGAAGAAGTTCGTCCAGCTGTGAAGGATTAACGCGTAAAACTGCTTCTTCTTTTGTAATTAATTTTTCCTGCAACATATCGAGCGCCATTTTTACGGCTGCAGGTCCATTGCGTTTACCAACTCGGCATTGCAGCATATAAAGTTTGCCTTCTTGAATTGTAAACTCGATATCGAGCATATCGCGGTAATGTTTTTCGAGTACTTTCTGATAGCCGAGCAATTCTTTATAAACCTTTGGCATTGCTGTTTCAAGCGAGGGAAGATGCTTATTGTGTTCGGATTTTCCGACTTCGTTGATTGGATTGGGAGTTCTAATTCCGGCAACTACGTCCTCGCCCTGTGCGTTTGGTAACCATTCGCCGTAGAAATAATTTTCGCCGGTAGCAGGATTTCGTGTAAATGCAACACCGGTGGCTGAAGTGTCGCCCATATTTCCGAATACCATCGACTGAACGTTAACTGCAGTTCCCCAATCGTCGGGTATTCCTTCGAAACGACGGTATGCAATAGCACGTTTACCCATCCAGCTCTGGAATACTGCAGCAATTGCGCCCCACAATTGTTCCATCGGATCTTCCGGGAAAGGTTTTCCCAGTACTTCCAGAACCTTAGCTTTGTAGATTTCAACAAGTTCTTTCAAATCATCTGCAGTAAGGTCGACATCGCTTTGATAGCCTTTTGCTTCTTTCATTTTTTCGAGTTCAGCTTCGAGCTGTTGACGTACGCCCTTACCTTCTTCTGGTTCGATTCCTGCAGCTTTTTCCATAACTACATCCGAATACATCTGGATTAAGCGGCGGTGCGAATCGTATACAAAGCGGGGATTGTTTGTCTTTTTAATCAATCCTTCGCGTGTTTCGTTGTTTAATCCTACATTCAGAATTGTTTCCATCATACCGGGCATCGAAGCTCTGGCACCCGAACGTACTGAAACAAGCAACGGATTGTCTTTGTCTCCGAATTTTGCTCCCATTACATTTTCAACCTTCTTGAGTGCGTCGAGTACCTGCTGCTTGAGCTCTTTCGGATATTTTTTGTTGTTTTTGTAGTAAGCGGTACATACTTCGGTTGTGATTGTAAATCCTGCAGGTACAGGCAATCCAATGTTAACCATTTCTGCAAGGTTTGCACCTTTACCGCCAAGAAGCTCCTTCATGTCTGCTCTTCCTTCGGCTTTCTTACCTCCGAAGAAATAAACATATTTTGGAGTCTTGGGCTGCGATTGTGACTTACTTTTTGCCATTATTTTACCTCCAATTAGTTATTGTGAGTGGGATTATGTTTTATTTTATCAATTATCATTTTTTCAAAAGTCTCGGCGTCTTCCATTCTTAAAGAAATCTTTAGATAGAAAATATCGATGTCGTCCAGCTCCTTTGAATATTTTGTCAGTTTGACTGCATCTTTCTGTGTAGTAAGAACCGAATATGCATTCGTATCGTAAAACTGCTTACGTATTGCCTGTACTTCCTTCAAAGTATAATTTTTGTGATCGGGGAAGAGCATTTTATTGGTAAAATCAATATCGTTTTTTTCGAGTACATTGAGGAATGAATGTGGCTTTGCAATTCCGCAAACTATTAAACTTTTTTGTCCCTTGAAATCTTCTAACGAATACTTTTTGTGTGTCTTTACGTCGTAAATTCCTTCGACTTCGTAATATGCTTGAAAAATGGGTTTACTATCGAAGTGATGTTTCAGTGATTCTGGGAGATAATAATTGTCGAGGAATTTGCGATTTAAAATTATGATATCTGCGCGTTTAAGTGAATCGAACGGCTCTCGCATATTGCCGAGTGGCAATAACTGTTGTTCTCTACTACCTGCTTTGTTTATAAAGCGCTGGTCGATTATCACGATGTCGATATCCCTGAAAATCCATCTATGTTGAAAAGCATCGTCGAGTATTATGGCTTCGATATCAGTCTCTTCAATCATTCGCTTGCAGCCATCAACCCGGTTTTCCGAAACTGCTGTTGGAAGATTTGTCTCAGTAGTTATAAAATGCATTTCATCTCCACAATCGTCAACGGTTGCGAAAATATTATTTCCATCGGAGACCAGCAGATACCCGCTTGTTTTACGGCGATACCCACGGCTCAGAATTCCCGTTTTAATTCCATTCTTTTTCAAAATGTCCGCAATATATAAAACTGCTGGAGTTTTACCCGAGCCTCCCACCGTTATGTTACCGACCGAAATCACTTTCGCATCAACTTTTTCTGTTTTAAAGATTCCCTTGTCGAACAGATAGTTTCTTAATCTCATCGCCAAATAATAGAAGGCAACCAAAGGTGCCAATAATATTCTTATCAGGTCAATCAATTTTTTCTGCTTCCTGTTGAAGTTTATTCAAAGCAATTTCACATTCATTAATAAGTTTAGTAGTTGCATCGTAATCGAGTTCCTTATCGATGTAAATAGGTTCGGAATATATTACGTTAATTTTAGTAAAAGGAAGAGGGAATTCGAATTTATCCCAGCTGTTGAAACAAATTTTATTTTTTATCGATATGCCGGCCAGAAATAGAGCAACGCCAGCTTTCTTGGCCGTAACTACAGCTCCGGCTTTCATTACATGTCGAGGGCCTCGCGGTCCATCGGGTGTAATTACCAGATTGTATTTTCCTCGCAAAAGTGTAATCATTTCTTCAAGAGCTTCCTTTCCTCCAATATGACTTGAACCACGAACAACTTTAAAACCCCACTTATCAAGTATGTGGTATAGTACATCTCCATCCTTGCTCCTACTTACCAGAGCGGCGGAATTTAAATTTTTATGCAAATACCATCCGGGTATCATCGAGCCGTGCCAGAAAGCAACCACAAAATTTTTACCTTTTTCAATCATTTCATCCAGATGGTTCCCATTTATTCGTTTTATTCTGTAAGTTTTTACCAAAGTATTAATTAAAAAGTATCCAGCTCTAATGCCCAAGTAACGGGCAATTTTTTTTTGAAAATTGTTAAGCTTCATTTAGTTGGCTGTAAATTAATTCCGCTGCTCTTCGGGAAGCGCCCGAATTTCCAAGCATCAATTTTATTTTACTCAATTTGTTTTTTATTTCATCATACTTTTGAGGATTATTGAGTATCTCGTTTGAGATATTGATAATCTTGTCTGCCTTAAGGTCATTCTGGATCAATTCCTCAACGACTTTTTCTCCAAGCAATATATTCGGCATTGCAATATGCTCGAGCCTTACAAACATACGACCCAACAAATAAGTGATTATATTGGTTGAATATACTACGACAAATGGAAGACCGAGCAATGCTGCTTCAAGTGTGGATGTACCAGATTTTACAATACCAAAATGTGCATACTTGTAAAGCTCGTATGTATGTCCTTTAATAATTTTATAATTATTGTTACCAAATTTCTGGTATATCGAAGTATCGATGTTATCGGCGCAAGCCACTACAATTTGTAAATTGTTGTTGCTCGCAATTTTTTGGGCAGCCGGAAGAATTATTGGAAAAATTTTTTCAATTTCATGTTTCCTGCTTCCTGGTACAAGTAATAAAATTTCTTTGTTTATGTCGAGATTGAATTGTTTAAAGAAATCATTCCGCGGTATGAATTCGTAATTTTCAATCTTCTCAATCAAAGGATGTCCGACATAACTGACATCGATATTATTGTCTTTGTACAATTTTTCTTCGAAAGGGAAGACGACGATCATTTTGTCGATTATTTTTTTTATTATCTTAATTCTTCTTCTACCCCATGCCCATACTTGCGGCGAAATGTAATAGAAGTTCTTTAATCCCAGTTTTTTGAATTTATTTGCGATTCGAAGATTGAATCCCGGATAGTCGATTAATATAGCATTTCGAATTTTGTGTTTATTAACTAAATCGATCAGTTGATTGCGCACTTTTCTGATAAAAGGTAGATGTCGAATAATCTCAGTTACACCTAAGAATGCCATACGTTTAATGTGAACAACAGGCTGAAGACCAGCGGAAATCATACGGTCGCCCCCTATTCCGTAAAATTCGATTGTCGGGTCGATTTTTTTAATTTGTTTTATTAGTTCTGCCCCGTGCAAATCACCTGAGGCTTCGCCTGCTATGATCATAATCTTTTTGTTCAATTTGTAACCAAATAAAGTATTATTAACAATAATACGGTAATGGAAATTGCCTGAAGAGTACGTCGTTCGGATTTAAGTCCGGCTTTAAGATTAAATTCCGGTTGGGGGAGTCCGGGGTTATTATATTTCGAAAAAGTCGGTATCCATCTCGGAACTTGATTGCAATAATCTTCGTAAGGTTTGCCGAATTTTTTTCTCAAATAGTTTTCTTCTTCTTTTATGATTACGCTGTACTGCCATATAAAAAATGCAAGAGCAATAATCAGTAAATATGGATAAAGTGCCATCGACATAACGCCAATACCCGTATAAATCAAGAGATTGCCAAAGTAGAGAGGATTACGCACTTGTGCAAATGCTCCCGATACTACGAGATAAGTTCCCCCGACACCTCCCGTAGTTCGTGTTTCGCTACCGGCATACGATACTCCCCAGAGTCTAAAAAATTCTCCTACCAGAACAATTATAAATCCAACAATCAGGCTTGCAGGAGTAGCTTGCTGGAATATCAACATCAACAATAAAAAAGGAATAGGAGTATAACTTCTGTACTTGAAAATTTTTGTTGCAAAATTGCTCATAGTTATCCTTGAATATAAACTTCTCTTCTTTTTAACTGTGCCTGGAAACGTTTTTTCAAGCGTTTCTTTGTGCCAAGTTCGTTTAATTTATTAATTACATCGTCAAAATTTTCAAAAGGAAAGTACGTGATCCTATTGATTTCGCAGTAACGCAGGAGCGAACCTTTCGCAAAAATAAAATCACAATATTGAGCAGGACATAAGTCGGAATAACCATCACCAATATAGACGGTATAGTCTTTATCGTCAGAATAATTAATGATATGATTTCTTTTACAGTTGGCGCATCTGTGACATTCTTCATCAGTATAAGGAAACTCAGGATAAAAGCCGCCGTGAGCATCAAAAACAAGTTTGTTTGAAAAACGTTGAACAAACGATAAATTTTCTTTTTTCAATATCCGGTCGATATAATAATCGAGTCCGTCGCTTACAATGCGAAGTTCATGGTTATTATTTTTGCAATAGTCAACGAAAGTTTTAAATGATTCGTCGATTTCCTGTAAATCAATAAAATTGTTGAATTCGTTTTTATCCAGATTCTCGATTGTACTACAGAGGAGGCGCCAAGATTCTCTGGAATTTATTTTATGGTCGATCCAATCGCGTACGATTTTGTCGGCTTTTTCTTTATCGCCAAATCGAAGGAATAATATTTCTCCGACGTCGTTTTTGGTGATTGTTCCGTCGAAGTCAACAAATATTTTAAATGTTATTTTCGAAGTAATCAACTTTGTGTCTCCGGAATTTCTTCGAATCGCACACCAACAAGTTTCGATATTCCTTCTTCCTGCATGGTAACGCCGTACATAGTTTCAGCTGCTTCCATTGTCCTTTTATTGTGCGTTACAATGATAAACTGAGTATCCTTGCTGAATTCTTTTAATAGTTTGGTAAACCGATCGATATTGGCGTCGTCGAGTGGCGCGTCCACTTCGTCGAGTATACAGAAAGGTGAAGGCTTAACGAGATAAATAGCAAAGAGGAGGGCGGTGGCAGTGAGGGTTTTTTCACCACCCGAAAGTAATTCAATCGAAGTTGGACGTTTGCCTTTCGGTTTTGCCATTATTTCAATTTTTGCTTCAAGTGGATCGACACCTTCTTCCAGCTTAAGGTCGGCTTCGTCGCCTGGATTGAAAAGAGTCTGGAATATCTTTATGAAATTCTCTCTAATTTTTTCAAATGTATCGAGGAATAAATTTTGTGCCGTGTCGTTTATTTCGTTGATTGTGTTAATCAAGTCCTTCTCGGATTCAATTAAGTCGTCTCTTTGTTTGAGAAGGAAATCGAGTCGCTTCTTTTCTTCTTCATATTCTGAATATGCCAGCAAGTTCACCGGTCCGAGATTCTTCAACTTTTCTTTGAGGTCGTGTACTTCTTTCGATATTTCTTCGAAGTTGAATTCGTGCAAGTCGTGGAATTCTTTCAATTCGAGTTCTACGTTGTAGTTTTCGCGTATATGTTCTTTCAACGTTTCTATTTTATAGTTGATTTCACTTTCCTTTATATCGAATGAATGGATAGCATCAGAAATCTCCTGTCGCTTATTTCGTAAATCGCGCAATTGATTTTCATAAGAAGAAGCTTCGTCTTTTATTTTTCTCAACTCGTCGGCAATTTTATTTTCTTCTTCACGTATAGCATTTCGTTCGCCTTCAAGGATATCGAGCTCAGCGATTAATTCTTCAATTCGAGTTCTTAGCTCTTCGGTTTCAAGTTGATTATTTTTGATCGAAGCCTCTCTCTTTTCAATTCCTCTGGTAGAATTGATGATGTCAACTTCGTAGCGTTCAACTACAGACTTTATATTATTAATTTCACCGCGGAGTCGTTCCAGTTCGAGTTTTCTATCGTTAAAAGATTTTGTAAGTAGATTATATGAATCTTCTAATTCTTTCAAGTTAGTTTCAAATTCCGATATTTCCGAATCAATCTTTTCTTTCCTGATATATAATTCTTCCAGCGTTGAGTTGATTTCTGAAATCTGGGATTGAAGCATATTCGACTTCTCGGCCAGTTCAGTAATTTCGTGACGTGAGCTCTCTATCTCCTCATTTGCTTTTTTCTTTTCAAATTCGAGCTGTGAAATTTGCTTGTCGATGTTCAACAAATCGTTTGATATCAGTCGTTCTCTTTCTGAAAGATGTTTTAAGTCAATTTCAGAAATCCGCAATTCTACTTTTTCTATGCTTATTTTAATTTCTTCGAGCTCTTTTTCGTGTGATGGAAGTTGTGCTCTGAGATTTTCGAGTAGTTTACGCCTTCCGAAGAGAGTTTCGTCTTCTTTAGGAAGCGACCCGGCTATGATAATCCCATTGGATAATATAAGGTCACCTTCGAGAGTAGCCAATCCAAAATCAGGGAAGAGAGAGTGGAGACGTAAGCAGGTATTAAGGTCCTTTACAATCCCGATATTATTGAGAATCTGAATAAAGTAGGGTTCCCATTTTTTATCGGTTTCAACAAATTGAGCTGCCCATCCGAGAAAGCCTTCTTCCTTTTCAATTTTTTTTGCTCGCCTTCTTTGTGCAAAACTGTTCAGTTTTCCGATAATCGAAGTTTTGACCTGGTTGTTTTTGAGCAAATAAAATGAAGCTTTGCCGAGCTGGTTTTTTTTCAAATAATCGACTGCTTTTACGAGCTCGTCTGTACTTTCTATCAAAAGGTTATTGAGCACAGATTTTAGAGCTGCTTCGAGTGCAAATCTAAATTCTTCTTTTGTATTGCCGACATCGGCAAAGATGAGTTTTTCTTTTTCGGTCCATTCGTCATTTTCTATAAGAATTTTTGAGCCGTTTGAGAGTCCCTCGAGGTTTGTAATTAGTGTCTGGATGAAGTCGATTTTTTCCTTCAGGGAAACGAGCAAGGTTTTCTTTTCTATTTCGGATTCTTTTAACAAATTGAGTTCGGTTTCGAGGTCGGCTTTTTCTTTCTGGCGTATGGTCAATTCCAGACCGGCTTCGTTTAATTTTTTCTCAGCTTCATTTCTTTCATTGTTCAGTTCTTCAATAAATCCAACCGTCTTGGCTATTTTGTTGGTTATATCCTGTATCTTGGTATTTAAGCGTTCAATGCTGGAAGAATGTGAATCGAGTTCTTTATTGAGAGCTGAAAGATAATTTTCTTTGTCCGATATTTCTCTTAGAATTGCAAATCTCTTTTCCTGTAGTTCTCTTAATTCTTTTCGTTTGGATTCAAGCTCTGCACGTTTAGTCTCAATTGTTTTCTCGGTGGTTTGCAGATCCGTCGTACCGTTTTCCAGCTCCGTCTCAATATTTTTAAGTTTTTGTTCTGCTTCTTCCCTTGAAAATTCAGTATCTTCAATTAAGTTACGAAACTCTTCAATTTCGTTAATCAACCGATCGTGGTTAGATGACAATGAATTAAGGCGTTCCTGTGAGACCGACAGGCTCTTTTGATTGTTGTGAATCGAATCTGTTATCTCTGAAATTTCTTTTCTTTTCTTCTGAAGTGCGGCGTCGACTTCGTTAATCTTGTTCCTGTAGTCAATTAGTTGATTTTCAATTTCACGTATTTTTTTGTCGATTTCATCTTTCTGTATTTTAAATGATTCAATTTCTGAATGGAGTTGATTTTTCTTTTCGTAATAAAGCGCAAACTCGCGTTCGGCGAGGTCGAGTTCTTTATCTCTAAGAATCGATTGAATTTGAGTGTATTGATTTGCTCGTTTAGCCTGTCGTTCAAGCGAACGAACGGATTTTTCGACCTCTGAAACGATATCATTTACTCTGGTCAAATCTGCTTTTACATCATCGAGCTTTTTTAGAGAAAGTCTTCTGCGCAGTTTGTATTTGTTTACGCCTGCCGCCTCTTCGAACAATCGCCTTCTTTCTTCTGCTTTGCTACTTAATATAGTTTCGATCATCTTGAGTTCGATTACTGAATAGGCATTAGTACCAATACCCGTGTCCATGAAGAGATTAGTAATATCTTTCAGACGGCAAATGTTTTTATTGAGCAGATACTCGCTTTCTCCCGAGCGGAAGATGCGACGTGTGATTGTAACTTCAGAATATTCGGTTGGAAGAATGCCTTTGTCGTTTACTAAAGTTAAGGATACTTCGGACATTCCCATCGGCTTTTTGAATCGAGTGCCGTTGAAAATGACATTTTCCATTTTATCGCTGCGAAGCGTCGTTGTTTTTTGTTCGCCCAGAACCCAGCGAATTGCATCGACTATATTTGTCTTTCCACAACCGTTCGGCCCTACTATGCCGGTTATACCGCGATTGAAATTTATTACGGTTCTGTTTGCGAACGACTTAAAACCGAATATTTCCAGTTTAGATAAAAACAATTCCGCCTCTTAGTGTAATAAAGTCTCGTATTCTTTCAACGTGTTAATAATATAATATCCTGTCGAATTCGTTGCCTGCAAATAAAGAGTAATAAAAAACAAAATTGCAATTATGGTAGCAAATCCATAGAAATAAACTTTTAACGGATGTAATTCCGTCAATATATAAACAGCTTTCAAAATTCTAAACAAAATCCAGAGACAAAGCATTAATAAAATCGTAAGAGCAATAATGTTTATTGTATCGATTGCCAGTATTTTATACAATACCAGTTCGACTGGCAACACAATCGTGAAGGGTAAAAACGACCACACGATAGCATAAAATAAAGTTTGAAAGTCAATTTCGTTTTTTAAAGGCAATGAAAATAATTTTAGCACAATAGCAAGGAATACCATTTTAACGAGGAAAAAGAGATATAAAAATATAAATGATTCTTCCGGGTGCCATGCAAGATAATTCATTAAATCGATTAATTTGTACGAACCAATATCAACAAGCAATTTTTCGAACAAAATATTCGTACGCAAGTAGTAAAGCAATATTGTAAAAAGGAGCGACATTGAGCCGACTTCTATAAAGAGTAATAGATAAGTATGAATACCCGATAAAATTCTGTGATCTCTTAAGTCGGCAAAAAAGTTATAACTTCTAAATAAAGCACGGCTGCAATCGTCTTTAAATTTTTTGCGCCAGTTAATTACAAATGCCATTAATATCGAAATACCAAGTGAAATTAATATGAATAATGGTTTGTTCTCGTTTATGCTCGTACCAATTGGAATGGTAACTTTGGATAAATTTTTCAACCTCGATTCAATAACTCGATAGCTGAGGCTATTAGTTGCATCCGGCCGATTGAATAGCGCAATCCTTGTGTAATTATTCTCTGAGGAACCACCATAAAAAGAAGAATAGGCGCTTTTGAAATTATATACTGTATTTATAATAAAACCGATCTCCTCTTTAAGCGTGATATCCAGAAATTTGTCAAAATAATAAGCCTGTGCTTGAGTGGAATTGTTTACTAAATATCCCGATGCATTTCCATAATAGTCGGGATATGTTACCTCGCTTAGAAAATAGGGATGCTTGAGTTCTTTAAATTCCGCTTCGATTTTTTCAATTGGGTATGAATAGAGCTCAATTCCGTATAGATCGAGAGCATTTGAGAAGATGCTGGGGATACCTGCAAAAGATGCATATGTTACGTAGCCTTTTTGTTTTATATCAGAAGCAATTTCATCAATGAAATTTTTTGTTGCCTCCGAATTAGGTAAGAATGAGCTGCCAAGACCTACAATGAAAATATTCGAAAAATGAGTATAGTTTTCGATCAAATCGTTTAGTATTCCTTTATACCTCATTCTATACTCTTTGGTCGTGAAAATCTCTTCTGGAACAGAATTTAATGGCATCTCAATCAATGGCAAAAGTCCAATCTCTCTGCATATTTTTATTGCATAAGGATTGGGATATTGCTTGGCAAATCGTACTGAATTGAATCCGGCGTTCTTAATTCGAATCAGCTGCTCTTTAATCTTTTCTTGTGCCGATAAATTATCATACTCGCCATCGTTGAAATAATAAGTAGAACCCTTTATTGTAAAATGCCTGCCGTTAAGTAAAATTTTCCCTGAATTAACTTTTAATTCCGTTAATGCAAAATTTGTAACTGTACGGTCTGTCAAGGAATCGTTTATAAACAAACTTGTCTTGATTAAATAATATTCGGGATTCTCAGGAGACCAGACTGCAGGATTTTTTAATTTTATGTTAAATGTATTTTTATTTTCACCTGCTTTCAACTCAGGCAATGTAAAAGAGAATCTTTCTGGCTCAATAGAATTGCTTACAGGCTGAAATTCGAATTCCAAACGGTAATTTGAATATGAATTCTTATTTAGTGAAAGATTAATTGCGGCATCAATCGAAATGCCTGATTGAGTAAAATTTGTTTTGAAATTAATCTCTTTCAAATAATTTCTGGGCTTTACAGTAAGATATACGTTTCTGATGATGCCATTGTAATTACGTGGGGTCAGGAACTGCTGTCTAACAGGTATCGTAGTTTTTGAATCGACGTCGGAATAAACTTTGACAATAAGAGTATTTTTACCAACTCGAAGAAGGTCTGATGGAAGCTCTACTTCGAAAGGAATTTCAGCGGCTGACTTTTTAAAAATCAAAGAATTATTTACAGAAATGTCTGCAGAGTAATTAATTCCTTCGAAAAAGAGGGAGTAAGTTTTATTTTCTTTTTCAGAAATATAAAAACTTGTTTCGAAATTAATAGAAGACGTCCCTTCGAAAATGGCGGGTATGTTTAATTTTGTTTTTGATTCGTTATCCGGGTAAACTTTCCAGTTTTTGTTTAAGAATAGTACGTTGCGAGTTGCTGTCGAGTCAATCATTTTGAAACTCTTTTCCGAATATAGAGATTTTATTAAAACACCGGAAAAGGCGTTGAAGTAAGTTGTAAGGAATATTATAAAGATTATCAAATTTTTAATCATTGTATGGAAAGTATAAAAAATAAACCCTCAAATATAAAGAAATAAGGGGGGCATATCAATTTTGATATGACTCTTATTGTGCGGATTCGATAATTTTTATGAACGAGTCTGCTTTAAGGCAGGCTCCTCCTACAAGTGCACCATCGATATCGGGTTGGGACATCAATTCTGCTGAATTTTCTGGCTTAACGCTACCGCCATACTGAATAATTAGTTTCTCTGCGAATTCGGTCGAATAGAGTTCTCCTATCAGTTTGCGAATGAATGCATGGACTTCCTGGGCCTGTTCAGGTGTTGCCGTATTTCCGGTACCGATAGCCCAGACTGGTTCGTATGCAATGATCAGATTTTTAAGTTCGTCAGCGTTGAGACCTTGCAGTCCCTCGCGCACCTGTGTTTCGATAACTTTAAACGTAACTCTGTTTTCACGTTCTTCCAGTGTTTCGCCGATGCAAAAAATGGGATGCAAATCGTTTTCAACGGCAGCTTTAATTTTTTTGTTAATTAATTGATTCGATTCGTGGAAGATAGTCCTTCTTTCGGAGTGGCCTAAAATTACATATTGACACCCAACGCTTTTTAACATTAGAGGTGAAATTTCACCTGTAAATGCGCCGCTCTTTTCAAAATACATATTTTGAGCGCCTAATTTAATTTGAGTGTTTTTAATTAAACTACTGGCAGCATCAAGCGAGGTGAAAGGGGGGCAAATTATAATCTCTACGTTTAACGATTTTGATGCCAGCAAATTTTTAATTTCTGAAATAAGAGCAACGGAAGAATCGAGGTCGTTATTCATCTTCCAGTTACCTGCAACAACCTTTTTACGCATAGATTAACTCACAATTTATGAATGGAAAATTAATTCACAGCTTCAACTCTTCTTACTCCCGGTACCTCTCGTATAAGAGCTCTTTCAACGCCAGCTCTTAATGTCATTTGCGACATGGGACATTCGATACAGGCTCCGGTGAGTTTAACTTCTACAATCCCCTCCGGGGTTACCTGGACAAGTTCTATATCTCCTCCGTCGGCACGTAGATAAGGACGGATATTTTCCAATGCTTTTTCTACTTTTTCTTTTAATTTATCGTTCATAACTAACCTCTTAATTTCCTAAAACAATTTTAGGAATTGAATTTTGAGAACTTGCTTCTACCTGTTTTGCTAGGTTACGGGCAATCTCAAGAATAATTTTTGCTTCTTCGGAATCAGGATTTGAAATTACTATCGGTTTTCCATAATCGCCTCCAACGCGGATATCGGGATTTATTGGAATCTTTCCGAGTAGAGGAACTGAAAATTCTTTAGATAGTTTTTCACCCCCGCCGCTTCCAAATATATCATATTTTTTTCCTGTATCCGGAGCGATAAAATAACTCATATTTTCAACTATTCCAAGAATTGGCACATTTACCTTCTGGAACATTCGCGCTGCTTTTTTTACATCGGCAAGCGATATATCCTGAGGCGTAGTAACAATTACTGACCCACTTAAAGGGATTGTCTGTACAAGTGTAAGTTGTATGTCACCAGTCCCTGGAGGAAGGTCAAAAATTAAGTAATCAAGTTGAGCCCAGTTGACGTCTGTCATGAATTGTTTAATTGCTCCACTTGCCATTGGTCCGCGCCAGATTACAGGTGAATCCTCGTCAATTAAAAATCCGATTGAAATAGTTTTAATACCGTAACTTTCGAGTGGCAGCATTTGCCCTGTTAGAGGATCTTGATAAATTCGGGGATTCTTATCGATTCCAAGCATTAGAGGGATGCTCGGACCATAAACATCAGCATCAATCAAACCAACCCTGGCACCTTCCTTAGCAAGGGCTACCGCCAGATTAACCGATACTGTGCTTTTCCCGACTCCACCTTTACCGCTTGCAATAGCAATTGTATATCTTACATCTGGGAGAAGGGAATTTGCAGTAGCTGTTGTTTTTTGTGCTGTCGATTTATTCTTGATCTCGATATTGCCAATATCCGGCAACGCTTTTTTTATTTCAGCTATACATTCTTCTCTGATTTTATTCTGATAGCTCGATGTAGAAGTAGGTAAGTCTATTTCTACTGTAACAGAAGAATTGTATATATCAATATTCTTTATAAAATTTGCCGATACAATGTCTTTTCCCGTAGCAGTATCAATCACGTTCCGCAATGCATCGAGTATATCTATTTTTTTAAGCTCCGACATTTATCCTCCATTTTTAAGATACAAAAATACTAATTTTTGATTAGACTACATAATAAACAAATTTTCTCACATCTCGGTTCGTAAGTGAAAGATGAATTAAATGAGCATAAAAAAATAATGCAATATACTTGACAATAAAGTTAAGTAAGCTTAAATTTCGGCAAAAAAATTTGCTTATGACGACTATTTCGAAAGAAAATTATCTGAAATTAATTTACAATTACAATGCACGTGGCATTGCAGCTTCAACCTCGCAGATAGCTAAGGAATTAAATGTATCTAACTCTGCTATAAGCGACATGGCAAAAAAGCTTTCTAAAGAAGGTTTGATAATATACGAGAAATATAAAGGGATGAAATTGACGAGGCGAGGTGAACACGAAGCATTGAAAGTGCTCAGAAAACACCGTCTTTGGGAGCTGTTTTTGCAATCGGTACTAGAAATTCCATGGAGTAAATTGCACGATGAAGCGGAAAGACTGGAGCATCACACTTCGGAATATTTAATCGACAAAATCGATTCATATCTGGGTTATCCGAGGTTTGACCCTCACGGTCATCCTATACCGAAAAAAGATGGGACTATTGAAGGCGCCGATATGTTGATTCCAATGCTCGAGTGTACCGAAGGCAAAAGATATAAATTAAAGCAGGTAGATGACAAAGATGTCGATCTAATTAAATATTTAACAGACATTGGTTTGCTATTGGATACTGAGTTTGAATTTATCGACAGAATTCGATACGACAATTCGATCAAAATAAATTATGGCAAGAAAGAGACTATTTTAAGTGAAAAAGCCGCAAGTAACCTGCTTGTGAAAGAATTAACCAAGGGGGAAATGTGATGGTTCTTTATTTTATATTAACAGTATTAGTTGTGCTGATGGCAATATGGATTAAAAAATTGTTGGGCAGAAGGTGGGAAATTTCTGACAAGGAATTAATTGAAGATACACTGAAACATCTTTATAATTCTGAAGAAACAAGTATTGAAACTGATGAGAATACACTCTCGAAAGTATTGTCAATATCCACCAAACGAGCAGCGAGATTAATTAAAAAGCTTGAAGCCAGTGGGCTTACTCAGAATGTAGATGGCAAACAAAAACTTACAAAAAATGGCCGTTCCTATGCTTTAAAAATTGTGAGGGTTCACCGTCTGCTTGAAAAATACTTTGCAGAAAACACGAGTATAAACGAAACCGAATGGCATAAAATAGCCGAGGAAAAAGAGCATCAAATTGATGATGACAAAGCCAGAGAACTTGCGGCTCAACTTGGTAATCCTTTGCGAGATCCTCACGGTGACCCAATTCCTACAGCAAAAGGAGAAATTTATTCACATAACGGTATTCCTTTGTCAAAGTTGGAAATCAATGATTTTGGCAATATAGTTCATATCGAAGATGAACCTAAAAATTTGTACAAGGAGATTTCAGAATCTGGTATTTATCCTGGTATGCAAATTCAAATAAAAGATAAATTCGAGGGTGGTATCGAAATAAAAGGCGATGGCAAGCATCAATTTATTTCGAATGAAGCGGCGGATAACATTTCTATCGTACCACTAAATAAAGATGAGATTATTAAACAGGATTACCTACCCTTATCGAGTCTCGAAGTAGGTGAGGAAGCCGAGGTTGTCGGAATTTCAAAGGCATTGAGAGGAATGCAAAGAAGGCGATTACTTGATTTCGGGATTGTGCCGGGCACACGCATTCGAGCCGTCTTGAAAAGTCTTGGTAATGACCCCGTAGCTTACGAATTGAGAAGTACTCTGATTGCTTTACGTAAAAATCAATCGGATTATATATTTATAAGAAAAATCGGGAAAGATAAATGAATACTACTCACGATTCAAAGAATTTGGTAAAACTCGGTATCGACATGACCAATGTGGATTTTATTATTGCTTTAGCAGGGAATCCGAACACCGGGAAAAGTACTGTATTTAACAGTTTGACGGGCTTGCAACAGCATACCGGTAATTGGCCTGGTAAAACAGTTACAAGAACTGAGGGGGCATTTAGTTATTTGGGACACAAATACAAAATTGTCGATTTACCAGGAACATATTCGCTCCTGTCTACGAGTACAGACGAAGAAATTGCACGGGATTTTATTCTGTTTAGCAAACCGGATGTAACAATAATAGTAGCCGATGCCACGCGCTTGGAACGCAATTTAAATTTGACACTCCAGGTACTCGAAATAACAGATCGCGCCATCTTATGTCTTAATTTAATTGATGAAGCAAGAAGGCATAATATAAAAGTTGATCACATAAAGCTCTCGGAGATTCTCGGTATTCCAGTAGTCCCAACTGCCGCACGTCAGAAGGAGGGAATACCTGAATTACTAGAAACTATCCATAAAGTTGTTACAGGAGAAATTAAATGTAAGCCATACAGAGTAAATACAAATTTCAAAAATGTGGCGCCGGCAGTCGAAAAATTAGAAAGTAAAATTAAAGCCTTGTTCCCCGAGCTCCCTAATACACGCTGGATTGCCCTGCGATTACTTGAGGGCGACCAGAAAATAATTGACGCAGTACGCAGTGGGGAAATAGGTAAATTAATTTTAGAAGAGATGGAAGGTTGATCCATGAAAAACGAACGTGAATTAATTATCGAAGAAGCCGAAAAACTTCGGTGGGAAGTTGGTGAAAACTTACACGATTCGCTTTTAGAAAGCATCTATAAAAGCGCCGAAGAAATAAGCAGAAAAGTTGTAAGTAAAAATGATGCAGATAAAATATCCCGTAAAAATATCGATTATTTAATTGATAAGATTGTTACGAACAAATGGACGGGATTACCAATAATGTTTTTACTGATGGCTATCGTATTCTGGATAACGATTGTCGGGGCAAATTATCCTTCCTCTTTCCTGGCGACAGTTTTGGTTGATACTCTTCATCCTTTAATAAAAAATTTATTTGTTTCGTTATCCTCACCTGAATGGCTTACAGGTGCATTAATTGACGGTGGATATCTGGCGGTTGCATGGGTTGTAAGTGTAATGTTACCGCCTATGGCAATCTTTTTCCCGTTATTTACTCTACTCGAGGATTTTGGATATCTGCCGCGAGTTGCATTCAATATGGATGGAATATATAAACGGGTAGGCGCTCACGGAAAGCAGGCACTTACAATGAGTATGGGATTCGGTTGTAACGCCGCAGGAGTTATTGCTGCCCGTATAATCGATAGTCCTCGTGAGAGATTAATTGCAATTATTACTAACAATTTTTCGCTTTGTAACGGAAGATGGCCTACGCAAATTTTGATTGCATCCATATTTATAGGTAATCTCGTGCCGCCATATTTAGCAGGTATTGCATCAGCAGGGGCAGTTGTCGCTATTGCTGTTTTAGGAGTAGTTCTCAGTTTGGTAGTATCATGGGGACTTACGCGCACTGTATTGAAGGGCGAGCCTTCTGCATTCAGTCTTGAATTGCCACCTTATCGGCCGCCGAGAATACTGCAAATTTTGTATACATCATTGATTGACCGTACAATATTTGTTTTATGGCGGGCTATTGTATTTGCATTTCCAGCGGGCATAGTAATCTGGTCAGTTGCAAATATTAATATAGATGGCATTAGCATAGCCGAACATTTTATCGACTGGGCTAATCCTTATGCTATGTTGATTGGATTGAATGGTGTAATAATTTTAGCTTATATAATAGCAATCCCTGCTAATGAAATTGTGATACCGACAATATTAATGTTGACAGTTTTATCTTTGAAAATAAGTGGAGTAGGAGCAGGCGCAGGTGTGATGTTCGAAATGGATAATCCGGCAGATGTAGCTGAATTGTTAAAACTTGGAGGGTGGACGGCTTTGACGGGAATTAATTTGATGTTAATCAGTTTATTACATAATCCTTGTTCTACTACTATTTACACCATCTATAAAGAAACTAAGAGTATTAAATGGACTGTGGTTGCAACATTACTACCGATAGCTTTAGGCTTGCTGGCCTGCTATACTACTACGCAGCTGTGGAATTTCTTTGCCTGATTATTTATTCTTTGCTTGGGTAGATTTCATGTGTGCTTGGGTTACATATTTAATTAAGTATTCTTGATGATTTAAAGGTTTTTCCGTATAAACCGGATGATTAAATACATACTTGCCTGTAGGCAATAAAATTCTTGCTTTTTGATTGTCCCGCAAGCATGTATTTAGAATTTTCTCTTTTATGAATTTACGCAGTTTGGGATCTTCTACAGGGAATGTAACTTCGACGCGTCTATCGAGATTCCTTTGCATTAAATCCGCACTGCTCAAATAAAGTTCTTCATTTCCGTTGTTGTAGAAGTAATAGATTCTATTGTGTTCCAGAAAACGGCCGACTATACTGATTACTCTAATATTTTCACTCAAACCTGGAACTTGTGGTACCAGGCAACAAATTCCTCTTACAATTAGATCAATCTTTACCCCTTGATTAGAAGCTTCGTAAAGTGAGGCTATTATTATCGGATCGACCAGCGAATTGAGCTTGAAAATCATCCTACCTTTGCCACCCGATTTTACATTCACTATTTCACGGTTTATAAGCTCCAAAAACGTTTGTCTTTTGTTTACTGGGGCAACCGACAATTTCCTGAATTTTTTTTGTTCGGAGTATCCGGTCAGATAATTAAAAATTTCCGAAACATCGGCGCAAATTTCTTCGTCGGCAGTGAAAAGTCCTAAGTCGGTATATAACTTTGCAGTTGTTGTATTATAATTGCCGGTGCTAAGATGCACATATCGTTTAACGCCATCAGGTTCTTTGCGAACAACGAGCGTCATTTTTGCATGTGTTTTAAGACCAACAAGTCCATATACAACATGCACACCGGCTTTTTCGAGTTCTCGAGCCCAGTATATATTATTCTCTTCGTCAAATCGTGCTTTTAATTCTACAAGAACGGCTACCTGCTTTTTGCTTTCAGCAGCTTCTATCAGGTATTTTACAATAGGTGAATTCTGGCCTATTCTGTAAAGTGTTTGTTTTATTGCCAGAACGTCGGGATCTCTCGAAGCTTCTTTAATAAAATCCACCACTGGCGTGAATGATTCATAAGGATGATTTAAAAGAATGTCTTTCTTCGCAATTAACGAAAAAATATTTTCTTCCTCATCAAGATTAATAGAAGGCGCTGGATAAAAAGGTTTTTCTTTCAAGTGGGGGAGTGATAGGTCGTATAAAATCATTAAATCGGCAAGTCCCAGATTGCCGTCAATAATGTGTACATCGTTGCGTGTTATCTCGAGATTTTCGACGAGTGTATCGAGCATATAATCAGGCATATTGCTTTCGACTTCAAGTCTTACTACAGAACCAAACTTTCGCAGGCGAATATTTTCTTCGATTAACTGCAGCAAGTCGTCGGCTTCGTCTTCCTGAATTTCGAGATCGGTATTTCGTGTAATTCTGAATCGATATGCTTCTACAACATCGAGTCCCGGAAAAAGGATGTGTAAATTGGACTTTATAAGATCGCCAATCCACACGTATTTAATAGTATTACTATTCTGAGAAGAAGAATTACAACCAATAATATGGTCGATTCTCAAAAGTCTCGGTAAAATGCTCGGAATTTTTACTCTGGCAAAATGTTTCTCGCCATCTGGTTTTTTTACCAGAATTGCAAAGCTAAGACTGAGATTCGATATGTATGGAAACGGTCTTCCAGGGTCAAATGCAAGTGGAGTAAGAACGGGATAAATTTCTTTCAGAAAATATTTGTTAAGACCATCTTTTTCTTCTTGTGTCAGTTCATTGATGTCGCAAATATAAATGTTATTGTCTCTAAGCTCAGGAATTACTGTCGTGTGCCAGTAATTGTAAATTTGTTTAACCATAGGCTGGACGGTTTCTTCAATTTTTGCGAGCTGTTCTAACGGCGTAAGTCCGTCAATTGAAGTTTCAAAAACCCGCGCTCTAATTTGCTCTTTCAAACCAGAAACACGAATCATATAAAATTCGTCGAGATTCGAAAAGAAGATGGAGATGAACTTTACTCTTTCGAGTAGAGGCAGATTCGGATTGGTAGCTTCTTCGAGTACACGTCTGTTAAATTCCAGCCAGCTCAATTCCCGATTGAAGAAGTTTTCACTCTTGAAATATTTCTTTATATATTCTTTTGTGAGTTTCATTTCTCGTAACTTTTTATTTTTTAATGGAGGTAAAATTCTCGATATCGTATTTAATGATTTTTTCCGGCATTGGCAGTCTTTTCAATTCAACATGAGCACGTTTGAAAAATTCTTCTGCAAGTGTATCATGATAATCTGAAAATATTACAACTTCTTTAATTCCGGCTGTAATGAGTGCTTTGGCACAATTGGTACACGGCATGTTAGTTACATAAGCCGTAGCGCCTTGAGTACTAATTCCGTGTGAAGAACATTGCAAGAGAGCATTCATTTCGGCATGGATGGTTCTTACACAATGATTGTCGATTACTAAACAACCTACATCTTCACAGTGGTCGTCGCCCGGAATAGAACCGTTATAACCTGTCGATAAAATTTGCTTATCTTTTACAAGTACGCATCCGCAATGCATCCTTAGACAAGTAGCTCTTTCCGAAACAAGCATTGCAACCTTTAAAAAGTACTCGTCCCACGATGGGCGTTTACTGTGATTAGAGCTCATCTTATTTCCAATATGATTGATAATGAAGTGACAAATTTAACCAAATTCTATTTAAAAAAAACACTGCTATGGTGGAGGGCGACACCATAGCAGCGAGGTTAGTTTTTAGGAGGGTTATGTAAGTTATGTATACTTAATTTAATTTCCACAAGGAGCGTGCCAAATTAAAATTGTTTTATTGCTCATATAATCCTATCCAAAGTCCGAATATTTTTCAAAAATTAAAAAAATGCAGAAATTTTTTCTTATGAATGGTAGTGGTAAAAGTAGCGATAAAAAAAAGTTAAATATTTCTTTTTAGAATGATTCTGAAGGTAGTACCTTTATTTATTATCGATTCTTTTACAAAGATTTTACCGTCGTGATAATTTTCAATAATTCTTTTCGAAAGGCTTAAACCCAAACCCCAACCTCTTTTCTTTGTCGAATAACCAGGTTTGAAAACTTCTTTTTTATTACGTGCTTCAATTCCTTTGCCTGTGTCTTTAATGTCGATTACGAGTAAATCGTTTTTTTGTTTGATGTTGAATTCGATCGACCCGTTTTCGTTTTCGATGGCGTCGAGAGCATTTTTAATCAAATTTTCGATTACCCATTCGAATAATTCTTTATTGAGAAGAGCCTTTAACGAAGCATCGCCCGTTATTGAAATATTGATGTTCTTACCTATATGTGGCAGGCGTCGTTCGAAATATCGAATTACGTTTTCAATTATTTCATAGGGCGATTCAACTTTTAACTCAGGTTTGGAGCCAATTTTTGAAAAACGCATCGTAATCTTGTTCAGGCGTTCGAGATCGTTCGAAATTTCGTCTACTATATCAAGTACTTTATCGGGGTTGTCATAATTGATTCTGAGGATTTCATTCCAGCCCATAAGACTAGAAATCGGCGTGCCCAGTTGGTGTGCGGTTTCTTTCGACATACCTACCCAGATGCGGCTCTGTTCGTTTTTGCGGATAAAGTTAAATCCAGTATATGCTATCAGTATGAAAACAATCGCAAAAAGAATTTGAAGGTATGGATAATAACGTAATTTACGAACCACAGTGGAATCGCCATAATAAATTAACTGTATTACCTTTCCGTCAGGAGCTTTTATTTCGATGGGGGGATGTTCACTCTTAAGTTCTTTTAACATTTCAGTGAGTAATTCGAATAATTTCTCTTTCGGTATGTTGGGCTCGAAATAGATATTCTTATAACCGATGCCTGCTTCAGTAGAAACGATATTGCCTTGAGCGTCGGTTAGGATGAGAGGAAAATCGATTCGCTGTATCAGATTCTGGAATATAAATGTAATGTCGCTCCCAGTTTCGTCGGGACGTGCTATATATTCCAGACTGTTTGCGTATAACTGAATTATCTCCTTTTCTCTTTCCTGCAATTTATTGACGAGATACTGTGTGTAATACCAGGTGCCGAGAGCTATTAGTGAACCAATAAAGAGGAGAGCAAACTTAATTTTTGATGTTGTCGAGTTGCTCAATTTATTCATAACGTTCTTCCGTAAGTGGAAGAAATATTATAATTCAATAGTTTGACTTCTTGCGGGACCTACTGAAATCATTTTGATTTCAAATCCGCTCTGTTGAGATATAAATGTTAAATACTCTTTTGCTTCCGAAGGAAGGTCGTCGTAATATTTAATTTTTGATATGTCTTTTTTCCATCCTTTGAGTGTTTCATAAACGGGAGTTACATTTTCCAATCTATTGACATCCGTAGGATACGACTTAAGTTTCTTGCCGTTAATTTCGTAGCCGACACACACTTTAATTTCGTCGAGGTAGCTGAGTACGTCGAGTTTGGTAATGGCAGCTCTTTCGATACCGTTAATCATTCTTGAATAATTAACCAAGAATGCATCGTACCAGCCGCAGCGTCGTGGTCTGCCGGTCGTAGCGCCGAACTCAATACCAGCCTTACGTAATTCTTCAGCTTGATCTCCTTTCAACTCGGTAGGGAAAGGTCCAAGCCCTACTCGTGTAGTATAAGCTTTTACAATACCAATAACCGAATCAATTTTCGTGGGTGGAATTCCCGTACCAGTTGCTGCACCGCCTGATGTCGGATTTGAAGAAGTTACATACGGGTATGTGCCGAAATCGACATCGAGTAATGTACCTTGTGCTCCTTCGAGCAGAATTGATTTGCCTTCATTTATTGCATTGTTTAAAAGCACTGATGTATCGGTTATATATTGATCAATTTTTCGGTCGAAGTCAGTATATTCTTTAATAATCTCGTCGACGTCCAGTTCCTCGCGATTATAGATTTTTCGAATTATGGCATTTTTTTCTTCGAGATTTATTTTAATTTTTTCTTCTAACACTTTCTTATCGAGCAAGTCGACGATTTTAATTCCTTTGCGTGCATATTTATCGATATAACATGGACCAATGCCTCTGCCTGTGGTACCGATTTTTGTTGAACTGCTTTCATTTAATGAATCGAGCAATTTATGATAGGGCATTATAAGATGAGCATTATGACTAATAAATAATCGGCCCTTTATATTGATTCCCATCTCTTCGAGCAGTTTTATTTCCTCGAGTAAAGCTTTCGGGTCGATTACTACTCCGTTTCCTATAACACAAATAATATTTTCGCGTAATATACCGGATGGGATCAAATGGAGAATGTATTGTTTATCGCCTACCTGAACGGTATGTCCTGCGTTTGCCCCGCCCTGATAACGGGCTACAATGTCGTATCGTTCTGAAAGTATATCAACAACTTTGCCTTTGCCTTCGTCACCCCATTGGCTACCAACTATTACGGTAACGCTCATCTTTATCTCCATTAATTATAAAAAGGTGGGTAAACCACAAACTATTAAATTTCCCCTTCCCCGTACTATCAAGAATAAAACGGAATTAGGAAATTATTTTTCGGAAAAACTTTTTACAGCTTCCTCAACAGATTGATAATGCTCGAAAATAGTTATTAGTTTGGTAATTACCAGTAGACTTTCGATTTTATCGGTAGCGTTAGCAAGTTTAAAGTTACCACCGCCATTTTTCATCGTGGTATATCCGCTTATAAGCATACCGAGCCCTGAACTGTTCATAAATTTACAACCGGAGAGGTCGACAACTACATTTTTTTTACCTTCGTCAAGGAGTTTGTGCAGTAAATCGCTGAATTCCTGAGCTTCCGGCCCGCCCATTACATTCCCTTTTAACTCGATTACTACTGCTCCGTATTTTTCATATGTGTTAATTTTCATGAGTTCTCCTTAAATTTATCAATTCTATTATTACTCGATTTGCAGATTATTCATTATTAATAATTATATTAGTATCTAAATTATCGAATACTATTGTAAAAATAAAGAAATATTTCCTCAAGAGAAACATTAATTTTTTTACAACGTCTAAAACTATGACTTTGCTTAATAATAATGAAGAGAAGATTGATAATCTGCACGATGAAGACTTTGAGCTGATTGAAAAGTTTATTAACGGAGACGAGTCGGTATTTAGAGTTCTTGTTTTGAAGCATAAAGACAAAGTAAGAAATCTTGTCTTTCTTACTTTGGGCGACAATGAGTTTGTTGACGATATTTCACAGGATGTTTTTATAAACGTTTATAATAAACTGAAAGACTTCCGGTTTGAATCTAAATTTACAACCTGGATTTATAGAATTACCGTAAACAGATGTCACGATTACTTGAGGAAGAAAAGAGTGCGCAGCATTTTTTCACCGCTTGAAGATACCGATCGCCAGTACGGTGTTAAATCTTTTTCTGAAAATATCGATTTACAGAAAATTGTCAGAAAGGCGATTGAAAGATTACCTGAAAATCTGAAAGTGCCTCTCGTTTTAAGAGATATAGACGGATTTACTTATAAGGAGATTGCTGAACAACTTAATACCGAAGTTGGCACAATTAAATCGAGAATATTCAGAGCCCGCGAGGCGTTGAAAGTTATTCTCGAACCATATTACAAAGAAATGAATAGATAATGAACAAAAATCAGAAAGAAAATATTAAAAGATTCCTGCCAATTCTACCGATCATTTTATTGACAATCATATTAATGCTGGTATTCAAATTCAACAAAGAAAATATTGAAGAATTTATTGAAGAAAGACAGAATGATATTATCTCCTTCTATACAGGGAATCTCAAACCTCTTTTTTACAAAACCGAGATCAGCAACGAGGATGTCTTTAACTTTGCGCTCTACAAATACCTGCCCATCGACAAAGTTAATAACGAAATTGTAATGATATCGGACGATCCTGCAAAGCGTGATGTGGTCTACGAAATAAAAACATTACCCGCCGAAGTTAAACAAAACCATTATAAATTATTTACGGATTATCTCAAACTAAACAAAAACCAGAAGCAGAGAGTCGACTCACTGCTCGATTACTATAAAAGACAAATTTATTATTCAATACTTACAGACGACAATCAAACACTGGCATTCAATCCCAGATTGTCTGAACTTCAAAAAGCATTACTTGCCGACTTGATTAAATTTGCTTCGAAGATTGATAAAAACAAAATTGATATACTTTTTGCCAACAATTACTTGCCAAAAGAGCAAGAACTAACAGATTTCGTGGAGAATATCCAGAAAGTTAGTGATAACAGGTTTCTGTTTGTTACTCCCGACACAGTCTTTTTTGCGATGGGAGAAATCGATACTCAGGCATTAGACAAGGAATTTATGCATACCGGCATAAAAGGAGTGCCCGCTGCAGGCAATATCAAATTCGAATTATTGAAAGAACATTCCAAAATAAACTTCAATTTTGATTCCAATAAATTTAAGGTATGCATACCATATGCGGAAAATTACTACAAGGATGCAGAAGATTTCAGAATCGAAATGGGAGAGTTGAATGAAGAATTACAACGAATTCAAATAGAGCTTCCCAGACTACTCGAGGCAAAAGTTTCGGTTGAGAAAAAATTTAAGTACGGCCGACATCACGTCGACCCTTCAGAAATGATTAAAGCTGCGTTAAAAGCAGTACGGGCTAAAGATGAGATTGACTGGGAAGAATTCGGAAGAAAAATCGACTCGATTGCTCGTAGTTATGCCGACTCGGTTTCTAAACAGAAAAAGTGAATCCATGAATCTTAAAAGTATTATAAAATTAACACGAAGCCGCAGTCTCGAAAATGCAGTTGTTGTCTCGGTTCTTCTTCTGATTTATAATTTTATTTTCCCTATTCACTCCAATCCATTTATATTATTATTTAATGAAGTACTTGTCTTCTTCACTATTTTCTTCATCTATAATTATATTTCGCCATATACAGAATTAAGAAAAGATGCACCGCTTTCGTTAGTTTTGAATGCGGGTATACTCGGTGCAATGGTCTTTTTTATTATTTCACTCGCCAATTCAGCTTTTGACGATGGCAATTCAATTAAGTCAGATACAGGCGCCGTAAATACTCTTTTTATTACGGTTTCGAACTACATTTTCATAATTGTTCTTACATATATCTTTTCAACATTCCGCACACTCTATTACTTGCGACAAAAGAAAGACCAATCGCTCTATTTCAATACAATGTTATTCTTTTTTGTAATGACTTTTTTCTCAGAGCTTGCAAATTTGAATTCGTCTTTGGACTTTATACACGATGCATTCTATATTGTCACTATTGTGCTTATCTCTTTGAATTCTCTAAAAGTATCGTGGATTGCATTCCTTACCAAAAAACAGAAATTGTATCTCCTCCTGATATCAATTATACTTTCAATATTATTTGGTTTTAATTTTGGTCTTTTGAGCGAAAGCAGCGTAATTAAAATGATTCTGTTTAAGCTGTCGGTAGGACTTTATTCTGTATTTAGTCTGGTGATGATATATGGCATGATTTATTTCGGCGTTATTTTTTTCACTACCTTATTTCATCTTCCGACAGCCGAAGCTTTTGATCGACGTTCCGAAGAAATTTCCTCGCTAATGGATCTTACAAAACTGATTACTCAGGTTTTTGATTTTAAGGAACTGGCTGATTCAATAATTAATTTTACTACAAAGATTTGCAATTCAAATGCTGCGTGGCTTGTAACAATTAGCGAAGACGGAATTGAAGTAAATGCAGTTAACAATATCGGTTATGTTGAAGCACGGCGAGCTGCAGAATTGTTTCTGAAAGATTCCGTCAACGGCGTCTATTCGATTACGAATGCGCATGAAATCGACGATCAATTTGACTTCCGTACAGTCGCCGTAGCCCCATTGAATGTTCACAGTAAATTGAGCGGCTATTTATTTACAGCAAGATACAGCGAAGTCGACTTTGACAAAGATGAAAAGAATACTCTTCAAACATATGCAGATTATGCTTCGGTAGCGCTCGAAAATGCCAAACTTATAGCCGAATCGATTGAAAAAGAACGTCTTGAAAAGGAACTCGATGTTGCCAGAGACGTACAACGTAAAATATTGCCCGTAATGTTTCCCGTCTCCGATAAGTATGAATTAACTGCTCTCTTTATCCCTGCATTTGAAGTGGGCGGAGATTATTATGATTTCTTTGAACTTTCCGACAACAGACTCGGTTTTATTGTGGCTGATGTATCAGGTAAAGGAATTTCCGCAGCGTTTATAATGGCCGAACTGAAGGGGATTTTCGAATCGCTTGCTAAGATTGTAAATTCACCGACCCAGCTCCTGATTAAAGCAAATGAAATTCTTAAAGATAGCCTGGATAAAAAAAACTTTGTTACTGCCGTATACGGGATACTCGATTATGAAAAAGGTGAAGTTAAAATTGCAAGGGCAGGGCACACACCTATTATTTATTGTAGCGGTGGGAAAATATCGAGACTCCTGCCTAAGGGTATCGGCTTGGGACTCGATTACTCCGATAAATTTGAAAATTCTCTCGAAGAGTTACAAATTAATTTGAAACAAGGCGACCTTTTTGTAATTTATTCTGACGGAATTCCAGAAGCTAAAAATTCAATGAATGAAGACTTTGGTTATGACCGTTTTGAAAAGATAATTTCCTCGAACTGTAGTAAAAAACTCGACGGAATTACAAACGAGATTGTAAAAGAGATCACTTTATTTTCGAAAGACAATACTCAACACGATGATATCACTCTTGTTATCATTAGATGGGGTAAATAAAATTATTAAAACGGAGAATTATAAATGGCAGATTTTAATGTCGGCTTGAGGCATGCCGGTTCCGTTAGCATTGTAGAATTAAAAGGTTATCTGGATGCTCACACAGCTCCAGAGCTTGAAAATGTGTTCAACAAATTGATCCAGGAAAATAAATACAAAGTGGTAGTCAATTTCGATCAACTAAATTATATAAGCAGTGCAGGACTCGGTGTGTTCATGGCTTATGTCGAAACGATGAGAGAAAACAACGGCGATATAAAATTTGCCAATCTTAAAGAAAACGTATATAATATTTTTGACCTGCTCGGGTTTCCCCTCCTTTACGAATTCTACAAAGATGAGAACGAAGCTATTAATAAGTTTAATGAGCTGAGTAAATCTTGAAAAACGACAGATTGCAAAAACAACTTAAAGTATACAGCAGCACGGAAAATCTGGCAAAAGTCAGAAAATTTGTGAAGGAAAGTGCTTTTGAGTGTGGCTTCGGCGAAGACGAAGTAGAACAGATTATTCTGGCTGTGGACGAAGCTTGTACAAATATAATAAAGCATGCATATCACTACTCGCCCGAAGGCGTGATCGATATCAAAATTATCTTTATCAATGATAAATTTACGGTTACAATTACAGACGAAGGCAACGGCTTCGATCCGAATTTAATCCCGATACCCGACGTCCAGGAATTTTATAAACAAAAAAAGGTCGGAGGTCTCGGTATCTATTTGATGAAAAAACTAATGGATGAGGTAGTCTATTCTGTTGAAGACAATCGCAAAAACAGAGTAACTTTAGTCAAATATCTTAAGAACTCTTGATGGATAGAACCGATAATATTGGTTTGTTGAGAAATCTATCGGCTCTCGTCGATTTCAGCAATCTTATCAACTCAAGCCTCGATATCAATTTCATACTCAACAATATACTGTTGACATGTATGGGTAAATTCCATACATCCAGAGGAATGGTCGTATTGTTTGACAGGGAGGGGGAGCCATATATAAATCTGACGAAAGGTTTTATCAATGCTCCTAAAATTCCAGAAAAGTTAAATTCGAACGACGAGACGCTCGATAATTTTATGAGGAATTGTCAGTTCGCAATTCGTAAGGAAATTAACTCTACTACCGGAACAATCGGTATGATTTTTCTTGGTAAAAAATTGATAGGCGAAGAGTATAACAAAACGGACATCGAATTTCTGGGTACAATAATCAATATCGGAGCTACGGCAATTGAGAATTCCCTGACTGTAGAAGAACTAAAAAGAGTCAACAGGGAACTTGATTCGAAAGTTAATCAATTAAGTTCACTCTTCGACTTAAGCAAAGAATTCAGCGGCTTATTGAAGATTGAAACGATTGGTAAGCTGCTGGCATTTTCATTAATCGGTCAGATGACAGTTTCGGAATTTGCCATTGTAATTTGTAGTGGCGAAAAATACCAAATACTCGAAACGAAATTCGACAAAAATAAAATAACAGCTTTTTTGAATAATTGTGATGCCAAGAAAATTAATAATGTTATAGTCGGACGTCAGTTTAAAGACGAATTAATTCCGTTGAACGAATTGGGTGTTGAATTGATTGTGCCAATGCAGATCAAAGGCGAAACCAAAGGACTAATTATGCTGGGTGAAAGAAAGAATAGTAAAAAATACGAGAAGACGGACATAGAATTTATTTCTTCGCTGGGAAGTATTGCCATAATATCGATTGAAAATGCATTGCTATTCGAAACTGCGCTTGAAAAACAAAGAATGGAAAAAGATCTTGAAACTGCCCGAACAATACAAAAAAATTTACTTCCTAAATACATACCAAAGTTTGATACAATTGAGATTGCTGCATTTAGCGAATCGGCAAAAATTGTCGGTGGAGATTATTACGATATTATTCAACTCGACGATGAGAATCTATTGATTGCAATAGCAGACGTATCAGGTAAAGGAGTGCCTGCATCATTGCTGATGGCAAATCTTCAGGCATTTATTAAAACAATTTGTAAAATGAAATTGCCCCTCGACCGAGCGACAAATTTAATTAATGACTTAATTGCTGAAAATACAACCATGGGAAATTACGTTACTTTTTTCTGGTCGGTATTTAATATAAAGTCAAAAGAATTAACTTATGTCAATGCTGGTCATAATCCGCCGTTCATAATTAGAGAGGGTAAAATCACTAAACTAAAAAAGGGAGGGATGATTATTGGCTTTTTACCAACCACAATTCCTTATGAATCTGAAACAATCAAACTTCAAAAAGGGGATTTCCTTATTTTGTATACCGATGGAATTACAGAAGCAATGGACAAGGATAACAATGAATACACAGATGAAAAATTCGAACAGCTAGTAAAACATTTTAAAGAAGAATCGCCTTATGATGCCATGAGAATTATTAAAGAAAGTTTGGATGATCATACAAAGGGAGCTGAACAGAGCGACGATTTAACTTACATAGTTGCCAAAGTGATAAAATAAAAAAGCCGCTGATATCAGCGGCTTTTATTTTAGAATTCAACTTTTTTGGCTGACCTGTTTGCCATTTCAAGCACAAATGCGCTCGCGATGAAAATAGAAGAGTAGGTTCCAGTAATCATACCGATTAATAACGCAAAAGCAAAACCTCTTAATACCTCTCCGCCAAATATTAATAAAACTATTACTGTTAATAAAGTGGTTAAAACCGTAATAATTGTACGGCTTAATGTTTTATTAATTGCTCTATTTATGTTCTCTATTAAAGGAAGTGATTTATGAATTTTGATTTCCTCCCTTACTCTGTCGAAAACAATCACAGTATCGTTAATAGAATATCCAACGAGGGTGAGAAATGCAGCGACAACACTGATTGATATTTCCAGATTTAATCCTGGTATCAATCCGTATAAAGCAGCAAAAAGACCCAGCGTTATTAACACATCGTGAAATAGAGCTATAACTGCACCGAGTGCAAAGATAAATTTAAAGCGGAATCCGAGATAGATAAGAATTACAAGCAGCGACAACATTACGGCGATGATTGCGTCTGTCTTTAATTCCTGACCTATTTTTGGACCAACCTTATCCTCTTTTAAGACATTGAACGGATTGTCCACAAAATATTCAGAAAAATTTTCTTTAATCCAGTCTGCAATACCGAGTCTGACTATGATCTGCGTATTTTCAGGTTCTACCGAAGCTTTGGCTGTTTGGAAACCGGCTTCGAAAAGTTTGTCATAGACCAGATTTGCAATTTGAGCATTAGGGAAATCATACGTCAATGCTGTAAATGATGAGTCAATTAACTTGAATTCTTCGCTCTGGGCCACTTTTTTTATTATGGATTCAATTTTATTTTTTACTGTAGGTATTATTTCTGGTGGCAATTCTTGCAATTCAGTTCTCAATAGTATCCCTAAAGAACCTCCAAAAGTCTTAACTTCAACATTACCCAATCCCATATTTTCTACTGCTTTACGAACTTCTGCAATGTCTATCGGTTTACTAAATTCCAGTGCTACTTCAGTACCACCTTTGAAGTCAATACCAAACTGTAAACCTCTGACAAGAATACTGATTAATCCTAATAATAATATGACGGAAGAAAGGATGTAATAAGTTGTCCGTTTTGACATAAAGTTGATATTTGAATTCTCGAATAGTCGCATCTATTTGACCTCTCCTCAATTAACCAATATTAATTTTTTGTCCTTTGTTTAACATATAGTCAAACATCATACGCACCAGGATCAAAGCGGAGAACAAGCTTGTCAGAATACCTATCATTAACGTAAGCGCAAATCCTTGAATGGGTCCGCTACCAAACTGGTAGAGAATAATCCCGGTAAAGAATGTTGTGATATTCGAGTCGATAATAGCTGAGAATGAATGACTATATCCGGCGTCGACCGCAGCTCGTGCGGTTTTTCCGGTATTTAATTCTTCACGTATTCTTTCGTAGATAATAACATTGGCATCAACTGCCATTCCCATCGTTAATACGATACCAGCAATACCAGGTAAAGTAAGAGTAGCCTGAAATCCTGCCAGGACACCCAGTATTAACAAGACTGTCACAATAAGCCCAATATCTGCCAGAGTGCCGGCTTTTTTATAGTAGAAAATCATAAAAATTGCAACGAGTGTATAACCTAACCATAGTGAATTGAAACCCTGTCGTATCGAGTCCTGACCTAAGGATGGTCCAACTGTTCTCTGTTCAATTATATCGACGGGCGCAGGTAGTGCACCAGCTTTTAAAACAATTTCGAGTAGTTTAGCTTCGTCTAAATTTGGAATTCCGCTGATTTGAGAATTTCCTGAAGGAATTTTGCTCTGTATTACAGGAGCCGAATAGACAACGCCGTCCAGAACGATTGCACACCTTTTGCCAATGTTTGAACCTGTAATTCTTGCCCATTCCCGTGCTCCTTCCGCATTCATTTGCATAGATACTACAGGTGCAGATGTAGTCGGATCAATGTTTGCCTGTGCATCGACAATAACTCCACCAGTAAGTTCGGGAGTCTTGTTTACCATATACATACGAAAATATTTCTCACCATCTTCCCCTACGATCGGTTTGGCATCAAAAAGAAATTCAATATTATCGGGCATTACTTTCTTAACTTCTTCAAGGTTCAGGTATGTAAGCAATTTCTGTTTATCGTTTTCTTTTACATAGGCATCGGGTACCCTACCTTGAGGGTCGGCTAAACGTGCTATTGCAAAGAAAGGATGTTGTTTTGCAAATTCTTCTTCAGTAAGTTGTTTGGTAGTATCTGTATTATTGATTTGGGAAGAATCCACACCCAAAGACTTAGCGAGTGCTTCATCGATTCGATTCATTATCGGGATTGCAAAATCGGCGTCCTTTACCAATTTAAATTCGAGGAGTGCTCTACCTTGCAATAGTCTTTTAGCTTCTTCTTCTCGGGCGACACCGGGCAATTCAACTACAATTCTTCTTGAACCCTGCTTTTGAATATTTGGTTCGGAAACGCCATATTGGTCTACTCTGTTGCGAATAATTTCGATAGCTCTTGTTACTGCGTCGGATTCCTGTTCTTGAAGACGGCTGATAATCTGGGAGTCGTCTTCACGAATTGAACCGAAGTAACGGCTTAAGCGGATGTTCTTTTCTTGCAATTTTCTAGCAAGAATTGTTACCACATTTTCATCCGAAATTTGAGATTCCTTTTCTGCTTGTTTGAGAATTTCTAAGAATTGTTCGTCGGGATCTTTTGCCAGTCTTTCAAGCAGTTTAGCTGTATTTACTTCCATGACAAGATACATACCGCCTTGAAGGTCGAGACCCAATTTAATCCTTTTTTCGCGGGCGGATCGATAATCTGGAGTATTTGCAAGTATACTGTCTTTTTTGGTAGTAATCAATTCTCTTATTTCAATTGGAGTTAAATTCGGGCTGCTCTTCTTTAGGCTATCTTCAATGTGAACAAGTTTTTCCGAGACTTTGATATTATTTCTATAGTCCTGGTAAGTAGGATAGAGGAGATAGAGTGAAAGAGCAATTGCACCGATTACAAGGAACAGTCTAAATCTTATTTCTTTCATCACGGGATCTTAAATTAGTTGATGAATTAATTTTTAGTTAAAGGAACAAAATTTAGAAAGCCGGTTGAAAATGCCGGCTTTCTAAAACTATTCTCTCACTACCCAGATTTTAACAGTAGCTGTAACGCTGGGATGAAGCTTTATTGAAACGCTATAAATGCCCAAAGCTTTAATCGGTTCGGTAATTTCGATTTTGCGTTTATCGAGGTCAAAACCCTTCTCTTTGAGTGCATCGGCAATCATTTGAGTAGTTACCGAACCAAATATTTTTTCTTCTTCTCCGACTTTTACAGGGATAGAAATGGATACTTTTTCCAATTCAGCAGCCAATGCCTGCGCACTTTCCAATTCCTTAGCTTCTCTTTTGAGAATTTGTTTTTTCTCTTCCTCAAAAGCCCTTATGTTACCTTTAGTTGCCTGATATGCTATCTGTCGGGGAATCAGATAATTACGGGCATAGCCATCTTTAACATTGACTATATCGCCCACATTACCCAATTGACTGAAATTTTTTCTAAGTATAACTTTCATCATTATCTCCTTTACTTAACAGCTTCGGATACAAATGGTAAAATAGCCAGATGTCTTGCTCTTTTGATAGCTCTGACCAATTCTCTGTGCTGCTTTGCACTCAGACCGGTAATGCGACGTGGAATAATTTTTCCCTGGTCGGTCAGGAATTTCTGGAGCTGTTTGGAATCTTTATAATCGATGTATCCTTCAATTACACGTTTTACTCTTTTGGTAGTTTTCATTTTTTAATTAATAACTCCTAATTTTCTTCTCCATTGATTAAATCCGATTCTTCATCGGTTAAGAATTTGTCGAATGAATTATCTTCAAAGCTAGAATCTTCGTTCTCGTCAACTATACTGTCGTTATCCGAAGTGTCTTCTCCGTTGTTTTGTGCTTTGCTGAATTTATTAAGAAATTGAATTCTCTTGGCTTTGATTTCAACTATAGTTCTATTGCGGCCGTCTTCTGTTTTGAAAGTTCTGCTCTGTAATTCGCCGTCAATTAAAACAGCACTTCCTTTTTTCAATCTGTCTCTGCAACTGTCTGCCAGTTTGTTCCATGCTACTACTCCAACATAACATACATCTTCCTGCCATTGATTGCTGCTATCTTTGTATCTTCTATTTGCAGCTATGTGAAAATTAACTACAGGTGTGTTGTTGGATGTTTGTCTGAACACAGGATCTTTGGTTAAATTTCCTGCAACAATAACACTGTTAATTTCTGGCATCTTTAATTCAGCCATCGTAACCTCCATACTTAACTTGTTTTTTATTCTTTACTTTCGTTATTAATTTCGGAGTCGTTTGAGGTTTCATTCTCAGCCGACTCTTTTTTCTTAGCAATTGCTTCTAATGCAAACTTATCGAGTAAAATGGTAAGGAACCGAATTATATTTTCTTCCAGACGATAATTACGCTCGAGTTCTTTGATTGAATCTGTTGGAGCATTAAAACGGAAAATTGCATAATAACCGCTTTTTGCTTTCTGAATTGGATATGCGAGGCGTTTTCTGCCCCACTTATCGATATCGAGTATTTCACCACCGTTAGTCGTGATGATATCTTCGATACGCTTTAGAATAGATTCGATTTGTTCATCTTCAAGTGCAGCATTAATGACAACCACACTTTCGTATGTTCTTATACGCATCTTTTCACCTCCCTTTGGACTTTTAGGCCCCTTAATTCTAATTAATAAGGAGCAGGGTTAATAATTAAAATCAATTAGGCTTCAAAAATACAATAAATTTTAGAGTCGAGCAATATTTTTTTGTACTGTATATTAATCCGATTTTCAGGAAGCAATTTTGCTAAAAGTATCTAACATTGCTTTGTAACCTCCAGTTATAAAATTTTCTACAAGATGGACTGCTAAATCAATTGACGAATCAATCATTTTCAATTCATCTTCGGGGAACGGAGAAAGCACATATTCCGATAGAATTAAATTGCCAGGATTGCCAATGCCGAATCGCAATCTAGGAAAATCGGTTGCTCCCAGTTGTTCTATTATAGATTTGAGGCCATTATGGCCACCATTGCTGCCGCGTTGACGTATTCTTATTTTTCCAATTTTAAGATAGACATCATCTGTAATTACGAGAACTTCTGCAAGAGGGATTTTATATTTATTCAGAAAATCTTTTACAGCGACACCGCTAAGATTCATGAAAGTGGTAGGTTTAACCAAAATAAAATCGGAAGACCCTAATGAGCCTTCCGATTTCAGATAATTGTTTTCACGATTAAAACTAAGTCGATAGACCGAAGCAAAACGGTCTAAAATAATAAATCCAATATTATGTCGTGTATTTGCGTATTCTTTACCGGGATTTCCGAGACCTATTACAGCACGCAATTAAAACTAGTCCTCTGATTCCTCTGACTTACCTTTCGATATAACTTCTGGCTCTCGAGGTTCTTCTGTTTCAGCAACTTGGGTTTCTTCCTGAACTCTTGCATGGACTATAGAAGCAATCACAACCTCTTCGTTATGTTCTATCTTGTACTTATCTGTCATGATATCTTTTACATGAACAGAATCTCCAATTTTTAGATTAGTTATATCTATTGCTATATGTTCTGGAATATTGCCGGGTAGACATTTAATTGTAAGTTTATGTAAAAGTTGCTGGAGAATCCCACCTTCTTTAATGCCTATTGCCGTTCCCTCGAGCACAACTGGTACTTCGACTTCGATTTCATGATCGAGAGATATCCCCATAAAGTCGCAGTGAATCATCTTATCCGTAACGGGGTCGAACTGAACTTCTTTAATAATTGCTTTGCGTGGTTGATCTTCGTCAATAACCAGATTAACAATGTGTGTTTCTGCAGTATAGACTAACGGTCGAAGTGCAGATTCTGTTAAATATAGAGGGATCGGATCCTGACCGCTGATATAAAATATTCCTGGTACGTTACCAGCTTTGCGTAATTTATTCACAGCGCCTTTGGTGGTAAGTACTCTACGTTTTGCTTTGATTGTGAATTCTGACATCGTTTATCACTCCTTGTACTAATTTATTTATCTTTATCTATTTCGAACAATGAACTAATTGATTCATTTCTGTTTGAACGAATTATTGCTTCGGCAAGAAGCGTTGAAGCAGTTCTTACTTCGATTTTTTCACATTTATGTCTTAATGGTATACTGTCTGTTACGTATAATTTATTTAAAGGTGAGGATTCAATTCTTGAAATGGCTTCGCCAGACAATAGAGGATGAGTAACTGCGCCGAAAATTTGATTTGCACCTTTTTCTTTTAATGCTTTCACAGCGGAAACAAAAGTTCCACCAGTATCGATTAAATCGTCAACTATCAAAACATTTTTGCCTTCTACGTCACCAATAAGATGCATTACTTCGACAACATTGTGTCTGGGTCTTCTTTTATCGATGACCACAAGCCCCGCATTTAATCGATTTGCATAAGATCTTGCAAGTTTAATTCCTCCAACATCTGGCGAAACAACGACCAAGTTATCAATCTGGTCTTTAAATAAATGTGTAAAAATTGGGGATGCATACAAGTGGTCGAATGGTATATCGAAAAATCCCTGAATTTGTGCTGCGTGGAGATCCATTGTTATTACACGATCGGCTCCGGCCACGGTAATTAAATTAGCTACCAATTTTGCCGTAATTGAAACGCGTGGTTGGTCCTTTCTATCCTGACGTGCATATCCAAAATAAGGCAAAACAGCAGTCACGCGTTTAGCAGATGCCCTTTTGGCAGCATCGATCATTATTAACAATTCCATTAAATTTTCAGCTGGGGGCTGAGTCGATTGTACAATGTAAATATCCTGTCCACGTATATTCTGGAGAAACTTTACCCAGATTTCCCCGTCGCTAAAACGCCGAATATCAATTTTACCTTCTTTTAAATGAAGATAATTGCAAATTTTTTGCGTAAGCTCAGGATTCGATGTGCCAGAAAATATTAAAGGGACGTTTTCCAATTTCTTAGGCTCGATTTTTTTCTTCTAAAACAAGCCACAAATATAATTAATTACAAGAGGTTAGTCAAACCGATACTATCTTACTCTTTTTGTAAAAAGAAATACTATCACGGTCAGTAAAACCAAAAGAGCAGCATAATAAATCCAGGACGGTGTTTCTTTTAATTTAAATGGTCTATAAGTAGCTGTTATATATTTGCCTGTTCCGATTTCATTAAGAGAATATTTCCAGGTTAATTTATTACGTGTAATTTCGGTTGCATTATGGCTAAGAATTTCTCCCGGCAGGTAATAGATGAATGTAAGTGAAAAGTTGCTGCTTTCGAATCCGAAGCCGGTTGCAATTGGCTTGATAAACTGGGAAAATACTTTTGTTTTGTCGTCAATATCTTTTATGCTGAGTTTGGAATCCCTGAAGATGGGCGTGAGGTTAAGAGAATCGAGGTTTGTAAACTCAAATTCAATCTGCGCATGAATTGTGCTGTCATTGAAATCACGATAGGTTGCCACGCTTGTCAATTTGTTAAATTCTGAAGTAAATTCCTTACGAATTGAATCCTGATTGAAAAGTCCTAATTGCTCGACGATAATTGAATCTCTTTGAGATGTCCATTTCATCCAGTAATGAATGAACATTTTTCCTGAGCCGTCTGTTTTGATGGTAGTTACTTGAGTGTAATTAAGACACCCAGTGAAAGCTGTAGAGAGCAAAAAGAGTAATATGAATTTTTTCATAGAGTCATCATATTTTTTATGAATCAAATATGCAAAAAATCTATCTAATAAACGTAGTGTTTTTATCAACTAATGTTATTATTTTAGAAAGTTAAATTTACTGTGTTTGTGACAAATGAGGAGTAATTATGCCCACATACGAATATAAGTGTAATGATTGCGGTTATTTGTTTGAAGAATTTCAAAAAATTTCAGACGAACCACTCAGCACATGCCCCAAATGTGGTGGCACTGTTAAGAGGCTTATTGGAGCCGGAGCAGGGCCAATTTTCAAAGGAAGTGGATTTTATCACACAGATTACAAAGTCAAATCCAGTTCCTCAGGAAAAGACAATTCTAAAAAAGATTAACTAAGGAGAGCTGTCTATGAAAAAGGCAGCTCTCTTAAAAGTCCAATCCTATCGAAAGGTAATATCTTGGTTTAGAAAAACCTTCCAGATTCCATTTCCAGGCTATATCAATCTTCCATAGGAAGAGCATGTAAATTCTGAAACCAACACCTGTACCAAGGAGCAAGTCGTCTGTTACCAGAGTGCCATTCTCGTTGCGTCCGAATAATTTTAATTTAGAATTGTCCGTCCATGCCGTACCTGCATCGAGAAAAGCAGTGCCAAGAATATTCTGGAAGAAAAGGGGGAGGGGACCGGTAAGCAGATAACGAATTAACGGCATTCTCAGCTCTAAGTTGAGAAGAGAATATTTTGTCCCAATTTGCTCGGCATAATCGTAACCTCTCATCGGCATAGCCGGCGACAAGAATGCAAAGTCGGCGGCCGATTCTACGGGCACATCCTGTGTGGCAAAACTTCTGTTAATCCAGTTTTCTGTGCCACCCATAAAGAATCTTTGCGGATTGCCACCGCCAGAATAACCACCTGAGAGGCGTATTGCAAAGGAGTTGTCGAAGAAGAATCTGAAATATTTTCTGTAATCCCAATTAATAGAATAGAAACTTTGTCTTGTGTTGAAAAGACCTGCATTCCCGAATAGTGTGATCGAATAACGGGTACCTTCAATAGGTGACGTGTAACCCCATAATGAATTATCGTGAACAAAACTGACAGCCGGTACTGTATAAGTCGATTTATCCACTGGTTCGTAGTAGTTATCCAGATTTTCAGCCGTAACATTCATTACACTGAACGAACCGTCTATCCGATAAAAACGATTGAGTGGATAGCTGAAAGATGTTACCAGTCCCAGATTGCGGAATCGATAAAGCTCATATCCGAAAAAGGTTGTCCTGTAAAGAAAACGAGCCGTATGAAACGCTTCAATTCCGAAATCCAGACGTTTTTCGAGGTAATAATAAGCAAGCCCATAATCGCTGTTTTTTAAGTCAACCTGCAAACTAGTAATTCCAATCAAGCGGTGATTGCCAAGTACATCACTGAACGAAAGGACTGTTGTACCCAATAATCCATAAAGTGTACTGTAGCCGGCATTTGCATAAATTAAATCGGGTGTAAAATTAACTTTGTACCTGTTAACGAGAAAATTACCTTCGTCGTCGAGTTTCTCTGTAAATAATTTTTGTCTTGCTATTACTTGTGTAGTATCGTTTGCATCGATTTTTCCAAAGACATATCTGCTTAAATCATAACTCGTTGTATCCTTATCTTCTTTTTCTTTATACTGCCCTATGAAAAATTTAGGAGTAGTTCTGTTATCAGTTGAATCGGGCTCGGTTTCTTTCGTTAAATTCAATGAATCAATTTCAAGGGAATCGCTCAAAACAAAAACATCTTTTCTAAACAACGACTCCATAAATTTTGTCGGCTTCAAGGAGTCAGAAGCAGGATGGATGTCGAAAGGATTATTCAGCATAAAAAGATTGTAGCCCTGTTTGTAAAGCGCAGTGAATACAAGTTTTTTCCCATCATAAGAAATTGAAGGCTGGCTGACTTCACAAAGTGAATTCGTAATTGGATAGGCTTTTATTTTAACTATCGACTCGGTAGAATCGGGAACAATCTTTTTGCGGTAAATATTATTTATACCGTTTCTGTCCGATATGAAAAGAATTTCTTTACCATCGGGCGATAATTCTGGATACCTTTCATTACTTAAATCCCAGTCCGTTATCCTATCGATTTTGTAGGAATCGACATCAACAATGTAAAGATCAAGTTGACTATAATTGTGATTGCTCATCATAAAATCACTCGGAATCATATCGGGATTGATATATTCTCGGCGGTCGGAAGAAAAAATTATTTTTCTTGCATCGGGAGTCCATTTCGGGTCGGTATCGCTGAAAATGTCGTTGGTCACATTAATCAGTTGTTTCTTGTCAAAGTCGTAGCAATAAATATCGGATTGCTTTTCATTATGTGCCGAGAAAGCAATTTTTTTCCCGTCGCGAGACCAATCGACCGATTCGATACCGGGCAATCGAAAAGGTAATTCTTCTACTTCGCCAGTTTCTGTATTAATGACGGATATTACGTCGTAACCTTTACTTTTTGTTGAAAGTGCAATATGGATATTATCTGGTGCCCATGTAAGGGATGGATAAAGAATGTTTAGTTCTTCAAAGTCCGCAGTCTTACCACTTTCAACTACCTTTTTAATGATTTTTCCTTCGATAGCGTCCATTATATAAACATCGAGGAAAATATCGCGGTCAGAAATAAAAGCAATTTTATCACCCTGAGGGGAAAGTGCCGGGCTTGTGTTATAAAAGCCGTACTGTTTTTCGTTATCAGTTAATCTTTTTGCAAATTCATCGGGATCTTTGTAATTAGCAATATCGGGCCAATAATCTTTTTTTAGACTTTTTTTCCATCTTTCATTTAACTCTTCGAGGTCGATTCCAAGCGAAGCCTTCATGGCTGCTTCGAGCGAGCCGAGTCCCTGAATTTTATTAATCAATTCTCCCAGTTTTTCTCTTCCATATGTATCGGCGATATACTTAAAGACGGATTGTCCGCCTCTGTAACCGAGATAACCACTAAGTCCCTGAATATCGGGTAAAACCTCGCTGATTATGGCATTTCTGATGAACATGTCAGTATAAGTTTCCCAGCCTTGCGAAAAGTACTCGGCAGTTCCTTCCATGAACCAATGTGGCAATTGCAGTGTAATCCCTTTTGAAATAATATTTTGAATTGACCCGCCGAAATAGAGGTCCTGCATAACGGCGTGCACAAGTTCGTGGTGTATGACGTGTCTAAATTTTTCATAAGAACCTTCGAAGGGGATAACTACTCTATTTTTAAACGGTTCGGTAAAACCACCAACTCCCTGACCTGTATACTCATCAGTTACGTTGGTTTCCTGAAAATCATTGTGAGAATTATAAATTATTAAAATAATCCTGTTGTTGATCTGGTAATTAAAATCATCTTCAATTCTTTGCAATGCATCTTCAGCAGCCGAAGCTGTAAATTCCGCTACTGTTTCGCCGCCTCCGGCAAAATAGATGTCGAAGTGTTTTGTCTGGATGTAATACCAGTCATAGGTTTTATATTGAACCTTATTTTGCCCGAACTGCGGGTAAACTACGACTTGAATAAACAAAAGGAATATCAAAATGAATTTTTTCATCGTCTTAACTCCAGACAATTAATCGATTAAAATAAAGTCAATTTCTCGTTTTTCTTCATCCAGTCGAATAAGTTGAACTCTGATTTTATCGCCGAGCCGAATACTTCTGCCTGTACGTTTACCAATTAGCATATAATTTTTTTCATCGAATATGTAGTAGTCGTCTTCCATGTCTTTCAATTTTATCAAACCTTCTGCCAGCGTGTCTTTCAATTCGACGAAAATGCCGAAGTTTGTAATTCCCGATACAACGCCTTCAAATTCATCACCGAGTTTACTTTGCAGATATTCAATTTGTTTCAGTTTTACGGATAATCTTTCAGCGTTCATTGCATCTCGCTCGCGGGCAGAAATATAATCGCAAATCTCCTCGAGCTCTTCAATCTTGTAGTTGGTTTTTTTGTTATTTGAATAATCATATATCAGTTTATGTACCATCAGGTCGGCAAAGCGTCTTATTGGAGAAGTAAAATGAGTATAATCCTTAAAGCCAAGACCATAATGACCGATATTGTTTGTCGAGTAGACTGCTTTAGCCATCGACCTGATTGCAACTTCATTTATAACAGCTTCTTCTTCGCTTCCTTTGACAGATTCGAGAAGTTTTTGAAATTCCATCGGCTTGTTAGCAGAATTCGGGTCAAACGAGTATCCCAGGGATTTGATGAATCGCGCAAATTCTTTAATCTTGTCTGGATCTGGTACGTCATGAACCCTGTAAATAAAGGGATAATCATTCGATTTATTTTTTCGTGCAATTTTTATATGGCGCGCCACTATTTGATTTGCTAACAACATGAATTCTTCTACAAGATTGTTGCTTTCTTTTATCTCCTTTATACGGATATCAATAGGTTTACCATTTTTATCCAGTTTAAAGACAACTTCAGGCTTGAAGAAGTTTATACTGCCTCTTTTAGTTCTTTTCTGTCTTAGTTTTTTTGCAATTTTATTTAACAGAAGAAGCTCGTCTTTAAAGTCTCCGGTACCTGTATCAAGAATTTCCTGCACTTCATCATAAGTAAAACGTCGCTTGCTCTGAATGATTGTTTTTACAATTTCATAGCTTTCTACTTTGGCATTTGGAGTCATCTGGACGATTACAGAGTAAGTAAGTCGATCAACATCTGGATTAAGCGAACAAATTTCATTGGATAATTTTTCGGGCAACATTGGAATGACTTTGCCGACAAGGTAAACGCTATTGCCTCTTTCCAGTGCTTCTTCAAAAAGATATGAATTTTCATCGACATAATAACTTACGTCTGCAATATGAATTCCCACCTCGAAATTTCCATTTGGCAGTGTCTCAATTGAGAGCGCATCGTCGAAATCTTTTGCATCTTCCGGGTCAATTGTAAAAACATTTTTATCTCTTAAATCGATACGCCGGGCAATCTCTTCCTCGGGAATTTTATCGGGTATGGAATTAGCCTCCTTTAATACCTTTTTCGGGAATTTGTATTTAAGTCCCAATTCTCTGGCAATTGAAGCGATTTCGGTATCGTATAATCCCGCTTTGCCGAGCACTTCAATAATCTCGCCTTCCGGATTGAGGTTGTGGGATTCCCAGATGATATTGCCTGCAACAACCTTATCACCGATTTGAGCCCCTTTGAGTTTTGACGGTGGAATATAAATATCGCGATGTATATTCGGGTCGTCGGGTTCTAAGAAAAAGAAAGAGTCACTTTTTTTCAAAGTTCCAACTATCTCTTTGCGTTTCCTTTCAAGAACATTTGTAATAATACCCTCGATATTTTTGCCTCGTCGCTTTTCGAGCAATTTAACTTCAACTAAATCGCCGTCCATAGCTGTGTTGAGGTTTTTGCCGGCTACAAATATGTCGTTCCTTTTCATGTTTTTCAGAACTACAAAACCGTAAGCCCCGTTTTCGACTATTTGAAGAGTCCCAATCAAATTTTTATTTCCACCTGAATTTAGCTGATAACGTTTGCCCAGCTTGGTTAAAAATTGTTCCTCTGTGAGTTTGAAAAGAACATGTTTCAATTCGGCGTACTGATGCTCGGTGATAATGTTCAATTCTCTGGCTAAATCTTTGGCTTTTATTTTTAGCCCGGGATGCCTTTTAAAGAAGGCTTTGACGTTGTTTTTCATTTAGAATTCGAATTTATATTTTAATGCAAGTTCATTTACTTTTTCGTCCAGACCCGGAGTTTGAATAATCGGATCTTTACGTTCCAACCTGATAAGGAAACTCGGGTTAAATGGATATTCAATTTTTATATTGGCTTTGTTTATATTTTGAAAAACCTCAGTAGTACCGCCGAAACTGTAACGCAAGTTCTGAATTTTTCCGGAAAAACGAAACTTAGTTTGCTCGCCAGTTCTACTGATTTGAATATTGTTAACGAGATCTCCTACTGCCGAGTTCACAAAATTCGTTAAGAGGGAACCGAGAAAAGATGTGGCTGTACTCTGAAAATCGCTCAATATTCCGGCTGTTTCTGCTCTGTCCTCAGCGGTTAAGTCGTTTTTAAATTTGCCGAACAAAATAAAAGAAAATGCATCCGAGTAGTCGTATTTAGTTTCGCGTACGTTGTTTTGAATATTTTTTTTGCCCACATAAATTGCAATGCTTTCGGAATTGTTTACCAGATTTCTACCGATAGACGACAGGGGGCCTTTTATGAAAATTTTAATTGCCACTTCCTCAGGCGTGGCATTCGGGTCAGAAGGCGGCACATAATCGTTTTGATAAGTTGCAGTTATGTCCAGATAAGGTTCCGAGATGCTGCTTTCAAAACGGATAAATCCTTCAGCGTCGAATGTTTTGAAGAATTCCAGCTTTGAGCCGTTTAACAGTTCGAATACTCCTTGAGCTCTTGTATTTCCGGAAAGACTCTCGTAAGTCATATCTCCCCTGGTTTCTACAATGAGTTTTTGATTTGCAACCTGTGATAGAATAAAGACAAGTTGCGCACGGTCTGGAACGCGTATTCCCAACGAGTAATCGACGTTAATCGAAGATTCTCTGCTGATCATTAAATCTTTGCGTATTTTTTTCTCTTGTTCGAGGACTTCTTGAAACTTTAACAGCTCTTTGTCGATTTTTGATGAGTCGACCAGGAAAACAATTCGATAATCATTTTTCTGCGTTCCACCTGTTTCTTCTCCCAATGTATAAAATAGATTAGCATTATCGACCACTACATTACCCTGAATAAAGATACGATCGTCTCGCCAGGTTAATAACCATTCGGGGTCGGTTTCAATTGTAAGGTTACCATACATTTGTGGACTTACGGCTTTCGAATTTTCATTCAATATCGTTAACTTACCTCTGGCTTTAACTGACAAATTTTTCAATGAAAATCCTTCCATAAGGATTGAGCCTATACCGTAAATAGTACCACCACTTTTTGTACCTCCAGTATTTGAGATGTAGAGTGTGTCGATATCAACTTTTTGTTCGTTTAGTCTAAAATGGAGACCAAAATTATAGTTGATATTATTTGCCAGGAATTTGAATGAACCGTTAATTATCGATAAATTACCGTAGTATCGGGGATTGTCGATTCGCCCTCGTAGTTTAATATCGGATAGAAGTAGCCCATCCTGCTCTTCGATTCCCGGCAGAATTTTACCAAGCGTTTTTAAATTAAAATTGTCGGAGAAAATACTAATACTCATTTCTTTATCTGCTGGCACTCTTTCATCAACTTTCGTAAATGCAAGGTCGTATGGAATTGTTCCCTTGATCGTCATAACAGGTTTGTTGTAATTGAAAGTTGAATCCATAAAGACAAAATCGACACTGATAATTTTATCTCCGTAGCTTAAATTGCCTTCCATTTTCCCTAAGTTATAATCCGAGTAATAGATTGACTTGAAATCAATTTTTGATTTAATTAATGGCGAATTCAGACTACCTCCAATATCGGCACTTAAATTGCAATTAATATTGAGTAAAGGATCTTCACCGCCGAGGAAGTATGAGCTTAAAATTTTTCCCGACAGTTTCTTCAGTTCGATTGAAATTTTCTGGTTACTTCTGCTATCAACAAATCCCGAAGCAGCTAGGAAAGTTGTATCGCTCCACAGATTCAGGTTGTCAAAACGGAAATTGTTGTCGTCATAAACAGCTTTGATAGTGTCCTTGTTTTTCCACTCGATCTCTTTATATCGAACTACCAGGTTACTAATGTTGAAATATTTTGTCGTTGGGGTTGTGGTAAGGTATCCTTCTGCATGAGCAGAGGCATAGTCTTCAATGTCTGCCGATAGGTTATAAAACAATTTGCTCTGGTTGAAAACAAGGTCGGCGGTTATATTCTCAACATTTGTTCCGCTGTAAAATCGTTTCGATGTAAACGATGCTATTCCGAATAATTTATCGAATGAATTATAATAATTGTTTCTTATGAAATTGATATCGGCATCAACATCGGAAAGATAGATTGTTGACTTTTTATCCAGAAGAATAACATAATCAAGATTCATTGAAGTGTTTATGGAAAAATTAGGCGACTTGTTTCTTACAGTGCCATATCCGGTGCCTGAAATATCGAGATTCTCCTTTCCGATCAGCGCAGCAACCAGTTCAAAATTCTTGAATGTAAAATTAAACTCGAATTCTATCTCTTTTTTAATTACGTCGGGCAATTCTATTTCCATTGAATCTGAAACCTCTTCACTGTATACAATATTAATTGGGTTTACGTTTTCAATTTTCTCCCTGAAAATTTTTATGATTGTATTCGTCTGGTAATTAATGAGAGCTATGGCATCATTTAAGGAAAAATTACCTTCAATGTTGAAATCCAATAAGTCGGAGTTGATATTGATGGCACGGTAATCTTTTCTGTTGGAGAGTTTTAAATCCAGATTTGCATAGTCAATGAACTTATCGTTAATTGAAGAAGAATCGATTCCAAAGGAGAATGTTCCTTTTATACTATCGGGATTGAAGTGTACGCCATCGGCTTTAAAATAGAAATTCAAGTCGCTTTTGTAGTTCTCGTCGTTGTAAAATCTCGATAGATCAAGATTATTCAGTCTACCGACGAGGAAATATTTAGGTATGTATTCAGGAAGAAATGTAAGATTACCTTTAATGTCGAGCTGAGCCGCTGTTCCCGATGCTACGGCTTCGAGTTCAATTTCGCCGTTAGAGGCTGTCGAATTTATTTTATAATTCGATATCGGAATATTATTGATATCTGAATCAGTGCCTTCGAGTTTTAATAAAGTGTTGAGAGTGTTTAAGTTAAACGAACTGCCTGCAATTTCTCCTTTGCCGTTTATGCGTGTCGGTATGTTAATAACGGGCTGTAGATTTAGATTTTTTGTTATAAAATTAATTTTATACTCCACCGGGCTTTTGTTCAGATTCAATAAGCAATCGATGTCAAGCTTCTGATTCCTTCCTGTTTCTGCACTCAGCCTGGCTTTGAAATTTGTAGGATAACCGTGATAATCGATGTTTAACTTTGCAAGCTCGAGGTTATTAAAATGTGGAAGATTCAAAGACGGAAGCAAACTCAATACATTTTTATAAACTATGGAAGAATTCTTAATATTTGCATCGATGTACAATTCCGATGGACGGTGTAAATTTTTGAGATAACCATTAAGATTTAGTTCAGTATCAGAATATCTGAGAGAAAGTTTGTCAATTTTAATATTGCCAAATACGCCCCCTGCTTCGAGTGTGAGTGATGGTTTGCCTTTAAGAATTTCCGTGCTGCCGACGAACGAAGAAAGGTCGTCGAAGTCAAAGGCTTTTATTTCAGCTTTCAATCCTACTGGATATGACTCAAAATCAGACAAATTAATTTTGCTGAAAATATTCAGACTGTCGAAGCGGGCGCTTATTTTGACTTCCGAGCGACCTGTCAGAATATTGAGGTTTTTAACCGATGCATATTTACTTGTTACTTCGAAAATGCCACTGAGATTGTTTATCAAAAAGTTATTGAAATTGCCCGCCATTGACATCGACTTGATGTTCAGCATATAAGCTTTTTCGGAAGGGGAGGCAAAAGCTGCCGCATCGAAATTCAGGTTCTCGATTCTCAAGTCGTCGGTATTTAATATTTTATAATCGGAAACTGAACCGCGATAATTATATTTCTGCATTCTGAAATTTACATTAACCAGACTTATTCGAGGGGCAATTATTTTGAATGTAAACTCGGATTTAGTTTCCTTTTCTTCTTTTGGTTTGAATAAAGCAGAAAAATTCCATTCACCGTTTTTATCCTGTAATAGATTTATTGAGGCGTTCCTTAATTCAACTTCTCTTATATAAATTCTTTTCAATAATAGTTGTAATGGGCTGGTTTTGATTATCAATTTTTCTGCGTTGAGTAAAGTATCTGAACCGGTTGTCAAATGAGGTTTGTTGATAAAAACAGAGGTTAAGATTGTTCCTTCAATATTCTCAATTGATAATTTTGCATCTGTATTCGAATTGACAATTTTTACAAGATTATCCTTGATAAAATTTCGAAATGTACGTGTTTGAGAAAAGCCGATGAAAAGAATAATCAGTCCGATAAATAGCAATCCAGCTGCAATAAAAATGTTTACAATTCTTCTGAACAATGACTTTTTTGATTTGTTCTTTTCCGCCGGCATTATTTATACCGCTCTAAAATAGTATTGATAATATTAGAGGTAGATTGAATGTTGACAAATTCAATGGTCTCAACTTTGCCGCCATTGCTTTCAACAATATCTGCTCCAACAATTTTATCTTTTGACCAATCGGCTCCTTTTACAAGAATATCGGGTACTATTTTTTTAATTATCTCGTAAGGAGTATCTTCCTCAAATACTGTTACAAAGTCGACGGGTTTGAGATTCGAAACAATAAATGTACGCTCTTTCTGATTTAGTATTGGTCGTTTTTCTCCTTTAATTCTCCTGACGGATTCGTCCGAGTTAATTGCTACAATTAAAATATCACCGAGTTGTTTTGCTTTAATAAGGTAATCAACATGACCGGCATGAATTATGTCAAAGCAACCATTTGTGAAAACAACCTTTTTGCCTTGCATGGCTAATTGTTTTCGGATAAGTAGAAGCTCCTCGTGCGATAAAATAATGTTCATTTTTTCAACTCTTCCTTAACTGCAGAAATTAAATCATCGATATTAATAGGAACTATTCCGACTTCCTGACATACTATACCGCCTGCATAATTTGCAAGATAAGCTGCATTATAAATATCAACACCTGCAGCCAGCGCTATTGTGATTGTTGATATCACGGTATCGCCCGCGCCGGATACATCTGCTACCTTTCGGGCTTTAGTAGGCACTCTTTTCTCTGGCTTTCCTTTTTCAAATAAGGCAATACCTGCTTCGCCTAAAGTTAGCAAAATATAACGAGCATTTAAACTGTGCAGTAATTTTTCTCCAGCTTCAGAAATATCATCATCATTTTTGAGTTTCATACTCAAGGCGTCTTCAGTTTCTTTTCTGTTCGGTTTGAAAACAGTTACGTTTTTATATTCAAAGAAGTTATTGAATTTAGGGTCTACGGTAACAATTTTATTTTCCTCGTTAGCCTTTTTAATTACTTCTCTTATAAGGTTTTGTGTAAGAACGCCTTTGTTGTAATCCTGCAGAATTATTGCGTCGATGTTTGAAAAGTCATGTTTAATATAATCGATAATTTTTTTTTCTAACTGTCTTGATAGCGGTGCGGTCGATTCTTTATCGATTCGTACAACTTGTTGGCTGTGGGCAATAACACGCGTTTTGGAAGTGGTAGGTCTCGATTTGTCCGTAAAAATTGCTTCATCGGAAATGTTCGCTTCCCTCATCAACTTTTTGAGTAGTTTCCCTTCGGCGTCGTCACCAATAATTCCGATGGGTAAAGGTATTCCGCCGAGCGTTAAAATATTGTAAGCTACGTTTAATGCGCCACCAAATCTCATAAATTCATTTTCTACTTCTACTATTGGGACAGGTGCTTCTGGAGATATTCTGCTGACTTTCCCTTGGAAATAACTGTCGAGCATCATGTCGCCGATAACCGCAATTCGTTTGTTTCTGAATTTATCCTTCAGGGTCATAAGCTGTTTGTGAGAAATATTTAACATTTTATCAAGCTCCTATTTCCATTGTGCAAATTCGTTTTTGAAATTGATACGGATTAGACCGTCACTGGTTCCGAGCCATAGATAGCTGCCATCGAAAAAAAGTTTATTTATTGTGGAGGGTATCCTGCTGTCCCGAACGGGAATGATCTGATTGTTTAATCTATTAATCAATACAAGTCCTCTGCCATAAGGTTCTTTTGTCTGAACGCCAAATTGATATAGCGAAGCGCAGATGTAATTCCCAATAAGTGTAAGGTCGTATATGCCATTTCCTGTAAGTCCGTTCGTGACGTCAAAACGTAACCAGTCATTGATTCTATCGTATCTGAATAATCCGCCGGTATTGAATTCAGGGCGTTCTTCGGTGATAAATTCATCGAGTCCTATCCATAAATAATTTCGTTCTGAAAGGATAGATGAAATTGAGATTTGTTCTCCTTCGCCGTTGAAGTAATTAAGCTTGTTGTCGAAAAATATAATTGCCGAGGGGTCAGTCAGTTCCTTCGATTTGTCGTATCTGTGCAGGCCGGCTTCGGTTCCGAACCATACCAGCGAATCACCTTCGACCTTGATAGTCTTAATTGTGTTGGATTGGTTATTGCCGCCAACTGTCAAGTCGTAATCTATATATCTACGAGTTTTTAGATCGTACTTTGTTAGATATTTAAATCTGCCGATCCAGACAACGTTTTCATACCGGTCATATTCGATGGAACGAATCCAGTTAGCTAACTGTCCACCCAATCCGAATTTTCTTTTCGACCAGCTTTTCCTTTTTTTGTCGTATGTGAATAATCCATCTATTGAGCCAGCCCAAACATAATCTTTATTTGAAGTTATGCAGAAAAAATAATCGTGCTGAATGTTTCCCTTCGAAGTTGCAAAATGTTCCCATCGATCGTTTCTATATAAGAAAATACCACTTCCATTTGTAGTAACCCACAAATCATTACCATCTTTATGAATGTCTGTAATGTTAGTTCCTTTTAAAAAAAAATCGAAGTTGTTGCTTTCAGATTGTGCAACAAGCAACGAAGCAAAAAACAGAAAGTAAAAAATTATTTTTTTCATAAGTGCTTTGAATTTACAAAAATTTTGAATGGAAAAATAATATTATGACTGCTGGAATGAAAACTCACTTTTATAATTTTTTACCGAGTCAAATTTAATATCCCAGAATTTAGCAAAACCTTCTTTTAGACATCCTATTAATTTGTAGTAATCAGTTTTAGCATTTGTAATCGATTCGATTTCGATTGTCTTTGAATTCATTTCTTGACGTAAAGCGGTTCGTGTCGATTCGTCAACTGCAATAAATTCAGGAAGTCGACGATGGAATTTTCCACACAAAATGGAGCCGTGTTGTAAAATTACCTTATCCAATTTACGTTGTGCACTTCCAACAATTTTTTTTCCGCGGAATTTAATTTCGTTTTTTGCAGTACTGCCAAAACAGAGAACGCCTTCGGGCTGTTGAAGCAGGGAAGGGAAGTGGGGACTTTCATCTTCGAGCGAAAGTTCATCGAAAACAGGATCGTATAATTTTAATCCTTCTATCAGCGCAAGTGAAACGGCTTTGTAAATTTTCTTTGGAGTCAATTCATTAGAATAAGGAATTATAACAGAATATGTTATTTCTTCGGCATGTAAAATTGCTCGGCCGCCTGTAGGTCTTCGCACAATATCGATCGATTCTTTAGATGCTTTTTCCAAATCGATATCTTCAAATTTTTGATTGGCGCCGAGCGATATGCAGTAAGGGTTCCAACCGTAAAGCCTGAAAAATGCTTCGTCAGGGCGGCATGAACGGGCGAGTGAAAGATCAATGTCCATATTTTCTCGACCCGATTGAACGCTGTATTCAATCAGATGCCATTTCATTTTCGCAATATTCCGCGTTCGGAATTTTCGATAAATCTGATGATCGAGGCTACGTATTCATTGGATTGAAAATTAGATTTCAGTTTATCCAGAGCATTACGAAATGTAAGCCCGGAAAGATAAAGTATTCTGTAAGCTTCCTTAATTGCATTGATTGACTCGTTCGAAAAATTTCTTCTACGAAGTCCAACAACATTCAAACCCATGTAACGTGCTGGGTAGCCGCTGGTCATTACAAACGGCGGAACATCCATATTGACCATCGAACCCCCGCCAACCATAGCGTGCTGACCAACCTTACTGAACTGATGAATTGCACTCAATCCACCGATTATAACATTATCTTCGATGGTTACATGGCCCGCTATTTGAACTCCGTTTGAACAAATCACCTTGCTGCCAATTGTACAGTCGTGAGCAACGTGTGTGTATGCCATCAATAAACAATTTTGACCAATAACCGTTTTGCCAGTGGCTGTTGTTCCTTTGTGAAGTGTTACAAATTCTCGCACAACAGTATCGTCCCCAATAATTAGATATGTTTCTTCTCCGTTGTATTTCAAATCCTGCGGTAAATTGGAGACCGACGCTCCTTGAAATATTTTAACCCTGTTACCGATTCTTGCGCCGTTATAAACACACGCATGCTGTCCAATAGTTGAGTCGTCACCAATTACCACGTCGTCTTCAACTATGGCATAAGGACCGATTGTAACATTCTTGCCAATTTTTGCTTTTGGGCTTACAATTGCAGTAGGATGGATGGTGGCTGACATAATTTATAAGTCTTGTTTTTTATTTTCTTTGTCGATAATAGCTCCCATAAATTCGGCTTCGGCAACAAGAGTGCCGTCGACGTAGGCAGCTGCTTTAATTGAAAAGTATTTTGATTTCTTAGATATCAATTCGGCTTCCATAACTAATTGATCACCAGGGACAACCGGTTTTCTGAACTTTGCGTTATTAATGCTCATGAAATAAACAAGATGTTTGTCGGGATCAATAAAAGAATTGAGTATCATGATACCGCTAACCTGCGCCATCGCCTCAACAATCAAAACTCCTGGCATGATTGGTTGCCCCGGGAAGTGACCCTGGAAGAATGGCTCGTTAATAGTTACCGATTTTACACCAACGACTCTTTTGTCGAGTTCGAGGTCGATGATTTTATCAACCAGCAGGAATGGATAGCGGTGTGGAAGAATTCTTTGAATTGCATTGGCATCGAATACCACGCCTTCCTTTTTTACGAACTGATATTTTTTAACAAGTTTTTTCTGTTGATAAAGAGCACGTATTTTTTTTGCAAATTCAACATTTGCTCTGTGACCGGGGCGAGCTGCGAGTATCTGAGCTTTTATCGGGGCGCCGATTAATGCCAGATCACCTATCATGTCGAGGAGTTTGTGTCGTACAGGTTCGTTCTTGAAACGTAATTTATTGTGGGATAAAAAACCTTCGTGTGTTACAGATACATCAGGGGGAAGTTTAAGTTTTTGTTTCAATCTATTGAGACCTTCTTCGTTGAGTTCATGATCTACAATTACAACCGCATTATCGATGTTACCACCTTTGATCAATCCCTGGTCGGCTAACATTTCAACTTCACTTAAAAAACAGAATGTACGTGCCGGTGCAAATTCCTTGACAAATTCTTTTTCGAGATTAAACAATCCAGTGTGCTGACTGCCGAGCGCAGGATTCTGATAGTCCACCATAATTGTTATACGATAATCATTTAGTGGCAGGGCAACAATATCAATCTGGTTCTCTTCGTCATGATACATAACTTCCTGGTCAATAACCAGATAATCTTTTGGAGTCTCTTGAGTGACAAACCCGGCTTCGAGCAATTTTTCTACGAACGGCATTGCACTTCCGTCGCCAACAGGTGGTTCAATACCGTCAATTTCTATAATTATATTGTCGATTTGGAGACCAACAATTGCAGCCAGTACATGTTCGACAGTGTGCACTCTTGCTTCGCCAACTGCCAATGTAGTACCTCTGGAAAGGTCAACTACATAATCGACGGTGGCTGGAATTTCTGGGTTGCCGCCAAGGTCTACTCTTACAAATTTAATTCCATGATTATCTGGTGCAGGTTTGAAAGTAATTGTACATGAAGTGCCTGTATGAAGTCCCGTTCCCGAAAGCGAAACGGGTTTTGCAATAGTTCGTTGGAGTTCGAGCATTAATTACCTTTCCTTAATTCTGAAATTTGACTCTCCAAAAATGCAATTTTTTCTTCTAATTTCTTAATCTTTTCTGCATACTTTGGCAGGTTTCTCATGTGGGCTTCCATATGGAGCTGTTCGGACATCTCCTGAGCCGGAGTTCCTCTATATTTCCCCGCTTTTTTTATCGACTTTGATACACCGGATTGAGCACCAATTATTACACCATCAGTAATTTCAATATGTCCCACAAAACCGGATTGTCCAGCAATCATACAGTGTTTGCCTATTTTAGTACTGCCTGAAATTCCTGCCTGTGCAGCAATTGCAGTGTGCTCGTCGATTTGAACGTTGTGAGCAATTTGAACTAAATTGTCGATTTTAACTCCTCTTCTTATTAAAGTAGAACCGATTGCTGCCCGGTCAATCGATACATTAGAACCAATTTCAACATTGTCTTCGATAACGACGTTTCCAATTTGGGGTACTTTTTCGTATTCGTGTTTTTGATTCATAACGTATCCGAAACCATCGGAACCGATACATGTATTTGAATGAATTATCACGTTATTGCCGATTGAAGTATTCTCGCGAATGGTAACATTAGGATATATCAGACAGTTATTACCTATTGTAGAATTTTCCATTATTACAGTATTATGCAGTATGACTGAATTATCCCCAATTTTACATCCAGCTGAAATTACAACATTTTTTCCGAGTGTAACGTTGTTGCCAAGTGTTGCTGTTTTGTCAACTGAAGCCGAAGAGTCAATGCCCTGAAACTTTATAGTGGGTTTTAAGAATGTCGAAATTATTTTTTGTATTGCAACGTTTGGATTATCAATTTCAATGTAACTTAAGTCGGAGCGAGTTTTTTTGAATTTCGGGCTGATAATTACAGCCGAAGCCTTAGTGGTTTCGAGAAATTTTTCGTATGCGGGAAGATAAAGAAAAGTAAGATCGCCTTCGCCGGCTTCTTCAATTTTTGCAATGTTGTAGATTTCGAGTTCCGGATTTCCGATAACAGTACCGCCGACAAAGTCGGCGGCTTCTTTCAATTTTATTTTCATAGTATTTCATTTTAATTTTTCTAAAACGAGATTGGTCACGTCGTATTCTTCTTTTGCATAGAGAAACATAATATCGCCGCTCTTGTCGAAAATGAAGTCGAAGTCGTTTTCTTTTGCCACTTCTTCAATGGCATTGAAAATTCTATTTAAAATCGGTTTGTCGAGTTCCTCTTTTTTCTGGAAGAGTTCACCTTTGACGCCGAATTTTTCCTGCCGAAATTTGGAAATTTGTTCTTCTAATTGGACCAGTTCTTTTTCGATTTCAACGCGCTTTTGTTCACTAAGAATTAATTTCCGCTTTTCGTAATCTTCATATTTGGTTTTCCAGTCTTTTTCCAATTTATTTAATTCTTCCTGCCATTCTTTAATTATGGCGTCGAGTTTTTTCTGGGCGTCCTGAGCTTCGGGCAACTGGCTCATAATTGCTTCACTGTCGACATAACCGATTTTCAGTTGTGCAAAAGAGACCGAAGAGAAAGCAAGTATTAATAATAATATTTTCTTCATAACCTTAACTTTTATTTTTTGCCTCTTTTAAGAAGATCAAGCACTTTGAATGTAATATCGAACTGCGGGTCAGCATAGAGAACGACAACGTCGCCCGCTTTGTCGAGCACATAGTGCATTCCCTCTTCTTTTGCAATCTGTTCAATTGCTTCGAATACTTTTTCTTTAACTGGAGCCATCAGCTGTTCCTGACGTACGAAATATTCACCGTTTGGTTGAGAAAATTTTTGTTCTCTGAATTGTTGTATTTTTTGATCTTTTTCAACGAGTTTTTGCTGAGCTTCTTTTTGTTTTTCCGGAGTCATAGTTTGCGCTTGTTTCTGGAAATCAGAATAAGCCTGCTGAAGGTCTGTGGTCATACTGTCTACCTGTTGTCTCCATTTTGCAACCAATGCTTCTAAATCACTTTTTGCCTTGATTGCCGCAGGATATTGAGCCAGAATTGTTTCGGAATCAACATATCCCACTTTTAATTGAAACGGCTGATTTTGTCCGAATGCAACAACTGCTGATAGAAGTAGGAGTAATAATACTTTTTTCACGATAACCTCATTATTTTATTTATTGATAAATTATAAACCTTGTCCAAACTGAAAATGGAAAATCCACTGTGGATCTTTCCCGTCAACGCTTCTGCGGTCGAAACCATAACCATAATCGAAACCGATTAAACCAATAGGATTAATTAGTATACGAGCACCAATACCTACAGAGCGTTTCAAATCAAATAAATTTGTTTGTTTGATGTCGAAATATACATTACCTGCTTCAGCAAATGCCAAAAGATAAATAGGAATCGGTTCGAGTGCAAGGGCAGCTCTCAGTTCGAGCGTATTCTTAAACATAACACGGCTTCCAATGATATTACCCTCGCTGCTAACAACGCCGAGACTTCTGTCGTCGTATCCGCGCAATGGAATGGTAGCTATTATCATTCCGCTGCCGCCCATATAATAAAAGTCAAATGGATTTATATGTTTATAATCTCCTAAATTGTGGATGTAACCGAGTCTCATTCCGTTGTAAAGAACTATCCTGTTAGTATTAAATAAAGATTTATACCAATCTGTATTTAATTCCACTCTATAATAATCGACATTGCCAGGTAGAATCGGTCCGCCTGAAAGCTCCAGGTTCAATGAAAATTTTGATCCGCGTGATGGAAAAATTGGATTATCGATGTCGGTACGAGATAAAATAGTGCTCACTGTATATTGTCTCGTTAACCCTTCGGGATAAATATTGGCTCCGTCGATAGTATTGTTGTACTGAAACTTAAAGCCGCCTTGAATATAGAAATAATCGTCGGGCCAAGTAAGGCGTCTACCAACCCGAAACGAAATACCCGACTGTCGCATGTCGTACACATATCGTTGACGTGTATCGTAAAGGTCGAAGCCGACAGAAGTAGGAGTGTCCATTAGCCAGGGTTCTGTGAAACCGAGTGTGAATGTTCGATAAAAATTGCCCACGCCAAACTGCCAGTTGAAATTCAGGATCTGTCCACCGCCCATCTGAAACGGTTCTGTAATTGAAAAGTTTGTGAGTGTAAAACCAATTGCACCGCTGAATCCAAATGCGCCACTATAACCAACAGAAGCATTCAAATAGTCGCTCGATTTTTCCTGTACTTTGTAAATTAAATTTACCGTACTGTCGTTTACCGGTCGATAATCAAAACCGGATTTGTATAATTCTTCAGCATTGAAGTACTGCAGGTTTGCCAGTTGCTGAAGACTACGAAGAATTAAAGCGCGGCTGAAGTAATTGCCGGGAATTGTATATAATTCACGCCTTATGACTTTATCCTTTGTTTTGTCGTTTCCCTGAATATCAACCTTGCCGATTTTGAATCGGTTGCCTTCGTTGACTGTTATAAGTATGTCAATCGAATCGGGTTCAACTTTAACTTCTTTTGCCTGAAGATTGAAACCGAGATAACCGTTGTCCTGATAAAGCGACGATACATCAGTCTGTTTTTCATTGTAATGTAAGTTGGTATTAAATTTTTCGTAATCGAAAATATCGCCTTTACGAAAACCGAGTCGTGCCGAAAGTAAATTATCGTCATAAACTGTGTTCCCTTCCCAGACCAGATTTCTTATTTTATACTGAGGTCCTTCATAAACATCGATTACTATATGAAGGTCCTGCTTATCGTTTGTATAATAGATTGAATCTTTGAGTATGACAAAATCGCGGTAGCCGTTTTTCTGGTAGAATTTTGTGAGTAAAGTTTTGTCTTTTTCGTAGTCTTCCTTTTTAAAATTTCCCGAGGACCAGAATTTCCACCATTTTTTGATTTTAGTTTCTTCAAACTCACTAATCAAATCGTCGTCGTCGAAAGCTTCGTTACCGTTAAATTCAATGCTGCGTACTTTAACTTCTTCTCCTTCGTCGATGTCGAGAACAACAAGTACTCTGCGTTTAATTCTTTCGACTGAATTAATTGAAATAGTTTTTTCTTTATCGTAGGTGGTTTCGTAAAAATCGTCTGGATTATCTTTATTTTGCCAGGTAATTTTAATTTCGTCGTCTGAAGTATCAGCATCAAAAAAATGGAAATAGAGTGGTTTTATTTTTGCATTTAGATGCCCTTCGTCGATGTAGAGGTCGTAAATTTTTGTAATAATCTTTTGTACTTCCTGCGCTTTGAGAGTCTGCCCTCTGACAATTGTAATTACTTTATTTATGTCCGATTCACTCAGTTCGTCGTTACCACGAAATACAAACTGTTCAAGTCTCGGATATTCTTTTACGATAATTTTCAGAAAGATTCCATTTTCTATCTTTTTTTCTGCTATTATCTGGACATCTTCAAAAATGCCGAATTTCCATAAGTTCTGGATTGCATTGTTTGTTTGATCACCGGGGATTGTAATATCATCGCCCACTTTAAGATTGCTGCTTGCAATAATTGTATTTGGGTCTGCCGTGTTACTTCCTTCGACTGTAATACCTAAAATTTTATAAGTGTTTCTTTGATACTGCGGATAAATTAAGGACGACGTGATCGCCAGAATAAAGAGACTAAAATTCAATAATTTTTTTGATATCGCCATTATTATTTCTACTTATATTGAGTAAACCGTTATTTTTAATTTGCTCGCTTACCATACCGAATCTTCTTTCTCTCGATTGATAATCGGCGATGGCTTCAAGCAAATGCTTGCATCTGAAATCTGGCCAGAGAACATTGGAAATAAAAATTTCTGAATAAGCAATTTGCCAGAGTAAAAAATTGCTAATTCGAAATTCGCCGCCGCTCCGTATCAACAAATCTGGGTCGGGCAGACCGGCAGTATTTAAAAAATTAGAAACAAGATTTTCGTCAATACTGTTTTTGTCTACTTTTCCACTTTCGACGTGCTCGATTATAGTTTTAATAGCTTCAACAAGTTCCCATCTGCCACTGTAACTAAGCGCGAGATTGAGAGTCATTTTTGTATTCCCGGCAGTTTTGGCAATCGCAATGTCGAGCTCGTTTTTTACTATGTTCGGTAAAATATTTTTGTTACCAATGGTTGTAAGACGGATATTATTTTGATTTAGTTCGTCAGTTTCAGTTTGAAGGCTTTTAACAATAAGTCGCATCAAAGTGGAAACTTCGTCCTTTGGACGGCGCCAATTCTCTGTTGAAAAAGTATAGAGTGTAAGGACATCCACGCCGAGCGCTACGCAGGCTTCTACAACAATTCGAACAATTTCGACTCCTTTTCTGTGACCGGCCACTCTGGGTAAATTTCTCTTTTTAGCCCATCGACCATTACCGTCCATGATGATTGCAATATGACGCGGTATATTTCCCTTGCTTTTGATTTCTTCGATAGCCTGAAGTTCTTTATTTGTCAGTTTTTTCCTCAAAGTAGATTTTTAACCCCCAGTTTGAAATAAAAATAGTCGCACTTTATACAATTATCAAGGCAAATTGTTGTCATTTAATTTCTATAATTTATTAAAAAGAGCGAAAGCAAAGATATTAATTTTTTAACGATATATCGATGTTTTGTAAAATTTAATTTTAAGGAGGGCAAAAGATATAAAAAAATTTTATTTTTAGAGCCGTAATAATGGCGCGTTCGTCTAGCGGTCGAGGACGCCGCCCTCTCAAGGCGGAGACCACGGGTTCGAATCCCGTACGCGCTACTAATACTTTGAACGAACTAGAACGTAATTCCTCTATCTTATACCAAATGGGACAGGATGAATCCCGAAGAAAAAAGAGCCCGAAAAATTTTTCAGATTCTCAAAGAAGAATATCCTGATGCAAAACCGGCTCTCAATTATAAATCCCCTTTTGAACTTCTGATAGCAACAATATTATCCGCTCAATGCACAGACGAACGCGTCAATATCGTTACTGAGAAATTATTTAAAAAGTATAGAAGACCGGAAGACTATCTTAAGGTTAATAACGAAGAACTCGAAAAGGATATCTTTTCAACTGGCTTTTATAAGCAAAAGGCAAAAAGTATTAAAAACTGTTGCAAGGAATTGATCGAAAAATACGAGGGCAAAGTGCCGGTTGATTTTGAAGCTTTGACGAAATTGCCGGGAGTGGGAAGGAAAACAGCCTCTGTGGTAGCCGGCAATGCTTTCGGTATTCCTTCAATAGCAGTCGATACGCATGTTATTAGATTGTCTAATTTGCTCGGGTTTGTGAATACAAACGACCCAAAGAAAATTGAAATTAAACTGAAGGAATTATTGCCAGAAGAATTATGGATTGTTTCTTCGCACCTTTTAATGAACCACGGCCGTAAAGTTTGCATAGCCCGTCGTCCCCGATGCGAAGAATGCATTATATCAAATTATTGCCCTTCGAAAAACAAAAATAAGGTGGTCAAATGAACGATAAAATGAGAAATAGAAGTTATTGTTTTGATTTATTGAAACAGTATACGAAAAGCGAAAGCCTCATAAAACATGCTCTATCAGTTGAATCCTGTGTAAGAGCTTATGCTGAAAAATTTGGAGAAGACGTCGAATACTGGGGTAACGTTGCATTGCTGCACGATTTCGATTACGAAAAATATCCAACTGCAGAAGAACACCCTTTCAAAGGTGCTGAAATTTTGAGAGAACTCGGTTTCGAGGAAGAATTTATCGATGCAATCCTTTCTCATGCTGATTATACCGGCGTCGAAAGAAATAATCTTTTGAAAAAGACTTTGTATGCCTGCGACGAACTTGCCGGATTTATTACGGCCGTTACTTATGTCCGTCCATCGAAGTCGATTGATGAAGTAGAAGTTAAGTCTGTATTGAAGAAAATGAAGGACAAAGCTTTTGCCAGAACCGTAAACAGGGAGGATATTAAAAAAGGTGCAGAAGAATTAGGAATACCACTTGACGAGCATATTCAATTTTGTATCGATGCAATGAAAAAGAATAAAGAAATTCTTGGGCTGTGAAAACCCTCTGCTATTTTTTCTTAAATGGAAAATGTTTGATTTAAACTTGACAAGTTGATACCATCTTCTATAAATTTGATTCCCAAAATATCAGGGAGAAATATTATAGAGAATTTCCGCTACCTTAATTTTGTTTATTTTTAATGTCTATCTAAAAAAATAAGTAATCTGATGAAAACAAAATTCTCTGTAATATTTCTCATAATATTCACGTCGATTGCAGCAGGCCAGGATATACATATCCTCAAATCCACTAAGTCAGAGTTTGTTTTCGACTACGTTCCAAATATAAAAGACACAAACTTTTTCGTTTATAATGGGAAAAATTACGTCACACTGGATATAGAGGGAACTTATATTGAAAATGAAAACTTTCCGGATTCGGTACAATTACCCGTTAGAGAATTCAAGCTCGGTGTTGACAGCGAGACGGGAAATACAATTCAGATATTATTTGTTGAAGAAAGCCAGATTGATGGAATTTATTCATTCGATAAAACACCAGATATTTTACCGCAGCAAAGAAAACGTGATTACATCACATTCGGCGAGTATGGACTAATTAGGAATTTGCCATTCCAGTCATTTTTAATTTATCCCGTACGCATTGATACCGAAACGGGCAAGACGCATATAATTAAAAGAATGAGGGTACGAATTAGTTTATTTTCCTCTAATGTTGAAAAAACTTTTGTGGCAGATTCGATTTTACAATTTTCAGTGCTTAATTGGTCAATTGCTAAAAACTGGGGAATTAAACAAAATCGTCTTTCGAAAGTAAATGTTCCGATATTTTCGTCAGGTAAATGGTTCCGTTTCGAAGCCAATGAAGAAGGGATTTATAAAATAGATAAATCTTTTCTCGAATCGATGGGCATCAATATTGCTGAAGTCGATCCCAGGACAATTAAGATTTATTCCTTAAATGGTTACGCTCTACCGGAAAATATTGAGGACGAATCGATTGGTTTCAACGAAAACGCAATATACATCAAGGACGAAGAAGATGGAGTTTTCAACGACGGTGACTATATTTTGTTTTATTCGAGAGGAATTCAAGCCTGGGAATACGATAAGAGTAGATATGCAATTCAGAGAGTCAAAAATCCATTCACGAGAAAAAATTACTTCTGGCTTACTTTTGGAGGTAATAAAGGAAAAAGAATGCCAGAAAAACCTTCGTTAAATTCGTCCAGCGCTTATAAACAAAGTACAACCCTTGCTTATGTTTTTAGTGATAAAGACAGTGTTAAAATTGCTGCATCGGGAAGAGATTATTTTGGAGATGTGTTTTCCGCTACGCGCCGTGAAAGAATTTATTTGAATACTTTGTACGGCCTGGTACCTGGTACAAAGATCAATTATAAATTCAGACTTATTAATACTTCTTCGGATTTTATTAATTACACCGTAAGAGAGAGTAACCAGCTGATTTATTCTGGCTCAATTTCATTAAATGCCAGGTATTCTTATACATACGGAATGCAGAGTGTCGGCATGGCTTCCTATTCGAACCAATTAACGGATAACCGTAGTAATTTAAAATTCACAATCAATACAAATATTTCTACAGCCAGCGTCTATATCGATTATTTCGAAATTGAATATCAAAGGTATCTGCAATCGACGATGGATTACCTGATATTTTTCTCTAAAGATACTACAGCAACCGTTGAGTATAGAATAACCGATTTTTCGAATAGCGATCTCTGGGCTTTCGATTTAACCAATCCGTACAACGTTAAGATAATCACTGGAGCTTTTATAAGTGGTGGTGAGATAAGATTTCAATCACTGGAAAACAAAAACAGTGTGTCGAAATATATAGCGTTAAATTCATCTGCTTTCAAAACTCCTGTAAACGGAGCACAAATTACGCCGACGGATATTTTGAGTAATACAGCTGGCAGTCAAATGATAGTGATTACAAATAAATATTTCAAAGAGCAGGCAGAAAAGTATGCTGCATATAGAAGTTCGGAATCGCCTGACCCTCTGTCGACTTCAATTTATTATGTAGACGATATTATGAATCAATTTAGTGGAGGTATGCTCGATCCTACTTCTATACGTAGTTTCCTTAAATATGCATACGACAATTGGCAGACAAAGCCCCATTATGTTCTTTTCTTTGGAGATGGAGATTATGACTATTTAAACGTGGTGCCTGAAGATATCGACAAAAACTTTGTGCCCACTTATCAAACCATCGAATCGCTCAGTGAAATTAACTCATATTCGACTGATGATTACTACGCCAGAGTTTCCGGCATCGACAAAGCTGTAGATTTAGCTACGGGTAGATTGGCTGTCCAAACGCTCTCAGACGCCGAGGCAGTTGTCGATAAAATAAAAAAATATGAACAGGAATCATCTACCGGACCGTGGCGTTATCGGATAACGTTAATTGCGGATGATGGCCTCACATCAGAAGGAGACGACGCAGCACTCCACACGCGGCAGTCGGAAGAACTGACCCTTAGAAAAATATCGAGTGCATACGATTTAAATAAAATTTATCTTGTCGCTTATCCGACAGTTATTACAGGACTTGGAAGAAGAAAACCGGAAGTAAACAAAGCTATCGTCAATGCGTTCAATAACGGTACTTTGCTTGTGAATTATATCGGTCATGGAAATCCCAATACATGGACTCATGAATATGTTTTCGAAAAAGCTACGACAATTCCCCAACTAAAAAATTCAGAGTTTTTCTTTCTCACAGCCGCTACCTGCGATTTCGGAAAGTATGACGATTTGAGTGAACAAAGCTCAACTGAATTAATGGTCAATATGCCTGATGGCGGTGCAATTGGAATTTTTACAGCTGCACGCGTTGTTTATGCAACTTCCAACGCAGCAATAAACGACACTTTTTATACGCATCTTTTCAAACGTACAACTGAAGGAAAACCAATACGAATTGGCGATGTTTTTATGCTCACAAAACAAAATCGTACGGCAATAAACGACGAGAAATTTCATCTGTTTTGCGATCCAGCACTCAGGCTAAAAATTCCTGCTGATAATGCCAGAATCGATTCGGTTAACGGTACACCGGTCAATAAAACAGTTCAAATTAATGCCCTCGGAAATGTGAATATTAAAGGGTCGGTAGGCACTAATTCTACCACCAATTTCAACGGCGAAGCTATTATTAGTGTTTACGACTCCGAAAGGAAAGTTTATTATGATGAAATAGGTTATACCGTTACGATGCCAGGTGGTTTGATATACAGAGGCAGATCGTCTGTCGAAAATGGCAAATACAGCACAGAGTTTATCGTACCCAAAGACATTTCATACGAAAATAAAAACGGCAAGATCACCGCTTATGTTTTCAATGAAAATAATGATGCTGTCGGTTACACCAATAATGTTATTGTCGGAGGAACAAATCCAAATGCAATTAACGACGGTAAGGGTCCAGAAATAGAAATTTATTTTGATAATGAGGAATTTGACAATGCGTATCTTGTTAATTCCGATTTTACACTTATCATTAAATTATTTGATGAAACCGGTCTCAATACGACTGGAACCGGCATTGGTCATAAACTCGAAGGGATACTGGATGGAGACGAAAACAATGCCATCGATTTTACGAATTACTTCGTTGGAGATTTGAATTCCGGCGGCAAATCGGGAGCGGTTATGTATAAATTTACATCCCTTACTGAAGGCGAACATAATATTAAAATCAAAGCCTGGGATGTATTTAATAACTTTTCCGAAACCGAAGTCTTCTTTACCGTTGTAAACGAAAACGATGAATTATATCTGAGAAATGTTTATAATTATCCGAATCCTTTTTCGTCCTCAACCACTTTTACATTCCAGCACAATGCAAATAGCGCTTTGGACGTAAAAATTAAAATCTACACCGTATCAGGAAGATTGATAAAAGAAATTGAAGAATACTCGGTGATGGACAGGTTTGTTCGAATTGACTGGGATGGCAGGGACGAGGACGGGAATTCATTGGCAAATGGAACTTATTTGTATAAAATTGTAGCCCACACTACCGACGGTTCTTACAAAAAGAGCGCACTCGGTAAGTTGTCGATAATAAGATAAAATTAATTACTCAAGGAGGTATAAAAAATGAAAAGAATAATTTTGATTCCGATGGTTATGATAATGATGGTTGGAATCAGTTCAAAAATAAAAGCTCAGGGAGAAGCTGCATTGCCTTTCCTTTTAATAGCTCCCGATTCGAGAGCTGGCGGTATTGGTGAATCCGGCGCTGGATTGGCTGACAATTCTGCAGCAATTTTCTGGAACCCTGCTGGAATTGCATTCCTGACTGGTTCGGAAGTCAGCTTTACACATAGTAACTGGCTACCGCAATTCCATCTCGATTTATTTTACGACTATGCAACTTATCGTCAATATATTGAAGATTTAAATGGCAGTATTACAGCGAGCGTAACATACATGAACTACGGAGAAATTGTACGTACAGGCTCAGATTCTCCCGAGCCAATCGGAACTTTTAGATCTTTCGATGCCGCTCTTACACTCGGTTACGCAACTAAATTGAGCAATGACTGGGGACTCGGCTTGAACTTCAGAATTATCCATAGTCGTCTTGCGGACAAGCCAACTGAAGCCGAACAGGGTAAAGGCGTTGCCACAACTGTCAGTTTCGACGTAGGTGCAATGTGGCGTCCGGAACACCTGAATTTGCCTTTAATTGGTGATATGAGCAATCGTCTTAGCATCGGTATGAACCTCAGCAATATTGGTCCAAAAATTTATTACATCGATCAAGCACAGGCCGACCCAATCCCGACAAATTTCAGACTTGGAATTGCTACCCGCCTCTATCAGGATGACTTCAACTCAATTACTATGACTCTTGATTTCAGCAAATTATTGGTCGACAAAGGCGAAGCATTTCGCGGGGAAGTTGATAGTAACGCCACTCCGAAACAAAGGAAGGATTTTTACGAAGCAATTTTTACCGCATGGGGCGACCAACCATTGAGCGAGGAAATAAGAGATATTACAACCGCTATGGGTCTTGAATACTGGTACGGACAACCTGGAGATTTTATGTTTGCTTTAAGAGCAGGTTATTTTTATGAAGACCCATCGTTTGGAAATAGAAAATTCGTCACTATCGGTGCCGGAATCAGATACGACATGTATGGGTTTGATTTCAGTTATTTAACTACCGACGTGTTTAAGGAAGGCGAAAATCACCCGCTCAATAATACGCTCCGTTTCACTATTTTTATTGGATGGGGTGCCGTACCTCAAACTCAATTAGGTTTTCCCAGAGGCATTTAATCGATTATGAATAAATCAATTTTCAAAATATTTTTTTGGCTGGGAATATTGATTCCCGGCCTTTTATTTGCCGCTTCGAAAAGCGAAAAGAAATTCACAAAAGCTCATTCATTACCTCAGATTTCTACCAGGAATGTTGCTATTGGCAAACTGAAGATTCTGGCTGTTATGGTCGAGTTTCAGGAGGACAACGATGAATATACTTACGGAAATGGTAAGTTCGGTTCGATTTATACTCAAAACTACGGCGATACTATAATTGATCCCTTACCACACGACCGCATTTATTTCGAAAATCACCTCCAGTTTGCTAAAAATTATTTTAAAAAAGTTTCTAATGGTCAATTGGATATCGAATATACAGTACTGCCCGACATTATTACAGTATCACAAACAATGCGTAACTATGCTCCACCGTTGAACAATCCCGACGATTTAAGTGGACTTGCAAAATTTACTGAGGAAGTCTGGACTTTAGCCGATTCGATATATACCGATATCGATTTTTCTCAATACGACCTCTTTACAATTTTTCATGCCGGAGCTGGAGCTGCATTTTATCCCACTGGTAAGATCGGCTATGAAAGGGATTTGCCTTCTGTATTTCTTGGATTTAACACCCTTCAAAAGTATCTGGGCATAAATTTTTCCGGATTCCCTGTTAAGAAAAATTTTAAGATACGTAACAGTATTATACTTCCCTCAACTGAATCGAAAGAAGTTGAATCTTTCGGGAAAAAATATCTTTACCAGATGTCCATCAACGGTTTGATCGTATCAAATATTGGAAGTTATTTAGGATTACCAGACCTGTTCAATACCGAAACGGGAGTTACGGCAATCGATCGATTTGGATTGATGGATGGGAATGCAATTTTTGCTTATAGCGGCTTGTTCCCACCGGAGCCTTCTCCCTGGGAAAAAATATTCCTGGGGTGGGTAGATCCGGTTATATTGCAATCGAATATCAATAATGTTCATCTTACGGCAAAACTTGCAGCTTCGGCAGGCGACACGGTAATCGTCAAAATTCCAATAAACGACCATGAATATTTCCTGGTAGAAAATCGTCAGCGCGATGTTAATAAAGACGGAATAACAATTACTTATAAAATTGGTAACAATGTTTATACGTTTCATACTCAAAAGGACACGGGCAGATTCAGATTCGACAACGCCGACACTCTACACGGTGTAGTGGTGGATGTAGACGAATTCGATTGGGCTGTGCCTGCTAACGGAATTGTTATCTGGCACGTCGATGAAAAAATTATAAGCGAAAAATATGCTGACAATAAAATTAATGCTGATTTGTATAACAAAGGCGTCGATATAGAAGAGGCAGACGGCATTCAGGATATCGGAGAATTGTTCAATACGGTACTCGGCGAAGTATATGGCATCGCAGGCGAAGAAGACTTATGGTACTATGGAAATAAAGCTCGTTTTTATAAAAATCGATTCAGCAGCGATACAAAACCAAACAGCAATTCTAACTCCGGTGCTAAATCGTTTATTACCCTCGATAATTTTTCAGCACCTGGAAATGTAATGACTTTCGACTTTAAGATCGGGAGCGATAAGTTTATCAAACTCGAAAATATTCGCCTGGACGGCAATTATAAATTTGTCGGAGGACTCGATAACCTCCCTTATATATTCCTCATTAACAATCAAGACTTGCTTATTCGTAATATCGAATCGAAATTTACATTAGTGTTCCCTGAATTTTCTGAAGTCAATCCCTCGATATTTCGCTCCTCTTCGAATATTTTCATATTAGGAGCAAATATTAGACAATTTAACACTGTTAGATTGAATTCTACCCTCGATCAAATTATTTCGCAAACCAGTTTTAATTTTTCTGAAAACGAAGGTTCGCGAGTTGTAACTCCCATTTCATGCAACGAACTGAATTCTTATACCTTAATGGGAACTGATGTTTCCCGATTGTTGAGAGTGGAGCATTTTACAGGTAGTTATAACACATTTGATTTCAATGAATACGGTAAAATTGTGCAGGTTTCAGCTTACAGCATACAAAATGAATTTGCTTTGATTACTGATGGTGGATTTTTTATTAATGGTTCACTGCCCGATCGCTTGAAAAGCACTGTAATAAAATTAAGTGGTAAACCGGTAAAATTAATAACATTAGTAAGGCAGGACGGTAATGACGAGTTTATAGTCTTAAACGACAATAATATATTTGATATAATAACCGATGGTGGCATCCGTAACAGTTTTGCAATTAATACAACTGCTGAGATAAAAGACTTTGCAATTTCAGTAAATCAAATTGCGGGGACATATTCGATAATTGTAGCCGATAGCAATAAAATTTTGTCCTACAACGGTTACGGTATTTTAAACGATAATTTTCCGCTAACGGTGACAGAAAAATTAAACGATTACATATTAACAACTGATTTGAACAATGATGAAGTTTGGGATATAATAGCTAGTTCTGTTAACGGCAATCTCTATGCATGGGACGCTACAAGCGCTGAGTTGTTGAGTGATTTTCCGCTGTCAACGGGAGCGACTTTAATAGTCCCGCCTGTTTTATTCCGTACAAATAGTCAAAGCATCACAGATTTTAAATCCGGTATAATCTATGCTGCAATCGATTCAAACAATTATTTAAACAGCTGGTTTATTGCTGTTGAGAATCCTTCGAATGGCTGGCATTCAATTGGTGGACTAAATCATTCATATACTATTCAATTGCCCGAAAGAAATGAAAGTGCAGAATATTTCCCGGAGAGCAAAGCCTACAATTGGCCAAATCCAGCGTATGGTAACGAAACGTATATAAGGTATTTTGTGGCTGAAGATTCAGAAATCGAAGTTATTATCTTTGATGCTGCTGGGGATTATGTGACAGAGCTTCGTGGTGTCGGACGAGGCGGATTTGATAACGAAATAAGATGGGATGTTTCCGACGTGCCGAGTGGAGTTTATTTCGCGCGTATTAATGCTTCCTCGTTAAATAAAACAGCTACTAAACTAATCAAAATTGCAATCATCAAATAGAAGCCTTATGCGAATATTTATATTCTTTTTGTTGACCCCGTTTCTTCTAATAGCCCAATTCAATGAGTATAATCCCGAATACGATTGGTATACTTTGAAAGGCGAGCATGTTTTTGTTCATTATCATACAGAAGCCGAAAGAACAGCTAGAACAGTACTTAAGATAGCCGAAGAAGTATGGGGACCAATTACGTCATTATACGGATACGAACCCGAAAAAGTCCATTTTGTAATTAAGGATATCGACGATTATTCCAATGGCGCAACCTATTTTTTCGACAATAAAATTGAAATATGGGCTTCTGCACTGGATTTCGATTTGCGCGGCTCGCACAATTGGTTGAGGAACGTTATCTCTCATGAATTTACTCACATGGTTCAGATTCAAGCTGCAATGAAAGTTGGAAGAAAAGTACCCGCCGTTTACCTTCAGTTTATGAATTATGAAGACAAACGACGTCCCGACATTTTATACGGCTTCCCCAATTTTATAGCTTCTTATCCAATAGCCACTGTTAATGTGCCTGCCTGGTTTGCCGAAGGCACTGCTCAATATATGCGCAAAGAATTTGACTATGATAATTGGGATACTCACAGGGATATGATCCTTAGATGTTATGCCCTCGACGGAAATATGCTCTCCTGGAATCAAATGGGCGTATTTGGAAAAACAAGTCTTGGCAACGAATCTGTTTATAACGCCGGTTTTGCTCTTACTCGTTATATCGCACAAAAATACGGCGAGGATAAATTAGTTGAAATTAACAATCGCTTGAGAGAACTTGCAAATTTTACTATTGATGCCGCCATTGAACAAACTCTCAATATTTCCGGTAATCAACTTTATACGGAATGGAGCACATTTCTTAGAAATGATTACCAGGAAAGAATTAAAAATGTATTAGAAAATCGTATTGAAGGTAACTTAATTACTCCAGTTGGTTTCGGAAATTTTTATCCTTCTTTTTCCGAAGACGGTTCTCAGATGGTTTATGTATCGAATAAATTCAGCGACTATTTCGGTGTCTCTTCGGTTTATTTGTACAATTTTAATACTAAGGAAGAAAAATTGCTTATACCTATGGTGCGCTCTACTGTCGCTTTTATTCCCGGTACTGACAAAATAATTTATGCAAAGTTGAGCGACGATAATCCCCGCTGGAATAATATTCATGACCTGTATGTTTATGATATAAGCAATAAAGAATCGACAAGGCTTACGTACGGATTGAGAGCCAACAACCCCAGTGTATCCAACGATGGATCTAAAATTGTATTCGTCTTTCAAAAAGATGGGACATCCAATATCGGTACGGTCGATATTGACGGGAAGAATTTTAAACAGCTGACATTTTTTAATAACGGTGAACAGGTTTATAATCCTAAATTTTCACCTGACGATTCGTATATTGTATTTGGATACTCTCTGAAAAATTCGAGAGAAATTGCCCGAGTGGATACAGATGGAACCGGATATAGTGTTTTAATACAAAATGGCCACGACAACCGTGATCCAGTTTTTGACAGTGAAGGTAATTTGATTTTTGCTTCTGATATTACTGGCATCTTTAATCTCTATCGATATGATTTTAATACTCAAAAAACTACAAGAATTTCAAACGTTGTGGGTGGTGCCTTTCAACCAGATGTCGATAAAAAAGGGAATGTTATTTATTCCGGTTACACCTCTGATGGATTTAAAATATTCTTGCTCGATAAAGAAAGTCAGGCTAAAGTAGATGACAATAAAAAATATGTCTGGATCGGTAATCCGCCATTGGACAAGGATAAGCCGAAGGGCGATCTCGTTCGATTCGATATAGAACGTCTAAAAAACTACAACGATTATGAATTGCCCGACGTTAAACCCTCTAAATATTCAGGCTACTTTTCCCGTTTCAGCATAATTCCTTTTATTCGTTACGACAACTATATTACGTCAAATAATTTTGCCGATAGAATAAAACCAGGTATTTATGCGGCTTCGAGCGATTATTTGAACAGATTCAGCATTTTCGGCGGTGGGGCTATAAATAAAAAATTCGAACGCGATTTATTTCTCTCTTTTGAATACAGGGATAAACTTCCATTATTGTTTAACCTGGGACTAAGACCTGAAATGGGTATCGAACTTTATAGTGTTAGTAGAAAAACCAATACGGACATTATCTTCGACTCGCTCGATACTTCTCTGCGAACGAGTACCGACGTCACATACAATTTATTCGAAGCCGATTTCTTTGCCCGGCATAAAATTATTACGGCAGGGAATATGCTGGAGTTTAGATACGTATTCAGCAGCTATACCGCGACACTGGATGCATTTATATTTCCGAATACAAGTTTGCTCTATCCATCTACAAACGATACGTATTATATTGGCAACGATTTCCAATTAAAATTCAGTCACGAAGGTATTATTCCAACAAAAGACTCGGATATAAATCCAGTAGGTAGAAAAATTGAACTTAAATACGATTATGAATTTAACCGCTATAATCCCGACGGCACTTATGAAGTTGCCGACGGCATATTGAAGCCGGTCTACAAAAACTACAATTTTCACAGAATTGAATTAAACTGGAAAGAGTATATGCGGGTCTATATGGAGCATACGCTCACAGCACAAATGCGCTTTGGTAGCATTCTAGGACCAGACGTACCGGAATTTTTCGATTTTTATCTTGGCGGTTTGATCGGAATGAAAAGTTACCCGTTTTATTCGGTTAACGGTAATGAAGTTGCATGGATAAATCTAACATATCGGTTCCCACTTCTTAAGGAGATCGATACACGGTTAGGTCATCTTTATATAGATAAGATTTATATGTCGTTCTATGCAGATTTTGGTAATGCCTGGCATGGCAATCGTATTAAACTGGATAACTTTAAAAAAGGAGCCGGCTTAGAACTTAGAATAAAGATGAATTCATTCTACCTATTCCCGACAAGTTTCTTTTTAAATGCCGCATATTCTTTCGACAGATTTACAAGAACTATTCTAAATGAAGATGTAACTTACGGCAAAGAATGGAATTTTTACGGTGGTATTTTGTTCGACTTTAATTTTTAATTTGGGTACGAAAATGAAAAAGGTATTATTGATATTACTTATTGCCAGTTCAATAAGAGCGCAGTCAAACTTGACCGGCAGCTTGTATCTTGATTCAGAGATTTCTTTCAAAGAGACTTCTGCTGATTTAACCAACGATGCATCCAATAATCATCAGAAGAAAGCTCCATTTACAGCGGCGCTTCTTTCTTTTGCATTTCCTGGAGCGGGACAATTTTATTCCAATAGCTATCTTAAGAGTGCACTTTTTGTAGCAGTGGAAGCTGCGGCAATTACTGTCGGATTGATTTATGACAAAAAGGGCGACGACCAGACGATAAAATTTCAGAACTTTGCCGATCAACATTGGGACGTAACTCGTTATGCTAAGTGGACTATTGCCCATGCAAGTGAAATTAATCCTTCAGTCGATCCAGGAAATTATTTTGTGTTTAATTCAGACGGAACAGTCAATTGGAAAGAATTAAATAAATTGGAAAATGCTTTAGGCAGCTACTATTCACATCGCTTAGCCCCATATGGAGACCAGCAATATTATGAAATGATCGGTAAATATCCTCAGTTTAATGTAGGCTGGGACGACTTTGGCGACGAAAATACTCCTTATAAATATGGCGACCCTCTGACAGAAAATTTTATTTTCTATTCAAAAGAACGAGGTAAAGCCAACGATTTCTATAACGTTGCATATAAAGCCGTACTTGTTATTTTTACGAATCATATAATTAGTGCTATCGATGCGGCGCTCACGGCAAATAGCTATAATAAAAATATCAAAGTTAATGCTGAACTCAATAAAATAAATGTAGGATATAGAACTTACTATTTCCCTCAATTAAATTTGCAATATAATTTTTAATCTATAAGATGATATGAATGAACCCGTTGTTGTAATAGTTGGCCGACCGAACGTTGGCAAGTCAACACTTTTTAACAGATTGACACGAAGCAAAACTTCAATTGTGGACGATGCACCCGGCGTTACGCGCGATCGTATCTACGGCGAGGCAGAATGGAACGGCAAAAAATTTCGTGTAATCGACACGGGTGGACTGGTGCCAAATTCTCAAGACCTTTTTGAAGCTGCTATAAAAGAACAGGTAGAAATTGCTTTCCAGGAAGCCGATGCAATTTTTTTCGTCGTAGACGGTAAGAGCGGCCTTACTCCTCTCGATATTGAAATTGCTCAGAATCTTCGCAAGTTTACCAAACCAAACTTTCTGTTAGTCAATAAGGCTGACAGTCCCGAACTTGAAATTATTAAAAACGACTTTTACCGTTTAGGTATCGAAAAAATTTACGATATATCCGCCATCAATGGACGAAACCTGGGCGATCTACTCGACGATCTGATCGAAAGCCTCGATTTTACGAATGTATCGGAAAAGCCCGACCCTCGCTTGAGACTTTCGATTATCGGTAGACCAAATGTCGGTAAATCGTCCCTTGTAAATTCTTTATTGGGTTACAACCGCTCAATCGTTACCGATATTCCTGGTACCACCAGAGATAGTGTCGACTCGGTTATGAAATACTACGGACAGGAAATCATCCTTGTCGATACAGCTGGTTTAAGAAGAAAATCGAAGATTAAAGAAAACGTGGAATTCTTTTCGAACGTTCGTACTTTCAAAGCTCTCTGGAACAGTGACGTTGCCGTTTTGCTTATCGATGCCCAAGTTGGCATTGAAAATCAGGACCAAAGGATTATCCAGGAAGCAGTACGTCGACGTAAAGGTTTGATTATTGCCATCAACAAATGGGACTTAATTGAAAAGGATACCAATACTGCTAAGATTTTTGAAGATGCTGTTCGAAGAGAACTTGCCACGCTCGATTATGTGCCAATCATTACAATTTCTGCTCTTACCAAACAAAGGATTTTTAAACTAATAGACCTGGCTCTTAAAATTCACGAAGAAAGAAAGAAAAAAATTCCCACGAACCATTTAAACGAAACGCTACTGCCGGAAATTCAAAAAACTCCACCACCTGCCACTCCTACTGGCAAAGAAGTAAAAATAAAATATATAACTCAGGTAGGCGAACATTACCCGATTTTCCTTTTCTTTGCAAACGAACATAAGTATGTGCCGGAAAATTATAAACGCTTTCTTGAAAGGCTTATAAGAAAACATTTCGGTTTCGAAGGTGTACCGATCACTATCAGTATAAAAGACAAATAATAAATTACCACAACCTACCCAAAACACATCGGAATTGATTATATTTATTTGAAATAATTTGTGGGTTATGTTTTGTATTCACCCAAAAATATAATTATTGTTGGTGGCAATGCAGCAGGTCCAGCGGCAGCAGCAAAAGCTAAAAGAATAGACCCCAATTCAAATGTTGTTTTATTCGAAGCCGGTCCTTTCATCTCAACAGGAACCTGTGAAATACCGTATGCACTCTCAGGCGAAATTTCAGATGCCAGGGAATTAATTCTTTTTGATTCCGAAAGTTTCGAACAAAAAAAAGGTGTTAAAGTTTATGTTAACCATCACGTGGAAAAAATCGACAGACGTAATAAAATAGTCTCAGTCTTAAATAAAATAACAAATCAAAAGATTGAATATCCATACGATAAATTAATATTGACTACGGGTTCAAAACCTGTTTACATTCCAAAATTTGACAAATCGTTAGATAATCTCTTTACATTAAAAAGCGTTTCCGACTTAATAAAGCTGGATACCTTCCTGCATAAAAATGATCAAATTAGAAATGTTGCTGTAATAGGAGCTGGGTACATCGGTCTGGAAGCAGCTGAAGCTTTCAGAAAGAAAGGTTTTTCAGTCAAACTCTTTGAAAGAGAAAATTTACCGTTGCCAAACTCAGGTGTGGAAATTGGAAATATTATAAACGAAGTTCTAAAAGAGAACAAGATAGAATTTTATGGGGAGGCTGCTGGTATTGAACCAATCATCAAAGACAATTGGATTAAAGCCATAAAATATCAGGGCTGGAATATCGAGATCGATTTAGTGTTGCTAACAGCGGGTGTAAAACCGAATAACGACTTAGCCATAGCTGCCGGCTTAATGATAGGCGAATACGGTGGGCTGAAAATTGATTCTCGATGCAAAACGTCCGATCCAAATATTTTTGCCGCAGGTGATAATATCGAAGTGAAAAATCGGATTACAAATAGATACGATTATATTCCGCTGGCAACAATTGCCAGAGATTACGGTCATATCGCTGGTGAAAATGCAGCCGGCGGTAATGCTATTGTACGTAGTGTTGTCCCGAATGTTACTTTGAAAATTTTTGATTATTACATTGCGACAGTTGGAATCAGTTGCACAACGGCTCGCAAATATAATCTTAATTTCAATTCCGTTTACGCTACAGCTCCTAATCTCGTAAAGATTATGCCAGACAGCAGAAATGGATTCGGAAAAATTTTATTCGAGAAATATACCGGAAATATTCTCGGTGCGCAGTTCGTGGGTGGAAAGGAAGTTGCAGGTCATGCGGATATCATATCAGTCTTTATAAACAATAAAATACCGGTCTTTAAATTGAGCGATGTCGATTACAATTACACCCCACCGTTATCACCATTCATAAATTTATTGTCGATTTTGGGAAGAAAAGCAAACGAGGCAAGAAAATGAAAAATCTTACTATAGTGGATAATCCACTTGTAAAAAGAGATATAACAATTTTGCGTAATAAAGATACAGACCCTCCTAACTTCCGAGCGGCGCTGGATAGAATTTCTTATTCGATCGCAATTGAGATATCTAAAAATTTTCAACTTGACGAAATAAAAGTTGTTACCCCGCTGGAGACTACTACGGGTTATAAATTACAAAAACAGGTTGTTCTTATACCGGTGTTGCGTGCAGGACTCAGTATGGTCAATTCGTTTCTGGATATGATACCCGACGCTAAAGTGGGGCATATAGGATTGCAGCGGAACGAAAAAACCTTAATGCCGGAAGATTATTATTATAAAACACCGAAGGAGATTGCAACTTCGATTACCATTGTGCTTGATCCAATGCTCGCAACAGGTGGAAGTGCCACAGCGGCATTTAAATATTTGAAAGAACGAAATGCAGGTGAAGCTTACCTTGCATGTCTGATAGCAGCGCCGGAGGGAGTCAAAAAAATGGAAGAAGAGCACCCCGATGTTAAAATTTTTACAGCCGCTCTCGATAGAGAATTAAATGAAGTCGGTTATATTGTCCCCGGTTTGGGTGACGCAGGAGATAGAACGTTTGGCACCTTCTGAAGAACTTATTTTGCTGCAAAGGTGTATAAATTCGTGACAATTGTTTTTTTCAAATATTTTCGCTTAATTTCAATAAAAATTAGCTCAACATGGAAACGGTAATCGGTATTAAACATAAAAAAATGCTTGACGAGCTTCTTGAAGTATGCCGTAAAAATTTAAGAGTCGTTAACGAAGCTCTGATTGAAAAAGCATTTCATTTAAGCTACGAGTCGCATAAAAACGACTTCCGAGCTTCCGGTGAACCGTATTTCAATCATCCTTATGAAGTGGCAATGATTCTTGCCAGAGAAATTCCACTCGACGACATCTCAATCGTAAGCGCATTGTTACACGACGTCGTAGAAGATTCAGGAATTAATATCGAATTTATTGAAAAAGAGTTCGGGCAGGAAGTTGCCGAAATTGTCGATGGTGTAACCAAAATTGGCGGCGTGTTTAAAGAGCAGGAGATAATAAAAGCCGAAAATTACCGTAAACTTTTGCTTTCGATGGTTAAGGATGTGCGCGTCATACTTGTTAAATTTGCCGACCGCCTCCATAATATGCGAACTCTTGAATTTGTCAGTCCTCAAAAACAACGACGAATTGCAAAAGAAACGCTCGAAATCTATGCTCCTTTTGCCCATCGATTCGGTCTCGGCGCCATTAAATGGGAAATGGAAGACCTCGCTTTTAAGTATCTCAATAGAGAAGCATACGACAGTATAGCCCAAAAAATATCCGACACTCGTAAAGAAAGAGAAGCTTTCCTCAACAAAGTTATTAAACCAGTGTCCGAAAAACTGAAAGAATATAATCTAAAATTCGAAATCAGTGGACGGCCCAAACATCTTTACAGTATCTACAGAAAGATGGTTACTCAAAATCTACCATTCGAACAAATTTACGATAAACTTGCTATACGAATAATTCTGGAAAGCGACGATAAGAACAATTGTTATCTTGTGCTGGGAATTGTCAACGAACTTTTCAAACCGATACCGGATCGTTTTAAGGATTTTATTTCGATACCGAAAAAAAACAATTATCAATCGATTCATACTACTGTTATCGGTCCCGAAGGAAAACTTGTCGAAGTTCAAATTAGAACGCGCAAGATGCATGAAATTGCTGAACGAGGTGTGGCAGCGCACTGGAAATATAAAGAAAATATTACGAGTACAGATAAAGAACTCGAAGAATGGGTTAGCTGGGTAAGAGATATTTTTGAAAATGCTTCAAAAGATGAAGCTACAAAAGAAATACTTGCCAGTTTCAAACTTAATCTTTACCAGGATGAAATTTACGTTTTTACTCCAAAAGGTGAACTTAAAAGGTTGCCCATTAATTCCACTCCGGTCGATTTCGCTTATGAAATTCACAGTAACATTGGTAATCATTGTATTGGTGCCAAAGTTAACGGCAAAATTGTTCCTTTGAACACAATATTACACAGCGGCGACCAGGTTGAAATTATCACTTCCAAAAATCAACATCCCAATAAGAGCTGGCTGCAGTTCGTAAAAACTCACAAAGCAAAAAGTCACATTCGCAAATATTTAAATAAAGAAGAAGAGCGATTAATTGAAAACGGTAAAGATATATTCGAGAAGAAAGTAAAAAAATATAAACTTACCTTAACCCCTGACGATATTGTTAAACTTTCAAAAAAGCTGAAATTTGAAAATGTAAAAAGTTTTTATAAAGCTATTGCTTCGAACCATATTGACCTCGACCATTTATTGAATACAGCTCTAAATTTACAAACACAAGAAAGCCAGAAAGAAAGCAGTGAACTTGAATTCGATCGTTTTGTAGACATGGCGCGTCATACTGCCGGTGGTGTGGTGGTTGAAGGCGAGCAGAAAGGACTGTCAATAAGTTATGCAAAATGTTGCAACCCAATACCTGGCGATCCAATAATTGGTTATGTGACCATCGGCGAAGGAATTAAAGTTCATCGTAAAGATTGTAAGAATCTCATCAATATGTTAAAAAACAACGAAGAGAGAGTTGTACCTGTTAACTGGCCCAAAACTGATGGTTCTTACTTTGTGGCAGGCATTATTATTAAGGGCGAAGATATGCCCGGTGTACTGAAAGATATTTCCAACAGCATTACTACTTTTGAAAACACAAATATAAAATCTGTCAATTTTACCACTGCGGATTCAATGTTTAAAGGTACTATAACAGTTTATGTAAAGGATCTTAATCACCTTAATAAATTGATTGAACGACTCAAAAAAAATAAGGGCGTCTACTCTGTTGAGCGGTTCGATGCCGAAAATCAATGATATGTCTGTAACAGAATCCCGTATATTGTCGCTCGATTACGGCGAAAAACGTGTGGGTGTGGCTGTAACAGATCCGCTGAATATCTTTGCCTATCCCGTTACTACTCTCGACAACGATGCCAATTTGATCACCAACATATTGAAACTGATCGACGAATATAACGTAACAAAAATTATTATCGGTAATCCACTGAAAGAAAGCGGGGAAGAATCTAAAGTCTCGCTAATAGTAAAAGATTTTTCTCAGAAACTTCAAAATGCATGCGGTATTGAAATTGAATTCGTAGACGAAAGATACACATCGCACATTGCACAAAGGAGAATAATCGAAAGCGTGCCTACGAAGAAAAAGAGGAGAGATAAAGGTCTGATCGATAAAAATGCCGCAGCAATTCTGCTTGAAGATTATCTCCGGAAAAAATCAAATTGACATTTTTAGTTATATAAGCTATTTTGACATCAAAATTTAAACACAATATGGAGCCCTCATATGACACTTGATGCACTTGGCATGATCGAAACCAAAGGATTGGTAGGAGCCATCGAGGCAGCAGATGCAATGGTCAAAGCTGCTAAAGTGGAATTAATCGGGAAAGAAACCATTGGCGGCGGCTATGTAACCGTTATGGTTCGTGGTGATGTTGGAGCCGTCAAAGCTGCTACAGACGCTGGTGCTGCAGCTGCACAACGTGTTGGTGAATTGGTTTCTGTTCACGTTATTCCTCGTCCTCATACAGATGTTGAATTGATCCTTCCCAAACGTCCAAAGTAATTGAAAGATGCAACTGGCTTTAGGATTAATTGAAACCAGGGGCTTGGTAGCAGCAATCGAAGCTGCCGATGCTATACTCAAGGCAGCTAATGTAAAATTACTCCGTAAAGAAAAAGTAAAAGCCGGACTTGTTACAATAGAAATTATTGGGGAAGTTGCTGCTGTTAAAGCCGCCGTAGATGCAGGAGCAGCCGCAGCACAACGTGTAGGAGAGTTAGTATCGGTTCATGTAATCCCAAGGCCAGATGAGCAAATCGACAAATTGTTAATACCCGATCACGAAAATAAAATCGAAAAGCAAAGAAATAATACCGAACAACCAATCCAGGAAAATTCCGAAGAGCCAAATAAAATTGATAATCACCTGGCATCGCTAAAGCATGAGGCAATAAAAGAACTTGAGAACGAGGAATTGGAAGAAGACAATTTCTTCAGTAGCGGCGAGATAACAGTGGTTCCACCACTCGAAGAATTATCTAAATTAAATGTACATAAGCTCAGAAGGTTAGCTCGTGCTTTCCCGAATTTTCCTATAAAAGGGAGAGAAATTTCGAAAGCCAATAGGGAAACTCTTATTGAATTGTTTGATAGCCTCAGAAGCTAACTGTAGTCTCAAAATTATTTATGTAAAAGGCTTTTGATAAAGCCTTTTTTTATATTTAAACCATGAAGAATAGACTTTTACCGATTATTTCCGTAATAATTATTTCAATTGTGCTATGGGGTTCCATCGCCCTATCGGAAGATTATGTCTGCACTATTAATGCTTCAATTGAATTTTTAAAACATTCACAAAAACATGCACCTGTGTTACTTTCAAATAAATCCGTCTACATTCGTTTAAAAGGCAAAGGATGGGAACTGGCTAAAGTCTGCTTGAGCGGCGAACATAAATTCTATGTTTCATCCCCTAACAACAGAGGGAGGCACACGATTAATCTGAAAAATGAATTTGAAAACAATCCGTGGATCGGTTCTGCTGTCTCGGTAGTTGAAATAATTCCTTCTGAAATTAGACTGAGAATTGATGATCGAGTGACGAAAAAAGTGCCTATTGAGAAAAATCTCAAATTAAATTTTGCTCCTGGTTTCGGGCTTGCCTCAGAGATAATTCTTATACCGGATTCGGTTATAATCTCGGGACCTAAGTCGATTCTGAGGAATATTGAATCTGTAAAAACAGATTCGATTAAATTTGATAATGTAAATGAATCCTTAGAAGGCGAAGTTAAACTGCTTCAAAATAAGGGCGTTGACTACTCTATAGATAAATGCAGTTTTAAAGTCGATGTGGAAAAAATAATTGAGCTTGAATTAAAAGAAATTCCAGTGAAGGTTATCAATACTCCACCTGACAAAGAGTTGTTGGTATTTCCTGTAAAAGTTAGTGTGATATTGAGAGGCGGACTTAATAAGCTCGGGCAACTATCAAAAGAAAACATCATGGTATTTGCCGATTACAGAGATGCAATCAGAGATGATGAAGAAATGATTACTCCACGTGTCGTTATTCCGAAGTATATGGAGTTAGTTGGTACATCCCCGTCTAAATTAAAATATATTATCAGAGAGAGATAATTTTATGTTCATTACTTTCGAAGGTCTTGACTTTTGTGGCAAGTCAACTCAAGTTAAATTGTTAAAAAAATATCTGGAAAATAAAAAAGAAAAAGTACTGGTAATAAGAGAACCCGGTGGTACAGAAATATCCGAGAGCATCCGTTCCATTCTTCTCGATAAAAAGAACAGTGGAATGTTCGATGAAACTGAATTATTACTTTTTTCAGCAAGCAGGGCTCAATTGGTAAAAGAAAAAATTTTACCAGCTCTCGAAAATAATATCTGGGTAATATCGGATCGATTTCACGATTCCACAATTGCCTACCAATCATACGGTCGAGGTTTGCCCCGAACTTTTGTCGAAAAATTACAGAGTTTTGTCATCGGAAAAGCAGTGCCGAATTTTACTTTTTTTATCGATTTACCAATCGACGAGGTTTTCAAAAGAATGTCAGTTGTAAAAAAACACGAACTCGACAGAATCGAAACTTCACGAAGAGAATTTTATGAAAATGTGAGAAAAGGTTATCTTCGACTTTCCAATAAAGAAAAGCGATTTAAAAAGATTGACGGAACACTTTCAATTGAAGAGATACACAAAATAATCGTTGAAGAAATTGAAAAGAATATTCGGGTAGAAGCATGAAGACTAAACGACAGTTATTCTTTGTTTTGTTAATTGCATTTTTGTTCAGCGGGTTTTTCCGCAGTGACAACGATATCTATTTCAAAATAAATAAAAGCATTGATATATTCGGACGAGTCTATAAAGAACTTTCTCTCAACTACGTTGATCCCATCGACCCAGAAAAATTAATGCAAGCAGGAATTGAAGGTATGCTTGAATCTCTCGACCCGTATACGAACTTTATTGATGATATTCATCAAAAAGATATCGACATTATTACTAAAGGCACTTACGGCGGTATTGGTGCAACTGTTGGACTGCGTAACGATAACATTACCATTGTTGATTTAATAGAAGGATATTCAGCACAACGTCAGGGCATGAGAATTGGAGATGTTATTATTAAAATCGATTCAGTCGAAGTATCGAAAGATAATTATGAAACTTTGAGCGAACTGCTCAAAGGCGAACCAGGCACATTCGTTACGGTTACGGTAATCAGAGAAGGCTCAAGTGAACCTATAGTGTTCAATTTGGTAAGAGAAGATATTGAAGTAAAAAATTTATCTTTTTATGGATTTTATCCGGCGAATTCAAATAATGTTTACTTGAAATTGAGTGGCTTTTCACGTACTGCAGGAGAAGAAGTAAAAAAAGCTCTAATCGAACTTGGAGAAAAAAAAGAGATTAAAAGCATCGTACTCGATTTGAGAGGTAATCCAGGTGGACTGTTAAATGCTGCAATTGAAGTTTGCGAAAAATTTTTGAAAAAGGGAGATTTGATAGTTTCTGTCGAGGGAAGGGACACATCTCAAACTAAGAAGTATTATTCGGAAGAAGAACCAATTGCTTCCAGAGTAAAAATGGCAGTGCTGATCGATCAAGGTTCAGCTTCTGCTTCCGAAATTGTTGCCGGAGCACTTCAAGATCACGACCGCGCTGTTATAATTGGTGAGAATTCATTTGGCAAAGGGCTGGTCCAAACTGTAGTTCCGCTCTCTTTTAATACTTCTCTTAAAATAACAACTGCGCGTTACTACACTCCCAGCGGACGCTCGATACAAAAAATTAACTATAGTGATCAAAAAATTCTTCTCGAAAACCGAAAAGAAAAGAACGGAACAATTTTCAAAACGGACAATAATAGAAAAGTTTATTCAGGCGGTGGAATAATGCCAGATTCGATAGTGGACAATTCAATTAAATCCGACCTTATTCAAAATTTGCTGGCTGAAGGATTGTTCTTCCGCTTCGCTACTAATTTATTCAACAACAATGTAAATGCCAATTTCGAATCGCTGTCTGATAGATATCTTATCGATAAGTTCAAGAAATATCTGTCAAATATTAATTACAAGTATGAATCTCCCTCGTTGCGTTTGATTAGAGAATTGTTAACAAAGGCTAAAACTGAAGACCTTTCCGAAAACCTTATTACTATTTTGAAAAATGAAGAAAAAAATCAACTCTCGAGAGTTGATGAACAAATTGAAAAATACAGCAGTGAAATAGCGGGATTGATTAGAGAAGAGTTACGTGCAAGAAGCAACGGAAGAGTTGCCAGGATAATTGAGTCTTTGAAACACGATACACAATTCAACACTGCGCTCTCCGTTCTGAATAACGATAAATTATACAAAAAATTATTGCACCCTCATGCTGACTGAACTATTTCTGATGTATTTGATAGCCATTGGCGCAGGTCTACTGGGAGCTCTTGTGGGAATTGGAGGAGGTATAATTGTAGTTCCTGCATTAACTCTGGTTTTTAACATTCCTGTCCATTATGCAATTGCTGCAAGCCTTATTTCAGTTATTGCAACCTCCATTGCAGGCGCAAACAGATACGTCGAGCAAGAAATAACAAATCTAAAACTGGGGATGTTTCTTGAAATTTTCACTACGGCAGGTGCACTTGTTGGAGCTTTTCTGGCGCTTATACTTCACGGCTGGATATTGAGTGTAATTTTCGGTGTGCTTGTTTTCGTTATGGCTTTTTATTCCTTTAAAAACAGAGAAGAAAAGACAATTAAGCTCGATAATAATTACAAGCTATCTAAAAAATCTTTGGTGGATTTCGAAGATACTTTTTACGACCGCGCCGAAAAAAGAACAGTTGAATATAGAGTATTAAATCCGATAAAAGGCGGATTTATATCGATGCTTGCTGGAGTCGGATCAGGTTTATTGGGTATCGGTGGGGGTATCATAAAAGTATCTGTTATGAATAGTTATATGAAAGTGCCAATGAAAGTAGCAGTGGCCACCAGTAAATTTATGATTGGAATTACGGCTTCGGCAAGCGCGGTTTTGTATTTCCTGAACGGTGCAGTTAACTCATTTATCGTTGCTCCAGTTGCGCTCGGCACAATTACAGGAGCTACACTCGGAAGTATGGTTATGAATCGTATTCAGACAAAATATATCAAAATTCTCTTTATAGTTGTTGCCGGGTATTTATCTGTAAGAATGATAATACGCGGCCTGGCTACCGGTTTTAATTTGATGTGATGGCTTATGAATTTAAAAAAGTATATCTCAGGTGTATTATCAATCGGAATTTATACTACCGTTTTCTTTTATCTATGCGGAATTATAATTGTCGTTATAAAAGGTGATGCCAAAGATTTCTTCTCAGTAGCTAACATCGTTTCCTTAAAAGATTTTTTTACGAGATTTTTTGCTCTGGATCCAGCACCTTTTTTCTATCTCGGCACGTTGGTGCTGATATTAACTCCTATTATGAGGGTTCTCTTTTCATGTTATTATTTTTACAAAATAAAAGACACAAAATTTTTCTTTATTACAATTGCTGTAGTTCTTATATTAGTTCTGAGCGTTTCTATAGGGCTATTTTTTTCATTAAATCTCGGTTAAAAGGGGGTAGATTTGAAGTACTACAAAATTTTTATCAGCAAAGATCCGCAGTATTCCCGCTGTCCAAAATGTAATGCTGAATTTACACTGCATCGCTCAAGAGCCAGAAATATGATTGAACAGATCATTAAAAAGATAACCTATTTTAAAATTTATCGTTGCCGTCAATGTGGATGGAGGGGCTATTTATCCACTATAGTAATTACGTCCGAATCGTTTAAGGCAATTCTGGTTTATAGCTTTTTGATACTGTTTACAGCTTATGTGGTGAAAATTTTAATTGGAAGATTTGTTGCTAATTAATTAGTCTTTTCTCATCGATATTAAAGATTGGCTCAAATAAATTCTTCGCCAATCAATTCTGTTTTCGCAATTCTTATGCATAACTCCATAATGAAAAATTGATACTTTAATGTATCTATCTACTATTTTGCCTCTATGGATATTGTTAATAAATATTTTACTAATTGTGTAAAATTCCTTATTCAAATTCAGAACGTTTTAGAAATTTTTAACGTTGCGTTTTTCCATTCTAAACTGGACTTAATCGCGCGCGGGAAAAAATAATTTAGAAGCTAATTCATTATACGAATTAATCTGGTTTAGATCGTGAATCTTGATTTTCCCTCTGTTTTTTATAAGCCAGTTCAAAGTGATTTTCAGCCTTTCGAGGTCTTTCTCTTTTATTTCCTTGAACAGTTCTATAGTACCGTCAAAATAGTCTTTTAGTATTTCGTCAAAATATTTGTCAGATTCGGAAATGAAATTCCGTATTACAAGTTTACCTTCCAGTAGAAGTAAATAGTCGTTTTTTTCTATACCTGCTATTTCTATCAATGTTTTTGCTTTATTAATCGGCTCATTTAGAATTGAGGCTTTTTGTAATTGTTTCAAAATTAGATTAATTACATCACGAATTTCAGCTGCCTCTTCGAATTTTTTTTCTTCGCTTAGTGTTTTCATTTTTTGTAATAGCCTGTCGAGCGCCGACTGATTCTTTCCTCTCAAAAACTCGTCTACCAGTTCCAGTTCATTATCATATTCATTGTTGGCTGGGTTGATACATGGCGCAGTGCATCTCTTGATGTCGAACAGGTAGCATTTCCTTTTTTTTGAAAACTCTTTGTTTTTACATTCTCTGAGTCTGAAAGTTTTGTCGATTATTTCTTTTAGTAATCCGGCAATATCGCGATTTGGATAGGGCCCGTAATAATCATTTCCATCAAAATCGAATTTTGTAGTTACTTCAACAACCGGAAAGCTCTCCTGTGAAGTCACTCTTATAAAATAATTTCGGGAATATTTTTTCAATAATTTATTGTAAGCTGGTTTGTGTTCCTTAATTAGTTCAGCTTCTGCTAATAACGCAGTTAGTTCGGTATTTGTACGCAGGAAATCGATTTTGTTGGCTTTTGTAACAATTTTTTTTGTTTTACGCGGCGCATTGTTTACAAAATAATTGGACAGTCGTTTTTTTAGTGATTTGGCTTTCCCGATATAAAGAATGTCGTCCTTTGTATCTTTGAAAAAATAGATGCCAGGTGTTTCAGGAATTTTAATGTAGTCCTCAGCAAGACTTTTCTTTATGATTCTATAAGATCGGGTGGGAGCAAATTTCTGGAAGCTTATCAGCTCCGAAACTGTTTCTACATGGTGCTCTTCTATAAGCCTGTCGAACATTTTAATTAATATTTTAGCCGTTGCCAGAGCATCGCCTAATCCTGTATGAACATTTCTGTGGCGAATTTTCAAATGGCGCGTTAAGCTTCCGAGAGCTTTACTCGGCAGTTCAGGATAAATACGCTTTGCCAATTCCAGTGTGCAAATGGCCGGGTTTTCCGGCAGTTCAAGTCCAGTTTTTAAGCATTCAAATTTCAAGAAGGAATAGTCGAACTTAAGATTGTGGGCTACCAATATAGAATCCCCGAAGAATTCGACTATCTTGTTATAAATATCTTCAAAGTACGGCGCATTTGATACGTCTTCATCACTTATTCCGGTTAGTTGAGTTATATAATGCGGTATTTGTTTGCCTGGATTTATGTAAGAAGAAAATGTATTAATAATTTTTTTGTTTCTTATCTTTACAATACCGATTTCAATTGCTCTTTCGTTACGTGCCGATGCTCCAGTAGTCTCGAAGTCAAATACACAGTATTCTGCTTTGTCAAGTTTTATTTCCGTTAATTCCATGTTACATCAAAGAATAGCCTAATAGTTAATTCGTTAGTTTTATATAGTAATTTAACTAACTAAAATACACAGAGAAAATTTATATTACCATCATGTTATAAATAAGCAAAAAAATTATTATTAAGGTGAAGTATCCAGGAAGACGTTTTTTGTGATTATGGATATCTATTTGCCAACTTTAGCAATTGTAGGAATATGGTAAGGTACTTACAATCAGAGTAACTTTTTATACCGCTTTCTTGATTGCCGATATTTATAGGATGAATTTTTGTTATATACATTAATTGGGCAACTTTACTGTTATTAATTGTTTTGTTTTCAATGTTAATTAATAATTTAATTATGCTCTACTATTTCATAAAAAAATCATTGGTTATAAATGAACAATTCTTTATACTTGTTACCTTAAATACAATTTAAATTAAAAAAGAAAATTATGAATATTAATATATTGTTTATAGGAGATATAGTTGGGCAGCCCGGACTTGATATTGTTCAGATGTGGTTGCCGAGTCTTCAGAAAAAATACCGAGCAGATCTTACGATTGTAAACGGTGAAAATGCATCAGACGGAAAAGGGTGTACCGAAAAGGAAGCCAGGACACTTTTTGACCTTGGTGTTGATGTGATAACTGGCGGAAATCACACGTGGGATAAACATCAGTCACAGGAATATTTACGGAAAGATAATCGCGTAATAAGGCCTCTTAACTATCCGAAAGGAACTTACGGAAATGGTTATTACGTGGCTGAAACTAAGAAAGGAAAAGTAGCGGTTATTAATTTACAGGGCAGGGCATTTATGGCTCCTATCGACTGTCCCTTTAGAGCCAGCGAGTGGGTGCTTTCAAAACTTGAAGGTACCACAAAAGTTATAATTGTCGATTTTCATGCCGAAGCTACAGCCGAAAAACTTGCAATGGTAAATTTTCTTGATGGTAGAATATCTGCTTTGATCGGTACGCACACGCATATTCAAACTGCTGACGAAAGAATTTTTCCTAACGGCACCGGTTATATTACCGATTGCGGAATGACTGGTCCGTACGATTCCGTAATCGGTATGAAAACTGAAGCTGCTATTAATCGTTTCCTTTATCAGACTCCACAAAAATATCAGGTGGCAAATGATAATGTGCATCTGTGCGGACTGTTCTTAAAGATTGATACAATAACAGGCAAGACGGTTGAAATAGAGAGGATCCTTATCCCTGAATTTAACAAAATGGCGCCGACAAACTAAATTTTCATTTTTCTGCTTGTTATTTTTCTCTTTGAGATGAAATGAATAATTTTCGTATTAGATTTTAAATAAATCGAGTGTAATTCGATGGCCGTTATATTAGATGGTAAAAAAATAGCTTCTGAAATTAAAGCCGAACTGAGAGAAAATATTCAAAAACTGAAATCCGAAGGGAAACCTGTTCCAGGACTGGTTGCCATTTTAGTGGGCGAAAATCCTGCATCGAAAGTTTATGTGTCCTCGAAAAGCAGGGATTGCGAAGAGATAGGCATTAAATCGAAAGTAGAGTCGTTGCCCGAAAATACAACCGAAAAAGAATTGCTCGATTTAATAAAGAAATATAATAACGAGCCGGAATATCACGGTATCCTGGTTCAATTGCCTTTGCCGGATCATATCGACGAAAATCGTGTCATTGAAACCATTGATCCTTTGAAAGATGTTGACGGTTTTCACCCTCAAAATGTTGGTAATCTTGTTATTGGCAAAAACACTTTCTATCCGTGTACTCCTTACGGAATTATGGAGATATTAAGACGTTATCAGATTGAAACCCAGGGTAAACATGTCGTTGTGGTAGGAAGAAGCAATATTGTAGGGAAACCGATAGCAAACATGATGTTGCAAAAGAAAAAGGGAGCTAATTCCATTGTAACCGTGTGTCACTCAGCTGCTGAGGATCTTTCGCGTTACACAAAAGATGCAGATATTCTAATAGCTGCCATCGGAAAACCGAATTTCATTAAAGCCTCTATGGTGAAAGAAGGTGTGGTTGTAGTCGACGTAGGTATTAATAGAATTGAAGATAGTACTACAAAAGCTGGATACCGACTTGTCGGAGATGTGGACTTTGAGGAAGTATTTGATAAGGCTTCTTATATTACGCCTGTTCCAGGTGGAGTTGGATTGATGACGCGTGCAATGCTTTTGCGCAATACATTCGAAGCATACCAAAAGATAATGGGTAATTAAGATGGACTCGAATCTTCTTGATAAAATAATTTCAGAAGTACTTGTTGAAAAATCATTGCAAGAATTTTATTGCAAAGGTAATACCTGCGAAGGTTGGGAGCGTAGTGTTGTTGATCAACCAATGGCTGTAAAAAATATTATCGACAACGGAGCCGACAGAATTGCCGCAGGCATCGGAATTGGCGATAAAATTCCGGATCGGTCGATAGCAAGAATGATTGATCATACTCTCTTAAAACCTGAAGCCACACCCGACGACATAAAAAAATTGTGCGACGAAGCCAGAACTTATCATTTTGCATCAGTATGCGTTAATCCCTGTTATGTCACTTTATGTCGGGACTTGCTGCGTGATTCGGATGTAAAAGTTTGTACAGTTATTGGCTTTCCACTCGGAGCCACTACTACTGAAGTTAAAAAATTCGAAGCCGAACAAGCTTTGAAAAACGGCGCTCAGGAAATCGATATGGTAATCAATGTCGGAATGCTAAAAAAGGGTAATTATGATTACGTTTTCAATGATATTAATCAAGTAGTCCTTACGGCAAAAAAATATAACGCCGTTTGCAAAGTTATTATTGAAACCGCATTACTAACAGATGAAGAAAAAGTTAAAGCGTGCCTGATAAGCAAAGAAGCTAAAGCGGATTTTGTAAAAACATCGACAGGTTTCAGTAAAGGCGGTGCAACTGCAGGCGACGTTGCTTTGATGAAGTATGTCGTAGGATCCTCAGTCGGGGTGAAAGCCTCTGGAGGTATCAGAACGACAGAAGATGCGATGCTGATGATCAAAAGCGGCGCCGATCGAATTGGTGCAAGTGCAAGCGTCAAAATTGTCAAAGGAGAGTCGAATACAGGTGGTGGCTATTAATGGTTTTAGATCTACTTATTTTAAAAACAGACGACGGCTATACCGCTGAAATTCCTTCTATGAAAGGTTGTGAAAGCTGGGCTCATAACGAAGATGATGCAATTGAAAAGACTCTCGAATTGCTACGATTTTACCTTCAGCTAAAGCCAGATTTTAAATTCAAAATTGATAGAGCAAGGAAAGAAGGCAATAAGGTTGTTTATAAAGTAATTTTCGACAAGGTTTCATGAGAAAATTTCGTACCGAGAGTAGAATTAAAAAAATATCGGATACTATCAGAAATAGGCAGTTTTCACTGAGAGTTGTAATTGAAAATGTGCACGACCCACATAACGTTAGCGCAATTTTCAGGACATGCGATGCAGTCGGTGTTCCTAAAGTTACACTAATTTATACTGTAGAAGAATTTCCTAAAATTAGTAAAGTAACTTCTGCTTCGGCTAACAAGTGGATTGAAACGGAAAAATTCAAAAGTGTAGCTGAAGGAATTGATTCACTACATAAAGAAGGCTTCAAAGTTTTTGCCAGTAATCTCGATAAAAATGCCCGAAATTTGTACGACCTTGATTTAACTGGTAAAGTAGCGCTGGTATTTGCTAATGAACACAGAGGAATTTCTGAGGAAATGAAAAAATATGCCGATGGACAATTTTATATTCCTATGTACGGAATGATTCAAAGTTTGAATGTTTCGGTTGCTGCTGCAGTTGCGCTCTACGAAGCTCAAAGACAAAGAAAAATTAAAGGGATGTACGGTAAAAGCGAACTTACAGAAGAAGAAATTAATAAACTTATCGATAGTTGGTGCGAAAAATGATTCAGAGATTTCATAAAGTCAATAAGATTAAAGGTGAACTCCGTTTGCCCGGTGATAAATCAATTTCTCACAGAGCCGTAATGTTTGCTTCAATGGCTGAAGGCAAGTCGTTGATAAAAAATTGTTCTAATTCTGCCGATGTTAACTCCACCATCGAATGCTTCGGCAAATTGGGTGTCGATATAGAAAAAAAAGACGAATTGCTGGTTGTAAATGGAGTTGGTCTAAAAAAATTCAAAGAACCCACAACTGAATTGTATGCAGGTAATTCAGGTACAACAGCACGCTTGATGACTGGCATATTGACTGCTCAGAATTTTAAATCCGTTATCACAGGCGACAACTCGTTATCAAAACGCCCAATGAAAAGAATTATCGAACCATTACAAGAAATGGGAGCCATAATTGAAGCATCCGAAGCAGGCACTCTCCCGATTACAATTTCTCCGACGGATAATCTTCACGCAATCGAATATGAGATGAGTGTACCCAGCGCTCAGGTTAAAAGTGCAATTATTTTGTCTGCACTGCATTTAAATGATAAAACGGTAATTTACGAACCTGTTCCAACACGCAATCATACCGAAATAATGCTGGGCTTGGAAACCGAGTACGACGGCACTAAAAAAAAGATTTATGCTTCGATAAAAAATTATCCAACACCCTTTGAAATGACAGTTCCTTCAGATATTTCAACAGCGGCTTTCTTCATCGTTCTGAGTCTCCTTATTCCTGACTCGGAACTTGTAATAAGAAATGTATCGTTAAATGAAACACGTACGGGAATCCTATCCGTTTTGAAAATGATGGGTGCCAATATCTTAATTGAAAATGAATCTTTAGAGAGAGGTGAAAAAAAGGGCGACATCCGTATTCTATCGAGCGAACTTGTAAATACCGAAATTTCAAAAGAGATTATCCCGAATATAATCGATGAAATTCCAATACTATCCGTAGCCGGTATTTTCGCTGAGGGGAACTTCAGAATAAACCATGCTAAAGAATTACGTTATAAAGAATCCGACCGTATTGCAGCACTCTGTAATAATTATAAGAAGTTAGGACTTTATGTTGAAGAATTCGAAGATGGTTTTGAAGTAGGCGGAAGTATAAAGAATAAAGATGTAATTTTTGAAAGTTACGGTGATCATCGCATAGCAATGGCATTGGCTGTTCTCTCGATGAATATTAAAGAGGGAGGTAGCATAAACGAATTTGAATCGGTAGCAATTTCAAATCCCGATTTTCTGAAGCAATTAAACGAGATTGCTAAATAATTACAGCTCGAGTATTTGGTGCTCGAATTTGTTTATCGACAATTCGTTATATATCCATCTGAGTATATCAAGGCCGTACTTATTTGCGAAGTAGGCGAAATTCAGTTCTCTTTCCTGAAGATTTTCATTGGGATACAAAACGTTTTGTATTTTTTTAAGTTGCCTTATCGTTACCTCGTGCTTTCGCTTTTCGGCATCGATGGCTTTATTTTTCAAAAGATTCAGACTTTCGTTAATTCTTGCTCTGGTCTTTTCCGTCAATTCTGGCATTGTCTTTTCTACATTGCTCAAGATATTACCGAGTTCGTTTAATGCAGTGTTAATCTTATCCTGAGTATCTTCAAAGATGGCATCGATATTATTATCGCTGGTGCGGGCAATTATCTTTTCGATTAATTCTTCTTGCGGACAGAAGACCTCTTCAATTTTCAGTTGGTATTTACTCAACAGAGATCCAATATTATTTTCCAGAATTGTTGCCGATGCTCTCGGATAAATATATGGCATATTGATGTCAAAAAATTTATAGAGTGGTGTCAATTGAGCGAAATAACTAATTTCAGCAGGACCGGCAATATAAAAGCCCGTGGGTAAAAGATAATCCTGGCAGATTGATCTCAATAAAACATTAGGGCTGAATCTCTCGGGAGCAAATTCTAATTGTGAAATCATATCTTCGTAGGAAAATTTTTTCTTTCTGCCTTTTAATCTAAAACCATCCTCGAGTGGTTCGATAGAAAGTCTTTCATTTTCATCGAGGTAAAAAAGATTTACCGGTTTTACCTTAACTTGAGCATGGTAAATTTCTTCCAGCTCAGCACTGCGTTCCACTAAGGAAACGGTATGTTCTTTATAGTTGGTCAGTTCTTGCCTGAAGATAGGCGTTAATATTTTTTTCACTTCAGGGTCTGAAGGATTGAAAACGATAAGGCCGTATTCATCAAATAAACGTATAAGCAAATTTTTAAAACTTTCCAGAAAAGTTGTATCGGGTTGATAAAAAGATTTTAGCAAATCCATCAATGTCATTTTGAACTCAGATTCACGGAGCGATGCAGATAGTTCGTCCAGTAATTGCCTCAGATTTTGGTTGAAAATGATATTTCCAACGCTCCCTCTGTTAATGCTTTCATCCAGTCCATCGTTGTAGACGAGAGTCTTAAGTGAATTATCTCTGTCGAGTATATTTATTTTCCTTACTTCCTCGAAGTCGTGGTCGTCGGCCTCAAGCCAGAAAACTGGCACAAAATTAAAGCTGTCGTATTTATCATTTAAATAATTTGCCAGCTTGATGGCTGTGATCGTTTTATAAAATGTGTAAAGAGGTCCTCCGAATATTCCTAATTGCTGTCCGGTAACAATCGCTATAGTATTTGAGGAATTTAATTCTTCGATGTTGGAAAGAGTCAATTTCGATGCACGGATGTTTCTATACTGCTCTTTAATTATTGTGGTTAATTTTTCTCTGTGGGGGCGTTCGTAAGACAGAATAGAATTAAAGTGATTGTCATATCCTTGTTCATTACGAAAATTTTTACCATAAAATTTTTCTACGTTTTCGAATTCATAAAGATAGTCGAGAAATAAATTCGGATGACCGGGTATGTCCGAATAATTTATGTACATTATAGACCTCAGACTTAATGAAAAATATTTTATATTTGTCGAAGAAATAAGATACAGATTTACGATATCAAAATAATAAAAAATCCACTAGACTAAAATCGATAAATTGAAAAGGGAGATCTTCATGCCGCAAGAATTTATTATATCCGTAGACCTTGGAGGCACAAAAATTCTGACCGCATTGATCGATAAAGAAAATAATATTAAATCACGTATTAAAATTCCGACTATGCTAAATAAAGGAGCTGATGGGTTGGTCGATGCAATTTCAAACTCTATTGCTACAATTATAAGAGATAATAAACTATCGCAACGAAATGTTAAAGCTGTTGCTCTGGGTGTACCCGGCACGGTGAATCCTTTTACAGGCATAATCGATACAGCACCCAATCTTGGAATCAACAATTTTAATATAAAAGATGCACTCACTTCAAGAATTTCACTACCTATTTTAGTTGAAAATGATGTTAATCTTGCCGGTCTCGGCATTAAAAAATTTGAGTTTCATGACAAAATTAAGAATATGCTCGTAGTGTTTATTGGAACGGGAATTGGAGGCGCTTTGTTCTTCGACGGTAAAATTTATAGAGGCTCAAGTTTCTATGCAGGCGAAATTGGGCATATGCTGGTGGACAAAAAAGGCGCACTTGCAACTAAGCCGAAAAGAAGGACTTTTGAAAAAACTGCCAGCAGAACGGCAATCGAAGAAACAATTATCAAGGAAATTAAGAGAGGAAAAAGCTCCATACTCAAAAGTCATATCGATGCCGGTAGAAAATTGAAAAGTAAAATGCTGCTGGAGGCATTAAAAAAACAGGATAAACTGACGGTGAAAGTTTTATCCAGGGCTGCAACTGTTACAGGTACAGTTCTCGGTAGTCTTACAACTCTTCTAAATTTCGATACGATTGTGCTGGGTGGTGGAGTGGTGGAAGCAATGGAAGACTTCTGGCTTCCAATAGTTAAAGCTTCGTTTTACAACAGCGTTTTGCTGGCACCCGGAAAAGTTGTCGAAATCAAAGCAACAAAACTCGGCGACGATGCTGCAATCTACGGCGGTATAGCTCTTGCTGAAGAATTTCTGAATTAATTTAATTGAGTTGTTCTTTATATTTTTCTTCAATCGATTCAAGCTGTGAAAACAATTCAGTCCATTCGTTAAAAATCAAGTCGAGTTCTTTTTTGACATTGTTATAGCTGATGTTTTTTTCTTTTAACATTACCGGGTTGTTAAATATTTCGGGAGTGGCAAGTTCTTGTTCCAATTCAAGTTTGCTTTTTTCCAGTTCGTTTATTCTTTTTTCGTAATAATTGAGTCTTTCTTTCAGTTCTTTGGTCTCATTATATTTTTGCTGTCGTAGTTCTGCTTCTTTTCTTTTATTTTCTTTCCGTGTTGATTTATTTGATTGAATCTGTTTTGCAGATTCTTCAATGGTCTTTTCTTCTTCTCTTCTCGATAAATAATATTCTATACCACCATAGTGAACTCTAAGTGATTTGTCTCTCAATTCATAAACTTTGCTAACTATTGGTTTGAGAAAATCGATGTCGTGCGAAACTATGATAAGAGTACCGTTGAAATCAATAAGTGCGTTTTGCAGGACTTCTTTTGATGAGTGGTCGAGATGGTTTGTCGGTTCGTCCAGAATTATTAGATTGCTTTTTGTAAGCAGAAGCCGGGCTAAAGCAAGTCTACTTTTTTCCCCTCCCGAAAGAACTTTTACTTTTTTAAATATCGAATCACCTGTAAAAAGAAACGATCCGAGCAACGACCTCAATTGTCCAGGAGTAAGCTGGTCGTTTACAGACTGCAATGAATCGATAAGGTCTTCCTCGCCATTTAAAGATTCAGTTACTTCCTGTTCGTAGTACGAAACTAAAGTATTATGGCCGTATATTACTTCACCTGCAGAAGGTAAGATTTTCTTTGCAATTATTTTTGCAAGGGTTGTTTTACCAGCTCCATTAGGACCGACTATGGCAATCTTTTCGCCTCTCTCTATTTTAATATCAATATTTTCAAGAACGCTTATGTTTCCGTACGATTTGAAAATCTTTTTTAATTCAACTGGAACAGCTCCGCTTTGTTCGACTTCTGGAATGCGAAAGTTGATTTGCTTTTCTTCGTCTTCGATTTCAATTCTTTCGATTTTTTCCAGTTGCTTGATGCGACTTTGAACCTGACGCGCTTTTGTGGCTTTAAATCGGAATCTTTCAATGAACCTTTCAGTTTCTTTAATCTTCTTCTCGAGATTTTTTTCCGCTTCTTTTAATTGTTTTTCTCTTTCCTTGCGGAATCTTAAATACTGCTCGTAAGTACCAGGAAAGAAATTGATTTTTCTGTTGAAAATTTCGAGAGTTTTATTGGTTACGTTATTAATAAAATGTCTGTCGTGAGATACAATTATTAAAGCTCCACGGTAATTATTGAGGAAGTTTTCGAGCCACATTAAAGTGTCGATATCGAGATGGTTTGTTGGTTCGTCCAGTAAAATTAAATCGTTTTCTCCCAATAGAATTTTAGCCAGTTGAATTCGCATCTGCCAGCCGCCAGAAAACTCTTCAGTCCGACGGTCAAAATCGGTATTCTTGAAACCCAGACCGGTAAGAACTTTTTCTGCACGCGCTTCCAGCGAGTAATAGTCGTATTGTTCCTTGCGATGATGTATTTCTCCTAATTCCTCGATTAGCAATCTCTTTTCATCTTCGAGTATTTCAGTAGATTCCAGTTGAGAAATTATCGAAGCTTCTTTTTCTTCGAGTTCTTTAATATCGGGCATGGAGGACTTTACTTCCTCGAGAAGAGTCCTTCCCTTGAAACTTATTAGTTCCTGCGGCAGATAACCAATTCTTATCCCTTTCTGAATAAGTACTTTGCCCGTTTCAGATAGCTCTTGTCCGCAAATTATTTTCAACAGAGTTGATTTACCCTTGCCGTTTGACCCAACAAGAGCAATTTTATCGTTTCTGTTGATTTTAAGGCTTACGTCTTCGAATAAATTTTCACCAGTAAATTGAACGGATAAGTTTATTATGTCGATCATAAAAAATCTTATTTCCGAATTACTGCTATTTTTGAAACCGCAACGTTGTTGGCTTCTCTGTCGTATGCAACGATTAAATACACTCCCGAAGAGACGTACTTGCCATCGTTATCTTTACCGTCCCAATATGCAATCCTTCCGCCCGGTGCTTTAAAGTCTCTGACCAATTGGTTGTTTATATCAATTATCTTGATATAAGAATCGTCAATTAGACCATCGATAATTAAAGTGTTCTCGGAAGAATTATCAATTATAAAAGGAGAGGGATAAGCAAAAATTTCGCCAAAAGATTCTAAAGGCTGTAAAAATGTAGTCTCAATTTTTACAAGACCATAATCTGTACCTGCGTAAACAATTCCTCTCTTTTTGTCGATTGTAATTGAACGTATCATGTCATCGGGTAACGGACTGTTAAGCGATGTAAAATAATTGATCACTTCGAATCCGTCAGATGATAGTTGTAACAATCCTTTATTGGTGCCAACCCATTTCTGGTCGATGGCATCTACAGCTATCGAGGTTACAGAAAGTCCTCGTAGTGAAGGTATGGAAATATTTAATACGGACGGATTCGATGGATCGGGTATAATGTTCATCCCGAGACTTGTACCGACCCACAGTTGTCCTCTGTTGTCAACTTTGAGTGCAGTAACTGTATTAGTAAGTAGTCCATTTGTCTGACTAATATAACCTTGTATGTCGTCGTTAGTATTTGAAAAAGTGCTGTTTTCGTTATAATAATAAAGTCCAATTCTTCCGGAAAACAGGCGGAACCATTTTGTATCAAACTGGTCAATTTCCAGTTCGTATGTCAATTCGTTCGAAGTCAAGAGTGGTTTTGTGTACGAATAACCGTACCAATTGCCTTCTGTTGTTAATACATATAGTTGTTGCAGGAATGTGTTCTGTAAATTTGTCAACCAGACATTGCCTTTTGAATCTTCTTCGATATCTGTAATTACTACAAAATTTGGGTCACTTGGAATGCCTGCAAGTGGACTGTTCCCAGCGTTGTAAGCTTCTAAAGAGCCATCTTTATAGATTGCAAATCCCTTTCCCCAGGTGCCTAAATATACTGCCTCAGAAGTTCTGGAAGCTCGTACACTGAAGACGTCGTTTGTCTGAAGTGATGGAAATTTCTGGTAATTCACCACGTCCCAATGATTTCCGTCAAATACCATAGCACCAATTCCCTGACCATCTTTACCCGTTGCAATCCATAGATTGCCTTCAATATCTACGTCCATATTCAAAAAAGAATTGCTTGCCGGATTGTCCGGCTTGATTATTTTTTCACTTCCGTTTGAAAGTTCAATTACTCCGGATGTAGTACCTAAATAAATTTTTCCATTATAAACAGCAACCGACGTAAGTTCGAAAGAATTATTATTGTAGATCAATGATACTTCGGAACCATCGTAGAGGTAGAGCGAATTTTTCGATGCGGCATAAATCTTTGTATTGTCTACGTAGAAGTCGACAACAGGAACGGCTTCTAATGTTAAAATGTCCCACGACGTGTTGTATTGATAAATACCGTTATCTGTAGCTGCAATAACTTTGTCGGAATAAAGATCGAATTTTCTAATTGTACCAAAAGAACCTGATGAAGATGATGTATAATTAAGCCACGATTCTGGTGCAACGAGATTTGTTGAACCAGGCTTTTGAACAGCTATTCCAGAAGAAGTAGCTGTGAAAATTCTTTCATCTTTGATTACTGCACTGACATTAATCTCCGACGAAAAATTCCCGAATTTTGTAAATGTATCGTAGAGTGAATAATTATTTTTATTAATCAATACAACGCCGAAAGACGTGGCGACAAAAATTGTGTCGCCTTTAGCATAGAGATTATTAATTCTTTTTTGTGATTTGTCGGATTTATAGATATCCAGAATATTTTTAGATGCTCCACTTTCGATGTCGTAAAAAATGACAAAGCCTTCGACTGTGCCGAGCCAGATTTTATTATCTGTATCGATAAATATTGATGTGAAATTCTGGCTGTTGATGTTATCCGCTTTGTTTATAATAACAAAAGATGAATCTTCCGGATTGTATAAATAAGCTCCGCCTGAAGTAGCAACCCATATTCCGTTATCAGAGGTCATTAGATCAACAACATTATCCATATTTGAATAGACTTCCCAATTCAATATGTTCTGGGCATTAAGATTCGCATAAACAATAAATAATAAAAAAATGCTTTTGATAAGTTTAACCATATTTCACCGCAAGTTATAATAATTGGTAGTAAAAGATAATATTTAAACCCAATAATTTCATTTTAGGAAAATATAAAAGGGATGAAAAAAAAGAGTAATATCAGGCGGTATTCCTGTGAAGCATATTTCTCATTGCATCAAGGTGATTGGGGGCTAAGTTATATTTGCCTAAATTTCCTTCGTCATTTTTTTTGCCACCATGGAAATCGGAACCCCCGCTTTCGAGTAGACAATATTGATTTACGATTCCCTTATAAAAAGCGATTTGATTTTCGTTGTGGCTCGGATGGATTACTTCGATTCCGTCGAGACCTGCTTCAATAATATTGACCAAAATTGATTCTTTTATAAAGCCCGGATGGGCTATAAACGAAAGTCCACCGGCGTCTTCGATTAGTTTTAAAGCGCTTTGAGGAGAAAAATGAATTTTCCTTTCGTATGCCGGTCCTCTGTCGCCGATATATTTTTCGAATGCTTCAAAGTAATTGTCGATAATACCAAGGTCAACAAGTGTATAAGCGATGTGAGGCCGGCCGATAGCGGAATTTTTAGCTCTCTCAATTACGTCGTCAATTGTAATATTCATACCGAGACTTCTCAGTTTTTCAACAATCCTTTTTGCTCTGTGGTAACGTTCTTCCTTAAAAAAAGTGAGGCATTTTTGAAGCTCTTTGTTTTTATAGTCGATAAAATATGCCAGTAAATGGACTTCCACATTATCGATGTCGGTACTGATTTCGAGTCCTGGAATTACTTCAACGCCCAGGTCCTTTCCGCATAGAATTGCCTCTTCGAGTCCATCGATTGTATCGTGGTCAGTTATGCTTATTGTGCGTAGACCTTTTTCGTAAGCCATCTGAACAATTTCCTCAGGGGAATAAGCACCGTCGGAGTAGGTGGTATGAATATGTAAATCGATCATCTCAGCCGTAGAGTTCCTTGAATTTTTCGTAATCTACAATTCTTATGTTTGGCCCATCGATCTCGATTAGACCTTTTTTGGCAAAGGAATGAAGTGTCCTCGATATTGTTTCTCTGGAAGTGCCTGCCATATTTGCGATATCCTGCTGTACCGGTAATTTTTCGAGTTCGACTTTCCCGTGTCTTATTTTACCGATACTTTCTGCCAATTCAAGTAAAACGGTGGCAACTTTTCCTTCGGCGTCTTTGAGAGAAAGTGCTTTTATTTTTACATTGGCGGCTCTAAGTCGATTCGTAAGTTCTTCGAGTAGTGCCAGAGCAACTTCGTGATGTGTTTTGAGCAGGTCGATAAATTCATTCCTCTGAATTATGAAAATTTCTGAATCTTCAATTGCCGTAACAGTGGCCGACCTTGTTTTCCCGTCGAGTATTGCCATCTCTCCAAAAAAATCATTGTCAGAGAGGATCGATAAAATAACTTCTTTGCCGTCCTCGCTTGTACGCGATACTTTTACTTTTCCTTTGAGCATTATAAAAAGGGCTGTACCAGATTCGTCTTCTTTCAAGATTACTTCATTTTTGGAATAGATCTTACGCGTACCCGAGTTCTCAATACTTTTTAAAGTTACATCGGGTAAATTCGAGAAAATCGGCACATACTTAAGGAAACTTCCCGATTCCATAGCCCTTCCTGAAGTTAATTTCAGAATGATTGCATAAAAATAACTTTTTGTAAGCCTTTTGACAAGTAAATTTCTTAGACGTAAAGAACAGAGTAAATATTTAATGGATGGATCAAATACTCATAATCATATTTAAATGAACTGCCACCTTCTCCTAAATTAATTAGAATGATTTGGCAGAAGAGTTTAACTAAAACGGTTAATGTAAAAATTCTGTTAAAAAATTACAGAATTTTAATATTGTTAAATTGAAAAAGGGGAGATAATTATCTATATTTGTGTCCGAATTTTATTCACATATTCGTAATTGGAGGATAAATTATGGCAGTAAAAGTAGGAATTAACGGATTCGGAAGAATCGGTAGATTAGTACTAAATGTACTTGCCGAAAAAGGATACCTCGGTAAAGAGGTAGACGTTGTTGCAGTTGTAGATATCAGCACCGACGCAAAATACTTTGCTTATCAACTAAAATATGATTCCGTCCACGGTAAATTCAAAGGTACTCTCGGAAGTGAAAAGAGCGACCCATCGCTCGAAGCAGACGATGTGCTCGTCGTAAACGGACATAAAATCAAATGCATTATGGCTCAGAAAGATCCTTCCCAATTGCCCTGGAAAGATCTGGGAGTTGATATTGTCATTGAATCGACCGGTCTGTTTACAAGTTCCGATAAAGCAAAAGGACACATCGATGCCGGTGCTAAAAAAGTTTTAATTACAGCTCCCGGAAAGGGCGATGTAAAAACTATCGTTATGGGTGTTAACGATGATTCATATGATCCCGCAAAAGACATTATTGTATCAAATGCTTCCTGCACAACTAATTGTCTTGCCCCAATTGTTCACGTATTAATTAAAGAAGGAATTGGTATCGAAACAGGATTGATGACTACAATTCACTCGTATACAGCTACTCAAAAAACTGTCGATGGTCCTTCGAAAAAAGATTGGAGAGGAGGTAGAGCTGCTGCAATTAATATTATTCCTTCAACAACCGGAGCAGCCAAAGCAGTTGGACAGGTATTACCATCGACAAAAGGTAAATTAACCGGCATGTCGTTCCGTGTACCAACAGCAGACGTTTCCGTTGTCGACCTTACATTCCGCGCCGAAAGAGATACTTCAATCGAAGAAATCGATCAGTTGATGAAGAAAGCTTCCGAAACATATCTCAAAGGTATCCTCGGTTACTGCAACGAAGAAGTTGTATCGACCGACTTCATTCATGATGAACGCTCGTCGATTTATGACTCGCTGGCAACTCTCCAGAATAATTTGCCTGGCGAAAAGAGATTCTTCAAAATCATTTCCTGGTATGATAACGAATGGGGTTATTCCTGTAGAGTAGTAGATTTACTCATTAAAATGATTAAATAAATTCGATCAGCTTTAAGAGAGACGCAGTTGACGGCTAAGTACCGCGCTGCGTCTTTTTTATATCGACTCAAGTAAATCGATTGGAGGATAAAATGAAAAAACTAAGTATTGACAAAGTAGACCTCAAAGGGAAAAGAGTACTGGTTCGTGTCGACTTCAATGTACCTTACGATGAGAACATGAATATAACAGACGATTTAAGGATTAGAGCAGCATTGCCGACAATTAAGAAAATTATTTCCGAAGGTGGAAAGGCAATTTTAATGAGTCACCTCGGCAGACCAAAGGGCAGTCCCAATCCAAAGTATTCATTAAAACCGGTTGCTGTCCGTTTGAGCGAACTACTCGGTAATGAAGTGAAATTTGCTACCGATTGCATTGGAGATGAAGTTAAAGCAATGGCAGATTCTTTGAAGGAAGGCGAGGTTTTATTGCTGGAAAATTTACGTTTTCATGCCGAAGAAGAGAAAAACAACCCTGAGTTCTCTAAACAGTTAGCCAGTTTGGGGGACGTGTATATAAACGATGCTTTCGGAAGTGCACATCGCGCTCATGCTTCAACTGAGGGAGTAACTAATTATATCAATATCTGCGCAGCTGGATATTTAATGCAAAAAGAATTGGACTATCTCGGTGGTGCCATTGCCAATCCCGAGCGTCCATTTACGGCTATTCTTGGCGGTTCTAAAATTTCGGGTAAGATCGACGTTATAGAAAACCTACTGCCGAAAGTTGACAATCTTTTAATTGGCGGAGGAATGGCTTATACATTTTACAAAGCGATGGGTTATGAAATTGGCAAATCGCTTCTCGAGGAAGAGAAAATTGAACTTGCCAAAGAGATGCTCGAAAAATTCAAAACATCAGGTAAAAATGTTTTGCTGCCGAAGGATAACGTAGTTGCTCCGGAATTTAATAACGACGCTCCTTCTGAAGTTGTGGATTCCGATAAAATTCCTACAGACAAAATGGGGCTCGATATAGGACCTAAAACAATCGAAGCTTTCAAGAAAGTTATCTTAGAAAGCAAAACAATTATATGGAATGGACCGCTTGGAGTTTTCGAGTTTGATAATTTTGCCAAAGGTACATTTGCAATTGCCGAAGCGCTTGCAGAAGCTACTTCAAAAGGTGCCAAAACCATTATTGGAGGTGGCGACTCGGCTGCTGCTATTAAAAAAGCAAATCTGGAAGATAAAGTATCACACGTTTCTACAGGAGGTGGCGCTTCGTTGGAATTTCTGGAAGGCAAAGTGTTGCCTGGTGTCGCTGCATTGAATGACGACAATTAATTGTTCCTGCCGGGGCTGACTCGTAATTTCTGAGTCAGCCTCAATTTAAAACCCTCAACGCTGGGCATTTCTCGTAAAAAAAAATTATTTTCGTATATAAAAAAGAGTGATAAATAAATGGGACTTGATTCAAGAGATTATTATCGACCGTCGGGTTTCGGAGGTTTTTCTTTCTTTCCGAAAGTCATAAAGAATTTACTAATCATCAATATTGTAGTTTTCTTAATACAATTGATATTCGAGAATTTTACTTTTGGCGGTATTCCCGGATGGTACTACCTGAATAGATATTTTGCATTGAATCCAATTACGGGATTTGACCAGCTGGGCGAGCCTTATAATTTCCAGATTTGGCAATTTATAACTTATCAATTTATGCACGGCAGTTTTACCCACATTCTATTTAATATGTTTATGCTCTGGATGTTTGGTATGGAAATAGCAAATATTATGGGTCCAGGAAAATTCTTAGTTTTTTATCTGGCATGTGGAATTGGCGCGGGTTTGTTCCAGATTTTTTTATCGCCGTTGTTAGGTTCAGTTCTGGCTCCAACAATCGGCGCCTCAGGGGCAGTATTCGGTATAATGATTGCCTTTGCAATGTTTTTTCCCGATAGATATATTTTATTCTACTTTCTTATTCCTATCAAAGCAAAGTATTTAATTGCAATTCTTATCTTATTTGAATTCGTTTCTGTCAACGAGCCTACAATTGTAGCTCATCTGGCTCATATTGGAGGAGCAGTTACCGGATTTCTTTTCGTTGTGCTCGACAGGAATTACAATTTTAGATTTAATAATCTCTTTAATTTGTTCAGGCGAGACAGAAGATCTGGAAGTACAACTAAATTCAGAAAACCACGTAAATTTAGAGAAACTGAAATAGAAGAAGCGGAGTTCTACGAACTCGATTCCGATAAGGAAGAAATTACACAGGAAGAGATCGATAGAATTCTTGATAAAATAAGTCAAAGCGGATATCAGAACTTGACAGAACGTGAGAAGAGAATTCTTTTTGAAGCCAGTAAAAGAAAATAAAATTTTACTGCTGGCATTATTTTTCCCTCTCGCATTGTTTTACGGATGCAAACAAAATAACCTGCCGGAGGATCAAAAAGCTGCAGAAGTGTATGTCCATTTATTGATCATAAACGAAAAATATGGCGCAGAATCCGATTCCTCTAAGATCCTTAAGGAACACGTTTTCAAAAAATATGAGATGCACGAAAAAGAGTTTGAAGATTATTTAAAAAGCCTCGAAGAAGATAAAGATAAGTGGGAACTTTTTTTTAATTTATCCGAGGAATATTTAGACCGCTTGAAAAAGGAAGGCAATTTTAACTGAAGCTTTTTCTGGCTAATGCAATTCGTAATTTTGAGTAACTGATCTTGCCATCGAATATTTTATAAAGCTGTTTTAAATCTCGTATACCTTCGTCGATCTTTTCGTTAATTATTTCGAGTTCCCCTTTGTCGAAGAGATAATCGGTTTCCAATTCAGGTAGGATGCTAATTAGTGTTTCGATCTGGAGAGAAATTACGGATTCTGGCAAGCCTGTCATCGATGATATATCCTTTAAAGAATATCTTTTTTGAACGAATTCATAAATTTTCCTGAAATTTTGAGGCAGATTTCTGTCGGAAAGTTTCTTTTCTAAAGTATTCTCCTTATCAAAAGTTTTTATTACAGTAATTATTTCTTCGCCCAGTTTGTTGTACATATATTTAGTAAATCCGCGTATCGACATCAATTCGGCATAAGTAGAAGGCTTCCGGCGAGATATTTCAATCAAAACCTCGTCGGGACAAATCATATATGTGGGCTGATTGAATTTTCTGGCAGCTTCTTTTCGGATTTCTTTCAATTTATTCATTAGAACTAACTGATGTTCATAATCTTTAAAATGGTCGCTTTTCTTGTCTGCTTTTAATTTTACAAGTCCTTTATTCCAAACAATTTTATTCTCGTTTTGCAGATCCGTAATCGAGTTCTCAATTTCCAGTTGTGTAAAGTGCGTGCAGGCAGCATACGAAGTGTAATTTCGATAGTTCGAGTCTGAGCCTATTAATATTTTTATAAGTGTTGGTGGATCTAAAGGTTCGCCGCATTCGCGCAGAACACTTAGAATATGTCCCTTAATATAATCGTTGTCGGATAATTCAATTTTAACATTAGTACAATTATCACATTTGCCACACGTGTAACTTTCATTTTTTTCTCCAAAGTAATCGAGTATAAATTTCATACGACATTCATTTGTATTAGCAAAATCGATCATTCGTTGCAATTTTGTTTTGTGGTGTTTAATCAAGCGCTCGTTGTCCGTAAAGTCGAAGTTCAGCAGATCATTTCGAAGCCTTTCTTTAATAAATTTAATTTCGACGTGGGGTGTGGGCTTTGTAAAATTTATTATACCGCATCGATCGAAAAGTTCGAGATTTTCTACAATCTCTTTTTCTGTAATGCCTAAAATTTCTGATAACTTTTTTATGTTAATCTCTGTTTTGCGAATAAATATTTTTTCTTTATAAAGTTTTATTAGCAAATATAGAAGGTCTTTAAGCTCATCGTTTTCGAGTCGACTTGCAAAGTTTTCAATTCTTTCATACGGATAGGAAAAAAACGCATAATACTTGCTCGAATTGCTTTTCTCCTGCTTGAGGTAGCCGGATTTTTCCAGAATTTTTAAAGAAGACTCAAGTAGAGCTTTATTAATATTATGCTTTTCAAGAAAAGCGATTAATGCTGGCTCAAGGAGTATCGGTTTATCTGGAAATCTATTTAAAGCAATTCGATGATGATCGCAAATTGAATTATAGACGAACTCGACATGACTTCGGGTGGGAAAAGAATTATTGATGAAATATTCCTGAATATTAATATCTTCTTCGTCGAATAATAAAAAAATATTTGAAGGCTTGCCATCTCTTCCAGCCCGTCCAATTTCCTGGTAATAATTTTCGAGATTACCGGGAATGTTATAATGTATAATTGTTCTAATGTCGCTTTTATCGATGCCCATCCCAAAAGCATTAGTGGCAATTATTATTTTCGTTTTGCCTTCAATAAAGTCGTCCTGAATGATTTTTCTCAATTCGGTTGTTAATCCAGCATGATAGTAAGAAGAAGTAATTCCATTGTCTGTCAGAAATTTGGCCAGTTCCTCGGAGTATCTGCGCGTTGCCGTATAAACTATTGCAGGCAACTCATTTCTTTCGAGTAATTTCAGAAGGGTTTCTTTTTTCCTCAGAGTTTTTATAACGTGAAGATGCAAATTAGACCTTTCAAATCCGTAGACAAAAACACGTGGGTTGTTCATACCTAATTGGGTTACAATATCTTCTCGCACGTCTTCTGTGGCTGTTGCTGTAAAAGCAGATATTTTTGTAATGCCGGCATATTCTCCAAAATTTCTTATTTTCCTGTAGCTTGGTCTAAAATTGTGTCCCCATTCACTTATACAGTGAGCTTCGTCAACAAAGAGATAAGCAGGTTTTACACTTCTGATTTTTTCTTTAAACTCATTATTGTCGAGTTTTTCCGGTGCAACGTAAAGCAGCTTTATTTTCCCTGAATCAATTTTATGATAGATCGAATAGGTTTCTCTGAGATCGAGAGTGCTGTTAATAAAAGCTGCAACCTCTTGTTTAAGATTGATCGCATCCACCTGGTCTTTCATCAAGGAAATTAGAGGTGATATTACGATCGAAAGTGAGTCGGAGGCAAGGGCTGGAATTTGGTAGCAAATTGATTTCCCGCTGCCTGTAGGCATTATAGCCAGCGTATTTCTTCCTTCGAGGATCGAGTCGATAATTTCTTTTTGTCCTGGTCTGAAATTTTTGTAACCGAAAAATTCAGTTAAAATCTCCTCGGGTTTCATAATAAAGTGGTTCGAATTCTCATATTTGATTTGTTTTTTTTAGATTTAATAAAATGCCTACAAATAAGATAACAAATTTATCTTATTTCTTATTAAATTGTTGGTACGAATTTTGTAATTGTTCGCAAAAAAATTAAGGTAAAAAATGTCAGAAGAAAAATTACGTCTCGAAGATCTGTTGGGCAGTAAAGTAGCCAACGGCGATAAAGAGAAAATCGATTATGTTGCGATTATAGGCGGTGGCTTGATGGGGCAGGGGATAGCGCAAACCATTTCGGCTGCTGGCATCGATGTGGTTATAATCGAAAAGGATGAGGAACGCTGCAAGAAGTCACAGGAAAGTCTTAAAGCTTCGATGGAAAGGGAAATTTCCAGATGGGCAATGACACAGAGTGAAATGAAATCGATTCTCAGCAGAATAAAATGGACAACCGACCGCACGGAAATTCCCGATTGCGACCTGATTATCGAAGCCGTTGACGAAAATTATGAATTGAAAAAACAGATTTTCAAAGAACTCGATGAAATTGCTAAACCCGATACTATTTTTATTTCGAATACTTCAACGCTGAGTTTGACTAAAATAGCCGAAGTTACAAAAAGGTCAGATAAAATTATTGGAATGCACTTCCTGAATCCTGTGCCGAAAGTTCCACTTGTCGAATTGGTACGTGCACTCGAAACCTCCGACAAGACAGTCGAAATAATTAAGAAATTTGCAGCACGTATCGGTAAAACACCAGTTCAAGTTTATGAATATCCTGGTTTCGTTACAACCCGTGCAATTGTTCCCTTGCTTAACGAGGCGATGTATATATTGCTCGAGGGGATTGCTTCGGCCCATGATATCGATACTGCCATGAAACTCGGTTACAATTTTAAGATGGGTCCGCTTGAAATGGCAGATACGATGGGACTCGACGAAGTCCTCGCATGGATGGAAACTTTATGGCATAGTCTGGGCGAACCACGTTACAGACCATGTCCAATTCTTAGAAAACTTGTAAGAGAAAGAAAGCTCGGCAAGAAGACAGGTGAAGGCTTCTTCAAATACGACGCCGATGGGAAAATAATTACTTCAATGATGAAATAGAGGTTTGAAATGAAGGTTCTGGTATTAAACAGCGGTAGTTCTTCAATTAAATATCAATTTTTCGACACAGACCAAAAGATTGCTCTTGCAAAAGGAATGGTAGAAAGAATTGGAATGTCGAGCGCAGTTTTAACTCATACACCTCACGGTAAAGAGAAAATAAGGATTGTTGGCGAAATCCTGGACCACTCGATAGCTATTGAATATGTAATTGCAGTATTACTCAGTCGTAACCACGGAGTAATTAAGGATAAAAAAGAAATTGATGCTGTAGGCCACAGAGTTGTTCATGGAGGTGAAACTTTCTCGGGCTCTGTTCTTATTACCGACCAGGTAATGAATGCAATAAAAGAAAATATTGAGCTGGCACCATTACACAACCCCCCAAACATCAAAGGTATAAATGCAACCAAAGAACAACTTCCTGATATTCCACAGGTAGCTGTATTCGATACAGCATTTCACGTTCAAATGCCCCCGAAGGCATTTTTATATGGTATTCCTTACGAGTTGTACAGAAAGTATAAAATTAGACGTTACGGTTTTCACGGCACATCGCATAGATATGTATCCGAAAGAGCCGCAGCAATATTAAATCGTCCAATCGAAGAACTCAAAATAATCACAGCCCATCTGGGTAACGGATGCTCAATGGCTGCGGTCAATTATGGCAAATCGATCGACACAACAATGGGCTTTACCCCTCTTGAAGGACTTTTAATGGGTACAAGGAGCGGTGATATGGACCCATCAGTCATTCTTTATATAATGGGTAAAGAAGGGTTGTCGATTTCGGAAGCAAATACTTTGTTGAACAAACATAGCGGATTGATAGGACTCAGCGGCGAAAGCAGCGATATGAGAGAGATTGAAAATGCTGTTCTCGAAGGGAATAAAAAAGCCAAAAATGCTTTCGATGTTTTTACTTACAGGATTAAAAAATATATCGGTGCTTATGCAGCTGCAATGGGTGGTTTAGATGCAGTAGTATTTACAGGCGGTATAGGAGAAAATTCCGCTATGGTAAGAAGAGACGTCTGTGCAGATCTGGAATTTCTCGGAATTAAACTCGACGATAATTTGAACCAGAATCCAGTGGGCGAGGCAATTATTTCGTCTGGAGATTCCGGGGTTAAAATTTTACGTATACCAACAAATGAAGAACTTGTGATTGCACTTGATACTGAAAAAATTGTTAGAGAACAGATGAACAACCTCCCCTCTTAAACCGGTTTCCTCATAATGAGGAATTCTTCATAGCATGACCTCCTTAATTTGTTAGATGCAGGCTCGTTTGAGCCTGCTATTTTTTTATAATTACCACAAGTATTATTTTTCACATTCATAATTAAAGAAATTAATCGACGAGAGGTACTCAGTGGAACTTTTTTTAAAAGGGAAAACCGTACTGGTTACTGCCGCCAGTATGGGTATTGGAAGAGCAACGGCAGAATTGTTTATTAAAGAAGGGTGCAAAGTTGCCATCTGCTCGCGTAATAAAGATAATCTGCTTAAAACCGTCTCTGAAATCCGCAACATATTTAACGTAGAACCGATGTGGGTTGTCTGTGATATTAATAAGAGCGAAGATATTGAAAATACAGTTAAGAAAGTTAAAGAGGAGCTTGGAAGTATCGACATCCTTGTAAACAACTGCGGAGGTCCTACACCGGGTTTCTTTGATAATCTTGACGACAAAAATTGGGACGAAGCGTTTCAACAAGTGCTGATGAGCGCTGTAAGATTTACTCGACTTGTACTTCCTGGAATGAAAGCAAACAAATGGGGCAGAATAATTAATATTACATCACTTTCAGTAAAACAGCCCGTCGACAATCTTGTATTATCAAATTCATTTAGAAGCGCATTAACAGCATTCGCAAAGACTTTGAGTAATCAAGTTGGAAAATTTAATATTACTGTAAATAATGTTGCGCCTGGATATACGTTAACTTCCCGACTCTACGAATTAGCCGTCGTAAGAGCCAAAGAGAGCGGCGTTTCGCATGAAGAAATTTTATCTTCGATGGCAAACGATGTGCCGATGAAACGTCTCGGTCGACCGGACGAGGTGGCTTCTTTAATCGTATATTTGGCCTCCGAACAGGCAGGTTATATTACCGGTTCGACCATTGCCGTCGATGGCGGAATAATAAAATCGACCTATTGACATGAAAAAAGAAATTGAATTAATAATCGATCCGGATAACATCTATAATTATGAGTTTATAAGAAAAGAAGCAGCAAAAAAAATTCACACGGATATTAATGAAATCAGTCATGTATCGATAATAAAACGTTCTATAGACGCACGTCGACAAAATCCTGTTTATAAAATAAAAGCAATTGCCTATGTAAGAGAAGCACCGTTTGAAGATATTATTAAATTCGATTTTAAAAATGTTGAAAAAGGAAAAGCTGTCATTATTGTTGGTTTCGGTCCCGCTGGAATGTTTGCTGCTCTCCGTTTTCTTGAGCTTGGTATAAAACCTATTATCCTGGAAAGAGGGAAAGACGTTCGAAGCAGAAGAAGAGATTTAAGAGCAATTCAACAATTCGGAGTTGTCAATCCCGATTCCAATTACTGCTTTGGTGAAGGCGGCGCAGGTACCTACAGCGATGGCAAATTATATACAAGATCGACGAAGAGAGGGGATGTTAAAAGAATTTTGAATCTTCTTGTTTATCACGGCGCACAATCCGAAATCTTAATTGACTCGCATCCTCATATCGGATCTAATATTCTGCCCAAAGTTGTTGCAAACATCAGAGAAACAATTCTAAAGTACGGAGGAGAAATTCATTTCAATTCACGTGTAACTGATATAATAATTGACGATTCGCATATCCGGGGAGTGATAGTAAATGATGAGAAGGAATATGTTGCAGATGCGGTAATATTATCCGTAGGTCATTCCGCGAGGGATATCTACTATTTACTCGACAAAAAAAAGATACTGTTGGAACCCAAGCCTTTTGCAGTTGGAGTAAGAATTGAACATCCACAAAGTTTAATCGACAGCATTCAATACCACACAAAAAAACGACATCCAAATTTACCCGCGGCAAGTTACAATATCGCCTGCCAGGTTGATGATAAAGGCGTTTACTCATTCTGTATGTGTCCCGGTGGTATAATAATTCCGGCATCTACTGCACCGTCAGAGCTTGTACTCAATGGAATGAGTTTATCGAGACGCGATTCTCCATTTGCAAATTCTGGACTTGTTGTAACCGTGGATGAAAACGACTGGGTGAAATATAAAAATGCAGGAGTCTTTGCTGGACTGGAATTTCAAAAATCGATAGAAATTGCTGCATTTGAAGCAGGTGGAAAATCCCAAAAAGCCCCCGCACAGAGAGTTGTCGACTTTTTAAAAGGGAGAGTATCCGACTCACTTCCAGATACTTCGTATATTCCAGGCACAGTTTCATACGACTTGAACGAATTGTTTCCTGAAAGAATTAAAAAGAGTTTACATGAAGCGCTTCTTATTTTTAATAAAAGAATGCCAGGTTATATTTCTTCAGAAGCCCAAATTTTAGCTGCTGAAACCAGGACGAGTTCTCCTGTGCGCATTCCGAGGGATAGAACAACATTAATGCATCTTCAAATTGAGGGACTTTATCCTGCAGGTGAAGGAGCCGGCTATGCGGGTGGAATTGTTTCTGCTGCTATCGATGGCGAAAAAATAGCCGAAGCAGTTGCTGATTATATTATTTGAAAATGTTTGGCTTACAATACACATCTAATTTTTTGTCAAAAGGCAGAAAAAATTTTTCAAACTTCGTTGTAGATTCATATAAACTCATATGCACTTTCTGCAGTTTACTAAAATATTATTCTTACGGAATCGATAAAATGATTTTGTTAAATTGCCTGTAGGAGAATTGTATTCGATATTTTTTATTCCCGATTGTATTACAGCTCATAAAAAGTTTACGAGTTCACAAATCCATTATACAATACGTTCAATTGTAATTAAGATGTGCTGTTTATATATGAGTTACTTCTCGATTGCTTTTTATTCAGGAAGTCAATTTCTTAGCTTTCAAGTGGTGCCTTGAAAGGTCGCCTATTTTATTTGGAAATGATAAAATTTTATTTTAAGAGGGTGTCAGGATAAATTGAGCAATTTAAAATAAACAATTATAATTAGTTCTTATTACTCAGGAGCAAAATCATATCTGGTGAAGCAAACAATAACATTTATTTTTCTTAATCGGCAAAATAAACCGCTTAAATAGAGGGACATGTCATTATTTTTTAATAATTAATGTCACTCGGCAATCTTCAAGCACAGCCGTATGTAAGTCAGGGCGTCTATTCCGTAAAGCTCCGATCTCGTAAGAAAGTAGAACAAATGATGGTAGTATATTCAATCTATATCGTTTCAAATTACAAATCGGATATTTCTTTGTTGATAGTTTCTACACTGCCGTTTCATTAACATATTATGGATACGACGTACGTAATTATGGCTATGGTCCAGAATTTAATTATTATTTTGACCTTAATGAAAGATTCAAACCTTATCTTAGAACAGAGACTATTTTATAGAAACAAAGAACAACACTTCTTTAAACTATACAGAATAAAGTTTTGTGAATGAGCTGATTACATCATTACGAATTATTTTGCAGTTGAAGCAGCAATAAATTATAGTAGAATTAAAATGGGAGAGTCAAATATCAATCAAGAAGATTGGGTAACAAAAATAATAAGTATCAATATAGGCGTGAATTTCTTAATTCACTAAAAAGTTAATAAATAAAGGCTGTTTCACTCAAGAGATAGCCTTTGTATTTTCTCTAAGCTTAGAAATTTTCATAATTTTCACAGCACGCCTCTGTTTAATCCAAATTGTTATTCGTTATTCATTATAGTATATTTTTATCCCAAAAAATCGAGATTTTTTTGTATGAGCATTACGCCGTTAATGGCTCAATATACAAGAATAAAGAAAGAATATCCTGATACAATATTGTTATTCAGGATGGGGGATTTTTACGAGACATTTGAGGAAGACGCTAAAATTGCATCGAAAGTATTAGGTATAACATTGACCAAGAGGGCTAACGGTGCAGCTGAAGATGTTCCACTTGCCGGGTTCCCACATCACGCCATCGATTCATATTTACCTAAACTTGTACGTGCAGGTTATCGAGTGGCAATTTGTGAACAGGTGGAAGACCCAAAACTTGCAAAAGGAATAGTAAAGAGGGAGGTTATCGAAGTAGTAACTCCGGGTGTGGCATTTTCCGATAAGCTCCTCGACCATAAAAAGAATAATTACCTCTTATCGATATCAGGAGATGGAGAAAGATACGGACTTGCATTTTGTGATATTTCGACGGGCGAATTCCAGACTTACGAAACAGATAAGAAGTATCTCCCTGAACAGCTCGGTTTGATTAATCCTGCAGAAATTTTAATTCCCAAAAAATTAAAGAATCTCCTCGAACCATTAATTGGTAAATACGCCAGAGATGCAAGAATAACTAAAATTGACGACTGGATTTACGATTTCGATTATTGCCAGGATTTGATATTGAATCATTTTGGAATCAAAACCTTGAAAGGTTTTGGAATCGAAGAAATGGAACTTGCTGTTTCGGCTGCCGGAGCAGCTCTTTATTATCTACGCGAAACACAAAAGGCAAATCTTCCGCACATTAATCGAATCTCGGTTTATAATCCAACTGAGTATATGGTGCTCGACTATGCTACCAAACGGAACCTTGAAATTTTATTTACCATACAAAGCGGCGAACGAGAAGGCTCGCTAATATCGATTCTTGACAAAACTTCCACTTCAATGGGTGGGCGCCTTCTTAAAAGATGGATAACCACCCCATTAAAAAAACTTGAACCAATATTGAAAAGACAGAAGTGCGTAGAAGAATTTTTTACAAATAAAACTCTCAGAAAAAATCTTCGAGAAGAATTAAGTGAAATAGGCGATCTTGAAAGATTAATTGCAAAAGCATGCACTGGCAGAATCAACCCAAGAGAAATTATTAATCTTAAAAATTCCCTCAAGAAAATTCCGATGATTAAACAACTGCTCGACCAGACGAAGGCTGAAACACTACAACAAATCAACGAAAAATTGAGTCCTCTCGAAGAGCTGGTCGGGAAAATTGAAAGCGCAATTAATGAAGATCCACCCGCCACACTCAATGACGGTGGTGTGATTAAGAAGGGATATAATCCGGAACTCGACGAATTACGAAATCTGGCCTTCAATGCCAAAGAGTGGATTGCAAATCTTCAAAAAGAAGAAAGGCAGAAAACAGGCATAGCATCCTTGAAAGTAAGTTACAATAAAGTTTTCGGCTACTATATTGAGATTAGTCATGCAAATAAAGATAAGGTACCTTCGAATTACATAAGAAAACAGACTCTCGTTAACAGTGAACGTTATATAACTCCTGAGCTAAAGGACTACGAAGAAAAAATTTTAAATGCCCAGGATAATATTGTCAGATTGGAGTTCGAGTTGTTCGAACAAATCAGATATCAAATCGCTGCGGCAACAGATGCAATACAAACAAATGCTCGCTTGATTGCTATGCTCGATTGTTTCATCTCGTTTGCAGAATGCGCCGAGCAATATAATTACGTAAAACCCACAGTTGACGAGTCGGATGTTATCGAGATAGTAGATGGAAGACATCCAGTAGTTGAACAAATTTTACCACCGGGAGAAAAATTCACACCCAACAGTTGCTTCTTATCATCTTCAGAAGATCAGATCATTATTCTGACTGGTCCAAATATGGCTGGAAAATCAGTTTATTTGAGGCAGGTTGGTCTAATAGTTTTAATGGCACAAATTGGTTCTTTCGTACCAGCAAAGAAAGCGAGAATCGGAATAGTTGATAGAATATTTACACGCGTTGGAGCAAGCGATAATATTACTATGGGCGAGAGTACTTTCCTCGTCGAAATGCAAGAAGCGGCAAATATTTTAAATAATGCTACAAAGAAAAGTCTTATTCTGCTCGATGAAATTGGTAGAGGTACAAGCACTTTCGACGGGATATCGATTGCATGGGCAATTACAGAATATTTGCACGAAAATCCAGAAATAGCCTCCAAAACTTTATTTGCCACTCATTATCACGAATTGAATGAAATGGCCGATATTTTTCCAAGAATAAAAAATTACAAAGTTGATGTCAAAGAATACGGCGATAAAGTCATTTTTCTGCATAAGGTTAAACCAGGTAGTGCGGACCACAGCTACGGTATTCAAGTTGCGCAAATGGCTGGTTTGCCAATCTATGTAACAAACCGTGCAAAAGAAATTTTACTTAATCTTGAAAGCAAGGAACTTACCCCTTATGAAGTTAAGAAAGAAAAAATTTCTCGTATGAAGAAAATCGATAGTATGCAGATTAGTCTCTTTGAAATGAAAGATGAAGAATTGCGGAGAGAAATCGAAGATCTGCCAATCGATACAATTACGCCGATCGAAGCCTTAAACAAATTGAACGAATTAAGGAAAAAAATAAAAGAAGAGAAAAATACATGAAACAACTTTATTTTATTTTGCTCGTTCTGGCTATGGCTTGTTCAGATAAATTATCGCCAGAGGAAGAAGCATATGTAAAAAAAATTGAAGAGCACCGCAAGCAAGTAAACGAATTTATGAGATCGGATCCACAATCACCGTTTAATTTCAAAAATAAAGTTGAGTATCATGAATTGAATTATTTTGACGTCAATCCCAAATTCGTCTTCACCAGTAAACTATATGAATATCCCGAGAAAGACACAGTAATAATTTTCGGCACTAAAGGTGAGCCAAGAAAGACTGTAAAATACGGTTATCTGAAATTTCAATATGATAATAAAGAATACAAAATAAATGTTTACGAGTCATACGGAGTCGACGGTACGAAATATTATTCTATCTGGTTCACCGATAAAACGACAAATAAAGAATCGTACGGAGTAGGCAGATATCTCGATTTTGAAAAACAGGCCAATCCGAATTATATTTACACCATTGATTTTAATCTTGCTTATAATCCGTATTGCGCATACAATCCTAACTATTCCTGTGCAATACCTTCTCGTGAAGACTATATCCCGTTGGAAATTAGGGCGGGCGAAAAAAAATTTCATAATTAAGGAGGTCATTTAACGTGGTTGTAATACTCGAAAAACATGCTACAAAAGAACAGATTCAAAATGTAATAAATCATCTGGAAAACTACGGTTTTAAGGTTCATATCTCCGAAGGAGCCGAAAAAACTATTATAGGTGCCATCGGTGTACAGCCTAATTTTGATATAAGAAATATTAGTATCCTCGAAGGCGTGGAAGACGTCTACAGAGTTACCACTCCGTATAAACTTGCCAGCAGGAGTTTTAAAGAAGAAAATACGATAATTAAAATTAAGGACGTGGAAATTGGGAACGAAAAAATTGTAATGATGGCAGGTCCGTGCTCGGTTGAAAGTGAAGATCAAATTTTCAGACTGGCAGAAACTGTAGCTAGATCGGGCGCCAGAATTTTACGAGGAGGTGCATTTAAACCAAGAACTTCTCCTTATTCGTTTCAAGGGCTGGGCATTGAAGGTCTGAAAATGATGCGTGCTGCGGCGGATAAATATAACCTGCTTGTAATTACCGAAGTTATGCAGATAAGTCATATTGAATTGATCGAACCATACACCGACATTTTTCAGGTAGGTGCACGCAATATGCAAAACTTTCCGTTGCTGAAAGAATTAGGCAATGTGAAAAAACCCGTTATGCTCAAGCGTGGTATTGCTGCTACCATAGAAGAATGGCTTATGTCTGCCGAGTATATTTTAAGCGGTGGCAATCCTGACGTAATGCTCTGCGAAAGAGGAATAAGAACATTCGAGACCTACACTCGAAACACTTTCGACCTTTCAGCAATTCCAATTGTACATAAGAAGAGCCACTTGCCAGTTATAGCCGATCCTTCGCATGCTACTGGATTGCGTGATCAGGTGCCGCCAATGGCAAGAGCTGCTGTTGCTGCAGGTGCAGATGGATTGATGATCGAAATTCATGACGATCCAGAAAAAGCTCTTTCGGACGGTCCTCAAGCTCTGCTGCCAGATACTTTTATTAGTTTGATGAAAGAACTCGATGCAATTGCAAAGGTAATAAATAGGTCATTTTAAATTGCACTTTAACAATATAGCTATTCTCGGATTGGGTTTAATTGGCGGGTCGTTAGCCAAAGCAATTAAATCTGCAAATACAGATTTATCAATTTCGGCTTACGATCGGCCAATTGTTCTGGAAAAAGCATTGAAAGAAAAAGTCATCGATAGAAAACTTGAAACTATCGAAGACGCTCTGGATAACGAATTGATTTTCCTTTGCTTTCCGGTTGATAAGTCGATTGAAACTTTTAAGAATTTAATCCCGAAATTGAATGCTGGACAGGTGATATCGGATGTTTGTAGTGTAAAAGAAGTGTTTAATCAAATCTGGAATGATTGTGGAATCAGCTGTAAAGGATTTTATATTGGCGGGCATCCAATGGCGGGTAAAGAAAAAAGTGGCTTTGAACACTCCGATTCAACTTTATTCGAAAATAGCGTTTACATCTTGAGCGACACAGCGAAGAACTATCCGATAATAGATCAATTTACTAATTTGATTCATTCCACAGGCGCACGTATTAGATTTCTAAATCCCAAGATACACGATATAATTGTGGCGGCAGTCAGCCATCTGCCGCAATTGCTCTCGGTCTCGTTGATAAACTCAGCAGTTATTAAAGACAGCGATATTAATTTCTTCGATTTTGCCGCCGGGGGATTCAGAGATATGACACGGATAGCGGCAAGCGATTTTAATTTGTGGGAACCAATAATAAAATACAACCAGAAAAATATTTTACAGGCGATTGACAATTTTTCTTACGACTTAGCTGAACTAAAAAATGCTATCGAAAAGGGTAATTACAAACTATTAGCTGAAAAATTCGAAAGCGCACGCAAAAAAAGAGATGAAATTCCTAAAAATACAAAGGGTTTCATCAATCCTCTTTTCGACATTTTTGTTTTTGTTAAGGATCAACCTGGAGTCTTAGCAAGAATAACAACCGCTCTTTACGAAGCGGGAATTAATATAAAAGACCTGGAATTGCTGAAAATAAGACTCGGCTCGGGTGGCACTTTCAGAATTTCATTCGAAACCCAACAAGATGCCACTAAAGCTAAAACCATTATAGAGGATCTGGGATTCGCAACTCGTTTTTAGTCATTTCGGAGGCGTTCACATCACAATTTATTCTTACGTTAATCGCAATATTTACTTATATTTTGTACAGTAAACAGATGAATAAAGAAAAATGGCAAAAACAACAATAACTTCGTCTATTTTTTCGCAAAATCTAAAGAAGAATTCGTATCCCAAATACGAATTTCATGTGGCAGCAGAAATTCGTAAGAAATACGAAATCGAAGATGAATTCTTCTCGATTGAAGGCAATCTGATTTTTGCCAACTTTCATGCCGTTCGAAAATTGGTACATAAAATTAATGCAAAAAGAAATCCTCAGGACCATCTTCAAGCTGGCAAAGTAAATGCAGCCGCATTAATTGACGAGATTTATCACTATCTTCTCAGGATTTATGAAGAGAGTGTTAACCCTGGGGTTCTCGAGCGTGCAGGAAATTTTATAATTAATAATATCGGCGACAACCGATATGTAAAATTATTGTTTGAATTTGTGGAATTATTTCCAACTAACGATATATTCAGAGGACGAATTAGCATCCACGATTATATCAACTCAATTACTGCCGGTAAGAAAAATACTGAAATTATACTGGAAGAATTAATACTTCTCCATTTTGCCAATCAGAATCCAGCAAACAAAAAAATCAGAGAGTTATTCGACGACAATTATTTCAAGGATAGGGATCTTTATCGCAAAACTATTACTTTGTTGGAAGAATTTTTCAAAGAAGAAAAGCACTTCGGTTTAGAAAACCAGGATTTATTTACTTTCTTCAAATCACCTTTTCAATACAGTCCTGAAGATATTGAAGGTCAACTCGATTTTATAAGAGAGAAGTGGGGCGTATTGTTAAACGAAGATTTTCTGAAAAAGTTATTGCGGAGCAAGGATTTTATTAAAGAGGAATATATTTTAGGAGGTGGACCAGGTGGAGCTCCGATTATAGCGCCTCAATTCGTTGGTGTGCCAGAAAATGCGGATATCCTTAGACTCGGGAAATCCGGCTTTCAATACGCACTCGAAGCCAAAAAAGATTATGAAGAACCCGAGAATTTTACTGCCGATACTGATTGGATGCCTAAAGTAGTTTTGATCGCAAAAAATACTTACGTGTGGCTCGATCAATTGAGCAAAAAATATCAGAGAGCTATCAAAAGACTTGACGATATTCCAGATGAAGAACTAGAAAACTTGCGTCGATGGGGTTTTAATGCACTCTGGTTGATCGGTATCTGGGAAAGGAGCAGTGTTTCTAAAAAGATAAAACATTTGATGGGAAATATCGACGCAATCGGATCGGCATACTCGCTCTATGATTATATAATTGCTCACGATCTTGGCGGCGAAGAAGCTTATCAAAATCTGGTCAGAAAGGCAAAACATTACGGTATCCGTCTTGCCAGCGATATGGTGCCAAATCACACAGGAATTTATTCACGCTGGATTGTCGAGCACCCTGATTATTTTATACAGACTTCCTATCCGCCTTTTCCATCTTACAGTTTTACTGGTCCAAATCTTTCAGACGATCCAGCAATTCAAATAAGAATCGAAGATGGATACTGGGATCGTTCTGATGCTGCAGTTGTATTCGAATGGATAAATAATAATACTGGCGAAAGACGTTATATTTATCATGGCAACGATGGTACAAATATGCCATGGAACGATACTGCTCAACTCGATATGATTAAAGCAGAAGTGCGCGAAGCAGTAATTCAGAAAATTTTTGAAGTTGCTCGTAAATTTCCAATTATCCGTTTCGATGCGGCGATGACTTTGACCAAAAGGCATTTTTCCAGACTCTGGTATCCCGAACCAGGGAAAGGAGGCGATATCCCCTCGAGATCCGATTTTTCGATGACACAGGAAGAATTCGACAGACTCTTTCCAAAAGAATTCTGGCGAGAGGTTGTCGATAGAATTAATCAAGAGATGCCCGATACTTTACTGCTTGCCGAAGCCTTCTGGTTGATGGAAGGGTATTTCGTAAGAACTCTTGGTATGCATCGAGTTTACAATTCGGCTTTCATGCATATGCTGATGAAAGAGGAAAATGATAAATTCAGAGACTTGATTACAAACACACTCGAGTTCGAACCGGAAATACTCAAGCGTTATGTCAACTTTATGAGTAATCCCGATGAAGAAACTGCAATAAAACAATTTGGTACAAACGATAAATATTTCGGCGTTTGCATATTAATGTCTACTTTGCCCGGTTTGCCGATGTTTGCTCACGGTCAAATTGAAGGACTGACCGAAAAATACGGTATGGAATATCAAAGAGCTTATTATAACGAATTGCCAAATCAATGGCTTATCGACAGACACGAAAGGGAAATTTTCCCTCTACTCAGAAGAAGATATTTATTCTGTAATGTTGAAAATTTCTGGTTTTATGACTTCATTGACGACTACGGACACGTTAATGAAAATGTAATTGCTTTCACTAATCAAGAGAATGGCGAAAAAACTCTTGTGTTTTATAATAATAAATACCAAACCACAGCGGGTAAAATTTTCAGATCCACTCCTAAATTGGTTCAACAAGGCAGCAAAAAAGAATTGCACGTCAAAACACTTACTGATGCTCTTGGCATCAAGTCTTCTAAAAATTATTATTACATTTTTAGAGAACACGTCACAAACCTTGAATATCTAAAATCCGGATATGACCTATCGATTGACGGATTCTATATTGAACTAAAAGGATTCCAGTCCTCTGTATTTTTGGATTTCCGCGAAATTTATGACGAATTTGGCGATTGGGAGAAGCTCGAACGAAGATTGCAGGGGAAAGGTGTACCAAGCATTTCACGAGCAATGATAGAAATGCAGCTCGAACCGATACACAATGCGTTCCTCGATATTTTTGAGGAGGATTCCATAAAAGAATTTTATAACAATTATATCCACAGTTCGACTGAAATAAGCCGAAGTAGTGATATCTTAAAACGAAAGTTCAATAAACTAATCGATACCGTTTCTACACAATTTGAACTTGTAGCCGATACTCAATTAATTTGGAAAAATTTCGAACTTGAAATTGATGCCCTGAGATTACTCAACAGTACATTACAAAAACATTTTATTGTTGATGAAAAGATCCCTAATAAAGAATTACATCAAGCTGTTATAACTAACGAGTACCGAAACTATAAGGATGATACAATCCTTTATTTAATCTGGCTCGTGGTATCGAATCTATCTTTGCTATTCGAGGACGATGGTGATTTGAATAAGAAGAATTATATAAACAAAATACTTCTCGATTCGCCTATTCGACAATTACTAAAGAGAATCGGCAAAGGAGAATACGAGCTGCTACGTGAATTATTACTACTTAAAATTTTGCAGGATATTAATAATGGCGCAATTGAAATGTTTTGCCATAACAAGGAAAATGAAAATGAAGAGAAAGGTAAATACGGATTCAATTGTATTCTGAAGATGTTAGACGACGAGTCGGTAAAAACTTATATTGGTGTAAACGAGTATGAAGGAATAGTTTATTTCAGTAAAGAAAATTTTGAGGAGTTCCTGGACTGGCTTTTTACACTTTCATTAACGGAAAAAATAATTTTGTATTTACTTACGGAAAATAACAAAAGCGACATTGATCAAGATTCTGAAATGAAAATAGTCGAGATTGTTAAGAAGGCTTTCAAAAATTATACTGTGATTAAAAAACTGTCAGAAGAATCCGGTTATCGCATCGAGATATTTAAAGATTTTTTGAGAAAACAATAAACGGCAGAGTCATAATGACCCTGCCGTTACAGGGGTTGTGTGAATCAGCTCAGTGAGCTGAACTTATAAATTAGGGGTTATTCTCAAACCCAAACTGTTAGTCCAACCAGAAAATTCCATACCGTTGAAATAAACTCCCAGGTCGAAGTTGACTGAAAGATTATCAATCAGTTTGTAATCGACTCCTGCACCATAGCGTGCATACAATTTAAATTTATCAGTGGAAGGTAAATTTTCATAGTCGTATTCTTTGAAGGAAGCAACAAAACCTGCAGTTACGTAAGGGAAAAGTAATTGTGTATTGAATGGTTTAACAATGGCGTTTAACGCCGTCCTATAATTTGTCTCCTTCCCATTAAATGATTTGATATTCCCCTTTAAATATTCACCTGCAAATGCTACAGAAAATTTGGGTGTAATATCGTATCCAACTAACAACCCGTAACCCAGTGGCGATTTTATGTCAGTAATTCCTTCATCACCAATATTGTTAAATTGGCTGAAAATAATGCCGACCGATACTCGACTTTGCGAATAAACAGAAAACGGAATAGTAATTAATACTATTAATGTTAACAACCGTTTCATTTTATACCTCGTTTAGTTTATGAATTCTGATATAAGAAGCGTAAAAGTAAATTAGTATGAGAATAATAAGGTGTAAAATTTCTGGCATAAGGTTTTTAAATCCGGCTCCTGCTTGTGAAAGCCTGGTAAAAAGATTTATATACGGTGTAAAAGGGACAGCATAACTTAGAGTCTTTATTACAATAGGCATTGCATCTAATTTCCAGCTATATCCAGAGAATAAAAAAATAGGATACGATGTAAGTGCCATAATTTGAAGTGCATGCAATTTCTTCAAAAAGAATGAGGAAATAAAAATACCAAAGTAAACTACGCTGTTGATAAACAGTAAGCCAGTTAATATGAGGATGATATAACTACCTTTAAATTCTATACCGAACATGTAAAAGATAATGGTTGTAAATAACAACAGATATACAGAGTATAGAAGTGTATAAAAAATTCCCTTGGCAGTAAGTATTGTTAAAATGTCTCTTTTCCATTCTAATATTTCATTGTTTTCTCTGCATTCGGCAATGCTTTTAGAGATTCCCAATAATAATGTCTGATGGAGTATTAGTATAAGAATGGCAGGTATTAGATAATAACCGTAGCTATCCAGCAGATTAAACAAATTACGGATTTCGAGTTGTACAGGTTCAGATAATATTTTTGCCTGTTCAGTTGTAAATCCTTTCGATCTGAAATAAGATAATTTTACTTTATCATTGATAGAACCTATTGTTTCATTTATCCCTTTGTTTAAGTCATTCGAAATTAAAAAGCGTGATGTATTGAGGTATACCTTGATGCTATTTTTCTCATGCCGTTTAAGCTTTTTCTCGTAATATTTAGGAATAACCAAAATTCCTTGGACAGTACCATTTTTAATTAATTTCTCGTCGGGAAATTCGGTTTCTAATTCGATGCTTATATTGGAGTGGGCATCGAGCAAACTAATCAATTCTCTTGAAGATTTTGTTTTGTCTAAATCGACAACAGCTAATGGTACATTTCGTTCTACTTTATTAACATATACAGTACTATAGAAAAGAGAATAAAATAAGGGAGCAAGGATAAGTATCGCAAACAGATTGATATCTTTTCTTACAGTATGAAATTCTTCTACGATAATACTTGTTAGCTTTTCTATTTTCTTTTTAAATTTCATTCGAGCTCGCTGTTGGCAATTTTTTGACTTTGTATTTTAGAACAATTAATGCTACAGTAAATGAGACGATAGTATAAAGTAGAAGTATTGATAACTCAGATGAAATATCATATAAAGAAGAGGAGGAATTGGCTACTTTAATAAAAGATTCTAAAAAGTAGGTGAAAGGCATTGAATAAGCCAGAATTTTATGAGCAGATGCCATTGCCCATATAGGGAATGTGAAACCACTCAATATAAAAGCCGGTGTGTTAATGAATATTGTGAACTGAGTTGTTAATAATTGGTCGTTAAATAATGTAGAGATTAGAAGTCCTGAACTAACATTTATTGCAATGAAGATTATAAAGAGTAATATTACTATTAGATAAGATCCATTAATTATAATATTGAAGAATGGAAAAATTACGAACAGAATAATTAGCGACATGAAAAAATAAATCGTAAAATATGGAATAAATTTACCTGCAAAAATTGAGATCAATTTGCCATGGGAAATCGTGAGCAACTCTGCGAAAGTACCTTTTACGAACTCTGAATTGATGGCCAAAGACGTACTTAACATTATTGCTATTTGAATAGTAAAAATTATTAATCCAGGGGGCAGATATCTAAGGTAACTATAATTAGGATTGTAAAGAGAGGACGCCTCAATTTTAACCGGATTTAACAAAGGATATGCTTGTGTTTCGTTTATTGAATTTTTCTTTAATTTATTCAACATCACGCCTGCTGAAAAAGTCTTTACAATTACGGAGGCCTCTTTTAGTATAAGGTTACTCGTAATAATGTTGGAGCTGTTTTTGTAAACAATTATTCTTGATTGCATCCCATTTTTGATCGAACGTTCAAAATTTGAGGGGATATAGAAAACTGCTTCAATTTTGCCATCTTTGAAGCCTTTTCCTATCATATCGATAGAAACGTAAGCGTCGGTAACCTTCATAGATGGAGAAGAGTCGATAAGGCGTATCAATTTCCTTGATAATTCACTTCTGTCGCAATCGTAAATGGCTACGGGAAGTTCGTGTAAAATTTCCTTTTGATATATAGTATTGAATATAAAAATGATTATCATAGGAAGGACGATCGCAATAAAAACGTTCATTCTGTCCATCCCTCTGATTTCTCTTGCTGCTATACGATATATATTTTGCAAATCCATATATTATTATTCGAAGTTTATTTGAACTGTCATTCCTGGCAGCAATTTATTGTTGTTGTCAGTTGGAACAAGGTGAACTTCAAAAGTTTTCAAGTCGAAATCACCTTTGCGATTAGTTGGTTTCCAATCAGCGAAATCACCCAAAGGGGATATGTAATTTACTCTCATGGGGAACTCATTGAGATTAAGAGCTGGTACGTTTGTTTTGAATATTTTGCCTTTTGCTATTTTTGTCATTTCGTCTTCTCTTACATGAAGAATTACATATCGATCATTTTCGGGCAGAATGGAAAATACTGGATAACCTGAGTTAATCAATTCACCATTCTCTGCATAGATGTCGGTAATTTCACCCAATACTGGAGCTTTGATAACAAGTTCGTTGCTATAAGCCAGTACTTCGTTGTAAGCATTCTCGGCTTGTGTTAAAAGTCCGCGCGTGGCAGCTATTTCCTCGTCACGTGCGCCATTAAGGGCCATCTCGTATTTAGCCTTTGCTGCCTCCATCTGAGCCTTAGCGGCATTGTATTTAAATTCGATTTCGTCGAATTCTTGTAATGATATTACATTATCTTTATAAAGTTCCTTAAAGCGATTATATGTTTTGGATGCATATTCGTACTGAGATTTAGCTTGCAGATACAAATTCAAAGCAGCTTCTTTTTCTTCGCTGCGTACACCATTGAGAGCCATACGGTATTTTGCATTTGCGGCTTCAAGGGCACCTTTGGCCTGATTTAACTTGGCTTCGAGTTCCTTACTCTCAATTATGGCGAGTGTATCTCCAATATTTACTTTGTCTCCTTCGCGGACGTATATTTTTTTCAGTCTACCTGGTATTTTTGAAGATACATCTACCTGATGAGATTCTACTAATCCCGTAATTATATTTTCGTCATTAGAAAAAATTTCAGAAAAAACTATTAATAGAAGCAAAATGAGTATACCCAGTACAATGGAAGGTATTATAATTTTTTTATTCATGTGAAAACTCCTTATTCTTCCAAACATCAAAAAATTTATCGAAGTCGCCAGTGGCATAATAAAGTTCGGCTAAAGACTTGTAGTAATTGTACAAAGCAGTAGTTCGATTGAGTTTGGCTTTTTCGAGCGATAATTGTGCATCTACGACTTCTAACGAAGTGCCCATTCCACTCAGGAATCTTTTTTCGTTAATTCTAAGATTTTCCTCGGCTAATTTAATGTCAGATTCTAACTTCTTATATCGGTCGGAAGCGTTTACAGCTTCGGAATAAGATTTTGTAATCCACAAATTAACTTGATCAATCGCCTCATTCATAATTTGTTCGACTTCAGATTCCATATAATTTGCTTTTTGCAAGTCGAGATAATTTTTGAAGCCGTTAAATAAATTGAAGTTTACTTGGAGTCCAATAGCCCACCTTGGTTCAAGGGAAGATAAATATTCCGGATACATTTCATATTTCCCGAATGCAAATAATTTGGGTAAAAACTCGGAACGAGCAATATTATAGTTTTGTCGTGCTGCATCCATTTTCTTCCTGATTATATTCAGTAAAGGCTGCCTGGTGATTGCATCCGATTTAAGTTTATTTATATCCACGTCTGTTTCATTATAAAAGAGGGTGTCGGTCAATATTATTTCAGTGTTTGAGGATAGATTTAATAGCTGTTTAAATTTAACGAGCGCAAGTTCAAGTTTATTGACGTCGTTTAATAAATTGGTCTCGGCATCAGCATAAGCAACATCAGCTCTTAAATAGTGATGATATGCAATAATACCTTCTTTATATAATTTCCATGCATCTTCTTTATGCTTGCGGATACCATCAAGTACCGAACGCCTTGTTTCTACGATTTCTTCAAGGAGTACTACCTGAATGTATGCGTCGGTAACTTGATAACACAATTGATTTTTTATTGATTGCAGTTCTAATTCCGCAGCTTTTAACTCACTCGAGGCATAATTTTTTGCAGCTAATAGTTTGCCTCCTAAGAATATTGGTTGATAACCTACTATGGTGGCAGTTTTAAAATCTTGCTCTTTAAATGTCATACTAAATGGGGGCAACAATGAATTTAGCCCTGAAGCAATTTGATTCCGAATGGCAGATTTTTGCGCATCACTCATAGCTGGCAGACCGTTTAGTATGTTGTAAATATTTTGTATTTCGGTCTGAGAATTGGCCTGAAGGCCTACAATGGCATCTTTAATTGGATTTAGATCGATGCTCATGTCGTCATTCAAATGAGTATAAGAAGCTTCGAGAGATACCACAGGAAGAAAATTACCCCAGGCTTTCTTGTTTTCAGCCTGTTTCATTTTCAAGCGCGATTCATATTTTTTTACAGTGTAACTGTTTGAGAGAGAAAGCTGTATTGATTCTTTCAACGACAACTCGAGGGGTTGCGCGATTAATTTACCCGCTAAGAGCAGAAGGGCAATAAGAGTTTTGTTGTTTCGCATGATTAAGCCGAAAAATGAATCATTATTCATAATTAATTTAAAAAAAATTATTTCATTATCCCGTGTTTTATCAAAAATTTGAAATTATGGCGTATTTTATTCAATGGTAATTTATCTGGCGTTAACGCCCACTGGTGAAGCAGATTGCGAATTGAACCAAATATAAAGTGGCGGAAAATCTTAAAGTCGATGTTCTTATTGAACAATCCAGCCTTAATACCTTCTTTAATTACTTTTTCACCTTCATCCAGAAACTTTTCGTAGTAGAGCGAGTATTTATCACCCGATATACGATTCATACTTTCTTGCTCATTGACGAAGACGATTGCAACCGAGGGATTTTGCGTAAACATATCGAAAATCAGGTCAATCATTGCATCGATTTTCTCAATTGGGGAGAGTAAATCATTACCAGTAATGGATAGCAATTCGCTGTAAAGTTTTTCCCAAAGTGTATTGTAGATTTTTATCAAGATGTCATCTTTATTCTTATAATAAAGATATACGCTCCCTGCAGCCACTCCGGCCTGTTCGGCTATCTGAGAAATTTTAGCTTTGTGAAATCCATGTCGAGCAAAAATCTCGACGGCTGCATCGAGTATATCTTTTTCTTTATTTCCTTCTTTTACTCTCATACTACATTATTAATGAATAATGATTCAAAAATACAGGATGCATAAATTATTGTCAAGAAAAAATTTGGAAAAATATTTTTTTTATTTATATTTGGTCTAAATAAAAATCATATTAATGGAGGTCGTCATCATGCGTTTTTACATCTCTTTATTCTTGTTCTTTGCTTATTGTATAACTGCGATAGCTCAAACTGACGAGTTTTTTGAATCTAAGGTAACAGTTGGTGGTTACGGTGAACTTCATTACAACTATTCAAAGGTTGAGAATACTAAAGCTTCAGAAATCCTCGATTTTCATCGCTTTGTAATTTTTCTCGGATATAATTTTAATGAAAAATGGTCATTCAAATCAGAAGTTGATCTTGAACATAATTTTGTTCAGAACGGTCAGGGAGAACTTGAATTAGAACAAGCCTATGTGGAATACAACCATGCTGATTGGTTTGGATTCCAGGCGGGTGTAATATTGCCCTCCATCGGTTTGCTAAACGAGTACCATGAACCACCGTTGTTCTTTGGCGTAGAAAGACCAGACTATCATAGCAAAATTATTCCCACTACGTGGTTCGGCAATGGTGTCTCATTTTTCGGAAATTATAAGTCATTTGACTATAAATTAACCATAATGGAAGGACTCAATAGCGATAGTTTTAGCGAATCGGCTGCCATTCGTAACGGCCGCCTAAAAGGTTATAAGGCCAATGCAGAAAACTTATTGTATAATCTGCGTGTCAATTATCTCGGTTTTCCTGGTTTAAAATTTGGCGCTTCTTATTCGTACAATAATGCTTCAGGTGACACATCTCAAAATGCTATTTCAATTTATGAAGTTCATGCTTCTTACCAGAGAAATAATCTATATCTCGTGTTTGAATATGGTAATATTGACTATGAAAAATACAATTTGAAAAAATCAAACGGTTTTTATATCGATCTGGGTTATGATGTTTCAAGCCTGCTGAACTGGAGAACGAGAATAATTCCTTTTATCAGGTACACTGATTATAACACAGCTGCTTCAACTCTTACTGGTGGAAATTCAGAAAAAGCTAATCACAATTCTTACTGGATGGTCGGTTGCTCAGTAAAACCAATTGAAAAAGTTGTATTTAAAATTGATTACGGCATACGGACTAAAGAACTTGGCTCTCAAGAAACAACTCTATTTAACCTTGGCGTTGGATATATGTTTTGAGGAAATTTATGTTTAGAATTTTTATAGCACTTTTATTCTTATTCGGTTCAATAAATGCTGGTATAAAAGAAGATGCCGAAAAAGCAGTAAAAAGCTTTTTCGGTTCCGGCCATAAATTTGTTATGATTAAGTACGATATAGCTCCAAATATTAAAACGAAGCTTGAGGTTAAACATAGGCAGAAGTTTTTCAGAGATTATTTATACATATGGAAAATATACCGGGAAGATTCATTGCATGCCTTTGCAGTTATGGACAATGTTTACGGTAAATCTCTTCCAATTACATTTCTTGTTATCTTCGATTCAAAAACAAAAGTAATAAATGCAGAAATTATTAAATACAGAGAATCCTACGGAGGAGCTGTTAAGGAAAAAAGTTGGTTGAAACAATTTATCGGGAAAGACCACTCCTCGTCTTTCGAGCTTGGAGAGGATATAAATTCCATAAGCGGGGCTACAATTTCCGCAGATGCAGTTACAAGGGGCATCGCCAAACTAACAGAGTTAATAAAAATTATTCAAGCTGATTTATGAACTTCGTACTGTATAAACTGGATAAATCACTTAAAGCCTTTCTTGCGATTTATTTGTTCACGCTTACAATCGGTGTGAGTATTGGAGCTTTGTTTGTCAAACATACTACGAATATATCCACCGAAGGAGTAGTTGAAAGATTTAATGGTTCGGAGACAGACGAAGACTTCGAAATTAAAGAAGCTTTTCCCAAACCGATATCTGAGCTAATGATCACTACTCATAATCATATCTTGGGACTTTCATTTGTATTTTTTTCTGTGGGACTTATATTTTATTTTAATTCCATTATCAAAGGACCGTGGAAGATATTTTTTATGGTAGAACCGCTAATTTCTCTTTTAATTACATTCGGGTCTATCTGGTTAATTAGATTTTATAATCCTGTCTTTGTTTATCTAACATTTATTTCCTCGTTGTTAATGTTTGCCTCGTTTTATATCATGGTGGCAATTTCAATATTTGAGATATTATTCATAAAAAAATTATGACAGAATGGATTATTTTTATTATCTTTTGCACGTAAAAAAGAGGTGAATGATGGGAAATTTAGGCGCAACTGAAATTATTCTAATAGTTTTGGTGCTTGTATTATTATTCGGTGGTAAGAAAATACCCGAATTGATGAGAGGATTGGGACAGGGAGTTAAGTCTTTTAAAAAAGCCATCAACGAAGACGATACAAATTCCGAAAACGACAAATCTTAAATGCCCGCGTCAGATTGAAGCTGAACTGAATCATCCTTATTTTTGCGGTAGCATTTTTTGTGGTGTTTCACAATTTGGGGAGTTGAGATGGAAGAAATGCATACCGCTAAAAAGTACAAGTTCAAAGCTGAGATTAAAAAGCTACTCGACATTTTAGTCCATTCTTTATATACAAGCCGAGAGATATTTCTAAGAGAGTTGATTTCGAATGCATCGGACGCTCTCGATAAACTCCGCTTCGAAACAACGAGAGGTACAGAAGTTATAAATCCAGATTTACCACTTGAAATAAAAATTACAATAAACAAAGACGATAAATCAATCACAGTTTCCGATACCGGAATCGGTATGAATTACGATGAAATTACAAAGAATCTCGGTACAATTGCTAAATCAGGGACGGAAGAGTTTTTGAAGATGGTAGCCGATTCAAACGACGCAACAAATATTATTGGACGTTTCGGAATTGGGTTCTATTCCGTTTTTATGGTTGCAAAAGAAGTTATCGTTACTTCTCGTTCATATAGAAAAGATGATCAACCAGTCGAATGGCGTTCCGATGGTTTAGGACAATACGAAGTAGCGATACTGGATAAAGAATTACCCAGAGGTACATCAATCAAAGTATTATTAAAAGACGACGCACAAGAATTTCTTGAACAATGGCGACTCGAATCAATTATTAAAAAACATTCAAATTTTATTTCATTCCCAATATTCGTTGAAAAAGAAAAAATTAATACAATCTCAGCTATCTGGAAAGAGCCAAAAAGCTCGATTACAAAAGAACAGTACGAAGAATTTTATAAATTTCTAACACACGACACTGAACCCCCTGCTGATGTTATTCACAAATCGATTGATGCTCCAATTCAATTTAATTCGCTTCTATTTATTCCCCGGAAAAGCGACGAATTTTTCTGGCTCGATAGAGATAATTACGGATTAGATCTTTATGTAAGAAAAGTCCTTGTTCAGCATAAGAATAAAGACTTGCTGCCGGAATATCTCGGTTTTGTAAAAGGTGTTGTCGATTCTGAAGACCTTCCTCTCAATATTTCGCGAGAAACTCTTCAGGAAAATGTGATATTCAATAAAATTGCCTCAAGCGTTACATCCACAGTACTCTCATATCTCGAGGAAAAAGCCAAAAACAATAAAGAAGAATACGAAAAATTCTGGAGAGAGCACGGGAAAATATTCAAACTTGGTTATGTCGATTTTGTCAATAGAGAAAAATATGTCGAATTGCTCCGTTTCAATTCATCATTCTGTAAAGACCAGAATGAAGTAATCTCTCTGCAAGATTACGTCGACAGAATGAAAGAAAATCAGAAGGAAATTTATTACTCGAGTGGGCCAAATCGGGAGGCTATCTTAAGTAATCCACATATTGAAATCTTTAAGAATAAAGGAATCGAGGTTCTTTGTTTGGTTGACCCAATTGATGAATTGGTAGTAAATTCTATCGGTAAGTATAAAGACTTTCTTCTTAAATCAATTGAAAACATAGACGCAAAATCGCTTGAGAATATTAAAGGCAATGAAAACGAAGTCGCCGATAAGAAGGATGAATTAAGCAAGGACGACAAAAAACATTTCAGTAGTTTGCTTGCAAAAATGAAAAAAATACTGGGCGATAAAGTTGAAGACGTTGTTGAGTCTCAGAGGCTTGTTGAAAGTCCAGCATGCCTTGTTTCGACTAATGACAGTTTGACTTCAACTATGGAAAAAATTCTTAGAATGACAAATCGAGACGTGCAACCAAGTAAAAAACGCCTTGAAATTAATCCAAATAATAAATTAATACGTAATTTGCTCGAAGTGTTTAAAAAAGATTCCAACGACAGGATTATACAAGAAGTTACAGAACAACTTTATTTTATTTCATTACTCAACGATGGAGATTTGACAGATCCGCATTATTTTTCGTCGCTTGTAAACAAGTATCTGGAAGAATCAAGTTCGTGGTATATCAACTACACATCAAAAAGAAATAATGAATAAAAAGAAAATTGTAATTACGGGAGGAGCCGGGTTTATTGGCAGCCATATAGCCGAAGCCTGGCTCGAAAAAGGTGCCGAAGTTCATATTATTGATAATCTCAGGACCGGTTCACTTTCCAATATCAAAAAACTCAATGGCGTTATTTTTCACAAAGGTAGCATAACCGATAGAAAACTTGTTTTCGATGTTACAGAAAACGCAGATTATCTCCATCATCTTGCTGCTGTTATATCAGTTCCAGAATCGATAGAAAAACCAGAAGAATGTATCGATATTAATGTGGGAGGATTGATAAATATTCTCGAAGCAGCTAAAGCAAAAAAAATAAAGAAAGTAATATTTAGCAGTTCGGCTGCAGTCTACGGAGACAATCCTGAGTTACCGAAATCGATCAATTCACCCCTGTTTCCTAAATCGACTTACGGCATTACAAAGCTCGACGGTGAATTCTATCTGAGAATGTACTACGAGCAATTTGGAGTCAATGGAATAGCGCTCAGATATTTTAATGTATTTGGAGCCAGACAAAATCCGGCAAGCCAGTATGCAGCAGCAGTGCCGATTTTTATCACAAGAGCGATAAAAGGAGAAGACATATTAATATTTGGTGATGGCAATCAAACGCGCGATTTTATCTATGTTAAAGATGTAGTTAAAGCAAATATCATGGCTGCAGAATCTAAGATTGCGCAGGGTACTTTTAACATCGCTACAGGAAGCAGTATTACTATCAATAAATTAGCGGAGATGATTATCGATTTAACCGGCAGTAAATCGAAAATTGTTCATCTTGCTGAAAGGCCGGGAGATATTAAGCAAAGTGTGGCTTCAATTGCCGAAACGAAAACTGAACTCGGATTTGTACCTGAAATCCCTCTGGAAATTGCTCTTGAAGAAACTATCAATTTCTATAAATCCAATGGATTAAATGCATAAATCGAATAAGATATTTTTTAATAAAAAAATCTTTTTGTAACTTTGCTGCAAGTGATTGGATTATATTTTAGTTACATCTGGTTCCAATAAAAGGGTAATATAGGGTTTTGGAAGATTATATCCAGAATAATAAACTGACTTTATTAGGTAAATTAACAGCGGGATTACTACACGAAATTCGCAATCCTCTTACTGTAATCAAGTTGAATCTTGACTACCTCAATATGTTCGAAAAAGAACTTTCAGCCGAGCTGAGGGAATCAATAGCTTCTTCACTGGAGGCTTTCGAAAGGATTAATTTTATCATCAGCGATGTACTCGATTTCACACGTAAATCGGGCGATCGTCAAAAAAGTGTTTCCATCAATTCTGTTGCCGAAAGAGCTATCGACATAATCTCATTTACTGCTTCCAAAAGAAATATCAATATCATAAAGCAGTTCGATCCTAACATTCCTGAAATTAATATTAACGAGAATAAATTGCTTCAAGTAATGCTGAATTTGATTAATAACAGTATCGAAGCTTCAAAGGATAAGAGCGTTATTTATGTGAAAACTTCATACAATGAAACTCCAGAAAACAAAAAAATTGTCTGGGAAGTTGAAGATTTCGGCTGCGGCATTAAAGAAGAAGATAAAGAAAAAATTCTTGCCGGATTTTATACAAGTAAAATAAAAGGTAGCGGAGTTGGGCTAACAGTTTGTAAAAGATTACTTGAAGAAATGGGCGGACAACTTGGATTTGATTCGGAATTCGGAAAAGGCTCAAGATTTTTTATTAAATTCATTTTCTAAATCGGGTTTAAATGGAACCGAAAATTTTAATAATTGATGACGACGACCTGGTCTCAATGTCCCTTAAAAAAGTGCTTGTCAAAGAGGGGTATTCAGTCGAAATCTGTAACGACGCAGGAGAGTGGTCCGATATTGTCAAAAAATATCAGCCCGATTTAATTCTTCTCGATATATATCTCACCACGCACAATGGTATCGATATACTGAAATTAATTAAAAAAGATTACCCGACATTGCCTGTAATCATGATTACGGGATACGCTGACATAAAAATGGCGGTTACATCAATTAAACTCGGTGCTTTCGACTTTCTTCTCAAGCCGATCGAACTGGAACAATTAAACATTGTACTCGATAAGGCTCTTGAAAATATTAAACTTAGAAGTGAAATTGACAGACTTCATTCGATTCTTGAAACGGATAAATTGACGAAAGAATTTTTTGGTAGGAGCTCAAAAATTCAACGTCTTCTGGATTCTGTCGAAAAGTTAGCCTCAAGCAGTGATACTACAATCTTGCTCGAAGGAGAAAGCGGTACCGGAAAAGAAGTCTTTGCACGTTTTATCCATCAAAACAGTCCGAGAGCTTCAGCTCCTTTCATTACGATCAATTGCGGCTCGATTCCGAGAGAACTGGCAGAAAGCGAATTGTTCGGTCACGAAAAAGGTGCATTTACAGGAGCTTCGCAAAAAACAAAACTGGGTAAATTTGAACTGGCTAACAACGGAACTCTTTTACTTGATGAAATTGGTGAATTGAGTCTCGATATGCAAGTAAAACTTTTACGTGTTTTGCAGGAGCGAAAGTTCTATCGTCTCGGCGGCGAAAAAGAAATAAGTGTCAATGTGAGAGTTCTGGCAGCAACAAACAGAAATCTCGAAGAAGAAGTAAAAAAGGGGAATTTCCGCGAGGACTTGTTCTACCGCTTGAATGTTGTCAAAATTGAAATTCCTCCCTTGCGTGAACGGCAGGAAGATATTCCGTTTATTGCATATTCATTCCTTCAGGAGTTCAATCAGAAATTTAATAAATCGATCGCTGGCATCGATCCTGCGGCTCTCGACTTGCTTAAATCCTACAAATGGAAAGGAAATATCAGAGAACTGAGAAATGTTATGGAGCGAGTTGTTCTTCTTTGCGAAGAAGATATGTTGAGAGTTCATCATTTTGCTTTTCTGATCGAAAAGAAAATAGAATCGGTTAACGATTCCGACAGTCTTGTACTTAAAATTCCCTCTAAAGGTGTAACTATGGACGAAGTCGTCAAAACACTGATTCAGAAAACCCTTTTGATTACAAACGGCAATCAGGTGCAGGCTGCAAAAATTCTGGGACTGTCGAGATCTAAACTTCGTTACAGGATGGAACAACTCGGAATCGAAGTAACAAAAAAAATAAGTTAAAATTACCCCCTCCTTTTATGCGGTATTTTATTTTTTTTATTTCGATTTATTTTATAAACAGTCTTACCTGCGGACAAAGTTTAATTCCATATAGCGGCAATTCATATTTCGGAGGTGGATTCGGACTCAACTGGATTAACGGAGCACCGCACTATACATTTAGAATGTTTCCCGAATTTACGATTTCAAAAGTTGGGATCGGTTTGGATTTGAATATCAATTTTACAGCCGATGGCAAAATCCGTTCTGAAAATTTCAACGAATTTTCAGATTATCTAAGTTTAATCAGATATGTCAGATACGGGCAAAAGAACGATCCGCTTTATATTCGCCTGGGTGCACTCGATTATACCACATTAGGTCACGGCAGTATAGTTTATCTTTATAATAACAGCCCTTCTCTGGATTCAAAAAAAATCGGGCTTGCATTTGACGCTGACTTTAATGAGTATGGATTCGAGTTGGTCTACAGTAATTTCGGCAGTGGTGGATTGATCGGCGGACGTTTTTATGTTAGACCACTAAAATATACAAACCTGGCTCGTCTGTTAGTTGTCGGTTCGCTTGAAATCGGTGCTACGCTTGTTACAGATACAGATGATAATGCGGGTGTTACGTCGGGAAAGTTCATCGATTCATTTTTTGTTGCTAATCAGAAGGAGAGCAATACAACTGTAGTGGGCTTCGATGTCGGTCTTCCGATTTTGAGAACAGAAATCGCTGACCTCGATTTTTATGTTGATCATTCTAAGATTATTAACTTTGGCAGCGGTACTTCAATTGGAATGATATTTGGCTTTAAAGGTTTTTCGATAGTAAAACTCTTTGCAAGAATCGAAAAAAGATTTATCGGCAAAGAATTTATACCTTCTTACTTCAATTCTCTTTATGAAATTGAAAAGTTTGCTCTGGACTATGGCAAAAAGACTTTTAGTAGCAAGTTAAATGTTTTAAAGCAAGTTAAAGCTGGTAGCGGCTACTTCGGTGAACTATCAGGCGATTGGTTTGGCATACTTAAAATTTCTGGCAGTTTCAGTAAGACCGTTGGAGTAAACGACGGCATTTTACATTTGCAAGTTATTTTCGATTCTGAACAGTTTCCTTACACCTTTCGTGCTGGATACGACAAGTGTGGTATAGAAAAATTTACGGATCTATTTGGAACAGACGAACATTCATTTGCATTTGCCGAAGCGGGATATAAGTTTCGAAAGTATTTTCTTTTTTCACTTTTTTATAGCTGGACTTTCGAACCGGTTAGAAATAATCTAAACGAAATTATGGGTTACAAACCACAAAGGCGTATTGAACCGAGAATCTCTTTTATTTATCCGATAAGCAATTAAGATAGATTAATCGAAATTGTGCTTAATAAATTCTTTAAATTCTTCCACACTGTAAAACTTAAAGTCAGTTTCGACATTATAAAATTTCTCTCGTGAAAATTTATCCCACAAAACCAGTGCACATTTAACGCCTGCATCCCGCGCCGCTTTAACATCATTGGCAACGTCGCCTACCATAAGTACTCTTTCTTCTTTAAGATTGAATTTCGAGAGAAAGAGTCTTATACCTTCTGGATCGGGTTTATGATTTTCAACATCGTCGCCCGTTATTATTAAATCAAAGTAGTCGAGCAATCCGAGTTCTTTTAAAGTGATTTCAGAGGATTGTCTCCCTTTCCCGGTAAAAATTCCAACAGGTATCGAACGGCTCTTCAGGAATATTAAGATTTCTTCGATGCCAGGATATGCAGGAGCCTTTTCTTTATGATTTTTTTGGTAATAATTGTAATAATCATTCCTTGCATCGGTGTATCTTTCAGCAAAATACTCCTTAAGTATAACATCCTCCGTGGGACCAAAAAGGGCGACGATTTCATCATTGCTCATTCTCTTATTTAAATATTTTTCGATTACATGGTTGAATGTGTCGAAAATGAGTTCATGAGTATCTGCTAAAGTGCCGTCGATATCAAAAATAATTCCATCAAAATTTTTCATTCCAGTTTACCAGTTTGTTCAAGTTTAGATTGAATATCAGCCCATCAGTTGTGGAAATCAATATATTAGAATCATTTAATACAGACATGCTTAGAATTGGCGCGTTCCCTGAAGAAAAAATTCTTTTGATTTTTTTATTGCCGTCCCACACATAAATTATTCCATCAACAGCCAGGATATACATATTGTCGTTTAAATAGAGTGGAGGAAATGCATGGAAATTAATTTTTTGGTCTAGTTTTATTTCTTTAATTATATTGCCAGTGTTTACGGCAAATACCAGTATTTTTTCATCATTGAATGAAAAAAGATATTTGCCGTCGCTGCTGAGGCTAAGTTCTTTTCTTAGTTTATATTTATCTCTGTACCAGTTTAATTTCCCGAGAAGATAATCGATGCAAAAAAGTTGGCCGTCGTCAGCTACTGCAAAAATCGAGTTCGATGTAATAATTAATTCGGAATTGGAAAGTTCAATCCCTTTTTTGTATTTCCATCGCCATATAAAAAGTCCAGTACGGGCGTCAATGCAGTATAAAAATCCGTCGTCGGATGTGTAGAAAATTTTATTGTCGTGAATGATGAGATTGTCGTTGATAGCGTCATCCGATATATCGTTAACCCAGTATTCTTGTAAAGTTTCTAGATCATAGCAATAAACTTTACCTTCATTGGTACCGAAGACAAGTGCTTTCTTCGATTTGGTAACTTTGGGAATCATTAATTCCTTATTGCCCTCATAGTCTATTGGCAATAGGGAGGTGGTTATATATTCGTTGAAGCCGATTGACTGAAATTGTTCGCCAGTTAAGCTAACAGATTGCAGGTCGCCTTGGAAAGTAACTGCATTGATCGTTCGATCTGCCATTGTAATTGAGCCGTGGATATCTCCGTTAAGATCGTAATCCCAAAGGATATCACCGTTAGTATCCCGGCAAGTTAGAATGCCAGAAGCATCGGCAATAAATAATTTATTGTTGTAGTAAATGGGACGGCTGTACAAATCATTTTCAAGATATGCTTTAAATACTATTGTCGAATCTGGAAGTGAGTTCGTGTCGATTTCAATCTTTTCTTTTGTTAATTCTATTGTCTTATCTATAACTTCAAGCAACTTTCCGTATTGAATGATTATCGAATCCTTCGTAATCTGAATTTCAGGCAATTCCCACTTATTTGATTTTACTGATTTAAAATTTTCTAAGTTGAGTACCGGATAGCCGTAAATGTTATTTAATTCAGTGCGAGAGGAATTTCCGCAAACAATAAGTTTGAGATTTTTTGAAGAGATTATCTTTAGCATCTCTTTCCAGTTATCGGCCAGGTTGTTAACCGGTTCTGGCAGAAAAAGGTAGATTTCTTCCGACAATGAAATCGTATCGAGTGTTTCGCTCAACCAGTTAAAAAATTCCCCCGAAATATGACGATAATTTTTGAACGGTATTAGAGGAGAAGTACCCAACAGAAAAAATTTATCTAACTTTAAATCAAACCTGTCGTTGAATATTTCCGGCATCGTCAGTATTGAGTTAATTTTTGAAAGGTTTCTGGCCGAAGGAAGGAAAAGTAGGTCTTTGTTAATCTTATCTGAAAATGTCTTTATTTTAGTTACAGATTGATAATCATCGATTAAATTTCCGATTAAAATTATCAGGTCTGCATTGCTTTTATAGTTAATGTAATTTGTTAACGAATCGAGTTCCGCACTACTATAATTTGAGACATCTGGAGATGAAAGGACTGCAATACTCAAACTTTGTGCAAGAAGAGTATGAAAGTTGAAAAGAATGAAAATGAGAAATAATCGTTTCATATAAATTGTCCTTAGCATACAGGTACAAATTTAATAAAAAATTGATTGGCAAGTTGGAGTTGTGGAAAAATGAGTAAATTGTAAATAGGGTCACTTATTTATATATTTCGCAACGGATTATATATTTTTAGGCATGCAAAACATACGCAATTTCTGTATCATAGCTCATATAGATCATGGAAAATCGACAATAGCCGACGGATTGCTCGAATTCACGCATACAATTTCTGAAAGGGAAGCAAAAGAACAATTACTCGACAGTCTCGATCTGGAGCGTGAAAGAGGGATTACCATTAAATCCCACGCCATTCAGATGAATTACAATGCTGACGATGGCAATACTTATATCCTGAATCTAATTGACACTCCAGGGCACGTCGATTTTTCTTATGAAGTTTCGCGTTCGCTGGCTGCCTGCGAAGGTGCTTTACTTGTTGTCGATGCAGCACAGGGTGTCGAAGCTCAAACAATCTCAAATTTATATATGGCAATCGATGCAGGTCTGGAAATAATTCCCGTGATTAATAAGATCGATTTGCCCAGCGCGATGATTGACCAGGTAAAAAAACAAATAATTGATTTAATTGGATGCAAAGAAGACGAAATTATCTTGGCTAGTGCTAAAACACGCGTGGGTATCAAAGAGATACTTGAGGCTATTGTGGCAAGAGTGCCGGCCCCCCAGGGAAATCCTGATGCTCCATTACAAGCTCTGATATTTGACTCAATATTTGATTCGTATCGTGGAGCTATAGCGTATATAAGAGTAGTCAACGGCATAATAAATGAAAAAGATGAAATAAAGTTTTTTGCCAGTGGGAAAAAGTATCTGGCTGAGGAAATTGGAATCCTCCACTTAAATCGCATCAGGACGGGCAAATTAGAAGCGGGTAATGTGGGATATTTGATTGCCAATGTTAAAGAACTTGAAGATACCAAAGTAGGCGACACTGTTACGCATGTACGCAACGGTGCCGAAAAGCCGCTACCCGGTTATAAAGAAATTAAACCGATGGTTTACAGTGGTTTGTATCCTACCAATTCAGATGATTATGAAGATTTGAGGGACGCCCTCGTAAAATACAAACTCAATGATTCTTCACTAACTTTCACACCAGAAACCTCTGCTGCGCTGGGATTTGGTTTCCGATGCGGTTTCCTCGGTATGCTTCATATGGAAATTGTTCAGGAAAGATTGGAAAGAGAATTCGGTCAGTCGATTGTTACAACTTTACCTAACGTTGAATACTGGGTATACAAAAAGAATGGTGAAAAAGTAATTGTAGACAATCCCGCCGATATGCCCCCGCAGGGTGAAATTGATCGAGTTGAAGAACCGTACGTTAGAGCACAAATTGTAACTCCCAGCGAATACATCGGGAACTTAATGCAACTTGCTATTGAAAAAAGAGGTGTTTACATAAATACTACTTATATTGATCCAACAAGAGCAGACATGGCATTTGAATTTCCTCTGTCGGAAATCATATTTGACTTCTATGATAAATTAAAATCGATTTCGCGAGGCTATGCTTCTTTCGACTACGAATTTATTGGCTACAGAGAATCTGACCTGGTAAAACTAGATATACTACTGAACGGAGAAAAAGTCGATGCACTATCAATCATTGTGCACGAAAAAAAAGCTTATACGTGGGGTCAGAAAGTATGTACCAAATTGAAGGAATTGATACCACGTCATATGTTTGAAATTGCCGTTCAGGCCGCTATTGGTAATAAAGTAATTTCCAGAACCAATATAAAAGCACTCAGAAAAAATGTACTGGCTAAATGTTACGGGGGCGACATAACAAGAAAAAGGAAACTACTTGAAAAACAAAAGGAAGGTAAAAAGAGAATGAAACAGGTCGGGAATGTGGAAATTCCTCAGGAAGCCTTTCTGGCAGTTTTGCAAATTGAAGACTAATACTAACTGGGAAAAATATGGAACACAAAAACAAAAAATCCGAAATACCGGTCAAAACTACATTCCAAAAAATTTATGATCAATTTAAGAATCTTTTTTATGCTGCAATTGCTGCTCTATTTATTAAGACATTCTTTATAGAAACATCGAGGGTACCAACAGGTTCGATGGAAAAGACAATACTTATTGGTGACTTCCTCTTTGTCAATAAATTTATTTACGGAGCAACTTCTCCTCGTACAATTCCATTTACAAACATTGTATTGCCATATTTTGAATTGCCAGCTATAAAAGATCCCGAAAGGTACGATATAGTTGTATTCGAATATCCAGGCGACAGGGACGAGTTGCGTCCGAGTGTAATTAGCAACTACGTAAAAAGATGCATCGGTTTACCGGGCGATACAATTGAAATCATTGATAAGGTTGTGTTCATAAATGGAGAAGAAGCCTGGATTCCGCCATATATTCAATATGCAAACCCTTATGTAACACCGAAAGGAGTGGCTAACCCGAGAATATTTCCAAAGGGAGCTAATTTTAACGAAGACAATTATGGTCCAGTCGTAGTTCCCAAAAAAGGAGATGTTATAAAATTATCGACACAAAACATAGAACAGTGGCGAACAATAATTGACAGAGAATTTGGAAGAAGAGTTGTCACAGTGGCGGGTGATAAAATTTTGATTGATGGGAAAGAAGTTACCGAATACACAATTAAGAAAGATTATTATTTTATGCTCGGAGATAATCGCGATGACAGCGCAGATAGCCGCTTCTGGGGTTTTGTGCCGCGCGACAAAGTTATTGGCCAAGCCTTTATGATTTATTGGTCGTGGGATCCTTCAATACCTTTTTCCGATTTCTTTAAATTGCTGGGCTCTGTTCGACTTAATCGAATTGCTAAATTAGTCCACTGATTTATAATGAAATTTATTATTATATCTTGCTTTTTGCTAATCACCACTGAATATTTATCTGCCCAGTCGAAGTATTTTGTTTTTTTTAAAGACAAAGAAGATATCAGCAGTCTTCAAAAAATTGACGAAGGTAAGATCCGCTCGTTACTGAGTCCGTCGACAATCGAAAGACGGAAAAAAATTTTTGGTGAAAACAATCTACTCCGTTATGAAGACTTGCCTCTAAATTCAAGTTATGTTGATAAACTCAAAAAATTGGGAGCTGAAATTGTACATCAGCTCAAGTGGTTCAATGCGGTTTCATGTTATATAGAAGAGGGTAAACTCGACGAAATTAAATCTCTTCCTTTTGTCGATTCAGTCAGTGAAGTAAAAAAATATAATTACGTATACCCCGAAAATTATAATAAATTGTTTAGTAACTCGATTAGAAAATCGATTTTTAAAGAAAACTACGGTTACTCATTAAAACAAAATCTTCTTTCAGATATTCCATACATCCACGATCATGGTATAACTGGTAAAAGTGTTATTATAGGTTTATTAGATACTGGATTTCGTTACAGGGATAATCCTGCCTTGAAATTTGTGAATGTAATTGGTGAAAAAGATTTCATTCAAAATGACAATATTACTGAGAACGAGCCGTTAAAAGGAGACCTCGCAAATCAGGACAGGCACGGTACGGCGGTCTTATCTATTATTGCCGGTTATGATCCCGGTAATATAATTGGACCTGCCTACGAAGCTTCTTATTTATTGGCAAAAACAGAAAATGTTTCGTCTGAAACACATCTGGAAGAAGACAATTATGCTGCTGGAGTCGAATGGCTCGAAGCCAATGGTGCTTTTATTATAAGCAGTTCACTCGGATATAATATTTTCGATAAACCCGAATCTTCCTATCTTTTTGAAGATATGAATGGTAGAACGACAATAGTTGCGCGTGCACTAAATAAAGCTTTTGAATTTGGTGTGGCAACTTTTACCTCGGCGGGGAATGAAGGTACAACAAGTTGGGGCGCAGAATTCGGCGATAATCGGTACGGGAAAATTATAAGTCCTGCCGATGCCTTTAATGTAATTGCTGTCGGCGCTGTAGATGATAGCAACAGAGTTACGAGTTTCAGTAGCCGTGGACCGACGGCCGATGGACGAATTAAACCTGAACTTGTGGCACTGGGTTCAGCCGTAAGTTATGCCACGTCCGATGGCTATTATTCCGGCAACGGCACTTCTTTTTCGACTCCTATAACAGCGGGCATTGCTGCTTTGTTAAAATCATTTTATCCGCATCTTACTAATGACCAAATACGACACATTATGCTCGAGGCAGGCGATAACTCTTCCTCTCCAAATAACGAAAGAGGGTGGGGCTTAATATCCTCTTTGCGAGCAATCAATTTCCCGAATCTGAACAAAATTGGGAGTTTATATATTCTCAATAAAACTTTTTTTGATACTATGAGTAATGAGATTACTGTTCCTCAAATATATATATCGACCGACAATGTGAATTTTTCTGTATATCCACTTGTTGAAAAGGAAAAAAATATTTATCAATTCGAACTTCCTGTTTTATCAGATGGAGAAGTAATGTCGTTTTATTATACATACGAAATAGACGGAAAAGAAATACGGGTCCCATCGTCAGGATACTATAAAATTCAGTACGGTTTGCTTAACGTTGGTTATAATTTGAATGTCGTAGAAAAAAGAATCCCTTCTGAACCCACAATACTTCAGAACTATCCTAATCCTTTCAATGCAGAAACAAATATTGAAATTGCTCTTTCCGAAACGAGCAATATTGAACTGAGTGTATATAATTTATTGGGACAAAAGGTCTATACGCTTTATGAGGGAGCTTTAAACGAAGGCTGGCATAAGTTCAAATGGAACGGATCAAGTAATAATAATCAATATGTTTCGAACGGTATATATTTTTGCAGGTTTTTGATTAATGGGAAGCAAAAAGTTATTAAAATCATGTTGATGAGGTAATATGCCGGAAATTATTAATAAGATTCAGATAGACTATCTTAAGAAACTACGTAAGAATGACGACCCTCTCATTTTTGAGATGGAGGAATTTGCCCTCAATAACAGAATTCCTATACTCGACTGGAAAGCTGCTGAATTATTGGAGCAATTAATACTGATTTCGCGCCCCAAAAGAGTTCTCGAAATTGGTATGGCAATCGGTTATTCAACCATACGGATTGCAAAAGAACTCAGAAAAAAGGGGGTGATCGATACTATCGAGAAAAGTAAAGATAACATAGTACTAGCAGCTGAGTTCATTGAACGCTCAGGTCTATCAGATAAGATTCAAATTATAGAGGGCGACGCTTTGTCGATAATGCCTTCGCTTCAAAAAAAATATAATTTTATTTTTCTCGATGCCGACAAAGAAGACTACGAAAAACTTTTTTATTACTCGTTAATGCTTCTTAAAAAAGGGGGAATATTATTCATCGACAATTTGCTGTGGCATGGTTATCCTGCTGCCAATCGTGTACCTCTTTCTTATAATAAGTCAACCAGTATAATTCGTCAATTCAATCAACTTTTTTTAGAGCATCCGGCACTCAGTTCTTCTATCCTTCCCGTAGGCGACGGTATCGGTATAGGAGTTAAATTAAAATGAAAGATTCAAAATTAGAAGCGGAAAAAATTTGTAATTACATCGAAGATCTATCTAAAGGTAAACTTCATTTTAAAGAAGATATCTATAGACTGGCTGAATTATCGATAAAGTCGGATAAATTGGAATTGCTCGAACAGCTTTCGTTTCATGCCAAATTTTCGAGGGGTATTATCAGCATTATTCAGAGAAAAGACGAACATCTGGAGAACGAATATTTACAGACAATTGAGAAAGAATATCTTGACACTATTATCAAAATCAGGGAATTACTGGTAAGCATTTTGTCTAATGCTACCGATTTTCTTCGCACAATTTTTGAGGAAAAATATCTACAGCTTACTTACGAATCGATGAATAATTTGAAATTTCTATGTGAGGATTTGAGTTTTCTAAAGCTCTATTTTAACGACATGAAATACGGCAAGTAAAGAAGGGTTGAAGACGAGCTACCAACCCTTCACAAAATGTTATTTCTGACGTGAGGTGTTTTTACTGAGGGTTTCTGCATATTTTTCTGCTACTTCTTGCACCGACTTGCTTGATATCAAATTATAAATTCTATTTCTTAATTCTTCCCATTCGTCGTGCAGAGGGCATGGATTTTCTTCGGAGCATTCTTTTAAGCCCGTAACGCATTTAAGGTTAATAACTGGTCCTTCGACTCTTTCTACGATTTCCAGAATAGAACTTTTCTTTGCCAATTCGGTAATTCTAAAGCCGCCACCTCTGCCTTTAAACGAATCGACATAGCCATATTTTGCCATTCTCTGAAGGATTTTTGCCAAATAATGTGAAGGAATATCTTCGCTTTTAGCAATCTCAGACGACATTACTAATCTGTCTTTCGATTGGCGCGCTAAAAATAAAATTGCTCTAATTGCATATTCTCCAGTTTTGGTGTAAATCATACTTCAGTCCTCTCTAAGATTATTAAAAAGAGATTTATATCTTAATTAAAATTAGTTATTTAGTCCATATTTGTCAATATTTTCGGATATGATATATAAAATTTATTTGTAAATTTTTTCAAGTCTTTCTGTAAGTTCTATCGGGCGTTTGCCGTCGTTTTGTGGGGGAAAATGACTCTCGAGGTCAGATTTAAACTGCTCGTAATTAAGAGCTGGCAAGCTAAAAATAATTTCAGGTTTAGATGTGAAAATGTTGTCTTCTATGACAGCTTCGTATTTTGATAATAAATGGTGGACGGAACTTGAATGCTTATAATTGTATTTTAGAGAAGTCCTCAAAAAAAGATTTAATTCTTTAATTTCTGAGTTTCTGAGCAATTCATAAGCTCCGTTATAATAAGCTTTTCCGAGTAGACCTACGCCCAATTTAACACCCCCGAAATAGCGGGTTACAATCACAATTATGTTTGTTAAATCAAAGTGATTTATGGCATTTAATATTCTGATGCCGGCAGTGCCACTCGGCTCGCCGTCGTCAGAATATCTAAAATTCCCGTCGGCAATTTTGAAAGCATAACAATTATGCGTGGCATCGTAATATTTTTTCCTTATGCGTTCCAGAATTTCTTCTGCAGCATCAATCGTCTCGGCAGGAAAACCCTGCGACAGAAAGAGCGAACCTTTTTCCCTGAATTTATATTGACTCTCTTTTTTCAACGTTTTTATTGTTGTCATTGGTATAAGTAGAAAAATGGATTGATTTTAGTCTGTTTATTATATAAAATAAGAGATTGAACTTGAGCAAATTTATTGAAATGGAAGAACATAATAAAATTATAATAAAAGGAGCGCGGGAACATAATCTGAAGAATATCGATCTGGAAATTCCGCGTGATACTCTTACGGTTATTACAGGTTTATCCGGCTCGGGTAAATCTACGCTTGCATTCGATACTATTTATGCAGAAGGACAGCGGCGTTACATTGAATCGTTATCGACATACGCACGCCAATTTTTGACTCTACTGGAAAAACCAGATGTCGATTTAATCGAAGGATTAAGTCCTTCTATTTCTATCGAACAAAAAACTACGGCAAGCAATCCACGCTCAACTGTTGGTACTATTACCGAAATTTATGACTATCTCAGATTACTCTATGCACGGATTGGAAAAGTTTACTGTTATAATTGCGGTAGACCTGTTGAAAAACAATCGTCCGACCAGATTATTGATATTATACTGAATGAATTTGCTGAGAAAAAAATTCAAATACTTGCGCCGGTCATTCACGGCAGGAAAGGGCACTATCGAGAATTGTTTAATGAAATCCTCAGGGATGGTTTTTTGAGGGTACGTGTTGACGGGGTCGTACACGAATTAATTGATAATTTTAAAGTGGATAGATATAAAACACACGACATCGAAATAGTTATCGATCGATTGAAGGTTAATCAGGCTTCCAAATATCGGATTCGTCAATCGGTTGAAGTAGCTCTAAATTACGGTAATGGAAGTGTAATTATTAACGATGGGGAAAATGACCATTGGTACAGTAGAGATTTTGCATGTGCACATTGTGGTATCGGATTTCAAGAACTTGCACCAAATTCATTTTCTTTTAACTCCCCTTACGGATCGTGCACAGAATGTGATGGCCTTGGAGAAAAAAAAGAGCTCGATATTTATTTGATTATACCCGACTGGGACAAATCTATTAACCAGGAAGGAATTGCACCTCTGGGGAAACCCCGATCAATTTGGTTTTTTAAACAACTTGAAAGTGTTGCGAAACAATTTGGTTTTGACTTCGATACTCCCCTTAAAAATTTGGATAAAACACAACTCGATGTTTTATTAAACGGTACACAGGAAAAAATTCCTTTTACTTATACATACGCCGGCGATAAAGAAGTTACTTATATGCATAAGTTTGGTGGGGTTTTGAATTATATTAAACATTACTATGAAAGCACATCGTCAAATAAAGTTCGTCAATGGGCAGAAGCTTATATGAGTACTCATACGTGTTCTGCCTGCAACGGTGGACGACTTAAGAAGGAAGCATTGTCTGTTAAGGTTGGCGATTTGAATATTGCCGAAGTTTCAAATCTATCGATCGATAATGCCCTAAAATATTTCAATAACCTCAAGCTTACCGAAAGAGAAGAATTGATTGCAAAACAAATTCTGAGGGAAATAAAATCGAGATTACAATTTTTAATGAACGTAGGTCTGAGCTATTTGACTTTAGGACGTTCTGCCAGGACTCTCTCCGGCGGAGAATCGCAAAGAATACGACTTGCAACACAAATCGGCTCGCAACTTTCGGGTGTACTTTATGTACTTGACGAACCGAGTATTGGATTGCACCAATCAGACAATGTGAGACTTATCGAATCATTAAAGAATTTGCGCGACCTTGGCAATACCGTCATCGTTGTTGAACATGATAAACAAACAATTGAAAACTCTGATTACATTGTTGACCTCGGCCCCAAGGCCGGAGAACACGGAGGTAAAATATGCGTTACTGGGAAAACGAAAGAATTAATGGAAATTGACGATCGATTTAATTCGCTAACGCTTGAATACATAAAAAATAAAAAGAAGATTGATATACCCTTAGAGAGAAGAAAAGGTACTGGTAAATTTCTGGAATTGATAGGGGCATCTGGAAATAATTTAAAGAACGTAAATCTCAAAATTCCTCTTGGTACATTAACTCTTATAACAGGGGTTAGTGGATCTGGCAAATCAACATTGATTAACGAGACTCTGGTTCCCGTACTCTATAAGAAAATTTATAATTCTAAAGTTGTTCCACTGCCTTATAAAGACATAAGAGGACTCGAATATATTGATAAAATAATCGAGATTGACCAGATGCCAATCGGCAGGACTCCTAGATCAAATCCAGCTACTTACACGGGTATTTTCACGCATATCAGAGATCTATTTGCGCAGCTACCTGAATCGAAAGTGCGTGGTTATAATGCTGGGCGTTTTAGTTTCAATGTCAAAGGAGGTAGATGCGAAGAATGTGGTGGCGATGGAGTTAAAAAAATCGAAATGAATTTTTTGCCGGATGTTTATGTGGTTTGCGAAGCTTGCAATGGAAGAAGATACAACAGAGAGACCCTCGAAATTCTATACAAGACAAAATCAATATCTGATGTTCTGGAGATGACAGTTGAGGAAGCTCTGAATTTTTTTGAAGATCTACCCGTACTTCAAAGAAAAATTAAAGCTCTCTATGACGTCGGATTGGGTTACATTCGATTGGGTCAGCAGGCTACTACTTTGTCGGGTGGTGAAGCACAGCGTATTAAATTAGCTGCAGAATTGAGTAAAGTGGCAACTGGCAAAACATTATATGTGCTCGATGAACCAACAACTGGTCTCCATTTTGAAGATGTAAGAATTTTATTAAATGTATTGAATCAACTTGTCGATAAGGGGAATACGGTAATTGTAATTGAGCACAATCTGGATGTAATAAAAGTGGCAGATTATATTATCGATCTTGGACCTGGAGGAGGTGATGCCGGCGGAAATATTATAGCCGCCGGTACGCCCGAAGAAATTGCAAATGTTGAAGAAAGCATTACGGGAAAATTTCTGAAAAAAGAATTAACTTATAATTTAAATTTTACTTAATAAATCAGCCATCTCGATGGCAGATAGTGCTGCATCCCAACCTTTATTACCAGCTTTAACACCTGCTCTTTCAAGAGCTTGTTCCATTGAATCTGCTGTAATAATACCGAATATTACAGGTAATTCGGTGTTTAATGAAACATTGGCAATCCCTTTTGCAACTTCAGAGGCAACATACTCAAAATGTGGTGTACCTCCTCTAATTACTGCGCCCAAACAAATTATAGCATCATATTTTTTTGTTTGAGCCAATTTCTGTGCGGTTAAAGGAATTTCGAATGATCCGGGTACCCAGAATACCTGAATGTTCGATTCAGCGGCTTTATGGCGTATTAAACAATCGAGTGCTCCGTTTAATAATTGTTTGGAAACCATTTCATTGAAACGTGAGACCACAATTGCAAACTTTTTGCCTTCTGCATTTAGTAGGCCTTCTGTAATTTTAACCATGTTTCCTCCTTATTATAAATTTTTTATCATGTGTCCCAATTTTTCGGCTTTTGTTTTAAGATATCTTTTATTTACTTCGTTAGCAGGAATTTCTATCGGCACACGTTCTACAATTTCGAGGTCGTAGCCTTTTAGTCCAATAATTTTTTTCGGATTATTGGTGAGTAATCTGATTTTTGAAATACCGAGATCTTTCAAGATTTGAGCACCCATTCCATAATCTCTCAGGTCTGCCTTAAAGCCGAGTTCCTCGTTGGCTTCTACAGTATCTTTTCCTTTTTCTTGTAGAGAATAAGCCAGTAATTTATTTACCAGTCCTATTCCTCTTCCTTCTTGTTTCATATATAATAGTACTCCTCGACCTTCTTTTTCAATCATTTCGAGCGCTGTGACCAGTTGATCTCCGCAGTCGCATCTTAAAGAACCAAAGACATCGCCTGTTAAGCATTCTGAGTGGACCCTAACTAAGACGGGATTCCCATCGGATATATTTCCTTTAACAAGTGCTAATGCGTTTTCATGAGGTTCTATTGTACTTTCATATAAGTGCAATTTAAAATCGCCGTATTTGGATGGAAGGTCGACTACTACGATTTTATTAATTAAATTTTCGCGTTTTCGGCGGTATTCAATTAAGTCGGCAATTGAGATAATTGATAAATTATGATTATTAGCAAATTCAGTTAATCTGTCCCCACGACACATTGTACCGTCGCTATCCAGTATTTCGCATAATACGCCTGCGGGGTAACAACCAGCAAGGCGAGCCAGATCAACAGCGGCTTCAGTATGACCGGCTCTTTTCAAAACGCCCCCACGTTTAGCAATAAGTGGGAAAACATGTCCAGGACGCATGAAATCATCAGCTCTAGCATTATTATCTGCTATTGCTTTAATTGTTTTTGCGCGATCAAAAGCTGATGTACCGGTTGTTGTGCCGTATTTGTAATCGATTGAAATGGTAAAAGGGGTTTGATGGGGAGATGTGTTATATTTAACCATTAAGTCGAGTCCAAGTTGATCTGCTCTTTCAGGAGTAATTGCTACGCACAGAATACCCCTCGCTTCGCGTGTAATAAAATTTACTGCTTCTGGTGTCACAAATTCAGCAGCCATTATAATATCGCCTTCATTTTCGCGATCGGCATCATCAACTACAATAATCATCTCGCCTTTTTTGAATTTTTCGATCGCATGCTCAATTGTGTCTAACTTATTTTCGTTTGACATTTTTTAGTAACCCATCTTTTTTAATTTATCTATAGTAATATTTGAATCTTCATTTGAATTAAGTAATCTTTCTACATATTTGGCAATCAAATCAACTTCAATGTTTACCAGGTCGCCTGTTTTTTTAAATTTCAGTGTTGTATGTTCCCACGTGTATGGAATTACAGAAATTACTAAGTATTCATCGTATAATTGGGCAATAGTTAAACTAATGCCATTAATTGCTACTGACCCTTCTTTAATAAAATATTTTTTCAATTCATATGGATACGAAATTTCTAATAAATAATTTTCTCCTTTTGGTATTATGCTTCTTATTTTACCTCTATGATTAACATGTCCCTGCACAAGATGTCCACCTATTCTTTCGTTGTATCTAATTGCGCGTTCTAAATTTACATAATCACCCGATTTAATTTTTCCAAGTGTAGTTTTAAATAAAGTTTCACCTACAGCTTCGACTGTAAAAATTTTATTATCTATCGAAGTTACAGTTAAACACACACCATCAACGGCGACAGAATCGCCCAATTTTAAATCTTCAAAAATCAGGTTACATTTTGTTGAAAACTTAATTCCGTTTTCAATTTTCTCGATTTTTTCTATACAACCTATTTCTTCAATGATACCGCTAAACATTTTTCAAACTTTCAAAATATTTTTTATTTAACTCTTTTGACTCGTCATCTAAAATGCCTACTATTACTTCTATGCCGGCCTGGCGTAGTTTCTCAATTCCTTTGCCATTTACCAGCGGATTAGGATCTATTGAAGAGATAACAACTTTTTTAATTTTGTTTTTAATTATCAGCGGTACGCAAGGAGGAGTTTTTTTGTTTGTATGGCAACACGGTTCAAGATTACAATAAAGTGTTGCTCCCTCGAGATTTTCTTTTGCATTATTTATAGCATTGGCTTCTGCATGTGGTCCGCCAAAATATTCATGATAACCTTCGGATAATATTTTATTATCCTTGACGATTACACAACCAACCATCGGATTAGGCTCTACTTTTCCTTCGCCTTTGAGTGCTAGTTCAAAGCATCGTAAAATATAATCTTTGTCTCTATTTGCATCCATAGAAATATTAAAATTGATATCTCAAAAATAACTTTATTTCGTGAGTAAAAAAATTATTGCTCTATTAATTGTTGGGATAGAAATATGATTGACTTGGATTAGTATTATGAGATTAAAATTTATATGTAAAATTAAGAGGGGATAATATGATATTCTCGTCCTTTGCCAGTTTTGAAGAACTTTTCTCTTTTCATGGCGTCGGACTTTTGTGAAAAGGATTCATAGTAA
>NZ_JBPSEH010000005.1:0-283067 GCF_051488685.1 Melioribacter sulfuriphilus
CTCTTTTTTGTTTATTCTCTTACAACGCTTTTCATTAAAAAGTTTTTAAATTCTGGATAATTTTTCAGAGGTTTCTTATTATTAAAGTAAATTTTCCAACAACCAAATAGATACATGAATAAATCTACTAAAATAGTGTATAAATTCAAATTAAATTTATTTGAGATATTATACAATTATATCCTAAATAAATAATTGAGCAGGCTAAAAGGGTAGCAGTTTCATTACCGAGAACTAGACAGAATATCAACTGAGTTAAAGGCTATGGAATACATCACTAAATCAAAGATGCTCTTAAATCACTGTTGAAAATCGAAAAATGTTGCATAATTACTTATGAGTTACTTAAAAAATTTTTTATGAACTTGAATAATCTGAATACTAATGCTTAAATATATTCGTTACTTTTCCTCTTAATTTCATATTCCCTCTTCATCGCCTCTGACTTTGATGAGTAACTTTCAAAGTATACAAGCTCCCATGGTATGCCGTGTTTTGTCGATCGGCTATTACCAGAATTATGTCGTTCAAGTCTCAGGGTCAAATCTTGTGTGTGTCCAACATAATATCTGTCAGTCGATGAAGAATAAATTATATACGTATACCACTGCATTGTCTTATCCATTTAAAACAAAAAAACCCGCTTAATGCGAGTTTCTTGGCGGGGCCGACGAGACTCGAACTCGCGACCTCCTGCGTGACAGACAGTGGGATTTCTGCAATCCTGCTGTCAATTCCCAGCTTTTCGGCAGTCGGTACATAGTCGGTACATCCTTGAAGGAGTATTATTATGTTTCTTTCAAGAGATACAAAATCACCGTATTACCAAGTTATCTATTTTGTAAATGGTAAGAGAACCAAAATTTCTACAAAGACAACCGACAAAAGGGAAGCGGAAAAATTTCTAAAATCCTTTACTCCTAAACCAAAAGAAAAGAAGGTTGAACCGGAAGAACCAAAAGAGAAAAAAGTTTCTATAAAACTCAGTAGCTTCGTTAAAGAATATAAAACTTATGTAAGCAATACTTATTCAGAAAAGTATCTTAAAAAAGCTGTCAAACCTTCTTTTGCAGCTTTACAAAAACACATAAAAGATATACCGCTTATTCATATATCAACAAGAATCATTGATCAATTTATATCCTCAGCCTCAGCAAGTTCCAAACATTCAGCGTCACTTTACCACCGCACCCTAAAAGCAGCATTTAATAAAGCTGTAGTTTGGAATTATCTTGAAGCTAATCCTTTCGATAAAATTAAAGCTCCCAAAGTTCCGCAATCCTTTCCTGTGTTTATTTCAGAAAGTGAACTAATTCTTATTCTTAACAATACTCAAATGCAGCTAATGAAAGATATTTTTACAACCGCATTTTATACCGGTATGCGTCTCGGTGAATTAGTTAATATGAAATGGAATTGGATTGACTTCACAGAAAATATCATCACTGTTAAAAACTCAAGCGAATTCAATTCCAAAAACAAGCGTGAAAGAATAATCCCCATTCATCAAAAAGTACAAACCATTCTAAAAAACCGTTATCAGTTGGGTAAGTTTGAAGACGCCCTTGTTTTTTCTCGATACGAAGGAATAAAGTTAAATGAAGATTTTGTAAGCAAACAATTTAAGAAAGCAGTAAGAGCAGCAAAACTAAATGATAAAATTCATTTCCATACGATCCGCCATTCTTTCGCTTCTGCTCTTGTTCAACGTGGAATTTCTCTTTATGCTGTTAAAGAATTGCTAGGTCACGGAAATATTAAAACAACTCAAATTTATTCCCATTTGCAGAAGGATAACTTAAGAGAAGCAGTAAATCTGTTATAGTCACATATCGCAATAATATCTACAATGCATATATTCCTATTTCTTACACGACAATTACTTTGAACGGGTTATCTTGTGTTTACTTTAATATGTAATAACTTTATCAGCAGATAGAGCTAAATCGGTAAGTTCTTTGACATTACTATGTTCGGCGCTTTCGATTAACTTAGAATTCTTTTTATGAAAATTATTTGGCGAGTTTCAAAATCCTAAACGAACCCCGTATAACAACACTAAAAACAATTGCTCCGATAATTAAATCGGGTATTTTTGAATTAAGCAAACTCACCAGTATACCGGCAGCAATCACTCCGCCGTTTACAATTATATCGTTCGAAGTGAAAATCATACTTGCCTGAACGTGTGCTTCTTTACTTTTTGTTTTCTGCAGAATTATCAGCGAAGCGACATTACCGATCAATGCAAAGATTGAAACTATTATCATTGTTTGGAAATCGGGCAAGCCCTCAAATCCGATGAATCTCCTCACAACTTCGATAAACCCAATTACAGCTAAGGTAAATTGAAAATAGCCGGCTAACTTTGCTACTAACTTTTTCCTTGAGATCGCTTTACCGACTGCAAGCAGACTCAACCCGTAAACAGCGGCATCGGCAAACATATCGAGTGAATCGGCAACAAGTCCCATCGATTTTGAAATCAATCCGGTTGTCATTTCTATAACAAAAAATGCAAAGTTGATGATCAGAACAGTCCACAAGAGTTTGGTCTGATTCGATTCTTCGGCGAGAATGCTTTTCGACTCGTCGATTGGTTTGCATTCAATTAAAGATGAATCCAAATTCAACTCATCTATACTTTCGGTTATTTTTTCATTATCACCCGAATGAATTACGGATAGAGTTCTGTTAGTAAGATCGAAATCTAATTTTTTGATATTACTCAAACTTTCCAATTTCATTCTTACCATCTGCTCTTCGGCGGAGCAATCCATTTTTGAAATTCGGTAAGTCGATTTCGTTAAATATGATTCTGATTGCAATCTTTATCTCCCGGTTCTTCTATTTGAATTGTTGTATGCACTATATTGAATTTATCTCTGAGAGCTTCGCTTATTTTGTTAATTAGCTCATTGCTGCGACAGTTTTCTTTAGCTACTGCGTGAACAGTAAGAGCGGTTTCAGTAGTACTCATTGCCCAAATATGCAGATCGTGAAAGTTCTCTACTTCCCGTAAAGAATTAAGATAATTTTCAACCTCTTCTTTGTCTATGTCTTTAGGAACGGCATCGAGCGCTAAGCTTGTGGAATCTTTCAGTAAATCCCAGGTGCCCCAAAATATAATCAATGCTATTACAATACTTACTACCGGATCGAGCCAGTACAAATTTGTAAAAGTTAACACAACTCCCACTATTACAACGCCGAGAGAAATTCCGGCGTCGGCGGCCATATGAAGAAACGCACCTTTTATATTTAAGTCCTGCTTTCTACCGGAGAAAAAGAGAAATGCGGTTGCTGCATTGATCACAACACCTATTCCGGCAACTATCATAATTGTGGTTCCTTCAATTTGCTGTGGTTCGGCAAATCTCCCGATTGCTTCCCAAATTATTATTCCGATAGCGACCAAAAGAATCATTGCGTTTAAGAACGCTGCAAGTACGGAAGATTTTTTTAATCCGTAAGTATATTTTTCAGTTGTGGATTTTTTAACCAGATAACTCGCTACCCAAGCAATTACTAATCCCAGAACATCGCTAAGGTTATGCCCGGCATCGGCAATCAAAGCTAATGAGTTTACTATTAAGCCGTATATTACTTCAACAACTATATAAACAATATTCAATGCAATACCGATTGCGAATGCTTTGCCGAAATCTTTTACTTCGTGCGTATGCGAATGATCTTGTGACATCTTACCTTCTTTTATTTTTTCAACAACCTTTATTCTCTTTCTGTTTTGGCGGACAAACAACCGAACCGTATGAACAGAAAACGCAGCAGTCGCCTTTCAAAGGTTTTAATAATTGCTTGCAGTTTTCGCACTCGTAAAAATGCATACAAGCATCTTCCGGCATTATCAGCAGTTCTTCAAATCCGCAATTGGGGCATTTTATAGTTGATTCATAAATTATATTTTTCATTTAAACACTCCTCGGTGCGTACATAATGACAGCTATTCCCACAATACAAATTGCAGCGCCGATCAAATCATAATTATCGGGGGCTTTGCCGTCAATTGTCCAGCCCCATAAAATCGACATTACCACAAACACACCGCCATAAGCCGCGTAAATTCTGCCGAAGTTAAGAGAGGATTGGAGTGTAGGAATAATTCCGTAAAAAACTAAAATTATTCCGCCGATTAACCCAAGCCAGATACTTCCTTCTACACGCAGCCAAAGCCAAACGAGATAACCGCCGCCAATTTCGGCAAGTCCGGCAAGGAAAAATAAAAAATATCGATTTTATTAACAACATAATCTTTCCCGTTATAAATCAAATAAAGGGCTAATTAAAAAACACCTCCCAATTCATGAGAGGTGCTAATAAAATTATTTAGCAAGCGTCATTTTCTTTACAACTTTAGTATTTCCTACTGTTAGGCTATAGAAATAAATACCTGAACTAATATCCTGCCCTTCAAAATTCACTTCATGAGTTCCTGCTTGTAAAATACCATCAGTGAGGGTTGTAAGTTTCTTTCCTAAAACATCGTATATACTTAAATTTACTTCAGATGCACTTTTAAGTGTAAATTCAATGGTTGTAGACGGATTGAATGGATTCGGATAATTTTGCTTTAAAACAAAATCAGATGGAATTTCAGCCCCATCACTTGTTTCAACACCGGTAACTTTGTCGGCTGTTACAATTACATACTGATATAAATCTTCGCTTGAATATGTAATGGTGTTTGACTCCTGATCTACTGAAACATTGCTAATCGATTTCCAATTATTGTCGGCTCCATCCCAATATTTTACTTCAATAGAATTTTCGTCAACTTCATTTCCTTGAATTTGAATATCGTTATAATGGAATTGGAAATTAGATTGACTGCTGAATCCCATATGATTGTTGAAACCATCTCCGCACATATTATTACCGTTTTCACCGAAAGCACCGAATTCATAAGCCATAAAAGCGCCCTGACCTTGTGCGTTAGGAATATTGTTAGGATATAATTCCAACATTTGAGTAAATAAATTATTAGGCATCATACCGCCGCCATGATGTCCGCCGCCTTGATTCCATCCCGGCATTACCGTAAAGTGATCTTCAGCATCATAAGGATTATGAAATCTTCTTTGATCGTTCATATCGTTGGTTATCCAGCCGCCGCCAATTCCATTTCTGAAATTGCTTGAATCAATCCAAACTTGTCCGTTAATTTTATAAACTACGATAATATCAAAATTAACTCCGTCGATTAATCCACCTTCAATAGTGACAGTTTCACCGTTCTCAGGTCTTACAGCGCCTGATTCCGGTTGGTACCACCAAGGACCAAAATTCAAGAAATAGTCAACAGTGGTATCATTATCTACATCCAGATAGTAATGATTCATAAAAAATGTAGTATCAACCAATGCTGTTCCTTCTTTTAAAACATATTCAAGGGTATCGTGCCGTGTTCCAAAAGTATGACCTCCACAGCCTCCATCATGACCACCGCTGCCGTGCCCGTCGAAATTATTCCAATATGAATAATACGGCTCTCTCCAAAACTCACCATTTATTTCGTAAACAACTAAGGTGCTGATTTCTAGGTTAGTAGATTCGTGTAAGCCGCCGGTAACGGTAACTTGTTCACCATCTGTAGGTCTAACTACATTAGAACTGTCCGGTTCGTACCAATATGGTCCGAAATTTAAGTAGTAGTCTTCGGTTCCGTCATTGTTTGTATCTAAGAAATATTGCGAATGCTGAAAATCATTCTGTATAATGACGGTTCCCGATAAAGTTGTTTCTGTTAATGAATCGGGATCGAAATTACCGTGCCCGCCTCCGTGCATCTGTGCTTTGACTGTAATTAGTAATGCTAGTGAAAAGAATAATGTTAATAGATGTTTCATTTTATTTCCTCCCTTTGAGATTTGAAAAATAATTAATGATGTTTTACAGACAACAAATCTGAAATTTCACAAAGTATAGAACAGTTCAATTTATAGACTGTCAATTACGTTTTTCAATTTGCTTTGAATTGTCTCTGCAACCTCACCAAGTTTATCATTATTTACTGCTTGCATTGATGCAATCGGATCTATGACTGCAACAATAGTTTCGTTTTGCTCATTTACATAAACGATTACATTGCAAGGAAGCATTAAGCCGATTTGTTCTTCCGATTGAAGCGCTTTATGAGCAAACGGCGGATTGCAAGCGCCAAGAATTTTATACGGCTTGAAATCTACATCAAGCTTTTTCTTTAGTGTTTCTTTAACATCAATTTCAGTTAGAATGCCGAAACCTTCCTTCTTTAATTCTTCGGTTACTTTTTCAATTGCTTCTTCGTAACCGAGGTTAACTACTTTTGAGAAGCCATAATTTGTTTGTGACATTTTTTGTTACTCCTTTTTGAATTATTTTACATTGTTTCTTAATTATTTACCCAGGGAGAAGCATTTGCTCACTCATATTTATATAAATTTCAGCCCTTACCTAATATTATGTTTATTGGGATAAACACACCAACTTTAAGACCCCAGTCAATTTTATCTGCGGGTGTGAAAAGGAATAAAAATCCGTTTCCACCATTAAATTTGAAATTTGGTCCACCCTGAAGTATAAGTTTTTCATCATCAAACATATACTCCGCAGAAATAACCGCCGAAATCGGTAACGGTTTATTAAAAGGTATAAACCAATATTCATTAAAAGAGTATATACTGTTTGTAAAAGGTGTGTAACCAAGAGAAAAATAGGTACGTTTATCAACTAATGCACCAACTTCCCCGTGGATTCGTACAAATTCTTTTCTTGTACCTTCAAAATCATAAATCACTAATGGATTAACTCTAATTCCGGCAATTACTCTATATTTTTCATTTTCCTGTGCATTAACAATAGACGCAATAAATAATATTATAAATATTGTAAATGCGGTTTTGTTTTTTATCTGTTTCATAATATTTCTTGTATTGGTTAAAGAATTCAAGTATTATTTTATAAACCCTCCCGCTGATTTATTCAGCGGGAGATTCCTCAATTAATTATTGATCATATTACCAGCAGCAACGGTCTCTCATTCCGTGATCCCGATGAGCGCAGCCCCATCCATAATCCATATATCCGTGGTCTCTCGTTCCATAATCCATATAACCGTTGTAATTCCAGCCCCAGATATCACACCAATTATCATAAACTGAGTTGTTATAATAGGGTAATTGAGTTTTGCCGAATATATTTCTTATTTTATTTGCGGCTTCCGTCTTTAAGCTGTAGATATTATCTTCAATATTTCTCAACTCGGTTTGATATTCTCTTATACGTTGTCTGCTGATTTCATCCTGCTGCCGGTAATTAAAGTATTCATCTCTAACCGAATTATATTTTTCAATTTCCGGTTGTATTAATGCATCATATTCAGCTTTTATTTTATCTACCCGGCTTATTTGGTCATCATTAAGCCGATACTGTTCCGGAACATTGGTATTCAGGTAAGAAGAATCATAAGTATGATTCGTAGAGTTATTTTCCTTTGGATGCTCTTGCGCAAATAATGTTAAAGATACAAGCAGAACTGCAAAAACAATTGCAATTCCGGCAAACCATTTTTTATTTAAAGGTAACATTGTATTACTCCTTGTAACTTTTTATAAATTATAAATATTATTATTATATGCTTTATTATATACTTTTAAGATATAAGGGATAATTTGAAAAGAGAGAATGCCTGTGCATCCCGAGAAGGAGTAATATCAAATCAGAAAAGTGCTGTTGAAAAGATATATTTTGTTGGTTTTTTGCGGAATGTAGAAATGTTTAATATCTAATTGATTATATGAATTACGTTGTATGTTTATCCCGTCAATAGAAGCGGGGAAAAATGATTTCCCGACTTTCAGTTTGGATAAATCACTTAGCGCAGTTTTACCGGTTTCAGTTTTTATTACTTTTACCAGTTCACAATAATCTTGTGAAGCCGGAATTTCATCTGCAATAGTGAACTGTCCCATTTCAGAATAGACGAACCAAAATAATAATGGCGCTAAAACTAAAACAGTTACCGATAACGCACGATATTTTAATAAATATTTAATCATTTCTATAGAGTAAGATGCAACAAATCAATAAAAGATTCATGATTATTCTATTCCATTTTTATTCCTATTTAAGCGTCCATATCAGATTGCTTCTTCTCCTCTTTCATTCGTACGAATCTTGATAGTGTTGCTCACCTCAACTACAAATATTTTCCCGTCGCCGGGGTTGCCTGTATGGGCAATTCGTTGAATAGTATCCACAACTTTATCGACAATATCATTATGAACAACTAATTCCAGTTTCACTTTTTCAACATAATCGTGTAATCCTTCTCTTATTGCATCCTCGGAATCCTTAGCTTTTGATTTTCCGAAACCTTTGATCTCAGAAATTGTAATTCCGGGCAGTCCTTCAATTTTATGCAAAGCTGTAATTACATCATCTAATTTGAACGGTCTTATTATTGCTTTTATTTCTTTCATTTTTATTCTCCCATTATTCTATCTTACTTCTTACTTAGAGCAACCTCGAAGGAATTACCTTCGAGGTTTATTATATATTTAGTATTCGTGCTAATTAGTGAAATTAGTGTCTACATTTCACCTGTCCTTACTTTAACCGGGAACCACTTATACAATGCCGGTAAAACAATCAACGTAAGTATAGTAGAAGTAAACAACCCGCCGATAACAACCGTAGCAAGCGGTCTTTGAACTTCACTTCCGGTGCCGGTTGCAATAAGCAAGGGCATTAAACCCAGCATTGTTGTAAGAGCCGTCATCAATACCGGGCGTAGTCTAAGTTTCGCACCTTCAATCGATGCTTCATCAATTGGTATTCCTTCGCGCAGCAATTGATTCAGATATGTAACGAGTACCATTCCGTTCTGCAGAGCAATACCAAATAACGCAATAAATCCGACTGAAGCTGGCACTGAAAGGTTTTGATCGGTTAACCAAAGCGCGATGATTCCGCCAACAAGAGCAAGCGGGATATTTATAAATATCAGCAAGGTATTCTTCATTGAATTGAAGCTGGAATAGAGCAAGAAGAATACAATCAATAAAGTAATCGGGATGACAATTGCAAAACGTTTGTTCGCTTCCTGCTGCAGTTTATACTGCCCGCCCCAGGTTGTGTAATAACCAACCGGTAAAGAAACTTCCTCCTCTATTTCTTTCTGAGCTTCTTCAACAAAACCCCCGATATCTCTACCGACAACATTACATTGAATTGTAATAAAACGTTGATTCTGCTCTCGTGTGATTTGTCGTGGTCCTTCTATTTCTTCAATATCAGCAACCTGGCTTAACGGAACTTCCATTCCCGTCGGCGTGCTTATCAGCAGTTCACTGATAACCGCTTTGTTATTCCTGTATTCCGGCGCTAAGCGGACAAAAATATCAAACCGTCTAATACCTTCGAAAATTTGTCCTGAAGTTTCTCCGCCGATTGCAGTTTTTATAACCTGTTGAACATCCGCAAGATTTAATCCGTAACGTGCGATTGCATGGCGGTCGACAGTAATTTTAAGCTGCGGTTTACCGGTTACCTGGTCTATCTGTAAATCTTCTGCGCCTCTGATTGTTCTTAAAACCCCTGCTATTTTTTCGGCATTACTTTTTAGCAAATTTAAATCTTCCCCGAAAAGTTTAACTGCAAGCTCGGCCTTAACACCTTCTAGAAGTTCATCAACCGACATTTGAATAGGTTGTGTGAAGTTAACAAGTATGCCTGGAAAACCTTCAATCTTTTCACGTATGTCTGATTCCAGTTTTTCAAGTGTTATACCGCTTCGCCACATACTCTCATCCTTAAACACAATGAATGACTCGGCGCTGTTAATCGGATCTGTATGTGCTCCTACCTCGCCTCGCCCAATTCTTGTAATCGTCTCGTCAACTTCTGGAATCTCTTTTATTCTTTTTTCAATAAGCATTGTTGTTTTTTTGCTTTCATTAAGGGATATGGACGGAGCCATAGTAATTTTTACTATCAGAGTACCTTCTTGAAGTTGAGGAGTAAATTCCGATCCCAGCCTTGGGTAAAGAAATATTCCTGCAATAATAATTATTACTCCCAGAACTACCGCCGCAATCCGGTTCTTTACAAAAAACTTAATAACGGGATTATAAATTTTTAGCAGCAGCCGGATTATTAAATTCTCCTTCTGTTTATCACCATTAGTTTTTTTCCTCTTCTTTTTTAATAGGAATGAAGAATACACCGGGGCTAAAAGCATTGCAAAGATCAACGAACCAAGCATAGCGAGAGCAATTGTATAAGCGAGCGGTCTGAACGTTTTACCTTCAACTCCCTGTAAAGTAAACAAAGGAATGAAAACAGTAATAATAATTATTATAGAAAAGATAATGGGACGCAGAACTTCTTTACTTGCTTTAGCAACAATATGAATAAAATTTTCATCCGGTGATGATTCCCGTTTCAGCCTGTCCACATTTTCAACAAGTACAATACTCCCGTCCACCATCATTCCGATGGCGATTGCGAGCCCGCCGAAGGACATTAAGTTGATAGAAATACCGAAATACTCCATTCCGATAAATGCGAATAAAACTGAAAATGGAATTGAAACTGCAACAACAATACTCGGTCTTATCGATCCCATAAACAAAATCAATACAATTGCAACAAGTGCGATTCCTTGTAATAGAGCATTGGTGACGGTATTTACGGCAGCTTCAACAAGTGATTTTTGCTCGTAATAAGGAACGATCTCTATTCCTTCGGGAAGAGTTTTGTTTATCTCTTCCATCTTTTTTTCAACATCGCTGATTACAGTTGATGAGTTTGTTCCAAAAAGTTTAATTACCTGACCGGATATCACTTCCTCAATTCCGTTTCTTGTTTGAAGTCCTCTCCTTACCGCCCCGCCGATTTCAATATTCGCAACTTGGTCCAAATAAATAGGCGTACCGTCTTCGGATTTTATTGCGATGTTTTCCAGATCTTCAATTTTTGTTGCGAGCCCAACCGAACGGACTAAAAATTCTTCGGCATCTTTTTCAATAAATGATGCGCCTACGTTCAGATTGTTTTTCTTAATTATATCCACCAGATCATTCACCGCAATATTGTATCGTAGCAATGCATTGGGATCTACAACTACGTGAAATTGTTTTTCCCATCCGCCGATACCGAGTACTTCGGTAACGCCGGGAACGGTTTGAAGCTGGTACTTAATAATCCAATCCTGGATGGTTCTAAGTTCGGTAAGGGAATATTTACCGGTTGTATCGTCGAGATAATAAAAAAGAACCAAACCCATTCCGGTTGAGATAGGTCCCATTTGCGGGTCGCCGAATCCTTCCGGTATTTGCTCGCGAGCTTCCTGCAGTCTTTCGTTTACAACTTGTCTTGCAAAATAAATATCCGTCCCATCCTCGAAGTAAATATTAACTACGGATAAACCGAAGTTTGAAACGGAACGAATGTTTTCCAAATTCGGCAGCCCGTTCATTGATGTTTCGATAGGAAAAGTTACATACTTTTCAACTTCCTCGGGCGCAAGTCCTTCGGTAACTGTAAAGACCTGAACAAGCGAAGGAGATACATCCGGGAATGCATCAATCGGTAAATTTTTATAGCTAAAATAACCGCCCGCAAAAACAACTATCGCTAGAACAGAGATCAGCAGCCGGTTTTTTAACGCAAAATCTATTATTCTATTCATTTAAGTCCTCCTAAAATTAATGATCGTCATCGCCGCCGAACGATTCTTTCAACAATTCCGATTTAATTACAAAAGCTCCTTCGGCAATGTAAGTTTGCCCGGCATTCAAACCGGTTAACACTTCGGCGTAATTTGTATTCGTTTTTCCAATAGTTACCGGCTGCGGTCTAAAACTTTCACCATCTTTTACGAACACGACTTTCTGTCCTTCGAAGTTTTGAATTGCGTTGAGAGTTACGGCTTGATCTACTTCAACAAAATCGGTAAGTACTTTCCCCGTTATAAACATACCGGGTTTCCAGTAACCGGACGAATTATTCAAACGTACTCTTGCCGTTGCCGTGCGGGTGTGTTCATCTACGGTAGGACTTATATAGAATATTTTTCCATTTACAGCATTTTCAATATCGTTAAAATAAATTTGAGCGCTCTGCCCTAATTTAATATCATCAATATCTTTTTGATATACGGTCAATTCAGCCCAAACAGAACTTAGATCAGCAACGGTAACAATATGTTTGTCGTCTCTGATCAATTCTCCGGGTGTCATATGAAGATCGAGAACAACTCCGTCGATTGAAGATTTAACTTCGTATGTAACAAGACTTTCGTTACTTTCTATAACTGCAATCACTTCATCTTTTTTAACTCTATCACCAATTTCTTTATAAACGCTTTTCACTACACCGGCAAACCTCGGAACAATGTGAGCAAGTTTATTCGGGTCGGGTACAATTTCGCCGGTTAAATCGGTATGCATCTGTAATTTTTTTGAACCGACTTTATCAAGTTTAATTCCGAGTTCGTTAATTTCGGTATCGGAAAGAGCTACAAGTTCTTCTTCGGTATGTTCTTCTCCTGCTTCTTCGGTATGCCCGGCTTCTTCCAAATGAACATCTTCACTACTTTTACCAAAAAATGTCACCGCCGCAAGGGTTAGAACTACTCCAACAGCTATACCAATAATTAAGAATATATATTTATTTTTCTTTTCCATTTCGTTAATCCCTTAATTTATTTCCTTTGCAATTAGTCCTTCAATTTCGATTTGAGTTGAATGAATTTGCCCGATAATATTCAGATACTGATTCTGAAGCTCAAACAATGTTCTTTCGGCATCCAGCACGTCAATAATGGCAAATCTTCCTACAAGATTTCCTTCTTTAATTATTTGGAAAGCGTCTTCCGCTTCCGGGATTGACTCGCTTTTTAACTGAGCAGCGGTCTCTATTAATGTGTTCAACCTTTTATAAAGAACATTTAACTGCAGAGTTAATCTGTTTTTAACAGAAAAGTATTCTCTTTGCTTTTGATCTACGCGAATTTTTGCTTCCTGAATTGCGCCTTGATTTCTATCAAAGATAAGAAGCGGTATCGATGCTCCGACCAAAAATGTGTTGGCTTTTGCGTCATTTAATCTTTTGAATCCAACGCTTATTGTTAAATCGGGGACTGCCTTCGATTCTTCGAGATTTACAATTGCGGTTTGTTTGTCATACTCACTTTCATATCTCTTGAGTTTCGGGTTATTCGTCAACTGGTTTAAGAGTGAGTCGTAACTCGGAACATCAACTGGGTATTCAAGTTCGCCAATGAGTTCGTCTATAGTTAAATCCGGCTGATAAATCAGCGAGAGCAGCTCCGATTTGTAATTTTCATATTCCGATTTCAAACGGTTCAAGTCAATCCGTAGAGAGTTTAGAATTATCTTAGCCCTGGATACCTCAGCCGGAGAAATTTTCCCGTCATCAACCCGTTTCTGCAGATTTACAACAAACTCTTTCGATACTTTTATAAGTTCTTCGTTTTTTTCAATCAGAAGCTGTACGGCTAAAGCTTGTTGAAAAGCTTTTCTTATATCCGTAATAATTTCTATTCTCTTTGTTTCATAATCCCATTCAGCCAGCGAGATGTTCGTTTCGGCAACTTTAACCCGTTTACTTATTTTACCGGCAAGTAAAATATCCTGGCTCAAGACCGCTGTTATTTCACTGTTGTCGAAACCGTTGAAGTCTTTACTTCCTAATATATTTTCGGCTTCAACTTCAAACTCGGGATTAGGCATTAAACCGCTCTGGATCTTTGCTGCTCCAAGCGCATCGATTTCATAATGTAAAGTTTTTAGTTCGGGATTATTCTGAACCGCTAATGAAACTGCTTTTTCAATAGTTAATTTACCGCTTGTTTGTCCGTTTGTAGATAAAGACAGAAGACTAAACAGTACGAATACTATACACATTACTCTGTGCATAAAAACTCCTTTAGTTTTTACTCTAATAATTTTTTAGAATGTTTTTAGGTTAAATAAAGCTTATGGTTGGTATCAAATGATGAGGGATACGGTAGTGTAATTCTCTAAGGGTTGATCTATTAATTGATAAAAATTATTTGAATAGAATCTGTCTTTTTATAAGTTTCTATTGGAATAAAAGTAAATGTAGCAATGCAAACCGTTAATACAAATTTACTTTTGGGGAGGAACTGCTCTTCTTCAAAACAATTTTCTTCTAAAGATACATCTTCGCAAGATTGTTGTTTTATTTCTACACCATCGGTCTGATCAAAATAATTTACGTTATTACATTCGGTACAGTCATCTACTTTTTCTATTGCTATATGACCATCACTGCCTGTGCATAAAACATACTCGGACATCAAGTCGTGAGCGAATGTTAGATGACTGATGAATATCAGTAGTAAAAGTATGTGGGTTGATTTATTTATAAAATTGTAATTCATTACTCTTCAGTATGTTCTTTAATTTTTTCAATCGCATCATTGATATGTTTATCGTCAATGGAATAAAAAACCATTTTACCATCTTTTCTATATTTAACTAATCTCGCATTTCTTAATAATCTTAATTGATGCGAAACAGTTGAAACATTTGAGTCCACCGCCGCTGCAAGATCGCAAACACAAAGTTCGCTGTTAATAAGTGATAGAACAATTTTCAAACGAGTTGGTTCCCCAAGTAATTTGAAAATTTCCGCCATCTCGAGAACTTGATCAGTATCGGCAATTTTCTTTTGGGCTTGCGCGACTTTCTTTTCATCAACAATTTCAACTTCGCAAACCGGCGCAATCTTTTCTTTTTTCATTCCCTAATGTAATTATATTTGCACATATGTGCAAATGTTATAGCTAAAGCAATAAGGTTTTCTTTTGAGAAGAATTTTTAATCCTCTGCGGTACATTTTTCGTCATTCCTTTTCTTACGCATTAGTTCAACGCGGTATTTCACGTTATGCAGTAAAAGAATTACTAGGTCACGGAAACATAAAAACAACTCAAACGTGTCCGCCTTTGGCGGATTTATTATCATCTTCAAAAAGAAAACCTATTGGAAGCGGTTAATTTATTATTAAAATATACGCCTTAAGCGTACTCTTTTTACTTTAAGAGTACGCTTCAACATTTACCCTTGAATGTTCCGTTTTCTTTTCCAAAACGTTACTTGAGCCGTTATTTTTTATCCCTTTCCTATTAGGATTCTTACCCATACGGTAGAGGTATAGCGGACAATCTGTAATAATACATTCTCGAACTTCTTTTTTAGAACCGCCCGAGCAATCAAAACAATGTTTCTTTATGGCTTTCACTGGTGTTAAGTGCATTTTTGTATTCCTTATATTTTTGATCATAAACTCTTGGCCGCATTATCCTGACAAAATTTTACCCGATAAATTCAATGCATAATTTCCGTCCAAACTGTCCAATCTATGCAGCTTCCTTTTCTTCTTTCTTATAAAACCTAATATTCCTTTTCCCACCCGATTTACTTTCCTGTACCTCATAGTTTTTAACTTTCCCCCAAACCTTTAACCACCGCGTAAACTTGCTATGAGTGAGTTTGTCGAAATCTTCATACTCTTTCTTGAAGCTTTCATATAATTCTTTCTTCTCATACTCTTTACCGATTCCAATTATTTCTTCCGCAAACTCAACGAATTCTTGACACGTTTCATCAATCATTTTTTTCTTATCAAGATTTATAAATTCATAAGTGACCAGTCCCTTCTTAAGGTACAGCTGCAGACAGCCGATCATAAAATTATCAAAGTCGCTCCATTCATCATCAGTCCAGCTTCCAAAGAAAGGCTTCCCGAAATCGTGCACGGGTCTATGTGTCTTATTGTAGTAATCTGAAAACTCAATAATAAACTGCCGGTCCATTGTTGAATCATCAACTCCGGAAATCGAAAAGTTTGTTGATATAACTACTTTCGGCGATTCACTATAACCAATATGAATTTCATCTTTGTTTTTTCTCTCAATCGTAATCCCATCCGTAATAATCGAGAACAATCTTTCAAACGGAAATTTCTCTCTAATATCTTCAAATCCAATAATGTTTGTATCTGCCTTTACTCTCTGGAAAGCAAAATTCTTTGAAGGATTAAAATTTCTTCCGTCTTCAACTACTACATTTCTCACTTTAGAAATTGACTTAATAACCAAACCTTTCCCGCTTCTGCCGAATGCGCCGTTGCTCAACTTTTCATCTATAAAAACAATGGATTTTGTTATTGAAGGATCTTTATAGGTGTGCAGTAAATAACCAATTGCGCTTTTTAATGCCTCGTATCTTTTAACTTCGCTACGGCAAACATTAAACAGAAAATCCTCAAATACACTTCGCCTACTGCTTTCAACAAAGTTTCGATCTATAATCTGCTTCTTCCAGATGTGTTTGTTAAGTTCCTTATAGCTGTGAAAATCAATCTTACTTACGCTTACTTCAACAAAACCATTCTTGAAATAAAAGTAACCTTTATCAAAAGTGTCCTTATTAAATTCAATATTCTTTGTGATCAAAAATTCAAGAAACTGTTGTGTGAAGAGCTGATTAGCAGATTTTATCAAAGCATCAATTATCTCGTTCCGGCTTGTTCCTTCAAATTCTTCCGTAGCCATCCGTTCCAGATAATTCATAACAAATTCTTTTACATCAATGCTGTCGATTTCTTCAACTATGTTGTTTTCAACTCTTACAAATAGATGATTAGACTCTATCTTATATTTACAGAAACCTTCACTTTCCAGAAATTTCTTAAATCGAATCCGTGAGATTTTTATCTTTTCATTTTCACGAACCCAAAATTTTATTACCGGCTTTTTCCAGCCGTATATTTCAGCAATATGATAAATGGTTCCTAATGTAACCCTGCCATCATAGTCTTTAACAAGCGACTCAAATTTCTTCTTCAACTCAAGTTCGGTGTCATTATAGCTTGGGTTTTTAAGACTCATTTCAATAAAATACTTTTCGCCCTGTGCACCCAATGGTACTAAAGCAAAGCCTATTTTATACCATTCCTCATAACTTCCATCCGGTAAATTTTGTGAAAGATAATCAAGTGCATTTTCCAATCTTGCCTTGTCATAGTAGACACTTTCAGCTTTTCTACCATCTTTAGTTTTTTTCACTTTGCTCTCTGCGCTTTGCGCCTCTATCACACAAAACTTTTCTAGGCACTCAATCACTTTATCTAATTCAACAAAGGAGGGAGGCTCTTCTGGGTTATCAAAGTAGAAATTATAAATACCACCACTTTCGTGCATAGAAGGAGGTAAAGCTGTTTGACAGTCTTTCCACCGTAATTCAAGATGTTTGCAGTAACTATCTTTCTTTAACTTAAATTTATAAACTGCTTTATCGCCACCTAACTTATCAAGACGTTCAGCATTTTCTTTAACCCTTATATAAATATGAAATCCTTCACCGCTCCCGCTCTGCACAACCCAACAATATTTTTCCGGTAATCCCAATTCTTGTAAAATCAATTCATTAATCTCAAAATCCTCAACAGCATCTAAGTCAAGGCACCGCCAATCATTAATGCCTTGTATTCCGCCAAGACCGGTAGAACCGCTCCAATTCATCTTTTCAATATCATCTTCGGTTTGTATCGTATTTTGCCATCTGTCCCATTCAATCATTGGTCTTTTACCTTTCAGAGGCAGTATATTTATTCCCATTCTACTTTTATAATTTTTAGCTAATTTTTTATATGTACTCATAATATTACTCCGTTAAATATTTTCTAAAAACTCCCTCTCCCTTTGGGAGAGGGTCGGGGTGAGGGCTTCCCCTCATCAATCGAACATCTTAAATTCTATTAACCGCATCCCTTAATTCATCCAAGTCAATTCCGGCATAATATCTAGTTGTTACATTTACAGTTGAATGACCAAGAAGCTTTGAAACAGTAAATATTGGTACCTTATTACTTGCCCATCGTGTTGCTGCTGTTGCGCGTAAACAATGCCAGTGAAGTTCATCCGGCAGCCCTGCTTCTTTTATAACTTTCTTTAATGATTTTGAAACGGTATCCTTTTTGTATTGCTTTCCGTTACTCTGCACAAAAACAAACTCTCTCAGAATTTTACTCTTCTCAAGTTGCCTATTTGAATTCCGTAATAAGATTCTCTCCATTCTTTCATTAAAGGGAATCCTTCTTACTTTTTTAGATTTTGTTTTGAACAGTTTATTCCCGATGGTTATTACTTTATTCCTAAAGTCAACATCGCTCCATCTCAAATTATTTTCTTCATCTAATCTCAATCCTGTTTCCACTGCAAAGAGAACCATATCGGCAATAACATCTTTGCCTTTTTTTGTAAGTCTTTCACAGACTATCTTTATCTGTTCCTCGGTGAATACAACCGGTTCATCTTTTTGTCTTTTGGGTAGTTTTACTTTTAGGAAGGGATTTGAAGCAATATAATTCCAATCTACAAACACATTGAATAGTGTTCTATATATTTTTAGGTAATTATAACAACCGAGAGGCGCGGACTTGGAAATCTTCATCATTAAATTTTCAGCATCTTTTCGCTCAATTGTATTTAATGCTCTGTTTCCCGGAATGAATTCTAAAAATCTTCTCTCAGCAGTCTTGGCAGTTGCAACAGATTTTTTTGAAAGATTAAACTCAATAAGATGATTGTACTCACTAAAACCCTGTTCAACAGTTATCGTTTCTTTAACAGTTTGCTGCTGATTTCCTATACCGAGCAATCCTGCAAGCAGCTTTATCTTTTCCATATCCTCAGCAGAAAAGTGTTTGAACAATTGCATAGGATCTGTATTACTTCCGGTATTATGCATCTCACTATTTATGTTATTTAATCCTTCCATTTGCTTTCCAAATGTCGCGGCGAAGTTCCTTCCTTGAACGTAGCCGGACTTTCCTTTTTCTTTATAACTTTTTAATCTCTATCCGCCGTCCTGTCCTCCGAAGCTGTGGCGTAGGGGGAAGCTTTAGCGTAGGCGGGCTTCCAAAGAATATTTATTTACAACAGTTTTCTTTCCAATCATCCAATCACTCAATCAACCAATCTTCGTATTTCCGGTTGCTGAGTAAATCACGATTTTTGTGATTGTATCGAAGCAGACTTACGGCGGCTCATCTTCTTCTTCATTGTTTTTATTCTGACTTCTGTCTCCTGACTCCTGACTTCTGTTTTCGAATATCCACTCATCCAATTCCGCCTTACTAAAAAACAACATCTTGCCCGTAGGTCGATGACACGGGATTTTTTTTCGTGAAGTGAGTTTGTATAAATATGAGTGTGAAAAGCCGAGATAATCGGCAGCTTGATTGAAGTTGAGCGGTTTGTCGTTTTTCTTTCGTAGGAGTGCTTTGATTTCTTCCAACTGATTTGCAATTGCATCTTTTTTCATCTTCTTTTCTTCTCCTTTTTTTAACTCCAATAAAAAGGGGAAGATGGGAGGGAACAAGCGGGGATTTCGTGGGGATTTTGGGGATGATCCTTTTTTATCTTTTTATACGGTTTTCTATTACCACTAATTTTCCGTTTCTTTCTTTTCTAAGCTGTAATTCAAATTTCCTAAAATAATCGCTGATAGTATTTTCGTTTCTTTTTGTGATTATGTAGCGTTCCTTTTTCAATTGCTCAACTACTAAGTTGCTGATATTTCTTTTTGTCTTGGTTTCAGTCAGCACTTCAGTAATTTTTCCCTGTTTAATTAATTTCTCGCAAGCTTCTTTCGCTAATTTCTTTAGCCCTTTCGAAGGAACCTCTTTTTCTAATCCCTTTTCCTTTCTCGAAGGAGATTTGTTTTGGTCTGCTTCCTGTTGATAAACTCTTGGTCCTATTATCAAACTGAAAAATGATTTAGGTCTAGGATGCTTATAAGGCGAGTCGTGTAAATCTCGCATTCTCTTTATCGATTTTTCTATATGTTTCGAATGTCTTCGACAAAGATTATATAACTTTTCAAGTCTTTCGAATTCAGAAGAGCCTTCAATAAAATCTATTATGTCTATAATTTCACTTCCACGTTCTTCATACCATTCATCAATATTTTGTTCTGTAAAACTTTGCGCTAAACGTATGTACTCGGTGAGCAATTTTTTGGTAACTTCTTTTTCCAAATCATCTTCCAAAAAATCAAAATGGTAAAGTCCCGTATTATCATATTTCTCAACTTCGGCAGCGTAAACCGCAAACCTTCTATCAATACATTGTGAACATACACCGCAGTGAGTTGTGCCCGGAGCTTTATTCCTTGTTGTACTGCACGAAACTGAACTGTTTAATAAAGCCGTTTGTTCATACGTCTTTAATACTTCAACAACATCGGTTTTGGTTTTATACAAATAGGGATGTTGTATTGAAAACTGCTTTTCGCCAATAACCGTAAATAACTCTTCTAATCTTCTTATAGTTTGGGGATGTGTCGTTCTGCTTGCCCGAGCGTTCATTAAATCCTGTGTCTCAGCAAAGTTTATTGATGTGATACCGTTTTCATAAACATAAATGGAATCTTGGTTATACTCTCTTGCAAGCGCAAAAGCTATTGATGTATATAAGAATGATCTTGTTCTTTGAGTCTCGTCTCTTGAAGGTGTATTGCTTAAACCGCAGCGGAATTTATAATGTTTACATCGTTCGGGATATAGTCTCTTAATCTCATTATACAATCCCTTCTGTGTAGTTTGAACACCCGGTAGCCCTGTTTGATGGCTTACCAAACATATTTCCGAATCGGTTGTTTCTAACAATTCAATAACTCCCGCAAGTGAATCAATCCCACCTGAAAAGAGCACAACCTTCAAATTATCCGGTCTGTCAACAGTAAATTTCTCATCATCAAAAATACTGGTAGGGAAATCCTTACCACCCTTATAAAAAGTAAACTTATAGCTATGGTCGCCACTCATAAATTGTAAAGCTTCTTCTAACAATTCCTTTACATCGGATTTGTTCCAGAAATTATAATCTCTTACGGTTATATGGAAATTAAATGATCTGCTCCAGCTGTGATATTCATTATCATCCGGTTTACCTCTATATGTCCTTCTATCTGCAGCAAATATATAAGCAGCAATTTCTAATAAATCTTTATACCTGTTGTCTAACTTATATATGTTGGTTACAAACTTATTGAGGTTAATATTTACGTTCTTCCTGCCCCTGCCGTTCTCATTCTTATGATTGAGTTCTAAATACCGCGGGTCATTACCGGATTCCTTAAGGTGAATGCCGTTGCAAGCTACAATATGTTCAACGAACTCTCTCATTTCTCCTCTTCCATTAAGAGTTCGCTTTTCATTTTACCAAAAGAACGTGATAGAAAATATTTTATTTCATTTTCTTCCGGGAATGCATTCTTAACATTTTTGCTGTACCACCCCGCAGCAAATGATTCTGTAATTTTAGCGGTTTCAAAAGCGTGCTGCGAAATTTGATTTACTTGTTTTTCTAGCTCTTTAGAAAATCTATTTCTATCATTTACATTAGTAATTTTTGCAGCGGCTTCTCTTTCTAAGTAATACTTCAAATACCGTTCAGTCAGTTTGGAGAAGTACAATCTTGATAGCTCACAAAAACCGCTCCCGTTAGCAGCTTTATAAAATATAGCTTTGGAATCAATTCCCTCGCTGAATAAACTTTGCCCTCTTTCAATGTTCTGTTTGTACCAGTTGTTAATTGCGTCTATAGCAGCCTGTCTTGCAAATGTTTGATATTCGTGGGAAATTACTTCGTTGTTTTTATACTTGGTTGCGCCCCTAGCCAATTTTATTAAAGAAAGTTCTTCTTTATCTAAAATCTTTTTTTCGGCAAGATATTTTAAAGGATTTTCTTGTTGGAAAGCCAAAGAAACGTGGACTAAAAACTCAAAGCCCGCATTTATGGAAGGATCGTTTTTTAGATTGCTGTATCTGTCTTGTACTTCTTGAAGTGTCTTTTGAGCTATTGCGGATATTTCGGAGGTCCCTGCTGCAAACCCGGCTAATTCATTTACAATTAGTCGCCAAGCTTTTGTCTTTCTAAGATAACCGTACCGTTTATGTCCCATCTAAATTTCTTATCTTATGTTTAAGAATTTTTGGGCAGATTCACAGCAGAGATATATTATTCATTCGTAAAGAATTATTTCATTCAAACTAATTGTATATAGTTAAAGAATCAAATGTTTTTCTTAATAATTTTTAGGTAATTTAATTAACTTTAATGAGTTGTTTTTTCACACAAATTTTGCAACAAGGTATTCTTAATGCGCTCTAAAATTTCCCTTTCACAACTCGAATCTTTTCTACTCAAAGCCTGCGATATTCTCCGCAGCAAAATGGATGCTTCCGAATACAAAGAATATATTTTCGGTATGTTGTTCCTTAAACGAATGTCGGACATTTTCTATGAAAAAAGAAAAGAATTAGCTGAATCTACGTTCAAACATATTAAGGATAAAAATAAATTAACGGAATTACTTAACAACAAAGACCTCTATTATCCGGCTTTTTATGTGCCTGATCGCGCTCGTTGGTATGATGGTTTCGTTGATGACAATGGTAATCAACAACCCGCTATAAAAGACCTTCACGAAAATATCGGTGAAATGCTCAACAAAGCTCTTGACGCGCTAGAAGAATCTAATGAATCATTAACCGGTGTTCTTAAAAAGAGAATTGATTTCAATAAAGAAATAGACAATAAAAAAATTCTCAAAGATCGTGATCTAAAAGACCTTATAGATCACTTTACAAACTTTCCCCCATTATTAAATGATAATTTTGAATTCCCCGATTTGCTCGGTGCTGCGTACGAATATTTAATAAAATTCTTTGCCGACAGCGCCGGTAAAAAAGGCGGACAATTTTATACTCCTTATCAAGTTGTTCGTTTAATGGTGCAGATTCTTAAACCGCAAGAAGGGATGAGCATTTACGATCCCACAGCCGGTTCCGGCGGTATGCTCATTCAATCTTATCAGTACATCCAAGAACAAGGCGGTAATTACGAAAATGTTGATCTGCACGGACAAGAACTCGATCCCACCGTGCTGGCAATTTGTAAGATGAATATAATTCTACACAACATCACAAAATACAATATTGAATACGGTGATACTTTAACCGATCCGCAGAATGTTGCAGACGGCAGAATAAAACAATTCGATCGTGTACTTGCCAATCCGCCCTTCTCACAGAATTACAATCGTGATAATATGCAGCATACGGAACGCTTTGCCGGTTATGAATATGCACCCGAAAAAGGTAAGAAAGCCGATCTTATGTTTGTTCTGCATATGATTGCAAGCTGCAAACCAAACGGTAAGGTTGCTGTTGTGATGCCGCACGGAGTTCTTTTCAGAGGGAGCAAAGAAAAAGCAATCAGAACTAAATTGATTACAAATGATTTAATCGAAGGTATAATTAGTTTACCTCCTTCTCTGTTTTACGGAACCGGTATTCCCGCTTGTATTCTTGTAATAAACAAAAGTAAGCCGGATGAACTTAGAAATAAAATATTTTTCATTAATGCCGATGCGGAATATGCCGAAGGTAAAAATCAAAACTCTCTCCGTCCCGAAGACATAGAAAAAATCGATTATGTTTTCACTAACAAACTCGAAGTAGATAAATATTCCCGGCTTGTTGATTTAACCGAAATTGAATCCAACGATTATAATCTTAATATTCGCCGTTATGTTGACAACACTCCTGAACCTGAACCGGAAGATGTTAGAGCACATTTAATTGGTGGTGTTCCTAAATCGGAAGTCCACTCAAATGAAATTATCTTTTCAAAATTTGGCATTAACCATTCAATCCTTTTTAAGAATAAAGACAAACATTATTATGATTTTCTTGCAAAGATCGATACAAAAGAAAAGATTAAATCTGTAATCGAAGATAATCCCAACCTGAAGAAAATCTTTTCGGATATGATTGATTATCTGAATACCTGGTAGCAGTCTGCTAAAGATGATTTTGCTTCATTAGAACCCTTAGATGAAAACAATAAAGTCCGCGAAAGTATTGCTGGTTACCTGGTTACAAATGGAAAAAAAATTCCCGAAGTGCGTCATAAACTTATTACTTCTCTAAAAGATCAGCTTGTGCTTTTCAATGTTCTTAATGAATTCCAAATTGCCGGTGTTTTTGTCAACTGGTGGGATAACATAAAATACGATCTTAAAACGATTCAGAGCAATGGCTGGTTTCCCGGTCTTATTCCCGATGAATATATGATTAACCGCTTCTTTACCGGTGAGAAAAAATATATTGATGAAATTGAATCTAAAATTTCAAATGCTGAAAGTCGTCTCGAAGAAATACTCGAAGAAACACAATCTCTTTTAGAATACGAATTGGATGAAGATGAAAAACTTACCGCCAAACTTATGCGGGACCAGCTTAAGTTTACTATAGATGAAATGGAACATCCCGACAAAATCGGGACGGAAAATGTTGAGCGAAGCGAAATCCCGCCGAAGGCGTGGAAAGAAGCTCTCAAAAAAATAAAAGATGTGGAAAAGGAAATTAAAGATTCTAAAAAAGAGTTAGCTCAAAAAGAAGAGGAGCTCTCTATTAAAATTGACTTGAAACGATTCGGCATTGATGAGAAAAAAGCAGAATACCAAAATCTTATTGAAATAGCAGATAAAGAGTTAGCCGAACTGCCGGAATCAGAAACCCGAAAAAGAAACGCACTTAATAGAGACAAAACAACCTTACAAAATAAAATTGACAGCCTTCAATCTTTGTTTAACAGCATCGGCGGATTAATTACAAGGGAAGAAGCAAAGGAACTTATACTTTTAAAACATAACGACCTTATCTCCGAACAGCTATTACGCTATATGAATGCAGAAAAAAGAATTGCTATTAATTTCTTTGAAAATCTTTTTGAGAAATACTCTACCGATTTATCTTTCATAGAAAAAGAAAGAACGGCTACTACAAAATGCATAACACAATATCTTAAGAAATTAGGCTACTTAATTAATGAGTGAATTTATTAACACCACCATAGGCGAATGCTGTGAAATTCTTGATTCTTCTAGAATACCACTTAATGAGGAGGAAAGGAATAAAATTCCGGGTAATATTCCTTATTATGGTGCAAATGGAGTGCAAGACTACATAGATAAATATATTTTTGATGAAGATTTGATATTAATTGCTGAAGATGGAGGAAATTTTGAATCCTATGAAACTAGACCAATTGCATATAGGATTAGTGGGAAAAGTTGGGTTAATAATCACGCTCACATTTTAAGAGCACTAAAACGTTATAACCAAGATTATATTTTTTACTCTCTTGTAAACAAAAACATCTTAAATTATATCGTTGGCGGCACGCGTTCTAAATTAAATCAGCGTGAACTAAAAACAATAACAATTTCAATTCCACAACAGAAATCCGAACAAACCGCCATAGCCCACATCCTTTCAACAGTAGATAAAGCAATTGAGCAGACAGAAAAACTAATCGCAAAATACAAACGCATAAAAACCGGTTTAATGCAAGACCTTCTTACAAAAGGCATTGACGAAAACGGAAACATCCGCTCAGAAAAAACCCACAAATTTAAAGACAGCCCCATCGGCAGAATCCCGGTTGAGTGGGAAGTAATTAACTTAGAAAATAAAAAGTATTTCGAATTAGCAACCGGTGGGACACCTTCAACTGCAAAAAAAGAATATTGGGAAAATGGAAATATTCCTTGGTTGTCTTCCGGCGAAGTGCATAATAAAAAAATTAAAAATACTGCTGTCAATATTACCCAATTAGGCTTCGAAAATTCCAACGCAAGATTTTATCCAATTGGTTCAGTTCTTATAGCTTTAGCTGGTCTAGGCAAAACAAGAGGTACAGTTGCAATTACTGAAATTGAGACAACTTCGAATCAATCAATTGCTGCTATTATTCCTAATCAAGAATTATATAATTCTTATTTTCTATATCATCAATTAGATTTTAGGTATGAAGAACTTAGATCAATTTCATCTGGTTCTGGCAGAGCTGGTCTTTCTTTAAGAATTTTAAAGACAATTAACGTGGTTTATACAGATATTAATGAGCAAAAAGCAATAATAAAAAAATTAAATCAAATAGACGATTTTCTGAATAGTAACTACAAAAGTTTATCGAAATTATCTCTTCTCAAATCCGGTCTAATGCAAGATTTACTAACCGGCAAAGTAAGAGTACCGGAAGAGTTGATAGAGGAAATAAACAGCAAAGCTAATGTGGCATAACACATTAACCCCGCTATTAGTGGCTGTTGCATAAGTATAATTTGCCCGTGGCTTTAGCCACGGGATGATGAAATATAAAAAATAGCGGGACTTTAGTCCCATTAGAAATTATGACGGCGCCAAGCATTTTACCCAAGGGGTAAATAATAAACTTGCATATGCTATGTATATATTTGTATATTTACTTTACCCTAAAGGTAAAGTATTCTTAATCATTCTTTTAGGGAAAATATTTGGAACTCCGGTTTAAAACAAAAATACTTCAAAAACAGTATGAATACTCCAAAGAAGCTTTTAAAGCTTACGGTGTGCAAGTCGGCAGAAAATATATTCAAAGAATTAATATTATAAAAAAATCAAAAGACATTGAAAAATTGAAGTCAATTCGTGCTCTTAAATGTCATCCGCTAAAAGGTGATAGAAAAGGAGAATGGTCAATTTATTTAACCGGTTTCAATAGATTGATCTTCACGCTTCACGGCGAAAATTTACAAATTGCACGGATTGAGGAGGTAAGTAAACATTATGATGATTAAGGAAATATATAGCGATCTTCCTATCCCGCCCGGTGAATTTCTTGAAGAAGTACTGGAAGATTTAGGAATGAGCAAAGATGAACTGGCAAAAAGAATGAACAGACCGGCAGCCAAGCTTAGTGCAATTTTTCGGGGAGATAAAGCAATCACCCCCGATACTGCATTGCAGCTTGAAAAGGTAATAAATGTACCCGCACATATCTGGACCGGGCTTGAATCCGAATACCGCCTCACATTAGCAAGATTGCAAGAACAAAACGAGTTGGAAAATAGAAAAAAAGAAACGCCGTTAATTACCAAATTTTGTTACAAGGAACTTGCGAAGTTGGGTTATGTGGAAAAGAAATCTTCACCCACAGACAAAGTAGAAGAGCTTCAAAAATTTTTAGCGGTTACATCATTGTTAAATTTGGATAACGTGAAAAGATATCGACCTTTCTTCAAACAAAACATAAATAAAAACCACAAGATATCTTCAGAAGCTATTATTGCCTGGCTTAGAATAGGTGAAATTGAGGCTTATAAAACCGTAACGAAACCTTTTGATTCCGACAAAGTATATAGGTTGTTACCGGTTTTAAGAAGTTTAACAATGAAATCTCCGGAGAAATTTCAAAAAGAATTAGTGAATAAATTTTCCGATGTCGGTATTGCTCTTATCATAGTTCCCCATCTTCCCAAAACTTGCGCTCACGGTGCCGCTTTCTGGCTGAATAAAAATAAAGCCGTATTGATGATTACCATCAGAGGCAGATGGGCTGATATGTTTTGGTTCAGCCTGTTCCACGAAATTGGTCACATTTTACTTCACAATAAGCAGCAAGTTTATATTGAAAGCGATGATGTAGATTTTGTAGTAAAAGCTCTTGAAGATGAAGCAAATAAATTTGCCGCCGATAATTTAATCCCTTCTTCTGACTATAAAGATTTCGTTAAACAAAATGAATTTTACAAAAGTGATATTTTGAAGTTTGCAAAACGAATTAATATACATCCGGGTATTATAGTGGGCAGATTGCAGCACGACAAGAAAATTCCACCAAACTGGCATAATGATTTAAGAGAAAGATATACGTGGAAGGATTAATAGAGGGAATAAATAAAATATATAATAACTAACGAGGTAATAATGGTTACTTATGAAGAATTCAAAAAAGAATGGTTAGAAGAAATCACCGAAGGAAATCCATCTAATGTTGAACTAGGAAACCGTTTTGCCCGCAAGCTATTATTGCAATGGCTTGATACTGAGGATGACACAGAAAACCTTATTTTTTGTGATGGAAGCGGTGATGGCGGTATTGATGCTGCTTTTTTGTTGAATGGTCAAACTAACGAGAACGATGAAATCGAGGGAGATACTTGGTATTTAATTCAAAGCAAATATGGAAAAGCATTTGCCGGAACAGATACAATTCTGCAAGAATCTCAGAAAGTAATTGATACACTTGACGGTCGTAGAGAAAGACTTAATTCTTTTTCTGAAAACTTATTAGAGCGATTGAAGGTTTTCCGTTCATCTTCTTCCGAAAAAGATAAAATTATTCTGGTATTCGCAACAATTGATCCCGTTGATGATGATATTAAACGAGCAATGAGTGATGTTAGAACAATCGGTAGGCAGAGATTAGGTCTTAATTTTGATACCGATTCGGTTTCTTTACAAACAATTTATCAACGTCTTTCCACTCCCGAAGCTGTTAAATATAAAATACCATTTACAGCTAATCTAGTTCCTTCTGGTACTGATTTGCTTGTCGGTTCAATAAAATTACTTAATCTTTATAATTTCCTAAAAGAGTACCGAAATTCTACATCTGACTTAGATTTATTGTATGAAAAGAACGTAAGAAAATTTTTAGGGAGCAGACGAAAAGTAAACAAAGGTATTGCGGAGACATTAAAAACCGATCCCGAAAAATTTGGTTTGTATAATAATGGCATAACTATAGTAGTTGAGGATTTCAAGTTCCTAGAATCAGACAAATACGAATTAGTCGAACCATTTGTTGTAAATGGGTGCCAAACAACTCGCACAATATGGGAAACATTGAGTACAAGGTTAGAAGCTGGTGGTACTGGTGTGAATCCTGAACTCGAAGAATGGAAAACCCAATTAAATAGAGGTATCGTAGTAGTTAAAATTGTAAAGGTTGGCGAAGCGGGTGAAGAGTTAATGGTTAATACTACTCGCTATACCAATAGTCAAAATGCAGTCAGTCAACGTGATTTTATTGCACTTGAATCTGATTTTAGAAGATGGCATAACGAAATGTCAGAGAAATTTGATATTTATTTAGAAATTCAAAGAGGTGGTTGGGATTCTTATAAAGCTTTACAAAGATCTGGAGCCCAAACCAAAGAATATAAAGATTGGGTTAATGCTTTCGATCTTCTTAAGGTTTATGGTGCGGGCTGGATGAACGAACCTGGTTTAGCATATGGAAAGAATCCTCCATTTGCCCCGGGTGGAAGTATGTTTAAAAAAATTGTAGAAAGAGATGATTTTACCGTTGATGATCTATATGCAGCTTATTTATTGTATAAGCTAACAACCCAAAAAATTAAATTCGGTCGTGCTGCGGAAAAATCTTCGCGTGGGCAAACTCGACATTTATTTTACTATGTAATAGTACAATTGTTAAAAGAATGTATGTTGCAAGCTTCTATTCCAATTAATAATCAGTCAATTACTTTTTCAATAATTCGTGTTTTTAAGGATTACAATTCCCCAGCCGCTCAAGAATTAAGCGAGGCTGCATTAAATGTTATTGATGATTATTTACTTAGAGAAAAGGAAGATTCATTATTTACTGAACCTAATTACACTGGTGATTTAAATGCATTTCTTAAATGGGAAAAAATTGGTAAAGGGAAAGATCATACACCCAAGTTAGAAAACCTTATTACTATGAACAATTTGTTAATGCGCAAAAGTCTTAAACCAGAACTACCATCCCCGCGTGAAACTGTTATTGCAGCGATAAAAAACTGATTTACAATCTATTATTATGAGAAATAAATGATTCTCTCAAACGACAACAAATACAAAGGCGATATAGCCAAATCTCTTAAACTGGACGAAAGACGCCACGTTGAGGAACCTTTCCTTGAGCAGCTTGAACAACAAGGGTGGGAAACTCTCGTTCTCGATAATCATCAAGAACCTCACCACAGCAAACGCAAAAGTTTCAGCGATGTTTTCATTGAGGAAGATTTAAGAATAGCTTTAAAAAAGCTAAATCCTTTTCTAACCGAATCCCAAATAACTGAAGTAATTCAAAAATTACCGGTTACTCTTGACGGTAGCCTTATTGAAAACAATCAAGAAGTCTTGGAGTTTATTCTAAAGGGCACAAGTGTTTCCCGCAATGAATTAACCGGTGAGAATAGTCCCACTGTAAAATTCATTGATCTTTACGATGAAACTAAAAACAGCTATCTCGCAATATCACAGTTCAAACTCCGCATTCCCGGTACAGAGAATCACATCATCCCGGACATTGTTTTATTTGTAAACGGTCTTCCACTCGTTGTCGTTGAATGTAAATCACCAAAAGTAAAGGATTCAATTGGCGAAGCGATTGATCAGTTGATGCGTTACTCCTAACAGCGCAGCGAGGGAATTGAAGGCAATCAAATTCTATTCTATTATAATCAATTTACCGTTGTTACAGATAGACAGATTGCAAAATTCGGCACAATCTCAACTCATTCAGAAAAATATTTCTTCCGCTGGACTGATCCATATCCTAAAACACTTGACGAAATTCAATCAAGAGAAGGCACTTCTCCAAATGATCAACAGCGTTTAATTGCCGGTATGCTCACAAAAAGAAATCTTATTGAACTAATCCGTTCTTTTACAATTTTTACAACCGACGACAAAGGCAATACAATAAAAATTGTTGCCCGTTACCAGCAATACCGTGCTGTTAAAAAATCAATCCGCAGCTTAATTGAAGGAAGGAATGCACGTGAAAGAGGCGGTATTATTTGGCATACACAAGGTTCCGGTAAATCGCTCACAATGATGTTTATGGTTCGTGAAATGCGTAAGCATAAAGAATTACTGCCGTGGAAAGTCGTATTTATAACAGACAGAACGCAACTTGAAGAACAACTCTCTGAAACAAGCGATAGTATTGGATATACCGTTAAAAGAGCAGATAGTATTAGGAAACTTAAAGAACTTTTATCGTCTCCTGCTCCTGACCTTGTTATGGGTATGATTCATAAATTCCAAGAGCGCGAATTAGAAAACATATTCCCTGAATTAAATCCCTCTCCAAATATTCTAGTTATGACCGATGAAGCGTATCGCACTCAATATAGTTTGCTCGGTGCTAATCTTCGCCGTGCTTTGCCGAACGCTACTCATATCGCTTATACCGGTACACCGATAGACTTAACCGAACAACACTTTGGTGATTACATAGATAAATACACAATGCGTCAATCAATTGATGACGGAACTACCCTGAAAATAGTTTATGAGGGCAGAACTCATAATGCCGAAGTACCGAATCCAAAAGGAATGGATATAAAATTTCAAGATGTTTTTAGTGAATATAACTTGGCTCAGCGTATGCAGATTTTAGGTTACGGCTCAAGAGATGCTTATCTGGAAGCTATGCCAACAATAAAATCTAAAGCTGAAGATATGCTTGAGCATTATATTAATTTTGTCTTTCCCAACAGACTCAAAGCTCAAATTGTTGCGGTTTCCCGTGAAGCGGCTATTCGTTATAAAGAAGCAATCGAAGAATTACTTCCAAAGTTTATTGAAAAATTAGAAGAACATAATCCACATAAGCTTAATATCGAGTTATTAAAAAAATTAGATACAGCGGTTATTATTTCACACAGCCATAATGATAAACCCCGCTTTAATCCATATACAAATTCCGATATTCATAAAACACAAATTAGAAGATTCAAATTACCTTTCGAAAAAGTTGAGAATGATCTAGATGGGAACATCGGAATCATTATTGTTAATGAAATGCTTATCACCGGTTTTGATGCTCCGGTTGAACAAGTTATGTATCTCGATAGGTACGTTAGAGATCATAATTTACTTCAAGCTATTGCACGCGTTAATCGGATCGGTCCTGACGGCAAAGACGTTGGATATGTTATTGATTACATCGGTATCGGTCATCATATAAAGCAAGCTCTTGATTCTTATGCTGAAAGAGAGCAAAAAGAAATTATTGATGCACTAAGTAATACTGAAGAGGAAATTAATGAATTAATTCAGCTTCATACTCAAATTTGGGAATTTCTAAAAAAATATAAATGTACTGATTTTAATGATCCCGATGCATTCTTTGATCTCTTTTATGACGAAGATATTCGTTTCGAATACTTAAATCTGTTTAAGAAACTTTCGGCAGCCTTTAATAAAGTGCTGCCACACCCCAAAGCACTGGATTACTTAATGGATTATCAACGGTTCGTTGAAGTTAATCTACTTTGCTCAAAACATTTTCAAGATTCAAGATTAAGTATGAGGGGTATACCGGAAAAATTAAGAAGTATTACAGATGAATACCTCAGTTCAAAAGGAATTAATCAGAAAGTTAAGCCTATTTCAATTCTTGACAGCGAATTTTATGAAAATGTTAGAGCACGTAAGCGCACAAAAACAAAAGCAGCCGAGATTGAACACGCATTACGTCACTATATTGATGTGAGTGCTGAGGATGACCCCGAATTATTTAAAACTTTTTCGGAAATGCTTGAGGAAATATTCGAAAAATTCAAAGGTGATTGGAATAAAATCTATGAAGAATTAGAGAAACTTCGTGAAAAGATTCGTAATAAAGAAAAAGAAGAAACCTATGGGCTAAATCGTGCAACGCAGATGCCTTTCTTCCGTATCTTCAAAAGGGAGTTATATAATGACAAAGAATTGAATGAGAACGAAATTTCGGCTGCTGTTGACCTTACACAAAATTTATATATCTTGCTGAACAATGAACTAAAAACAGTTGGCTTTTGGGATAGCATACCCTCACAAAATAAATTAAAAGCCGAAATCCAAAAATTATTGTTGAATGAAAGGTTTATTCAGCTTCCTAATATGTTTGAAAAATATAAAGAAATCACAACAAGAATTCTTGAAGTAGCACGCTATAAAAACGATTCGATAATAAATGACAATAGATTATAAAATAATTTTCACAGAACGTAAATCGGTCAATATTGTTATTGATCGTCACTCCAATATTATTGTCCGCGCGCCTAAACGTTTGACAAAAGACGATGTTGACAAAGTTGTAAATAGAAAAAAACAGTGGATTTATAATAAATTATCGAATTCTTCTAAACCGATTATATCGCCTAAGGAATTTGTTTCCGGCGAATCCTTATTATATCTAGGGGATCATTATAAATTAAGAATAGTGGATGAACAATTTTCTGGATTACGATTTGATACTGAATTTACAATTTCAAAGGATAGCAAATCCAAAACCAAAAAGATATTCAAAGCTTGGTATCTTGCTCAAGCAAAAAAAGTCTTCTTGCCCATAGTTGATTACTACTCAAACACTCTCGGTGTTAAATACAATCGTATTTATATAAAAAGTATGAAAGCAAGCTGGGGTTCGTGTTCCCCTAATAAATCAATAACTCTAAATTGGAAATTGGTTAAGGCTCCGCTATATGTAATCAATTACATTATCGTTCACGAACTTGCACATTTAATAGAATTAAACCACTCAGATGATTTCTGGAATATTGTTTCGGTGCAAGTCCCAAATTATAAAAAAGCAAAAAAGTGGTTAACTCAACACGGTGAATTGTTGGAATTAGAGTTGTGATATTTGTTATATTGTTTTTTGAATCAATGCTTTCCCGAACGATTTTTTATGAGAGAACCGTTCGGGATGGCTGAGTGGCTTAAAGCACCGGACTTCTAATCCGGCGAACCGCAAGGTTCCGTGGGTTCGAATCCCACTCCCTCCGCTAAACTCACGGGGTGCATATATAATATGCACCCCTTATCGGAACTTGAAAAAATATTTACAATATCGAACAATATTCAAATAACTCATTATGCCTAAACCACCTGTTAAAAAATATTATACCTTCACTGACGAAACCAAGCTTGAAGTAACAAATGAACTCTGCATTAAAGAAATATCTGATATATTAAAAACATACACTAGAGAAACTATTCTTCGTATGGCAAGTCAAACATCTCAAGATTTGGGCACAAGTAATGATCCTGCCAGAATCCTCGAACTTCAATCTGAACGCTTTAACATTCCTGTTTCAAGAGATGTCTATCTTATTCACCGCCAAGCCATTTTAGTTTTATTACAATTTACTTTCTCTTTTCCCGAGGATGAATTTGGCGAAAAGAATGAAATCAGCACTAAAGAAGTATTTTTGTTATTTGCTCTTATTAATAGTTACCTAGAATTAAATGAATATACAGTATCAAAAAAATCAATTCCCAAGAAGTTGTTCTTCTCTAGTATTAAAACTGTTCACTTGATGATGAACGAAAATGATTTACAAGCTGCTTTTTATTTTTTTGATAAATTTTCTTCAATAATAGAATCACAAAATCTTACTGACTTTAGTGATATCATCAAGGAATACTTAGGTGTTGATATAAAAGAGACAAGAGAGATATTTCAGAAAGTAAAAGATCAATCCTATCCTGAAATTTTCTCTTTTTTTGAATAATTTGCAGTTATTGAATATGATAAAATAGATACCTATTGGCAAAATCGTTCTCCCAAATTTGATATCCCATTTGAATACAACTTCTTTAACCAGTATCCACTAATAAAAAAAATGAAGATTATTTGGTAACTGATTTATACAATCTTTTTAATTCTCTTTTCAGTATTGTTTATGATATCCTTGTAGAAGTAGATCGAGAAAAATTTAAAGGTGTATTTGGTAAAGATATTGCTGAACCTGTAATTACAGAATTTTTTAAGGAGGTTTTTAAAGATGATGAAATAAAATTTATTAAAGTTGGTTCAAGCTCAAGAGAATTCGCAGATATTGGTATTCTATACAAAGGAAATATTTTCCTTTTTGAGGTTAAAACCTCTATTTTTTCGCGTATGATGCTTTTCTCTACTGATTATGATAGATTTATAAAAGCATTTAATAATAAATTTGTTTTGTCTGAAGGTATCTCTCAGCAAGTAAAACGGCTAACTGATATTGAAAATAATTTTGAATCATTTTGTAATTTAAGTGAAATCGATAATTCAAAAAATTATAAAATATATCCAATTCTTTTAGTTTTTGATGAAACTCTACAAGCCTTTTGTGCTAACCGGTATTTATCAACTAGATTTGAAAATATAATGCGTGCAAAGAATTTTGTTCCTTCAAAATTCTCATTAGCAAAAAATCACTCAACTATAACTTTTAATGAAATATATCGCCTAAACAAATTGGATATAAATCCAATTCAAAAATTAGAATTAATTCAGCAATATTCTGATGAATCTCAAAAACCTATAATGTCACTTACCCTATACAACCAACAAAAGTCTCAAAACAATTAACTACCACTTTTTTTAATTTGCATTATATATAATTCTGTCAAATCAAGTTTTTCTTCTTTTTTTGTGTACTGCGGTGAAATACTATTTGTAATACTAAAGATTATTTAACAGACTTGTATTCGTCCTATTTGTCTTTCTCGTCCTTTGATTATACATTCCTACTTTATAAATTTTATTATATTTCCATCACACAATAAATTTACTTATGCCCGAACAACACAACATAGAATACAAAACTAGCTGGCACGAAGACCACTTAAAAACAATCTGTGCCTTCGCAAACTCACAAGGCGGTAAGCTTTACATCGGTAAAGATGATAAAGGAATAACCATTGGTACTCTCGAATACAAGAAATTAATGGATGACTTGCCTAATAAAATCAAAAATCGTCTTGGAATCACTACAGAAGTTAATCTATTAACAGATGATGAAAAACATTTTATTGAAATCTTTGTTCCTTCATACTCCGTAGCTATTTCATTAAGAGGCAGATATTACATAAGAAGTGGAAGTACAACAACAGAATTAACCGGCAACTCACTAAATGATTTCCTTCTCAAAAAATCCGGTAAAACTTGGGATGATATTATTGAAGATAGAGCTTCACTAAATGATGTTGACGAAAACACTATTTCTAGATTTCTAAAAGATGCAAATAAATCCGGCAGACTTCCCAAATCAGAAAACCTTAATACAAATGAATTATTAGAAAAACTAAGACTTTCTGACAACAATAAATTAAAACGTGCAGCTATTATCCTATTCGGCAAAGACCCCGGTCGTTTCTATCCGAACATTTCAGTTAAAATAGGTCGCTTCGGTAAAGACGATACCGATTTGAAATTCCAAGAAGTTATTGAAGGAAATCTACTTCATAAATTGGATGAAACACTTTTACAACTCAATAGAAAATTCCTTACACAAAAAATTGACTTCGAAGGAATGCAAAGAATTGAAAAAGGAGAATATCCTATAGCCGCATTACGAGAAATGTTATTAAATGCGCTTGTGCATAAAACCTATTCCGGTGCTACAATTCAGCTTAGAATTTATGATGATAAAATCAGTATATGGAATGAAGGAACCTTACCGGAAGGGTTAACCTTTGAAGCATTAAAACAAGAACATCCATCCCGTCCGCGTAATCCGATTATAGCAGATGTATGTTTCTTAGGTGGTTACATAGATGCTTGGGGGCGAGGAACACTAAAAATAATCAACTCTTGCAAAGAAGCCGAACTCCCCGAACCTGAAATGAAAGAATCCGCCGGCGGTTTCCAAGTTACAATATTCAAAGATATACTTACAGAAGAACACCTAAAAAAACTTGGCTTGAATGACCGCCAAATAAAAGCTGTCCTTTTCGTAAAAGACAATGGTGCTATTACTAATTCCGATTACCGGGATATAAACAATATTGGTAAAACAACTGCAACAGAAGAATTACAAGAGCTAATAGAGAAAGATATTCTCATTTCATCCGGTTCAAAAGGTCGCGGTGCAAATTATGTTCTCAAAAATTAATTGGCCGTTAATTGACCGAATTGGCCGTTAATCGCCCGCTAATTGGCTGTTATGGCGGTTATTTGGCTTTTTATCCGTCCTATTAGTCCTTTCAGTCCTTTGCTTCACATCATTTTTATTCCCTGAAATAAATCCGGTAAAGCTTAAAAACCAAAAAACCTTTATGGGGTAGGCAACAAAACACGTGAAGGTCTCAGCTCATCGTAAAATGGGACAGCCAGTATTACATAATCCTACATTATGTGCAAGTCTTTGAGCAGTCCCAACGGAACATTTGTAGTTCTACCGAAGCACATAATGTTGGTTTATGCAAACTCGGCACGAAAAGAATATTGGTCAGTTCATCATCGCTACACTTCGGTCGTCCCTTCGGGAACACACCTTCGTTTCGCTTACATTGGGGAAAAGCCATCAGTAAAACCTTTCATTGTTCTTTCTGTCTAAATATTTTCAGCCAAACATCGCTCATTCCGGGTCGCCGATTCCGGCACACCCTCCATTCGCTTACATTGGTTTGGACACTTTGGACACAATTAATACCACTTTTCATTTGCGTTTCAAAACCACAGAAATTTGAGTCCAAAACGTCCAGTCTTTAATTCGCTCCTATTTTTATCTTCAAGTCAAACAAAGGCAAAACAAACATAAACATCGATTGTTGTTTAAAGTTCTCTCAATTCCTAATTTCTAAAAAGGAAATTGAGATGATAATGTTTAGCCGTCATACAAATACATATCACCAACCAAAAATACTTACATTCTTATTACATCATATCTGGGTACTTATTTTTTTACTTCTCTTTCTTTCCGGTACTATTCGTTGTCAATACAAAATGTATTATCCTTTTGGTTACTCAGTTAAAGCAAAAGTAGCTCGCATAATTGATGGTGATACATTCGTCCTTTCAGATTCACAACGCGTAAGAATGCTGGGAATAGATACTCCCGAACTAGAAAAAAATGGTAAACCGGCTGAACCATTCTCTGATTCCGCTAAAGTTCTTACCAAGCAGCTTATTGACGGTAAAATAATAAAACTCACATTTGATGGGAAGGCATTCGATTTTTTCGGAAGATTACTAGCCTATGTTTGGCTTACTAATAAAGCCGGGCTAGATTCAATCTTTGTCCAAGCAGAATTACTCAAAAAAGGTTATGCACGAATTCGTTATTACCCAAAAGGGAAGAGGTATTACGATATATTCTACAATCTTCGCCGTACAGCAATGAAAAACAATCTAGGTATCTGGTCCCGTTAGTTTATGAATCAACAACATTTAAATATCGAAACCATTCTTGAGGATAATAAATTCAGAGAGTATTATTCTTTGGGTTTAATTGACGATATTGCTGTACGTAATCTTAAAATCAAAAATGAATATGCTGAGCTTCGTAAACAACACTCAACGTTCGCATCCATTTCAATCCTATCTTCAAAGTACTTCCTTTCATTCGATTCCATCAATTCAATTCTATTTCGGGAAAGGAATAAAAAATCTTTACCCGTATTTCAAATTTCTAGGTAGTATCTAAATAGTATCTGCATAGTCTTAACCTCATAACCTACTGTAATCATAACTACAGTTATTATTTATTTCTCAAACTCTATCTTGCACTCAACATTAATCATAAAAAAAGGAGTACATAAAAATGGCACGTGTAACCGGTAATGTTTTAGGTAACTTAAGAGGTAAATTAGGAAACCTCTCGGCAAGAACTGTAGAAGGTAAAACCATACTTTCTGCAAGACCTTCGTCTTTCAACATTAGTCAAACCCCAGAATCTATCGAAGCTCGAAAGAAATTCGGTGTAACCGGGCATCTTTGCAAATTCATTATGGATTTACCGGATTTGGTAAGTATCTGGTCAAAAGAAAAACTTCCTGGAATGAGTGTCTTCAATACTCTATTCAAAAAGAATTATCCTTTTGTTGATGCAGATAAACCTACTGTTGATAATATCCTTACTCCCGGTGGATTCAGCTTGCCGGTTCAATCTGCCGCTGTAGCTGCAGATAATGTTGCATTGGAATTAAATGCACTTAATACTGCTGCAGTTATTTCTGCGGAGGAAGTTGATCTGTCGATCAATGCATTGATTGTTTACCACAATCCAACTAATCCGGAAGATGCTCCTTACAGCATCGTAAAACTTACTAAAGCCGAAGCCGGTTTCGATTTTACAACTGCCTACACCGGCTCAATAAGTTTAGATGTTGTACAGCAAGCTCTTGCTGCAAAGTATCAGAATAGCATTCTTTATTTAGCTGTTGCTTCCAAAAATGCTGACGGTAAAGTAGTTCAATACTCTGCTACTTACTCTAACCAGTCTTAACAGCTTAATCCTTCCAGCGGCTTCCCTCATTAGTAGGGAAGTCGTATTATTATCAAGTTAATCGAACCTTCGCCCTATTTCGCTCATTCCGTAAATATAAAAGTATTTACTCCATTCGCTCAGCAAGGCTATCGGTTAATCATAACATTTGGCGTCCTAATGCGTAGCTCTTGCCACCGTAAAAAACACGGCGTCAACACCTACTAAATACCAATTTGATGTTTTGCTATCCGCAAAACGTTAAAGCACTTTTCGCCCGCTTCTTTTTCAAGCTTAGTGTTAAACGAACATAATCAATAAATCGGGTCAAGGGTATATAAACAAATACCGCTCTTTATTATAGGATATTGAAAGCGGTATTTGCCCTTGACTTGAATAATCAAGCTAACGTACACCATCACCGTGTCCTTCCATAAAAAACGCAAATACGTAGTTAAGCGGGCAAAAAATGTTTTTTGTGGGGCAGTACGCCCTTTTATAATCCACTTAACAAAAGGAGCTACAATGAATACAAATCAAAAACCAGATGAATTTGGAAATCCATCCCTTCGGGAGAAACTATTCTTTGAAGAAAGCCAAAATTCCGGCTGGATTCCAAAACACGAGTGCAGTAAAAACCTCAAAATTATCGCTCAGACTCACTCAGTTAACCTGCCTGCCGGTAGGCAAGGTTCATTGCACAATATTGTAATTGCACAAACCAAGCAATGTAAAATCTGCGGTAAAAAGTTTGATGAATCTAACCCGGAGGGGATAAGATGTTGAGCGAAGTGAAATCCCGATTCAATCGGGGAAAGTTTATGAAAGCAGCCATCCAACAATGCGGGATTATAAGAAAGTCCCGCAGATTAAAATAAAAAATTTACAGTTAGCCAATGTTGGTTTTGAAATCGGGAAAGAATATCGTGTAATATATCAACCCGGTAAAATTACACTTGTTTTAGTTGCTAAAAAGGGGAGTAATCACTAATTTCATTTTAAGATGTCACTCAAATTAACTAACCATATTAACCAACCAACAATAAAAAGGATGTACCTTCAAAAAGTGGGTACAAAATGGGTACACAGTGGGTACAATGACAGTGGGATTTTAAGGAAGCGTAAAAACAAAAAAAGCCTCAAAACAAACCGTTTTGAAGCTTTTCTATGCGGGGCCGACGAGACTCGAACTCGCGACCTCCTGCGTGACAGGCAGGCGTTCTAACCAACTGAACTACGACCCCATTATTTCATTTTTACACTTATTTCTCATCACGCATCATAACTTCTAAACTTCAAAGGGCCAAAATTTTGCGTGAGAGCAAGGTGTATTGTCCTGCGTCAGATGACGGACTAATTACTGCCTTAAATTCTTCTTAAAAGAACATCATCATTTGAAAAATGCCTACAAAAATAGTGATTCTATCCAATCCAAAGCAAGAAAATTTTTTTCTGAGGAAGTCAATGAACTCTTTAATTCAAATATATGTTACAACACGCATGCTAACTATTATTTTTCAAACGAAAAAAAGGAGATGTATCATGCGCAAGTTATTTTTATCATATATAATACTCTTTTTATTTGGCGGGCTAATTAATGCTCAGACCAGATGGAATTTCGATAAATCTCATTCCACAATTGCTTTCAAAGTAAAGCATATGGTTATTTCTGAGGTTACAGGTTACTTTAACCAATATGAAGGTAACATCGTAACTAATGGCGACAATTTTGAAAATGCTAAAATTAATTTTACAATTGACGTCAATAGTATCAATACAGATAACGAAAAACGCGACGAGCACCTGAAATCGGACGACTTTTTCAATTCCGCAAAATATCCGAAAATTACCTTCGTCGGTAAATCGTTCAAAAAAATTGGGAACAACAAATTTAAACTTGTAGGCGACCTCACAATTCGTGACAATACCAAAGAAGTGACTCTCGACGTTACATTCAATGGCATGGTAAACGACCCCTGGGGAAATACACGCGCCGGCTTCAAAGTAACAGGAACTATTAACCGTTTTGATTTTGGCCTTAAATGGAATGCATTGCTCGAACTTGGCGGTGCTGTAGTTAGTGAAAATGTCGACATTGTAATTGATGTAGAATTAATTAAAGCAAAATGAGATTAGAAGAAGAAATAAAACAAAAAAAATTCAGGAATGAATTTCATAAACTGGCTGTCAATTTATACTACACCAACAACTGGCTATTGAATATTCATAAATCGATTTTCGAACGGTTCGGCATTACGCCGAACCAGTTCAATATTCTACGAATACTGAGAGGACAGTATCCTGAAAGCGCATCAGTAAATTTGCTTAAAGCCAGAATGCTTGACAAAACTTCTGACGCTTCTCGATTGGTAGAACGTCTCAGGATTAAAGGTCTAGTTGAAAGGAATCAATGCCCAAATGATAGGCGACGCACCAATGTGATCATAACCGACAAAGGTTTAAAACTTCTGAACGATATAGACAGACACGATGATGAATTCGACAGAGCTCTTTCAAATCTTTCCGAAAACGAAGCTAAATTATTAAATACTCTCCTCGATAAATTGAGAGGCTGAAAAATATTCTTTCCTCAATGCCTAAATTCTATTACATTTATTACCAAAATTTCTGCAGGGGGTATTGTGCGATATTCGTCGGCTATTTTTTTATTGTTATCCGCATGTACTGCTGTATACGATTCAGTTTATCCTACATTAAACGATGGCAAATACGACAGTGAATTTCCGTACAAAAGCTCTTCGGAACAATTGGAGGATATCAGCAATTCGATTAACCTGCTAAACAGTATTGCATTTTATACAGGTTATGTTTTCGACATTGATTCGAAACTAACGAAAAAAGAGATTTCTCTCATCGACCTCGAGTCCGCTGCTAAAGAAAAAGTCTATTTCAATAGAACGGCGTCGGGCACTGCAACGTTGATATATACTCACGATGGAAATATTCTTTATCTTACTGTCGCACATATTGTGGCTTTTCCTGATACAGTCTATTCATATTTTATCAATCCCGACGGCAGTATATCAGAGTATATCGAAAGTATTTCGATAAAATCTAGTCAGAGCAATTATATTCCCGACCTGCCAGATGGTGGGGCGCTCGATATCATTTTAATGGATAAAAACATCGATGTGGCTTTATTAGGCAAAAAAATCGATCCGAAGGTCGCTATCGCACTTAAACCCTTCAATTACTCGTGGGGATCGTCTTCCGAACTCGAATGGGGCACTTTCGTTTACGTATTCGGTTATCCAATGAATTATAAAATGATTACAAAAGCACTGGTTAGTAATCCTAAAAGAGAAAAAAACATTTTTTTAATCGACGCTGTCTTTAATAAAGGTTCCAGCGGCGGAATTGTACTTGCTATTCGAGACGGTGTACCAAATTTCGAACTCGTAGGAGTAGTACGTTCAGTGCCTGCCGACTTTCAATTGAATCTTCATCCATTTACAAAAGAGCACGAAATCGATTTCAATCCACAGATCCCATACAAAGGCGAAGTCTATGTTGAAAAAGAACAGGTTATCAGAAGCGGAATCGTCAAGGTTATTGGTATCGAAGTGATTAAAGAATTTATCACGAAACATCTACCTTATCTCAGAAGCAAAGGATATTATTTGAGTGGATTCTTAACAAATAAATAAATCTTATATGAAACAGAACATAATCAAAATTCCATTGCCCACTCGTAAGAGGATTGCACTTGTAGCTCACGACAATAAGAAGCACGACCTGTTAGAATGGGCTATTTACAACAGAGACAAATTAAAAGATTGTATAATTTATGCAACCGGAACAACAGGCAAGTTGCTCGAAAAGGAAGCGGGACTGAATGTAAAAAAACTCAAGAGTGGCCCATTAGGCGGCGACCAGCAATTAGGCGCTCTAATTGCAGAGAACGAAATCGATATACTCATTTTTTTCTGGGACCCGCTAGAACCTCAGCCTCACGATCCTGATGTAAAAGCCTTGCTTAGAATTGCCGTAGTATGGAATATTCCAATTGCAAACAACAGGTCGTCAGCAGATTTTATTTTTTCATCAGCTCTTATGGACAAAACCTACGAAAGAATTTTGCCCGACTACGAGTCTTATACCGAAAGAACTATTTCTAATAAAGACCAATGAAACATTCATTTATAAAGGCATTATTTAGTCATACACTCTTACATAGCTTATGTTACTGCAGATCATTTTATCTAAATTTTATAAGGAAATAAATAATATTACCATAAAACTATTGAGCCTCTCATACGACTAAACTGCTAAAAAGAGAAAGCGATTGCTTAGAATTATTTACATACTGAAGAACACCGAATGGGAAGCCATCTTCTGGTTAATTGGTTTGATTTATCTCGCTTTGATAGATCCATATTCCCCTCAGCATTATACCCTATGCCCATTCAATAACATTGGCATAGAAAACTGTCCAGGTTGCGGATTGGGGCGTTCAATAGGATTGCTTTACCATTTTGATTTTACAGCTTCGTTTGAAGCGCACTATCTGGGTGCAGTCGCATTGATGTTAATTACAGCTCGAATAATCAAATTAATTCTCAGGACAATCAATAATTTCAAAAAATCGGAGTTGATATGGCTAACGTATACGAACTAATGCCTGAAATAATGGGCGAAGAACAGATTTTTGTGGCAAGTATAATTAAAAATTTCGACGACCATAAGGCACAGCAATTTGCCAATGTTTACAGAACTCGTAGACGCGACCCCCAGACAATTCTCCTTCTTACACTTGTCGGCTTTCTGGGCATTGCAGGTATTCAGCGGTTTATAACCGACAGAATGGGACTCGGAATTCTATACCTTTTGACTGGCGGTATCTGTATGATTGGAACGATTATCGACCTGGTCAATTACAAAAGGATTGCCTTTGAATATAATCAAAAGCAAGCACTTGAAATTGCCTCAATGATACGCGCTGTTTGAATTATTTTTGAAATTATTGAATTTATTCTTAAGTTTCGTCGGTAGAGCAGATGCTCTAAAAATAAATAACTTTTTAGATGCGTTCTGCCTACATTTTTGAAGTAAGTAAAATTTTTAAGGAGTTCTTTTTTATGGCAGAACGTGAAAACGGAACCGTTAAATGGTTCAATGCCACAAAAGGCTATGGTTTTATTGAGCGATCACAAGGAGGAGATGTATTCGTTCACTTCTCTTCAATTCAGGTTGACGGATACAAAACTCTCGAAAAAGGTCAACAGGTTGAATTTACAGTCGGAGACGGACCGAAAGGACCTCAGGCTCAAGATGTAAAAGTTGTCAAATAATAAAGTTTATTATTTAGCAACACGAAAAGCGGCTCAATGCCGCTTTTTTTATCCCCAAACTTGAACTTTTTGTAATATTAACGCATTTTTAAATGCGAAATACAAAATCTTATGATAATTCTTACTTCCATATCGCACTCCCGACTTTCACTTCAGCTTGACGGCTGTTGCACCAACCATTGTACTTGTTGTTGCTGCTAATATAATATTTAATCCCAGAAATTAATTTTAATAAATTATTAAAGGGCATAAAAATGGAATCCTTGGAAAGGACTAACTTTACAGATTTTGCAAAAAAAATATTACTAAGAAGACAAACGCACGCGTGCACATCATCTCTAAAGAACGAATCAATATCGTTTCTTGAGGGAATAATCGATTTTTTGTTTCCCCATTTTTCTTCAAAAATTTATTATACAGAGGAAGATATCCTCTCGAAGCTCCAGTTGATCAAACGTGATTTCATACAACTGGTTAAGCTGTTAAATGGGATGGCACCCGTAAATGCATCAGAAAAAAGCGAGGAGTTTATTAGAAAACTGCCCGCCATAAACGATATGCTCTGGCAGGATGCGGAATTCATTTATGAAGGTGATCCTGCTGCAGAAAGCATCGATGAAGTCATTCTTGCATATCCGGGTTTTCGTGCAATTGTTATTTATCGCCTTGCTCATGCAATATATGAACTAAAAATTCCGATTATACCGCGTATCTTAACCGAGCATGCGCATCAGATTACAGGTATTGATATTCACCCCGGCGCTCAAATTGGTTGCCCGTTTTTTATCGACCACGGCACTGGCATTGTAATTGGCGAAACGACCGTAATCGGTAAAAATGTAAAACTTTATCAAGGTGTAACTCTGGGTGCATTGAGCGTCGATAAAAATCTCGCCCAGCAAAAACGTCACCCTACAATCGAAGACGATGTGGTAATTTATTCTCAGGCAGTAATATTAGGCGGCAATACTGTAATCGGGAAAAATTCAGTCATTGGTGGGAACTCGTGGATAATTAAAAGTATTCCACCAAATTCCGTAGTTTATAACAAAAGCGAAGTACGCATCCGGTCTTCAAAACCATTCGAAGAAACTCTCGATTTTATAATCTAAAAGAAAGGATTAAATACAATGAAAGCATACAACATACTCCAAACAATTGGCAATACGCCTCATCTAAAATTAAACCGTCTCTTTGGCAATAAATACGAAGTATGGGTAAAACTCGAAAAGTCGAATCCAGGTGGCAGTATTAAAGACAGAATTGCCCTGGCAATGATTGAAGACGCCGAAAAAAAAGGAATACTTAAACCAGATAGCATCATCGTCGAACCGACATCGGGAAACACGGGAATCGGTCTTGCTATGGTAGCTGCGGTTAAAGGTTATCGAATTATACTCGTAATGCCTGAATCGATGTCGATCGAACGACGCAAGATAATGGCTGCATACGGAGCGGAATTTGAATTAACTCCGCGCGAACTTGGAATGAAAGGAGCCATCGAAAAAGCCAGGGAAATTGCATCTTCAAATCCGAAAGTCTGGATTCCACAGCAATTTGAAAATCAATCCAACGTCGAAATTCACATTAAAACAACTGCACAGGAAATATTGAACGATTTTCCCGAAGGTTTCGACTTTTTGATTACAGGCGTGGGTACAGGCGGGCACATTACCGGCGTCTCGAAGGTCCTGAAAGAAAAATTTCCAAATTTAAAAGTTTACGCAGTCGAGCCTGAAAATTCTCCAGTTATATCCGGCGGTAAACCTGGCCCGCATCCGATCCAGGGCATTGGTGCTGGATTTATACCACAAATTTTCGATACTTCATTAATCGAAGGTGCTATTAAAATTTCCAAAGAAGAAGCTTTCGAATTTGCACGACGAGCTGCAAAAGAAGAGGGACTTTTTGTTGGTATATCGTCAGGTGCGTCACTTGCGGCTATTAACAAAAAACTACCCGAAATTCCCGAAGGCTCAAGAATTCTTACTTTCAACTACGACACTGGCGAACGTTATCTTTCAATTGAAGATTTGTTTTAAAATAAAAAAGGCTGTCACAAATTGGACAGCCTTTTTTAATTTTTATAAACCCAGAATCTTTTTGATGTGATTTTCGTATGCAAGTTTTGGAACGAGACCTTCATAACTGGCAACTATTTTCCCTGCCGTATCGATTACAAATGTTGTGGGGATAGCTCTAATACCACCGTATTGCATATAGACATTTTGATTTCCGTAGACCACCGGATAGTTGATTCCTTTTTCTTTAATAAATGGAATCACTTGATTTTTGGTATCTGTATCGACAGAGATGCCTATAATTTCGAGTCCTTTTTTACCATATTTATTTTTTAGATCTATTAAATCCGGAATTCCTTTACGACAGGGCGGGCACCAGGTTGCCCAGAAATCGATAATAACCATTTTCCCTCTAAAATCCGAAAGCTTCAACGTTTTTCCATCGGTTGTCGGTAAAGTAAAATCGGGAGCCATTACAGAATTCTTTTGAGCTTCGGGAACGTAATTTGGTGGATATGGTCCGCTTTCGGGTTCACTGCCCGTATTATTTACTACGAATAGTAACAGAATAAGTCCGATGAAAAATCCTGTATAGATGTAACTTCTTTGTTTCTTTGTTAATCCCTGTCTGGTTTCTTTTGTGTCGGGATTCGATTTTTTCATATTCTTCCTCATTTCTTTTAATGGATAAAATAAAGATAATAAATAAGACTCAATTTATTTGTCACTTTTTGATAACATTTCATTCAAATCTTTCACAAAAGTGTCTATCTGGTCCTCATTAAAACCTTTTTCTAAAGCTGCCTCTTCGAGTGTGCCCCAGATCGGCTCGCCGCATCTCAAGCAGCGTATCCCCTTCTCCATTAAATATGCGACAGATTCGGGCAGTAGATTTACAAGGTCTTCAATTAGAATGTTTTTGTCGATTGTCGTCATTTTTTCTACCGGGTATTAACCAGACCAGGCCAACAAGCGCTCCGTAAATAGTTGATGCATACGGATTGCCAGATATAGGACAACTTCCGTTACAACCGATAAAATAGTAGTATGCATATCCAATCAAAGCGCCGGCGGCTACAGGTAATATTTTTTTTATTATTCTTTTGTTAATCATATTATGCAACAATTGTATTGAGAGCTTCTTTTACCTTTTCAAGTACTGTATATTCCGGGGCTGCACCTTCTAAGAACGTATTTTCGTTTATAATAGTTCGCGGAACACCACGCACATTATATTTCTGAGATAAGTGAGGGAATTCTGTAGCTTCAATCATATCGCTTTTAATGTTGTCATTGATGAATGCAAATTTGTGAGCTGTAATTACAGCCTGGGGACAGTAAGGACACGTGGGGGTCACAAAAACTTGCATATGAACCGGCTTGTCGATCTTTTTAACTTCTTCTTCAATCTCCAGCGACAATCCCGACTCGCCCGTGCCGAGCATTTTTATGTCTTCAAGTAAAGATGCAAATTCATATCCGCTTGGAATTCCGTAATACCTTATGCCATAATCTTTTCCATTTTCATCTAATAAAACTGTAGCAGGAATTTTATCGACACCATACTTTTCGGCTTCTGCTTTGTCGTTAATGAAATTTTTAACTTCGAGATGAAGTTTGTCATTTATGGCAGCTAATTCGGTTAATATTCCTCGGGTTTCGCGACAGTACTGGCATTCAAGTTCCTGTGTGAAAAACACAATCTTTACGTCCTTTACCAAGACCGAGAGAATCTTCTTCAATTCTTCTTTTAATGTGTCGTCAATATACATTTTTTCTCCTATTATATTTTGCTTGCAAAGGGTAAGATGTTCGAAAGAGGAAAACGTTTCAAGAATGATTATTTTTTACCGTCTCCCCATTCGAGAACTTCTACTTTGACATTAGCAAGACCATTTTCCACAAAGTCGAGTTCTCTTGCAGCGCCAAGCGAAAGGTCGATAATCCTGTCGGGGCGATGGGGCATCCGATCATTTATTTTCATTACCATGCTTTTATTATTCGTTAAATTGGTTACTTTTACAACCGTACCCATTGGAAAGAATGGATGGGCAGCCGAAATTGAATTGGCATTATAGATTTCGTCGCTGTATGTAATTTTATTATTAAACTCTTCACCGTAAAAAGATGCAATGCCAGTCTGAACTTTGAGATTTTCATAATTAATCGTCGATTCCTCCTTCGAAGTAAATCGCACAGATGAAGAGCAAGCCGAAAAAATTAAGGCCAAGCAGAGAATAATCGGTATTTTATACATTTTTTCTTGCATCTAACAATATTAATTTTGAATGAAAATAATTTTTTCATAAATTTGCGCAATTTGTTCAAACATCCTATTGTAGACTTCCTCCCAAAAATAACTTGGAGATATATGACGATATGAAAGATAGAAAAATTATGCCCAAACGAAAAGCCAGACTTGTACTGAAAAACGGGAACGTATTTGAAGGTTTTCTATTCGGAAGCAGAAGAAATGCGGCGGGCGAAGTTGTATTTAATACAGGAATGATGGGCTACCCTGAAACAATGACCGACCCTTCGTACAAAGGTCAGATTCTCGTCTTTACTTATCCGCTCGTTGGTAATTATGGGGTTCCACAGTTGAACGATTCAGACGATTTGCCTCCTTTTTTCGAGTCGAAACAAATTCAGGTCGAAGCAATTGTTGTCTCTGAGTATTCCGAAAAACATTCACACTGGAATGGCTATCAAAGTCTCGATGAATGGTTAAAAGCTTACGATATTCCTGGACTATACGGCATCGATACACGAGGTTTAACAAAAATATTACGCGAACATGGTACACTTCTCGGTAAAATAATAACGGATAGCAAACCGATTGATTATTACGATCCGGATACAGACAATTTAATTTCAAAAGTAACTATCAATCAGAAATACGAATATGGCAGCGGCAAAAAAAGAATACTGTTGATTGATTGTGGTTGCAAAAAGAGTATAATTACGAACCTGATTGACCGTAAGGTACGAGTACTTAGAGTTCCATACGACTACGATGTTTCGAATGAAGATTTTGATGGTGTTGTTTTATCAAATGGACCGGGCAATCCGGTTGTTTATAAAAAACTCGTAGAAACCGTTCGCAAATTAATTCAAAAGCAAATTCCCACACTCGGAATTTGTATGGGACATCAGATACTTGCTCTGGCAGCAGGCGCCAAAACTTATAAATTAAAATATGGTCACCGCAGCCAGAACCAGCCTGTTAAAGTTGTCGATTCCAATAAATGCTACATAACTTCTCAAAACCACAGCTTTGCTGTCGATACAAAAACATTGCCTAAAGGCTGGTTGCCGTGGTTCGAAAATTTAAATGATTACTCAAATGAAGGAATGATTCACGAAAAGCTGCCGTTCAGAAGTGTTCAGTTTCATCCTGAAGCTACTCCTGGTCCCGTCGATACCGAATTCATTTTTGACGAATTTCTTAAGGATGTTTAATTAAAAGAAGAATATCGATGAAATACAAAAAAGTATTAATTATTGGTAGTTCGGCACTCAAAATTGGTGAAGCCGGTGAATTCGACTACTCTGGCTCGCAAGCCATTAAAGCTCTCAAGGAAGAGGGAATCTATACAATTCTAATCAATCCCAATATAGCTACAATTCAAACCTCGGATTACATTGCCGACAAAGTTTATCTTCTTCCGATTACGGCTCAGTATGTAGAAGGTGTAATTGCACGAGAAAAACCCGATGGAATTGTACTCGGTTTTGGTGGTCAGACCGCATTGAATTGTGGACTCGACCTTCACAGGCAGGGGATTCTTAACAAGTATAAAGTAAAAGTACTCGGCACGCAAATCGAAGCTATTGAGAATACAGAAGACCGTCAGTTATTTTGCGATAAACTTTCTGAAATCGATGTTAAATTTCCAAAGAGTAAAGCTGTAAATTCAACCGAAGAAGCCGTTGAGTATGCAAAGGAAATTGGTTTCCCTGTAATCATTCGAATTGCGTATGCATTGGGCGGACTTGGTTCTGGAATATGTCGCAACAAAAAAGAAGTCGAAAAATTAGCCTCGAAAGCACTTTCGTATACTTCTCAAATTCTGGTTGAAGAATATCTCGAAGGCTGGAAAGAAATCGAATATGAAGTTGTGCGCGATCGCTACGACAATTGCATAACTGTATGTAACATGGAAAACATCGACCCGATGGGAATTCATACCGGTGAAAGCATCGTTGTGGCTCCGAGTCAAACATTGACAAACGAAGAATATCATCAGTTGAGAAAAATTGCTATCAAAACAATAAGACATCTTGGAATAGTAGGTGAATGCAATATTCAATTTGCACTTGATCCAAATTCTCATGATTACCGCGTTATTGAAGTCAATGCTCGACTTTCGAGAAGCTCTGCTCTGGCATCGAAAGCCACCGGTTACCCACTTGCATTCGTAGCCGCCAAATTAGCGCTCGGGTACGGACTGCACGAGCTGCCGAATTCAATTACAAAAGTAACAAAAGCATTTTTTGAACCGGCACTCGATTATGTCGTCGTCAAAGTTCCGCGCTGGGATTTAAAAAAATTCAGACTGGTCAAACGCAAGTTGGGCTCTTCGATGAAGTCGGTAGGCGAGGTTATGGCAATTGGTCGAAAATTCGAAGAGGCAATTCAAAAAGCGATGCGTATGCTCGACATTGGAGTGGAGGGATTGACCGCCAGTCGAACAAAAATCGAATTTGACAATCTCGAAGAAGCTCTCAGCAATCCGACAGAAGAACGAATGTTTGCAGTCGTACAGGCCCTCAAAAACGGCTATTCGGTCGATTGGGTGCATAATTTGACGCACATTAATAAATGGTTCCTTTATAAAATTCAGAACATTGTCGAAATCGAGAAGAAAATTCAGAGCTCTAAACACTTAACCAAAGAATTGCTTTTAGAAGCCAAACAACACGGTTTTTCCGACAGACAAATTGCAAACCTTACCAATACAGACGCTCACGATATTTATAAACTCCGCATCAAACATGACATTCACCCTTTTATTCAGCATATCGATACGTTAGCAGCTGAGTATCCCGCGCAAACAAATTATCTTTATCTTACATACAATTGCTCCAGGCACGATTCGGCTCTAGAACTAAAAAATAGCATAATTATTCTTGGCTCAGGACCATATCGAATTGGTAGTTCAGTCGAATTCGACTGGTGCTGTGTAAATACAAGCAAGACATTGAGAGAAGAGGGTTACAAGTCAGTTATAATCAATTGCAATCCTGAAACAGTAAGTACGGACTACGACCAATCTGACGCACTCTTTTTCGAAGAACTTACAACAGAAACCATCTGGGAAATTTACAACCAGATTAAAGCTCGTGGTGTAATAGTATCGATGGGTGGTCAAACGCCGAATAATCTCGCCTTAAAACTTCATAAGATCGGGATACGGATTCTCGGTACTTCTCCCGAATCGATCGACAGTGCTGAAGATCGTAGAAAATTTTCAGCATTACTGGATAAACTTGGAATTGAACAACCCGAATGGAGCGCACTTAAAACGGTAGGCGATGCTCTTCAATTTGCCAATAAAGTAGGTTATCCCGTACTCGTGCGACCTTCATACGTATTGAGTGGTGCAGCAATGGCAATTGCCACAGACGATGTTGAACTTACAAATTTTTTGCAGAAGGCCGTTGACGTCTCGCCCGAACATCCTGTCGTTATTTCTAAGTTCCTGGTTAATGCAAAAGAACTCGAATTCGACGCTGTAGCTCAAAACGGAGAGATCGTTTGTTCGGCTATCTCCGAACATGTTGAAAATGCGGGTGTTCACTCGGGAGACGCTACTCTCGTACTCCCCGCACAAAGAACATACCTCGAAACTATGCGGCAAATCAAAAAATTCTCTTCGGACATAGCACGCTCACTTAATATCAACGGACCTTTTAACATCCAGTTTCTCGCAAAAGACAATAAAGTAAAAGTCATAGAATGCAATCTTAGAGCTTCCAGGTCATTCCCCTTTGTTTCCAAAACTCTCAAGAGAAATTTTATCGATATAGCTACAAAAGTTATAATCGGTAAAAAAGTTGAAAAGTGGGACGACTTCTTGTTCAATTACGACTATGTTGGAGTCAAAGCGCCCGAATTTTCTTTTACGCGTCTTGAAGGTGCCGACCCAACAACGGGAGTCGAAATGGCTTCTACAGGCGAGGTTGCCTGCCTTGGTAAAGATTTCGACGAGGCATTCTTAAAGGCATTAACTGCAGTTGGTTTCCGTTTCCCGATTAAATCGATACTGGTCTCTTCGGGTACAATCGAATCGAAGTCAGAGCTTCTCGAACCGCTGAGGCAACTCCAGAAAACCGGAGTAAAATATTATGCCACGCCTGGTACCGCCAAGTTTATGCACTCAAACGGTATTGCGGTCGACACAGTCGATTGGCCTTTGAATGGGAAGAAGTCAAATGCTCTCGATCTAATAAAATCAAAAGCGATCGATCTTGTTATTAATATCCCGAAAAATTTCCAGGAAGAAGAACTTACAAACGACTACTTGATACGACGAACAGCCGTTGACTATAAAATTCCACTGATAACAAACCGTCAACTTGCAATGAGATTGGCCGAGGCTCTGGTAAATAAAAATCCCGAGAATCTCGAAATAAAAAGCTGGAATGAATATTAATCTTATATAAAAGCAAAAGCCTTCTTTAATAAGAAGGCTTTTTTATTTTAAAAAGTAAATGAAACTCCAAATTTTAAAACCGCGTAACTAAGTGGAGATTCACTCTCAAATGGCCAGTTCATTCTTTCTTTTCTCAACTCATAAAATGCGTAGGAGAGTCCACCTTTCAAGAGGGCATGAACTAAAGGAGTGGCAACGGGTGAGGAATATGCTACTTCATCTATAAATTCATCGAGCAGCTGACTGGCTGCGTTTTCGATTGCCAGGCTACCCAGATGTTTCCAGAAAAGGTGTCGCGGGAAAATTTGATTGTATTCATAAGCGGCATTAATTGCCAGATAATTTCCAAATCGGAACTTTAATCCTGCTTCGCCATTCGAACCAAATCGAATTCTGCTTTCGAAACGTTTGAGTAGTTGAATATCTTCAAGCAACGATTCCGTGTCGGTGCTGTTTCCCTCCTCCAATTTAAAATCTGACCAGAGGAAACCCTGCTGAGTATAAAGCTCGACACCAATTTTATTGAATCTGTATCCGTATCCATCTCGTTCGCCGAATCCGAATTTCCATATATCGGCTTTGTAGCCTCCGTTCTCATCTTCGAGGAATTTCGAAGAGACTTTACCGCCAGTCAAAAACTTTTCGTTCAGTTGAATTACATTCATTTCAAAGGTGTCAATTTGTGCATAACCAAGTTTAATATCGATAGCAGCAAAGTCAGCAAAATTTCCCTGAAGTTTCTTATACTCGGGATAAGCCAATCCATAATTTAGCTCGAGCATGGGCGAGCCTTTATACCAATTGCACCATTTGTGAAAATGCATCTCTGCATCAGAATTGTAATTTTGTCCGAAACTATATACTAATGGGACAATCAATAAAATGATCACTTTTTTCATTAAATACCTCGATTAATTTTGCCCCGTTAGACGCAGTAGAAAATCGAAAAGTTCGATAAAAATTATTCGACTTTAATTCCTGTCTTTTTTTCGAGTGTTTTAATAAGCGTTTCCATCAAAACGCTGTTTGAAATTGGTTTTGTTAGGAAGATATCGACACCCGCATTGTAAGCGTTGTCTTTGTCTCTTTGAAAAACATGTGCCGAGAGACCAACGATTGGCATATTTTTATATTCTTCAGATTCCCTCAATTCTCTTGTCAGTTGGAGCCCGTCTTTTTTTCCTCTGAGCGAGATATCCATAAGAATAATATCGATCTTTTTTTCTTTCATTTTTTCGTAGAAAGTTTCGGCTGAATCGCACACTTCGACATCAAATTTTCTTTTAAGAAAGAGCTGAAGGAATTTTTGATTTTCAAAATCGTCTTCGACAATCAAAAGAGTGGGTTTTCTGGCTTCGCTCATTTCTTGCTTTCCCTTAATTTTTCATTTAAACTTATGAATTAATCTCATTAAAATAAATAATAAATTTTAACTAAATATAAGTGTGAATTTTGTTCCGTGGCTTTTCTTGCTTTCTACATTTATGTCGATATTGTTGAGTTCACAATAATATTTAACTAATGCCAACCCGAGTCCGCTGCCTTCGTATTTCCTTGTATAACCGGACTCTTCCTGAGTAAAAGGTTTAAAAAGTTGTGATAAAAAATCGTCGCTCATTCCAACGCCTGTATCTTTTATTTCAACGACAAGCTTATTGTATTCGTTACGTCTTACATTAAGTTCTACTTTGCCTTCTGGCGTATACTTAATTGCATTATCGACGAGGTTGGCAATAATTTGAGATACACTGTACTCGTCACAGCAGACATTTAATTGATCCGTCTGATAATTTTCACTCAATGAAAGGTTCTTAATCCTTGCATAAATTGAATATTCCATTATCACATTGGTAATTATATCATCTTTGATATTAACATTTCTGAATATCGGATCGTAAGCATTGGTTTGAATTTCGGCAACATTCAATATTAAGTCGATTGTACGAATTATTCTTCTGCTTGCCTGTTCGACAGCAGAAAAACCATCCATAATTTCGTCACTAATGTAATTTTTTATTTCTTCTTTAATTAGATTATTGAAATTAACAATCACATTTATTGGTGTTCTGATTTCATGGGAAATTTGAGCCAGGAAATTTGTTTTAATACGGTCGGCTTTTTCAGCTTTTTCTTTGGCGAGGATTAATTCGCGCTCAGCATTTTTAAGGATAGTAATGTCTTCCACAACGCATTCATAAAAAGAGATATTGCCTTTATCGTCTTTGTATGCACGAGCGCTTTCTTTGACATTAATTAATTTTCCGTCTCTCTTTTTCCATACCTCTTCGAATCGATAAACAATTCCTTCTTCGAGAAGAATATTATAAAATTTATTCCTTAATTCTAAATCCTGACAAAAATCTTTAATAGTATTATTCTTGAGCATTTCCTCTTCGTTTTCGTAGCCAAGCATTGTTACGAATGATGGATTAACCATAATTAATCTGCCGTTGAAATCTGCGCGGTAAACACCTACAGTAAGGTTTTCGAATATAGTTCTGAATCGCTCTTCACTTTCTCTAAGGGCTTCTTCCGCAAATTTTTTTTCTGTGATATCGAATGCCGTGCCGATAGCCGCCGTCTCTCCCTGATAATCAATCAGAGTTGCAGTGAAACTGACCCATCTCGTCATGCCGTCTCTTCTGGATACTTTGAATTCATAAGCTGATGGTACCGCTTCGCCTCTCAGGCGAGCCATCCCTCTCCTAATAATCAATTCCCTGTCGTCCGGATGAACAACATCCCAGAAATTCATTTCGTATAATTCTTCTGCACTATAACCCGTCAGAATTTCCGTTGCTCTGTTGACATATACAAACTTTGTGTTTTTATAAATAAAGATTGCTGTGTTGGTCGATTCGGCGAGTTTTCTAAACTTTTCTTCGCTCTCCTTCAATTGTAATTCGGTTAGCCGACGCTCGGTAATGTCTTTCGATATAATCGTAACGGCATTAACGGCATTACTGACTTTGTCGATTACAGGACTTAGCGTGCGTATAAAGTAGTGCCCGTCGCGATTGCTTCTGTATTCGTAAGTGACCGACTTTTTGTTCGAAATCACATAATTAATTCTCGCTAAGAAATCCTCGGTGCCATCGGGAGTGTGAAATTCGGAATAATGCTTACCGATTATTTCTTCGGCAGGCATTCCCAATCTCGACAAATATTTATTGTTTACATAAAGATATCTTCCGTCGGTACCGACAAGATAAATTGAATCTTCGCTTGACTCGAGGAGCGTTCGGTAGAGAGCCTCGCTTTCATGGACTGCTTTTTCAGCAATTAATCTTTCCTTTTCTTTTCTATAATATTCGAGTGCAAATGAAATGTCGAGGATGAGTTCGTCGAGAAGATTAATTTCGTCGGCATCAAATAATTTCGGTGTTTCACTAATTAAAATCAGCAAACCCCAGCTTTCGCCATTTAGAGTAATTGGCAGAAGAGCACACGATTTGGCCCCTATGTCGACGGCTCTTTTCAGGTATTTGCTTTTATTGAAGTTTTGCAGGTTATTTATAATTTGTTTTTCTTTTTTGAGCAATGCATCTATCAATAAATTCGATTTAGTTTTATAGACAGGAATATTTTCAAATGGGAATAGCTCTTCGTTGCCTGATTTCGATACAATTTCGATAGATTTGCCGCTAAGTTTTCCTATGCACGCAAAATTAAAGTCTCCTTTTGTTACGGCAATTTGTGCAATTGTTGCTAATAATTCTTTCTCGTCGTTGATGCGCACTATTGCCTGATTTACGTTACTCAATACTTGATAAAGCTGGTTGTATTTTTTTATTTTTTCTTCGTCTTCTTTTCTTTTTGTAATATCTTCAATTGCCAGTAATATCATCTCTGTTTTATTGCCGTCTCTATAAATCCTTCTGGCGTTGAGAAGCATTGTTTTTTTGCCAATTCTCGGGAAGCGATGCTCGACTTCGAAATCGTTAAAAGAAGTATTTTGAGGAAGAATTTTTTTGATTAATTTTTTCAGGTCGGGAATATCCCATGCGCCATTGTCGATATCGAAAAAAAACCTTCCCTCAACTTTACCCTGATTCGTAAGAAACTTTGAATAGAAGGATTTATTAGCTCTGATTATTTTAAAATTTTTATCGAGAACCACAAGAGGTTCTCGAATAGTCTCTATTATGCTGTCAGCAAATTTGCGGGCTTCTTCGATTTTCCTTTGTGCTTCTCTTTCTTTTGTCTGATCTCTGAATACAAGAACGACACCAACCAATTTACCCCTTTTATCCTTAATTGGAGCGGCGCAATCGAGTATCGGAATTTCACTTCCATCTTTCGAAATAAGAAGTGTATGATTCGCCAGTCCAACTACAATTCCTTTTCTTAAAACTTTGTAAACCGGGTTTTCAACTTTCTTGTGGCTGAATTCATTTACAATCTTAAATATGGATACGAGTTTCTTTCCTTTTGCGTCTTTCTCACTCCATCCAGTTAATTTCTCGGCCATCGGATTCATAATTGTAATACACCCTCTGTCGTCAGTTACTATAACGCCGTCACCAATACTATAAAGAGTAGTTCTATATTTTTCTTCGGAAATAAGGAGTTTATCGAGAGCTGCCGCTTCTTCAGTTACATCGCATACCTGTAACAGAAGAAATTTTCTGCCATTAAGTTCAATTTCCTCATGGGCAAGTTTTACATTAACTGGTTTTCCTGTACCTGTCTTGTGTTTAAATGGAGTCTTATTATCAATTAATAATTCGTCAAATTGCATCTGCAGAAATTTTTTTTCGGAGTAACCATACAGCTGGCAGGCAGCTTTGTTTACTGCAATAATTTTACGGGGACGTTTTTTGCACAGAAATGCAGGAACTGGTAAATTCTTTAAAAGTAAGACAAGTGCTTCTAATTTGCCCTCTTCATAAAATGAAACCATCTTCGGTTTACTTCCCAACTTTCCCCCTTTTGAAAGTTTACAGGACAATAAATTTAAAGCACTTTGAAGCAAATAGTGATATAAAAGATAGCAATTTTTTTTATAATTAAAAATTATCAAGTATTTATTGATGTGATATTTATCAAAAGTTTCTATGAAGTAGGTGATTTTGTTTTATTACTTATTCCCAAATGAAAATATGTGAAGAATATGGTTTGAGTTCGATGTACAAACCCTGCATGATAATTTCTTCAGAATTCCTTCTATAAATTTTATCGTTCAGCAAGTCGTTAAGAACAATCACTTCGTCATAGTTTCGGAGGTCAAATTTAAGTCTGCACGTAGATGTTTTGTCCGAGAAGTTTATCACCACCAGACAATTTTTATTTTTGTATCTCCATTCCCACGATAGCATATTCAGGTGTGATGAATTTCCCTCCCATGCGGGCTCGGGTTCAAGGAGTTTCCACTTACCTTTTTTAAAAACGTCTGACGATGTTATTTTCAAAAGTTTTTCATAAAAATCTTTTATTTCTTTATTTACAGCTTCAACAGGTTCTCTGCCGAGCTGGATTGGAAGTTTTATTTTTTTACCTTCGAATTGCCCGTCGAAATAAAAACGCATCCCCTGTATGGTACTGATAATTACTGCCGCTGCTAAGGCTTTTTCCTTACCGAGTAACGCGAGAGATCTTTCTTCGTCGTGGTTTTCGATAAATCGAACTGATTTTTTTTGATAGGATTCCTCAGCTTTTAGATGGTCGTGAATATCCCTAACATATCCTGCTGTAATTCTGTCGGTTAATTTTTTGTCGTAAGTATAATCGAAACCTTGCTGCTGTAATTTCCATTCGAGGTCCCAGTAAGCTTCGGCAATAAAAATAAAATCGCTCCGATACAACCGTACTGCTCCAATAATCTCTTCCCAGAATTCGATATCCGAAGCTTCGGTTTTCGAATTTTCATAAACCCCGGCCCAAGTATTTTTGAATACATTATTCATTGCAAGCATAGCCATATCGCATCGAATGCCGTCGCAAAGGTTTGTAATATTCTTTAATGTTTCGATATAATAGCTGCGTGTTTTTCTACTCAGTAAGTTTACTTGGATCGTATCCTGCCATGCCGGAAAGAAGGGATCTCTACCGTGTGCATAATATCCTTCTTCGTCAAATGGTTTGAAAAATGTGTGTGAGTCTTTCAAATAATTCGATTTTTCAACTCTTAAAAAAATTTCCGGAATTTCGCTCAAAAGACTTGTATCTGCTCCAAAATGGTTCGGCACAAAATCGAGGATCAGCTTAATTCCGATTTTGTTGAGTTGTTTCTTCAATTTTAATAACGATTCCTCAGAACCGAGTCGGGGATTAACCTCGTACCTGTCGATTGCAAAGGGCGACCCGATAACGTCCTCTCGGCGCCAGTCGCTGAGCGCTTTGTCGTAGCTTTTAATCAGATAATCTTCAAAGCAATATTTGTCGATACTTTTTTCGCACGTTTTCCAGATGCCCATTAACCAGACATAATCGATTCCTTTTGAACGGAGTTCCAGCCAGAAGTCATGCGGAATATTTTCTAATGTGGCATTCTTTCCAAATCTTTTCAAAAATGTACGGATGTTAATTTCGTAAAGGGCAGGATTATAATTCATTTTTCGGCTCAGTTGTTCAACAACTCTTTCTTTTGTTCGTACAGTTCTTTATTCCGTTTCAGCAATTCCAGATGAAGTAACTCATCGTTGTTCTTTTGAATTAATTCGTTGTTATTTTTTATTTCTTCATCGATTCTAAAGATAAAGTAATTTCTTACAGTTTGTACTGCATGAGCAAGCGTATCTTTTTCGAGTTTTCCGCTTGTATAAAAGTTTTCCCATTTATCGCTGATTGATGATGTCTCTTCGTCCTTCATCAACCATAACCGTAAAAATTCCCTCAAGCTCTCATCTGTAATGTGGTCAAGTATATAAGCGGTTGAAACATTATTGTGTTTATGGCATTCAGCCACAATTTCTGCAATTTTTTTCAGATTCGGATGGCGAAACGATTCCGACCCAACTTTTTCGAGAATAAAGTCCACAATCTCTTCTTTGCCACTTAATAAAAGACGTACCAACTCGCGTTCATAAGGATTTGCTTTCTGAGTTCTACTGATCTGTGGTCTGACATAACCAGCAGACGAAACTTTTCCCGCTTCTTTTTTGCCGACGGAACTTTTACGTAACTCGTCAAGTTCTTTTTCGATCAATTTTTCGCGTAAGTTAAATTTTCTGGCAATCGATTTTATATAAAAGTTAAGTTTCAATTCGTCCTTCACAAGCGAAAGACTTTTAATAATCTCTCTTAAAGCCTCCGCCGAAGTCGACGGGTCGTTGAATTTTCCTTCGGAGTCAAATTTTGAAGCCGTAAATTCGAAGAAATTTTGTGCTTTCTGGAGCTGCTCCTGAAATTTCTCCCTGCCGTGTTTTTTGATGAATGAGTCGGGGTCTTCACCCTCAGGCAGCGAAACTACCTTAATGTCGAAATCATGCTTCAAAAGGATTTCAATACTTCGGAGAGCTGCATTTTGGCCTGCGGCGTCGGCGTCGAATAAGACATAAATATTCTTGGTGAATCTTGACAATAGTGTAACCTGTTCCTCTGTCAATGAAGTCCCTGAGGAAGCTACCACGTTTTGAATTCCTTCTTGAAAGAGCGAAATCAAATCCATATAACCTTCAACCAGTATAGCCCTGTCGAGCTTTCGTATTTCCTCTTTTGAATGGAACAAACCATAGAGCACTTCTCTTTTGGAATAAATTGGGGTTTCTGGCGAATTGATGTATTTAGCGGCTTTTTCGGAATCGTCGAGTATACGCGCTCCGTATGCGATTATTCTTCCATTTGTAGAATGAATGGGAAATATTATTCTGCCGCGCAATTTATCGTAGTAATCACCGTTCTGCTTTGTATCGATAAGTCCAAGCAATTTTGCTTTTTGAAGGTCAACCCCGTTTTGTTTTGCGAATGTTAAAAAGTTGTCCCATCCATAAGGCGCAAATCCGATATTAAACAGTTTCTGTGTCGAAGGCTTAATGTTTCGTCTGGTGAGATAAATTCTTGCTTCTTCGGCTTCTTTGCTTTTATGAAGAATTTCTGTAAAATATCTGATAGCTATCGACATGATATCGTATAGTTCTTCCTGTGTTTTATATTTTTCTGAATATCCACTTTCGGGTTGAATCGGAATGCCAACTAAAGAGGCAATTTCCTGAACAGCTTCGACAAACGAAATTTTTTTGAACTCCATCATAAATCGGAACAGGTCGCCGCCAGCTCCACAACCGAAACAATGATAAATCTGTTTTTCCCTGCTAACAGTAAAAGAAGGGGTATCTTCGGAATGGAAAGGACATAAGCCAACAAAATTTTTACCACGCTTCTTCAATGAAACTTCCCGACTAATAATATCGACTATGTCCGCTGCATTTCGTATCTCCTCTATCTTTTCCTCAGGTATTCTCATCTCTTCAAACCGTCTCCTATCAGTCGTGTAAACTTAAGTCATTAAGTGGTAACGAATCAACATTGCCCGTCAATTTTAATATTGTTATTTTAGCATAACCATCATGGAAAGAAATTTATTGATTCCGAAAAGTCTGTTACTATTTCTCCCTCAAATCGATTTTAGCGAAGAGGAATATCTTGCAATAACTTCTGTACTCAAAAAAGAGCGGATTAGTTATTTTATTGCATCCGATGCAACGGGCATATGCCTCGGTTCTACTGGATTAAAAGTAAAAAACGACATTCAATTATACAATATTCATCCGACAAATTTCGAAGGATTAATTATAGTGGGTGGAGCTGGAGCACGAAATTATAAAGGGAATCAAAAATTGATAAAAATTGTTCAGGCATTTAATAAAATTAAAAAGCCGATTGGCGCAATTTGCAGCGCACCATTGATTCTGGCAAAAGCCGGTGTACTTGGCGAAGAAGCAGTTTGTTACCCGTCGGATAAACCGGAATTAATATCATCAGGCATTAAATACAAAGACGTGCCCGTCGTTAAAGACGGGAGAATCATTACAGCGCGGGATCCGCAATCGGCAATTGAATTTATCGAGACGTTTATCAGTTTAATTAAAAAATGAAAAAAATGGATATAAAGAAATATAAATACTGCGTTAGCACAACACGATACAAAAGGTTCAAAACGAGAGAAGTAAATATCGGTGGCATTCCACTCGGTGGCGATAATCCGATAAGAGTCCAATCGATGACGACAACAAACACAATGGACACAATTGCAACCGTCAATCAATCGATCCGATTAATTAATGCAGGTTGCGAATATGTTCGCATTACTGCTCCGAGCATAAACGAAGCTCGTAATCTTGAAAATATCAAGAAAGAACTTCACAAAAGGTGTTACAAAGTTCCGTTGATTGCAGATATCCACTTCACACCAAATGCCGCCGAAGTAGCCGCACGAATTGTCGAAAAAGTTCGAATAAATCCTGGAAATTACGCCGACAAAAAGAAATTCCAGACCATTGAATACACCGACAAACAATACGAAGAAGAAATAGAAAGGATACGCGAGCGTTTTGTGCCACTCCTCAAAATATGCAAGGAATACGGCACAGCAATTAGAATCGGAACAAATCACGGTTCACTTTCCGACAGAATAATGAGCCGCTATGGTGATACACCGTTAGGAATGGTAGAATCGGCTTTAGAATTTGTGCGAATCTGTCGGGACGAAAATTTTCATGATATTGTGCTTTCGATGAAAGCCAGCAATCCGCAAATTATGGTGCAAGCTTACCGACTGCTCGTCAACAAAATGGAAGAAGAGGGTTACAATTATCCTCTCCATCTGGGTGTGACAGAAGCTGGTGATGGCGAAGACGGAAGGGTCAAATCTGCAGTGGGAATTGGTACATTGCTCGAAGATGGGCTCGGCGACACAATTCGTGTTTCGCTGACTGAAGAACCCGAAAACGAAATTCCTGTGGCAATCACACTTGCCAAAAGATATGAAAACCGCAGTAGACACGTTTCCATTCCCTCAATTAAAAAAGCCGTTATCGATCCATTCAACTACAAGAGACGGGAAACTTTTGCCGTCTCCGATTTTGGTGAAAATAATGTGCCGAAAGTTATAGCCGACTTTTCATATATCGACTTAAAAGATGAAAGTCAACTCAGTGCTATCGGCTACACATACAACAAAATAACTGACAAATGGAATTACTCTGACCAATCGGCCGATTGTATTTACCTCGGAAAAAATATTCCATCATTTAATCTACCCACCAATCTTAAACCAATCTTAGATTACGACAAATGGATTATTTTGAATTGCAAAACCGAGTATTTCCCATATTTTAGTTCGACGAAAGAATTCGTCCAGTCTAAATCAAAATCGTTTATAATGAATTTTGTGGAAATAAACGTTAACGATTTAAAAAATAAATCGCTCGAAATTATTAAAAACGATCCACGCATTACTTTTGTTCTGACCACAAGTAATTTGCACGGCATGGCCGAACAGCGGAGAGTTTTTTTTCACATGATTGAAAACGATATAAAAAATCCCATCGTCATTCGGAGAAGTTACGACACAAGCGACACGGAAAAACTAATGCTTTATGCATCGACCGATTTTGGAGCTTTACTGATTGACGGACTGGGTGATGGGATCTGGATTTCGTCTGTTGATAAAAACTGCGACCAAAAAACAACTGAATTAATTAATAGAATATCGTTTGGAATATTACAAGCAACTCGCACTCGCATCTCCAAAACCGAATATATCGCATGTCCATCGTGCGGCAGAACATTGTTCGACCTGGTTGAAGTAACAAACAAAATCCGAAAAAGAACCGAGCATTTAAAAGGTGTAAAAATTGCTATCATGGGTTGTATTGTCAACGGACCGGGAGAAATGGCAGACGCCGACTATGGTTACGTCGGCTCTGGCCCTGACAGAATCACTCTTTACCGCGGAAAGGAAATTGTCAAAAAGAATATCAAGTCAGAGTATGCTCTCGACGAATTGATCGAATTGATCAAAGAAGACGGGAAATGGGTCGAAAAAGATTAATTTTTTGCCAGTGTTGAAATTGAAGACTGGAAATCATATTTTTGTACATAATTATGGACACATTTAGTTATAAAACGAAAATACCAGAGACTTACAGTAATAATTCTTAAAGGTAAAAATGCACTCCAATAAAATCGGGGTGCATTTTTTTTTGCATATATATGAAAATAGGCGAACTGACAAAGTATCTTGAAGAGTGGGCGCCAAAAGAAGCTGCATGGGAACGAGATAACGTCGGCATTCAAATTGGCTCCCGGAACAAAGAATTGAAAAACATTCTGTTATGTCTCGAACTAAATCACGATGTTGTTTCGGAAGCCATCAAAAAGAAATGTAATTTCATCTTCACCCACCATCCATTTATTTTCAATCCAATTAAAAAAATCGAATTCGACAGGGACAATTTAATAGAAAGAATTATCACGAACGGTTTAACCGTCTATTCAGCACATACGAATCTCGATTTTACCAAAGGCGGGGTATCATTTGCACTGGCAAAAAAATTAAATCTACAAAACATCAAATTTCTCCAAAATGCCGATTCCAACCGTCTTAAAATTGTGGTCTTTGTACCTGAAGAGTCGGTTGACTTACTTTCCGAAAAATTGTTTGAAGCAGGAGGCGGTATAATTGACGAATACTCACGCTGTAGTTTCCGTCTTAAAGGGGAAGGTACATTTCAAGGCAGCGAAAATTCAAATCCTGTAGTCGGCAAAAAAGGCATTTTCGAAAAAGCTACGGAAATACGACTTGAATTAATTGTCGACAGCTGGCACTTACCCCGTATACTCGAGGCTATTGAGAGATACCATCCTTACGAAACCCCTGCTTACGACATCTACCCGTTAAAAAATAAGAACGAAAATTACGGCGCTGGCTGTATCGGTGAATTGCCGTCTGATATGACACCTTCTGCTTTTTACGACCATTTAATGGAGTCTCTAAAACTCGAAGCTTTCAGATTCACTGAAGGGAAACAAAGAATAATCCGCAAAGTTGCCGTATGTGGGGGTTCCGGTTCCGAATTACTTGGCAGAGCTATCGCATTAGGCGCCGACGCATTTGTCACTGCTGATATCAAATATCACACATTTCACGATGCTGTTGATAAAATTCATCTGATCGATGCGGGACATTACGAAACAGAAGTGGTCGTTCTAGACGAAGTTAAAAAGAGAATTGAGAAGTTTATAAACGACAAAGAAATCAAAATCTATAAATACACACGCAGTACAAATCCGATAAAGTTTTATAAACATAAAGGAGATAAATAAATTGTTAGAACGATTAACAGTACTCTATGAATTACAGTTAATTGACGATCAACTCGATCAGCTTGAAGAGTTGAGGGGTGACCTGCCTGCCGCCGTCAACGAGCTTACTACACAAATCGAATTACTTCAAGAACAAATTCGTACGAAGGAAACCGAAAAAGAAGATTCTCTGAAAAAAAGAAGAGAAAACGACGATGAGATCGAGCGTCTTCGTGGAAATCTAAAAAAATTCAAAAGTCAGCTTTATCAAGTAAGAAACAATAAAGAATATGATGCTCTTACAAAAGAGATTGACCACGCCGAAGAATTAATTAAAAAGCTCGAAGAAGAAAACACTGCCCTCGAAAATTTGATCGAAAAATTGAAAAACGAAATAAATGAAGTGAAACCTCAGCTCGATACACTTAATGAAGAACTCAAAGTTAAAGAAGCGGAACTAAAACAAATTATTAAGGCTAACGAAAGAGAAGAAATTAAGTTAAAAGAAATTCGGGAAAAGACAGCAGCCAGAGTAAGAAAACCCGATTACAATACTTACATGCGAATCCGTAAGGCTCTTGGCGGCAAAGCAATTGCAACAATCGTCAGAGCAGCTTGCTCGGGTTGCCATAATATTGTTCCCCCTCAGAGACAACTGGAAATAAAACAAAACAAGCGACTCTACTCGTGCGAATCGTGTGGAAGAATTATTGTTTCGGCAGAAATTGCAGAAGAGGCGCAAAAGAGAATTAAATTATAAACTCTTTCACAAAAGATTTGACCCCGCGAATGGAGCGGGGTTTATTTTAATTATTTATTAAATACGATTCGATAGCTTTGTATATTTTATCTTTGGGCATCTCTTCGCCTGTCCATAACTCAAATGACTTTGCACCCTGTTCCACAAACATCATCAAGCCTGTAATAATACGCGCACCTCTGGATTCTGCCAGTTTCAGTAACTTTGTTTTAATCGGCGTATAGACCACATCAAAAACAATTTGTTCGTCGTTAAACGATTCTGGAATCGTGGTTGCGGCATCGTCGATATCAGGGAACATACCCATTGATGTGGTATTGACAATCAATTTTGAAGAATTGAACGTATCGACCAAATCCGGCGGTACAAGGGGATAAGCCTTGATATTGCTGAAAAGCATCTTGGTCGAAAAATATTCTTTCAACGATTCGGCTATTTGCTCCGTTCGGTTAACGATATTTATTCGTTCTACTTTGAAATGTCTTATCAAAGCATAGATGACACTACGGGCTGCCCCGCCAGCTCCAATGACAGTTACTATCGAATTCTGCAATTCCTCTTTATAGGGATTCAAAGATTCAATGACACCCAGAACATCTGTATTGTAACCTCTAAGAATTCCTTCGTCGTTTACAATAGTATTGACGGCACCAATTATATTTGCCTCTTCAGAAATATCTTTAAGCAACGGAATAACTTTTTCTTTGAGAGGTATGGTGACGTTAAAACCTTTGATGCCCAGAGCAATCATTCCTTTTAGCGAATCCTTCAGCATCGTTGGCGGGACATCAAAAGGTAGATATATATAGTTGAGCCCGGTCAATTCGAATGCAAGATTATGCATCAATGGAGAAAATGAATGCTTAATCGGATGTCCGATAATTCCGATGATCTTTGTATTATGATTGAACTTGTTTTGAGTTTGCATGTCGGAAGAAACTATTTGTTGTCATCTATCAGTTTATTGAACAACTTGGAAGATTTTATTTCGGGATAATCGTTAGTAAATTCCGTTTTAATATTCGGGTCGAGCTCAAATGCTTTTTTGAGATAATCGATCCCTTCCTGCGTATGACTGAGCAGAAAATTTATTTTGGCAATCGAATAATATGCACGTGCATAATTGCAGTCAATACGAATGCATTCTTTATAAGCTTTGAGCGATTCGAGCCAGTTGCCAACTTCAAAATAAGCTTCTGCAAGCTTCAGCCAGCCGTTAAAATTATTCGGATCGATTTCGACGGCACTTCTGTAACTCTGGATCGATTCATTCAATTTGCCGAGTGAATATTCGAGGTCTGCTTTTGCGTACCATGCATCTACAGGCTCGGAGGCAATAGTAATTGCTTTATTGAAATCTCTCAAAGCCAGTTGAAACTTACCCACAGCATCATAGCAATTTCCTCTAGCAAGATACGCTTCGTAATAATCTGGATCGAGATTGATTGCTTCGGTATAACATTTAATTGCATTGGCTAGAGACCCCATTTCTTCATAAGTTTGCCCGAGGTTGTAATAAATTGTTTCGTCGTCTGGATCGATTTTTAGAGCTTTTTTGTAAGCAGTCATAGCTTGCTTATATTTTCCGGTTTTATAGTAAGCATAGCCACAATTGAACCATGAACTCGAGAAATCATCTTTAAGAGCAATTGAAAGCTCGAAAGCATTTATTGCTTTTTCGAATTCTTCCAGACGGAGATGAACAATCCCTTTATTGTACCATCCGGCATAATTTTCTGGGTCGCCGTTAAGATAGATTTCGTATGCTGATAGTGCTTCTTTAAGCTCTCCCATCGATTCGTAGCAGTAACCAAGTTCGTACCAGGCTTCCAGATAGTCGGGCGCTTTTTCGACAGCCATTTTGAAATATAAGATGGCCTCATTATACTTTTCTTTCTTTTCGTAAATTGTACCGAGATTATAGAGTATTTCCTCGTTATGAGGTTCGATGGCAAGAGCTTTTTCCAGTGAACTTACTGCCTCTTCGAACATTCCGAGATTATCTTCTGCAATTGCGATATTAATATGCGTGTCTACGTCATTAGGATTTAGTGAAAGCGCTTTGAGAAAGCATTTGTAAGCTTCCTCAAATCTGAACATATTGTTCAAAAAAATGCCTTTAAAGTGCCAGATTTCATAATTATAAGGCGTCAGCTGCAAAAGCGCATCGGTTAAATACAACCCGTCTTCCACCAGGTCGTAATCGATGCACAATTGAATTGTATCTTCGATAAAATCGATATTCGTAAGGATACGACCTTCTTTAATGATGTCTTTGCAACTATCAATCTTTTCCTTCAATTCTTCGTCGCTATACTCGGAGTTGAACCCTTCAAAAAAGTTATAATCCATTTACTCTCCATAAAATTCACGGGAAAATGTATAACTAAGGTTTATTAAAATCAAGTTGAATTTGTTATTGAAATTTCGTTACTGGTGCATATCACATTCAGATATTATCTAAATCTTTTGAGGTATATTCCCTCATGCCTTCGGCAGGTTGAAAGCGGTATGCATATAACTCTTTTTTGAATTTTTCTTGATATAATTTTTTTATATGATCGATGTAATCTTCAGCGCATTCTTTTCTTACAAGTTGAAAAGTGCTTCTGTATTGAGAGCAACTGATCATTTTAGATCCGTAAACACAATCGATATTTTCGGAATTACGCACAATAAAATCACACGATTCGTCGCTGAGCCCGTAGTCTTCAGATAAACTCCAGTGAGACTGCGATATAATATTGCCTAAGGCTCTATAATCTCTCTTTTTCAATGCATCGATTGCTTCTTCTACTCTTATTCTTTCTTTGACATTGTAGAGAATCCTGTTAAATATTCTGCGGGGTAGCATGTGAATGTGTCTCAATAAAAATTCAAGACTGACGTCCCGTAAATTTTTTATACCCCAAATATAGAGTCGTAATCCTTTTACCCCAATTTCACATTCTTCAATTCTTTCGTTGCAAATTGACAACGAGTCGATAATCTTATTCCCTGTATCGAGTATAACAAGTTCATATTCAGAATTGTAGTTGTACTGTTTTTCCTGCAAAGTTCTCAAATCGACAAAAAAGAACTTATTTTTTTTCGAGTGATGAATCGTAAGGTGTTGTGCTACATTCGAAATTTTGCCCAGTAATTCGAGTTCGTTTTTGTGAACATAACTCAATAAGCCATCACAATTAAGGCGAAATGCCTTGCGCAGTGCACAAAGGAATCCAATTTGTATTGAAGAAATTTTACCGAGTCCGATGCAATCAGGAGCATCATTAAAAAATAATGCTTCGAAACCCCTGTTAATCAGGTTGTCGGCTTTCAACAATCGCGTTATACCCAAAACGTATTTAGTGTAAACGTCTGTTTCCTGGGGTATTTCAAAAAAATTAAATTCACTCAAAGTCCCATTAATTGCATTGTAAATTTTTATCTCGTAGTCTTTTCTTTTTCTTAAAATAACAGTAGTATAAGCATTTAACTGTACCGATAACAAAATGCCGTCGTTATAATGCGTGTGGTCGCCAAGGAGCATCAATGCAACTGGAGCGGTTATTGCCGATGCATTTCTGGTGTCGCCAAATACTTCCACAAACTTTTGTTTGGCCTTTTTCAGCGATTCCAGCGTCATCGACTCAATATCTTTTTTAACCTGTAAATCTTCAAGTATATTTTTCATGTTATGATAGAGAAAAGAATATTATTGTCTTATTAAAAATAAGAAATTATCCTCAATTAACAATTACGTGCATTAAAAAAAATTAATATCATTATAAAGATATATTATCCTTAAAACTTATTATATTTGTTTATACAAATAAGTAAGATAGATTATGAGCAAAAAAACAGTTTTAATTACAGGTTCGACCGATGGAATCGGAAAACAAACAGCAGTGGAACTGGCAAAAAGAGGTTTTGACATTATAATTCATGGCCGAAAACAGGAGCGAATTGACCGAACTATAGACGAATTGAGAAATAGATATAAAGGAATAGAGATCGAGGGCATTACTGCAGATTTATCTTCTCTTCAGCAGGTAGTAAAATTAAGCGAAAATGTTAAACGCAAGTTTGGAAGCATCGATATTCTTATTAATAATGCGGGCACCTATTCTCAACGAAAAATATTGACCGAGGACGGTTACGAACTAACATTTGCAGTTAATCATCTGTCGCACATGTTATTGACTTACCTGCTTTTGAACAACATAGTTGAACCTGGAAGGATTATAAATGTCAGTTCAATTGCACATCAAAACGGAAAGATCCAATGGGGTAATCTAAACGCAGAAATTTATTATGACCCATATGGCGCATACGCTCTGTCGAAACTTGCAAATATTCTTTTTACAATTGAGCTCGACAGGCGTTTAACGAACAAACAAATTACAGTAAACGCATTACATCCTGGTGTAATCGACACTAAATTACTTCGAGCCGGTTTTAGCATTAAAGGAGATTCACTCGAAAAAGGAGCTGAAACATCGGTATATCTCGCAGTCTCCGATAACGTCGCTAATATATCGGGCGCTTATTTCATCGACAAAAGACCTGTAAATCCCTCGTCAATCTGTCATGACGAAGGTTTACGAACAAAATTTTGGGAAGTCAGCTGCGATATGATTGAAAAAGCTACCGGTATTAAAATAATTCTTTAATCCCAGGCTGTTTTTTCGGCTTTAAATTTAACTTCGTATTTTTTTGTATAGGTATTGTCAAATATACTGAGTTCCATTCGTATCCCTTTGCCCAAAATTTTATAGTCCACAGCGCTCAATGTATCAATCTCCATACTTTTTGAAGCACATTCATTCAGGAACTCGCCAAGAGCTTTTTCGGCCTGAGATTTGTTGTTATACATAAAATCGACCTGTATTTGAAATATTCCCTCTCGATCGGAAATAAAAGCCATGCGAGCTTTATTGTCCTGGTAGAAAATACACTCCATGGCGGGATTGCTTTTGTCGTGAAATTTTGGTTTGCCAAATTTTTTAATCACTTCGCTGCTGCTCTTCCCTATAAATTGACAGAGGGAAAGGTCCTGAGAATAGAAATTTGTCCCCAGCGGAATAAGGAAAATCAACACGAATCCGATTGATTTCCTCATACCCACCTCTTTCTCTATTTATATATCGAAATTAATTTTCGGTCTTCAGAAAAAGAGGTATTTTATGCCAACAATATATCGTATAATAAATACCCGATAATATAGACTACACTGATGGTCAGTATTCCAATCAAGAAATAAAATGCAACGTTTTTAACTTTCTGATTATTTTCTTCCATGTGCCCGATGTCAATTTTATTTGCTATTACTAATTACAATATTTTTCCTAAATATTCAAACAAGTTATCGACTACGACCGAGCAATTTGAGGATGCCGTGTCGTGTCTTATATGTTATTAAATCCTCTTCTTACAACAATAATTTCGAATTTATTTTTTCTCGCCGTTTTTCAGAAATTCATTGATTGTTTTCAAATTGTCGAGCAAATCTTCCGTCTTAAAAAGTATATTAAGGAACAAAAGATTTGTCCTTACGCTCAATTTTCCCTGCTTGATATACTTTATTTGATTTTTGTCGAGCTCAGAAATTAAAGCTTTCGTCTTTTCGTATCTTTCATTAAAATTTTTTTTCTTATCCAATTCGAAAGATTTTGCCACTAAATCCAGAGAATCTTTCAATTCCTTTAAATCGTCGATCTGCTCTTTAATTAGTCTTGAGTGATTATTGTCGATATGCTCAAATGCTTCCCTTGCAATATCTCTTAAATTTTGAGCGATGTCGCCAATAGCAGTCACGGTTTTACCAAACTCTACATTTTCTTCGTAACCATCTACAAATTGTGCACCGTATAAAAGTTTATTAATCAAAACTGCACTTTCTTCTTCCAGTTCTTTCGTTAGTTTCAGGGATTTTTTGAGTTTTTTCCTTTTTTCTGCCGATAGACCAGTATAGATATTGTCATAAATCTTTTCAACATTTTTCAGATAGTTATCGAGACTTTCTTTGAAGGAATTCGACAACAAAGCTTTCTCTTCTTCCAGAAACGATTCTTCAACTCTACTAACTTTCTTTTCTTTATTGCGATGAAGCAGATTTGTGCGAACTATCAAAAAGGCGACCAATGCAAATAAAATGAGGAGGGCAACAACTCCGCCGAAATAAATCAAAGTTGCAAAAGTTGCACTTATCATCGTGGCTATAAAGGCGGTAAATATCCAGCCCGCAATAACAGTTAGTACACCATTAACACGATAAACTGCGCTATCTCTTCCCCAGGCTTTATCGGCAAAAGACGTAGCCATTGCGACCATAAATGTTACATAAGTGGTCGAAAGGGGAAGTTTATACGAAGTAGCAATAGAGATGAGACTGCTGGCAACCATCATATTTACAGTTGCGCGTATGTAATCGAAAGCTGGACGATCTTTCTTTTTAAGTTGCATATACTCTGCTTTGTTAACGTCAAATCGTTTGTTTAGTTTTTTGAGATATTTTTTTGGAATGATTCTTTTTAATACGTAACTAAGATTAAGTCCTGCTCGCACAATGTTTCTTGCCAGCGCAGAAGATTCAAATTTTTCGTAGCCTTCAAATTGTCTGCCGAGATTGATTTCAGTTCTCGTAACTGAACGAGCTTTTTTATTTATCCAGAGGGTCCCGATCATTACAAAACCCGCCAGGATAAGAATAATTGTATTGGCTTTGATTGGCTCTTTCAAAGCTTCCATTGTCATGTTTAAAGGATTTGTGTGCATTGAAGCTATTTGATACGAATTCAAGCCCGCCAGTGGAACGCCAATAAAATTCACCAGGTCGTTTGCAGCGAATGCCAATGCCAGCGAGAATGTGCCAATTAATACTATCGGCTTAAGAATATTAATCTTTGTAAACAACAGCAGGAATTCAAAAATCACCGTCCAGAATATTACGCTTGCCAGCAATACTGTTTTTGTATGGGATAAAATCCAATCGACATCTTCTTCTGAAAGAAATGCTGTACCTCTGGCTCCTTTAATAAAAATAAAATATGTAATTGCTGTCAAAGCCAGAGCTCCCCACATGGCTCCGTATTTTTTGAGCCTTTCTTTATAATCAAATGTGAAGATTAAACGCGATATAAATTGTATTAACGATCCGAAAACAAATGAAATAATCACCGACAAAAAAATTGCCGAAAAGATTCCCGAAACACGCGCCGTATTAATGTATTTTCCAATTTCATTTATATTTTGTCCGGCTTGCAAAATTTTAATGCTGGCGACAGCCATGCTCCCGCCCAATAAACCCGATATAAGAGATACAGTAGTTGAAGTAGGTATTCCGAAAGTATTGTATAAATCGAGCAAGAGAATGTCGGTAAACATAACTGCGACGAAGATAGCCATAACATCCCTGAAGTAAAACATTTCTGGATTGAAGATCGCATTCCGTGCTATTTCCATCATACCGCTTGAAAATAATGTGCCGACGAGAATACCCAGAGCCGATACGATTAAAATAATATGTCGAGGCGCAACTTTCGAACCAATTGCAGAATTAAGAAAGTTTACTGCGTCGTTTGCTACACCAACAACCAAATCGGAGATAGCCATTATAAAAAGGATGATTATAAATATCAGATATGTTTCCACTTTATGTCTCCATATTAGCTGCTTTACAAAATATTTCGAGTCTAACGTCTGATTTAGAAAATTACAGGAATAAATCTAATAAATTAATCGAAAATTTTTTCCTTTTGGATTTGAACTCCTATTTTATTTTTTTTAGTGTAATCAAAATTGAAGCTAAAGGATAAAATGAAACAACCCCGAACCGAGTTGGTACGAGGACTCTCCTTAACAGCAGCAGTGATGATTGTTGCTGGCTCGATGATCGGTTCGGGAATTTTCCGTAAACCTTCCACAATGGCTCAGCAACTCGGCTCACCTGAACTCCTGATCTTGGTCTGGATAGCTGCGGGATTAGTAACTCTGATAGGCGCTTATATAAACGCCGAACTGGCAGGCATGTTCGACGAGACGGGAGGCCAGTATATCTATTTCAAAAAGATGTACGGCGACTTTACTTCTTACATATACGGCTGGTCAATACTTTCTGTCATTCAAACCGGTAGCCAGGCTGCCATTGCTTATGTATTTGCCGAATACGTCGGTTATTTTGTCCACTATTTCGAACTGCCACTTGCATTGCAGCAGTTCAATTTCACAATACCGCTGGCAGGAAAAATCTATCCATTTTATGATTTCGGCACAAAGTCTGTCGCAATTATTGCTATTATTTTTTTGACAGCAATTAATTATATCGGAGTTATCACCGGCGGTTCATTACAGACAGTGATAACATACATCAAGATCGGAATAATCGTAATCTTTTCGCTCCTTTTAATTTTAGTTGGGAATGGAAGTATGTCGAATGTTTATACAGGTTTTCGGCTGCCGGAAACAGATGCACGAAATTTATTCGATTCGATCGGATTGTCGTTTGCCGGAGCTTTCTGGGCTTACGATGCCTGGAACAACATTACATTTGTTTCAGGCGAAGTAAAAAACGCTAACAGGAATGTTCCCCTTGGATTGTTATTCGGAGTGTTGATTGTGATATCTGTCTATGTATTCATTAATATAGCTTACCTCTACGTCTTGCCCGTATCGGAGATGGCAAATTCACCCCTCGTTGCTGCTACTGCCGCCGAAAAAGTATTCGGGAATTTTGGCGGTAATTTAATTTCATTAATTGTTATTATATCAACTTTCGGGGCGTTGAACGGTAGTATTCTTGCCACAGCACGTGTTCCTTTTGCCATGTCGAAGTCAAAACTGTTCTTCGATTCGCTCGGCAAGGTTCATCCACGATTCGGCACTCCTTACATATCGCTCGTGGTACAAGGAATCTGGTCGTGCATACTCGTCTTATCGGGCACTTTTGATACTATAACAGATTACGTTATGTTTGCCTCCTGGCTTTTTTATCTACTTGGAGCTTACGGTATATTTGTAATGCGGAAAAAAATTCCCGACGCCGTTAGACCCTATAAAGTATGGGGATATCCGTATACACCTGTAATCTTTATCTTCTTTGCATCATACTACCTTATTACAACTTTAATTTCAGATACCGAAAATGCTATGCTCGGTCTGATTCTCGTGCTGAGCGGACTCCCCTTTTACTTCTTTTCCAGATACAGAAGATTATGACCCGAACACTTCTTGATATTTTTTTATCGACTGCTTGATAATTTTATAAGCTTCCGACTTCCCGTAGAATTTCTCGACCACTACGTGTTTATGCTCCAATTTTTTGTAGTCTTCAAAAAATCTCTTCAGTTGTATTGTTGTATGAGGTGGGAGGTGTTTCATATCCGTAATATGATTGAATGCAATATCATTATTTGCAACCGCAATAATTTTGTCGTCAATCTCATCCTCGTCTACCATTCGCATCATGCCGATAACTTTCGATTCGATTATGCACATCGGATCGACGTCGATTGAAGAAAGGACTAAAATATCGAGCGGGTCACCATCGTCGCTTAGAGTCTGCGGCAAAAATCCATAATTCGCAGGATAGTAAACCGCCGAAAAAAGAACTCGATCGAGCTTCAAAAGTCCGCTTTTTTTATCGAGTTCGTATTTTGCCTTTGAACCCTGAGGAATTTCGATAATTGCATTTACAATAGCCGGGGCTTCATTTCCGTATTCAACATGATGCCAGGGATTAAAGTATTTAGAAACCTGTACAACGTTTTCCGCCCCCTTTTTTTTCTTGCCCATAAATTACCTTTTTTGACTGATAACTTACAAAATATCCTAATTAATGGTCAAACAAAGCTCTCTTAAATTTGTATATAAAAAATATTTTTTTATCTTTATAAAAATTTTGAGAGTGAATGCCTTATGAAAACACCTGCAATTACTGCTTTCGGAGAAATATTGTACGATCTTTATCCCGATAAAAAGAGGCTCGGCGGAGCACCGTTTAATTTCATATATCACGTTTGGAAGCTTTCAGGAAACGGAAATCTAATTTCGAGCGTGGGCAACGACGATAACGGCAGGGAAATCATTAGTTTTCTTCATTCCATCGGATTTAACACGGAATACATTTATATTGATGAAGAACATGTTACTGGCACAGTTAACGTCAAAATTGACGAGCATGGCATTCCTCGATTTACAATTTCGCCCGAATGCAGTTATGATTTCCTTAAGCTTACCGAGAAATCGAAAAAATTACTCGAAACTGAAACTGACCTATTGTATTTCGGCACACTTGCACAGCGGAGCTCTGTTACACGCAGTAGTCTCGAAGAAATATATAAAATTGACAATTTAAAATTCTTTTGCGACTTAAATCTGCGTCACGATTTTTTTTCTAAGCCGCTCGTCGAGCAAGTTTTGAAAGTAAGCAATGTAATCAAATTAAACGAAGAGGAATTATTCAAAGTAATAAATATGTTCGATTATCGAGGAGATGAAAAAGAAGTTATCGAACGTTTGAGCCATAAGTACAATATCGATTTGGTATCTATTACAAAAGGTGCCGAAGGTGCTCTGCTGTATGACGGAAAAGATTTCAATTACTATAAAAATTCTCCCCGAAAAGTAATTGATACTGTCGGTGCGGGCGACGCTTTTTCAGCTATCCTTTGCCTCGGATATTTGCAAGGAATCGACACAAGCGAAATCAACAAAATAGCAAACGAATTTGCCGCAGATATTTGCGAAATTGAAGGCGCAATTCCTGCCGAAGATACACTCTACGACAAATACAAAAATAAGATTATTAAAAAATGACGGTCAAAAAACTTTACGGGTTCGGGAAATATGCTATCGATCTCGATCATGAGGATATCGATGCTTACCTCGATTTGATCTATCATACCATTTTTAAATCGAGAACAAAAATTTTACTTGAGGAGCATTTAAAAAGATAAAATGTTATCTGCGTTTCCTGGCATTTTCGTCTTCTTTTGCTTTTTGTAATTCTACCGATATATTTTCTGGAAAAATTTTATACATCGAGCCAGTCAGCATATCGATCGTCATGCCAGGAATAAATCCATTCAATACATTGCCCCAGAACCAGAAAGAAATTTTCCTGGTAAGTTGTGTCTCGTAAGTATCATATCCGTCGAGTTCTATTTTCAAAACGTGATTCTTACCTCTTTCAATATTTACAATCTGGGGAGTTAATCCGAACTTTTTACCATCAATGGTTATGCTTGCATTCTCAGGTGTGGTTTTGATTTCAATTTCCTGTGTCGTTGAATTAATAAACGTAGCACATGAACTTAATCCAATAATTAACACAACCGCCGTTAAATAGACTAAAGATTTCATGATTCCTTTTTTTATTTTATTATCGAAATCATACGTCATAAAATTTAGTCGTTGAATACTACTTACTCAAATTGTATATTGTGTCGAATTACAAACAAAGTATAAAAATACAATGAAAAAAATTATTACAGCTGCGCTATTCATAGCTACCTTCATATCAATTAAGTCACAAACCGTCAACGAAGCATTAAACCAAATTGACGAGTTTTCATTAATCGACAGGGTTAAAATACTTTCTTCCGACAAGTTTTTGGGAAGAGCACCCGGTCATGAAGGCGAAGAAAAAACAATTGAGTATCTCAAAAAGGAATACAAAAAACTCGGCTTGAAAGCTCCCTCTGACAATTATGAACAGAAATTTGAACTGGTCGAACTTACTCCTGAAGTAAGTCCCGTGATCGAATTTGTAAAAGGCGACAAAAAAGTTAGTCTGAAATACGCCGATGAATTTGTAGCCATTACGCGACACATTCAGAAGAGTATTGAAATTCCTCTTACAGAAGTTGTCTTTGCGGGTTATGGTATTAATGCGCCCGAGTACGGCTGGAACGATTTTGAAGGTATCGACGTAAAGGATAAAATTATTATCGTTCTGGTCAACGACCCGGGATTTAAAACTGGAGACACATCCTTATTTACCGGGAAAGCGATGACTTATTATGGTAGGTGGACTTATAAATACGAAGAAGCCGCAAGGCAGGGAGCGGCAGGAATATTCATCATTCACGAAACCGAAGCTGCAAGTTATCCGTGGGAGGTTGTACGAAACGGCAGAGTTGGTCCGCAATTTTTTATTGAAGACGACAGTAAAAATTCTTCGAGGTCAAAATTCGAAGGCTGGATCACTTTTGATAAAGCAAAAGAAATTTTTGAATTAGCAGGTTTAGACTTGCAAAAAGAAATTGAAAATGCGGCAAAACCGGGATTTCGTTCCAGAAGTTTAGGACTAAAAACATCGCTCAAAATCAAGAATAAGATAAATCGCATAGAAACTCGAAATCTTATCGGAATCTTGCCTGGCAGTGAAAAAGCAGACGAATATTTAATTTATATGGCTCACTGGGATCACCTCGGATACGACCCTAACTTAAAAGGCGATAATATTTATAACGGTGCCAGAGACAATGCACTCGGCGTGGCTTCAATACTCGAGATTGCGGAAGCATTTTCAAAAGTAAATCATAAACGTTCAATTGCTTTTCTCTCCCTCGCAGGCGAAGAACAGGGCTTGCTGGGTTCCGAATATTATGTCAATAATCCAGTAATACCGCTAAGCAAAACAATTGCCGCATTCAATTTTGACGGCGGCAATATTTTCGGTAAAACGAAAGACATTGCAGTCCTCGGTTTGGGTAATTCGGAGCTCGATAGTTATATTAAAAGCGTTGGTAAAGAATTCGGAAAAACGATCGTGCCTGACCCTACTCCTGAAACGGGGGGATTTTATCGTTCCGACCATTACAACTTCGTTAAAGCGGGAATTCCATCTCTCTATCTGAAGCAGGGCGTCATAGCCGAAAATGGAGAAACCAACATCCCCGAGCTATCACGACAATGGACCAAAGAACATTATCACAAAGTTAGCGACGAATACAGCAGTAAATGGGATCTTTCGGGCGCTATCGAAGAAATTAAAATACTATTTGAAATCGGTTATCGACTATCGAACGATGGTAATTATCCAAAAATTTTACGCAAATAACTTTTCAATCATCTTTTTTAAAATAAAAAAACCCGGCAGTGAAATTTCACTTACCGGGTTTTTGAGTTCTCAGGAAATTATTTTACAAGCACCATCTTTCTGGTAATGTTTACATTTTTTCCAGTTAGTCTGTAGATATACATTCCCGAGGCAAACGAGCTACCATTGAATGTAATTGTCTGATAACCGGCATTTACGAAATCGTCGAATAAAGTAGCCACTTCCTGTCCCAGTATGTTATAGACTTTGAGTGTATAATTACCACTTTCTGGAACACCGAATTTTATTGTTGTAACAGGATTAAAAGGATTAGGATAATTCTGGCTCAGCTCGAAATCTGTTGGAATGTCGTTCGATTCAATGGAAGTAACATCACCTTCTCTTCTGCTCAAAAGAATCTTACCTTCTTTAGTACCCACGAATACATTCTCTGAATTTTGCGTAACGACGAGAGAACTTACGCCTAGCCCACCGAGACCTTGAGAAGTCCATGTAGAACCGTTATCTTCTGAACTGTAAACACCGCTCGTCCATGAGGCAACATAAACTTTACCGGTCAAATCTGTAACAATCGAGTAAATAAAGAGAGCGGGTAGATTGTTAATTTTTTCCCATGTAGCTCCGTCGTCAAGAGATCTATATAAACCGTTTCCGTAAGTACCAGCAAAGAGAGCATTTGAGTTCGACGAGAGCGACCAAACGAAATCGTAACCGACATTGAGTTTTGTCCATGTATTATTGTCGTACTTAAATACTCCGCCTCCGTAACTTGCCGCATAAAGTTTATTATTATGAACTACTATTGATTGAATTACAAGATTGTATCCGAGACCGGTGTTCATTTCTGCCCATGTCAAGCCATTGTCGTTTGATACATAAACGCCATAACCCCATGTGCCTGCAATTAACTGTCCATTATTTACAGCCAGGTCGTGAACGTCTATATTGTTGAGTCCTGCCTCGCTCCATGAAGAACCATCATATTTAAATACACCTAGTTCTGTAGCGGCGAACAAAGTACCGTCGTTTATAATTAACGACCAGATATATCCTGCCTGGAGATTGCCTTTAATATTAATCCAGTTACTGCCTCCATCGTCAGAGCGATAGACATTTCCACCCCATGTACCAGCAAAAATTGCTCCCGAGTTATCGTAAGCCATTGCATAGACAATCTCGCCGTTCGAAAATCCGTTTACATATTGCCAGTTCTGACTATTATTATCATCGTTATTATTTTGAGACGAATTCTCGTCGGATTGATTCGAAACTGTAATAAGCGCACTCGAACTGTTATTACTGCTGTCGGGATCGGTAGTTACTGTAGAAGTAATTGTGGCAATATTTACTATTTCTTTTTCAAAGGGGATATTTCCAATGAATGGGGCGTAGTTCATCTGGCCGGCACCTGAGAATGATTTACAAATCATCTGACCGTTAATTACACCAGAAACAAATTCAACATGAGCAAAGGGAGCAAGTACCGAACCACGTATGTCGATACCCTGAATTGTTAAGTTTTCAGCTTCGTAGAAATTATAGAGTACATTTGTTATGCTTGTGCCATTGACAGTAAGACCTCCCGTCCAGGATAAATTTACACCGTCGATATTTACGAGCACAACAGAACCGTTTGGAGCGTTAATCGTTACATTGTTGGCGGACGATAAATCAGAGCCATTGACTTTGAAGACGTTCAAGAATGGATCGTTGCCTGTAAGTGTCAAACCACCGTATTGAAAATCGACCGTACCCGTAACGGTATAAACAGAGAGTGTGGTCGATAAATTTTCGAGATACGTTTTGGCTGCCGCAAAATTAATCGGATTATCCTGACGAAGTGTACCGCTAATGCTTACTGAATTTTGTGGTAGATTTGTTGAGTTTCCGTACGCAACGCTGCCGTTGATTGCACCGCTAATAAAATTCAGGTCTCTTCCGACTATCAGAACATCGCCACTTCCTGCAGGCAATTGGTCGCCAATACTGTAATTGGCAAAGTAAGCATCTCGTCCTACTGCTACTTTGCCCTGTGTATCCGAAGAGGGTTGTTCGACATCATAAATAACGAACAAATTATAATCTTTTGCAATTCCGAGATCGAATATCGAATTATTAATTTGCTCACAACTTGCAGTTACATTTATTGTAAGCGTGGCAGTAGCAGCTGAATCGAGATCGCCCACGCTCCACAATCCGGTTGTTGTATCATATACACCCTGAGAAGCGGAACTGTAATTGTATATCAGGCCCTGAGGAAGTATATCAGTAACTTGAATTCCCGTAGCCTTGTTGGGTCCATCGTTGGTTACTTTAATTGTATAATTAATTGTTTCGTTGCATTCTGGCTCGGTATTGTCTACACTTTTTTCGATTCTAACGTCTGCAGGTTTTTCCTGAGGCGGCGGGCAAACCCACGGATACCAGTAAAGATCTCTACCTACGCCGTTTTTAATTGGATTTCCGTTGCAATCGAGTATATTAACTCCGTAATGGATTTCCACAACTTGATCGTCAGGACGAATGCCTGGCCATTGCGCAGTTATAGAAAATGTTGTGTCCTGAGTAATTAAAATTGTTTCGTAGTGAGTCGAATTATCAACACTTCCGTCTGTCGGTTCTACAATTCTCCAGGACAATTGCAGATAGGCTTTACTCGGATTAGGAGTAAGACTGACAGAGCCATTAATCGTAATCGGCTTAGGATCGTATTCGCATATAGCGGAATCTGGACCCAATTGAGCACTCCAGTCAGTTACGCACGAAAGTTCGCAGTCGATTTCTACAGTAGCATCGTCTTCATCTTCAACCGAAGCAGATCCGTCAATTGGATGTCCCACAGCTTTAACAATATTGACGAGCACTCCACAATCATCATCAGTAACAGTATACGTTTTGGTGAATGATTTAACTTCGCCAGGATGGACAGGCGATATGTTTTTAATTTTATGATCTCCGGCAGGATTGATTAATTCGTCATAAAAATCGACACCACCGCTGAGTGTAACATCACCGCAATTTTCAACTGTAAATGTGTATGTAATAACGTCGCCCGGTTTTGCGGTCTGTCGATCAGCTGTTTTTGTTACACTTACACACGTTTTATAAAAACCGAAATCGATCGATAAATTGTCGCCGCAATTGAGAGTTACATTAATAGGTTTATTGATTCCTCCATCGCTGTCTAATTCGTCGTTGCTACCTTCATTTAATTTTGTCGAATACCATTTAACCTGGGCGTTGCTTTCGAGTACCCCACCTGCAACAAAATTAGAAGAAGCAAGTCTTACTGTATAAGAACCATTAAGTAAATTATCGAATAGGTAGTAGCCGTTTGCGTCCGTCGTATCGATTGCCACGATTTGATTGAGTTGCAATAATTCAACAACTACTCCTTCAATCCCTTCTTCGTTTTGATTTTGAAGGCCGTCGATGTTTTTGTCGTGCCAAACGTAATTACCAATTTTGTTCATGCATACAGTTTCAACATAAATACCGGCGTCCCACGAAAGGTCATTTTCACCCGAAGTTAGAGTTGTGCACAAAGTTTTACCTGTATTAATATTTGCATCCGAATCGACTATGTCGTTGCCGTTGTCCTGAGCAGTAAATACGTAACCCTGCGGAAGAACAAATTTAACATAATAATCACCTGGGGTAAGATTGCTGAACAAATATTCGCCTTGAGAGTTTGTAGTCGTAGTAGCAATTAAGTTATCGTCGCAGGAATAAAGTTCGACAGTTACATTTGACACGCCGTTTTCACCGTTATCCTGCAAACCGTTTTTGTTTGTATCATCCCAAACTTTGTTACCCAAAGAAGCTGGCAATTGACAGGTTAAAAAGCCTTTATCGACAGTACCATTGTCGAAATTTTCGTTTATTGCCGTTGCGGCGTCGTTAATTTCAGAATATGTAAATCCATTTAAATCACCGCCTCCTAAAGCTGCTTCGGCAAATGCTAAAAATTGGTTTACTGAATAGCCAGCAAAAGGTCCGACTGTAATTACCAGGTCGCCAAGAGGCGTAGGATTCGTACCGAGATAACCTGCTGCGCTGTAGTATACATTCAATTTTAAAGCTGTTAATTGTCCTGCCAATACATTTATTCCGGAAGAAGGATTAGTGTAGTTTTGATTCAAGGCCTCTGCACTTTCTCCGTCGGGCAGGTAATTTTTAATAGCTGAGGAAGAGGTAAAAGTAATTTTATAATTACCGCCAACAGTCATTCCATCTGGAAAGACGGAATTAAAATAAGCGTCCCTTATTGTGCCCGGCAAGCTATTGGAAGGACTTCCCCATCCGCCCTGAGTAAAAGTTACATAACCTTTCAAATCGCATTCACTCGATTGATACCACTCCACTGTTGCATATTCTTCTTTGATATCGAAAGTAGGTGTTGCAAGCACGAGCTTTTGTTTATCAGCCGGATTTGTAGAATGAACATACCGAGTGCCCTGAGGAATATCTACTTCAGCTTTTACACTCAAAGTAGCGGTGCCGATACCGTTGTAGATAAGAGTAAATGGACCGGCATGACCATTATTGTCCGTCGTTCCACTAACAGCGCTCAAAGTTCCAAGCGATGTGCTTATCTGAAGTTCTACATTAGCTACCGGATTTCCGTTCAAGTCATAGGCATAAATGTCGAACTGAGCAGGTGTATTTTCTAGAAGAGACTGAGATGTGGGCAAAATTATGAGTGTCTGTAATGGAGCCGCATTATTATGATTTGCCATAGCATCAGCAATAATGGCCAGCGCACGCTGTTTAACCGTGTTGTTGTTCGATATTGTGCTGGCATCTACACCGTCGCTAAAATGCCAGATGGCAAATTGTACTGCCGCTGCTTCCAGATTGTCGTCCGACAATTTACCCGCATAACTTGTTTTATGGGGATAGTAATTGTTAAGAATATAAGTAATTTCGGAAGGAGTGTAATCTTCGTCCCAGTAATCCTGATTATAAGCTAATCCATGTTGCAAATCGACACAATAAAAATACTCGTCTTGAGAATTTAGCGTACCCTTAAAAGTTCCAGCAAAATGTTTCGCCTGTTGATTGGTGTAAGGATTCGTATATTTAATCGACTTACCTTTAGCCGTACCAGTAATTTTCGCAATACTTGTATAATTTGTAGTTTTTTTGATTCCTTTTGATTGTGCCTGAAAAACTGTATTTCCAACCAAAGTCAAACTTAGCAATAAGACCAGACTTAGTATAAAAGAGTTTTTCACTCCTACCTCCTGCATTATAAATTTATCGAGGAGGTAGAAGTCAACTATAATGCCATTAAAAAACCTTCGATTTTGAGCTTAAATCGAAGGTTTTAATAAATTTTGGAAGGGTAGGGTGTATCAAAATGAAACTGGGGCAAAAATTGAACCATTTGCTTAAATCCATAATCCAAGTATGAATCCGTTAATTATTAAGACGAGGAAATGATATCCGCTATCGATAAAAAATTGGGTGATCGATTTTCTCTGGAACTGTAAATTGATAATCATTGTAGTTGCAATAAATCCGAGCCAGATCATAAAGGCAATACGGATCCCCTCTTCGGGGGTAGCGGCTCCGGTATATCCAAGCAAGCGCGCCAGCATATAAGCCATTATCAGATGAGAAATAAACGCAATTCCAAAGACCTTTAATGGATTAAAACCTTTTTTCAATTCTTCTTCCGGAGTGTCGACTGCTGCTATCCAGATTTTTCCAAGTAAGAAAGGGCTATAATAAAGTGCACCCATTCCCATTGCTATAATTCCGCAAATGAATACGGCGAGATAGTTTATCGGATGCAATAACTCCATACCACCTCCTATTTATAAATTTTAACCTCGTTAATTCCATTACTAATTTTCACTCCTCGAAACATACCGGATGTATTGAACGGCATAGCATAATTTCCGTATTTATCGATAGCAATTACACCCCCGTCGGCTTTAAAAGCAGCCAATTTTTTGTAAATCACAGTATCGGCAGCTTCAATTAAGCTCATTTTTTTATATTCGACTAAATCGGAAATATCTTTGGCTACTCCGAGCCTAATAAAAAATTCACCGTGTCCGGTAGCTGAAACTGCGCAGGTATTATTATTTGCATAAGTTCCCGCCCCGATAATTGGTGAGTCGCCAACTCGACCAAATTTTTTAAGCATCATTCCTCCGGTGGACGTTCCTGCTGCCAGATTTCCGTATTTATCGAGTGCAACAGCGCCTACGGTTCCTTTTACAGCTTCGAGAGAATCTCGAAATTTTTTCATTCTAATGTATTGTTTATGACGATTTTCGGTAATAAAATAAGTTGAATCGACCATCTCGAATCCATTCTGTCTTGCAAATTCTTCGGCTCCCTGACCGATCAGCATCACATGCGGAGATTTTTCCATAACAAGCCGTGCGAGATTAATCGGATTTTTAATATGCCTCAATCCAGCCACAGCGCCGGCATTTAGATTACTGCCGTCCATTATTGAGGCGTCGAGTTCTGCAAATCCAAGGTCGTTTAATACTGCTCCTTTGCCTGCATTGAAAAGTGGCGAATCTTCCATGATATTAACAGCTTTCGTAACAGCATCGACTGCAGTTCCACCCGATTCCAGAATTTTATACCCCGCTTCTAATGCTTCCAATAGCTTAGATTTGTATTGGCTCTCCAGTTCAGGCGGCAAATCTTTTATTACTCCCGCTCCCCCATGAATTACGATTCCAAATTTGCCCTGTCCGTAATGAATAACATTTAAAATAAAGCAGCAGAAAATCATGCCCATAAGAATGGTTAATCTTTTCATCGATCAATCCTAATTGAGAAATAATGTAATTGAATTTAACCCGCTGCTCTATTAAATGCAATACATTGTTCGATGCTGGTTGCCTGTGACTTATGTCATCAATAATCTGCTACAAAAAGACAAAAAGATTTAAATTCGCATATGGAATAATCGATAATAAAACAATAATTGTATTTAGGGAATTTAGATGAAATGTAAACGGCTCCAGATTATTTCATTAATAACATTACTAATAACAGGTTGCAATATAAACAACCCCGTTGCTCCGAGATGGGATGTTTCGGCAACGATCCCGATTGTAAACAAAGAATATTTGATGAGCGAACTTATAGAAGATGAATCGGAAAATTTGTTTCATTATAACGAAGGCATCAATAAGGACGTAATTTATTTTTCGGAATCCCACAAGATCGATAGAATAAAATTTGAAGATAGACTTAAGATAGACCGATTTTCAAAAACTATAACCGAAGAAATCGGAATTCTCAAAATTGAATCGGACACAGTTCATGGTTATATAAGTTCGTCTGAACTGGGATTAAATCCTTCAAGCAGAGTTGTAGTGCCGCCTGCAACAAACAAGAAAGTTTATTCGGACTTAAGCGAACCCGGAAATTTCCTGCAGGCGCGTTTTAAGAACGGTTCGTTCGACCTTATAATCCGAAACAATTTCACAAGCGACGTAAATATTACCATCTCAAATATTTCACTGACTAACATAGAAGATGGAAATATCATCGCGTCTCATACTGGAGAAATTACAATACCTCCTTCACAATCGGCGTACTTAAGCAATCTTAAAATAAACACCGGAATTTATGTCAAAAATCGGTTGAAATTAGAAACCATTCTTTCTACTTCGGGCAGTAATGGCAAAGCAGTCCAGATTCCCGAAAACTTTCTAACGGTGACTGCAATAACGAAAAATCTCGAAGTAACCGAAGCAACGGCTAAATTCCCCGAACAGGACTTTATAACTGTAAACGGCAAGATTAAAATAGGTGAGAAAAACGAAAGAATTAGCAGAGCAGTAATTTCGAACGGAACGCTCGATTTAAAATTGACCAACAATACCGAATTGGATGCCGAGATTCACTATAGATTTGACAACTTAAAAACAGGTGAAGGCAAAATATTCGAAGGGTCGGCATTCATTGCAAGCAGTAAATCACAATATTTGTTCGATAATAAATCGCTCGCTGGTTATACGCTGGATGCAGGCAGCACTTTACTCGAAGAATTAAGTTATACGATTAATTACAGAATTATAAGCGATAATAAATACAAGACAATTAAAAGTAGCGATAATGCAAAAGCCGATTTAGCATTTTCAGAATTGACCTTCGAAGAATTCAAGGGCTATATTGCGCCTTTCGAGTTTGATCCGGAAAGAACCTCTTTTTCTTTCGACGTGGGAAAAGATAAAATCGATTTTAAAGAATTATTTCTGTCAAATCCGATAATTTCGTTGAAGTTAAACACAACAGCCGAAATTAAATTTTTATTGAACGGTAAATTAAAATTATACATGCCAGACGGAACGGTTAAGAACTTCAATCTCAACGACAAAACATTGAACACCAACTTAATAACTCCTTCGACAGATCGAATTTATCTAAATGGCGACAGCATTTCGGCATTCATCGAAAAATTCAATGCAATACCTGATTCAGCTGTTATCGAGATATCGGGTACTGTAAATCCCTACTTCGAGTATCTATCTGTTAAATCATCAGACTACATCGAAGGCGAACTGCAAGCTGAAATTCCCCTGGACTTCAGTCTTCAATACGGTGAATATTCCGATTCAATTGACCTCGACCTAACAGAAGATGAAAGAGATTTATTAAAAGATGTAAAATATCTCGAAGCAAATCTTATCGTGGAAAACGGACTACCTGTAAACATGTCGCTTACCGGAAAGTTGTACGATGCAGCAGGTAATTTTCTCACATACTTTCCGCCGGCAGAATTTCAGGACACTATCATTACGATAAAAGGAGCCACAACGGATAACAAGGGATTTGCTACTTCACCAGCAGAAGTAAATATTAAAGTTATGATCGACAGTACAGCTTCGGCAAAAATTGCCAGTGCTGAATACATGAGAATAAAAATTAATTTCGGTACAAACAGTGAGAGTAAGCCGGTAAAAGTTCGTTCGTCTGATACTATTAAAATTAGAGCTTTTGGTGTTTCAAAATATAATATCGAACCGGAGAATGATTAAGCATGATTCATTGCTCGAAATATATTATTCCGATAATTATTCTTTTCGGCACCGCTTCAATAAAAGCACAAATTAGTGGAAGCATTGGAATGCCCGACGCAAAATCTTCGTCGATGGCGGGTTCATATAGCGCTATCTCAGAAGGACTTTATTCTGTTGGTATCAATCCAGCAAACCTTTCGCTTTCTAAGGGAACGGAGTTAATAATCCCTTTACCTTTTCCTTCTTTCAGTAGTTTAGCCGGTTCCAACTTCTTTTCGCTTTCAGATTATAATTATTATTTCGGTTCATACACAATTGATCAGGACGGAAAGAAGCAGGGTCGTTATTTAAACGAAGCCGATAAAGAAAATTTCATTGAACTTTTCAGCAAAGGCGGTGGCATACAATTAAATTTATTTGTGCGTTATTTTGCGCTTTCATTTACTCCTTCGGAAAAATTTGGTACACTGGCTTTTTCTATGTCGGATCAGATTGCAGCTGGTGGAAAAATTCCTGCAGGATTAGTCGAACTGCTCTTCAAAGGAAACCCTTTAGATTCACGTTACAATTTTAACGATACAGAATTCAAAGCCTGGTGGTTAAGGAAGTATTCGCTTTCCTATTCGAAGAAATTCGAAATGTCGGCTCAAAAATCGATTAGCGCTGGTTTATCTTTGAATCTTATTAACGGCTTATTCTACGCTGGATTAGACGAAATCGATTCCGAATTCCATACTGACAGTTTAGGTAGAATTCATGGCAGTCTAATTTATAATGCTAAGTCGGCATTTTCGCCGAACTTCGGCATTGAATACGACTTCGAAAATCGGTCGTCGTCGGAAGAAAATATTTCTCTCTTCCCCGAACCAGCTGGCAGGGGATACGGAATTGACTTCGGGATTAGTTATGAACATAATCAAACTTTTACATTTGCTTTTGCAATAACCGACATTGGCAGAATTGAATGGAATAAACGAACGGCTCAGTTTAATGTAAACAGGAGAGTCGATCTCGAAGATATTTCAGAAGAAGCTCAAAGGGATTCTCTCGAAAGTTTTTTTTCGACCGATGGAAGCGGTAAACCTGCCGATAAATTTTTTACTAAACTTGCAACTGTAATCAGATTCGGAGCTTCAATCGATCTGTCGAATCTATTTGATCTTAAAAATAAATTATTGATTTCAGGCGATTATGTTCAGGGACTGAATACAATGCCCGCAAATTCTACTTCGCCAAGAATTTCAATTGGAATCGAATGGTTGCCGTTTAATTCTTTCCTTAGTTTGCGTAGTGGAATGGCATTCGGCGGCTGGACAAAATTTCTCTGGGGATTCGGACTCGGTTTCGATTTCGGTTTATTTGAAATAAATGCTGGTACGTCGAATTTTCAGAACGTAACCTCGCCTTCTTACGGTAAAATGATTTCTGTGGCTATCGATTCACGCTGGAAATTTTAGATTACTTCTTCTCTTTGATTATATACTCACTGTCATTTTGAAAATTATGGACCATTAACTCACCTATCAATCCGATAGCGAAAAACTGGACACCGACAATGATTAAAAGAATTCCGAGGAAAAATATGGGACGATTATTGATTCCCACACCGAGGAATAACTTTTCATAAGTAAGCCAGAGACTTATCAATATACCAAGAATGGTAGTTAATAGTCCGATAAATCCGAAGAGGTGCATTGGGCGTGTAACATATCGTGTCGTAAAAATGACCGTAATCAGATCTATAAAACCCTTAAAAAATCTTGAGATGCCAAATTTTGTCCTACCGTATCGGCGGGGATGATGTTTTACTGGAATTTCCGTAACAGAAAAACCTTTCCAGCCTGCAAGGACGGGAATGTAACGGTGGAGTTCGCCGTAAATATTAATGTTCGTTACAACTTCTCTGCGATAGGCTTTCAACCCGCAATTGAAATCGTGAATTTTAACTTTCGAAAATAGACGTGTAACAAAATTAAAAAAACGCGATGAGTATTTCTTTATAAATGGGTCAAATCGTTTTTTCTTCCAGCCCGAGACCAGATCGTATCCTTCTTCAAGTTTGGCAAGAAGATTCGGAATTTCTGCCGGGTCGTCCTGTAAATCGGCATCCATCGTAATAATTGCGTCGCCTGTAGTATTTTTAAATCCGATTTGAAGGGCAGCCGATTTTCCGTAATTTTTCTTAAAACTGTAATAGAAAATCTTGTTGTCTTTCAAAGAAAGTTCTTTGATAATGTCGAGGGATTTATCTGTACTTCCGTCGTCCACAAAAATAATTTCGTACTCGCACGAAATTGAATTGACAGCTTTTTTAATTTCGTTATAGAGTGGTCGTAGCGATTCTTCTTCATTATAAAGAGGCACCACTATTGACACTTTTTTAAATGAGAAACTTTTGACACCGTTTTTCAGTTTTTTGGGGTAATAACGGAATTTCCTACTGTAATAATGTCGTCTTATTTTCTTGTTTCCCGATTGTTCAGGTATAATTTGTTCGCTCAAGTTGAATCCCTTTTAAACAAAAATTGTTTGTATGTAAGTTAATTTATAGTGATACGAAAATCAATCCGAAAGAAGATTAATTGAAAATTGGGCTTTTTATAATTAAGTTTAGGTCAAAAAGAAAGCCGATTAAATGGGCGGAATTATATTTTGGGCTATCGTAAGGACGGCAGTATTAATTCCGGCTCTTTGGTTTTTGTACGGCGTGATGGAGTATCGATACTGGTGGTGGCTGGGAATAATTTCAATTTACGGTGTAATTATCTATCCGGCAACTATTCAGTACCGAATGTTCAAAGAAAAAAACAAAAAAATAATTGAAGAGACGCTTTGTTCGAGTTGCAGATATTTCGACGAATCGGCAGTTCTATGCACAAAACACGATGAACATCCGACGCTCGAATATCTACCCTGCGACGGCATCGACTGGGAATTGAATGAAATATCTTATGAAAAAGCCAATTAAAAATAGTAGCATCAGCCTTAAAGACGACATTTTATTTTGTACGGAATGCGGAGAGGATTTAAGCCAGTTTGGAATCGATTCGAAAATCGATATCAAAAAGGTACGGGAACGCCACAAAAAGTGTCGCGCTACAGGCAAATTTAAAGGCGACAAATGCGCCATGCTCTTTATTGCACAGGATATCGAAGACCTCCTTTCGGATGAAGACGATTAAATAAATCTGTAGCAGCTTCAACAAATCTCGGTCCTGGCCGCGAGTACAAATCCCTGTCCACAAAAATCACGTTGCCATTTTGTATTGCTTTGAGATCCTTCCATTCTGGGTACAATTCGAGCAAGTTATTCGTACTCAATTTACCGTCAGATAAAATTATTATAAAATCTGGATTGCGTATTAAAATTTCTTCCCGATTAAAAACGGGATAATTGATTGTGGGATTGTCAGCTACGTTTTTAAGTCCACATACCTCCAAATACTCATTCAAAAAAGTGTTTTTACCTGCGAGCATCAATGGTTTAAGTTCAACGGGGATCATTGCAGTTTTGGGTTGATTGTTGCTGGACTTAATACGAATTGAATCGAGTAATTTATCCCATCTTTCGATTTTCTTACGAGCATACTTTTCTCTATCAAGTATACGTGCTATATCGAGATACGACTTTTTAATACCTTCATAATTACGTGGATTCGATACGAAGAGTTTTAATCCCAGACTTTTGAATTTATCGAAAGTTTCCTTCCTGTTGCCTTCCACAGTGATAAAAATAATGTCGGGATTGAGCGACAATACCTTTTCGAAATCGACAGTCAGGAGGTCGCCCACTTTTTCTACATTCCTTGCGGCAGCTGGAAAATTGCAATAAAGAGTATTACCCACGATTTTATTACCTGCATTCAGGTCGAAAATAATTTCCGTCAGGTTTGGAGCCAGTGAAATGACACGTTGAGGAATTGAATCGATTAATACGCGATTGCCGATGTCGTCGACAACAGCAATGCCATTGACAGATTTTTGATTTTGAATTTCCGAACACGAAGAAATCAAAAGTATTAAGATGAATATGCCGGTTGTCTTAAATAAATTTTTCATGTCAGAATAATAATTTTTCGAAATATAAATTAAAAGAAGTTTTGAGTACGAACCAAAAATTAATTATTTTTGCGGTGCTTCCTTAGCTCAGTTGGTAGAGCAGTAGACTCTTAATCTATTGGTCGGGGGTTCGAGTCCCCCAGGAAGCACATCGAAAACTACAAAAAGCCGAAGTCGGGCACTCAGACTTCGGCTTTTTAATTGGCAACATACTTAAATCTATATACATTTCCTCCATCGTCAATATTTACTGGTATTTCTACCATAATTTCTGAATTTTCTTTTTTACTAAAAAGAATTCTTTATTTGCCCATTAAATATTCCAGGTAATTTCTCTCTATTTTCATCGTTAAATTTCTCAATCGCTATTTCTATCAACGCATCTATAGAATTGGTTTATAATATTTCTATAGAGTTTACTGCTCTTCCACTCGATAACATCTTTTGCGAGCTACATTAGACAAATTGTTGGGTTAGGTTAATAGATATAACGAAAATCTTTTTTATCAACATCTAACTTTTTGTGAATATTGATACGCGTAATAATTAATACTAAACCAAAATTTCAGCTGTTAATTTGAAACTTAGTTTAATAAAGAATAATTTTAAGGTAGTAGAGTAATATTTCATGATTCCCTGACGACTAGCATTAGCATAATTAAATCTTGTATAAATACTAACTGATGTAAATAGCAACAGTAATTTCTATAAATTAAACAGTGAAAAATAAACTATCAAAATGATAAACGTGACAGGACTAAATTACTTCGAGTGAATCTATCCAAATAATTAGAATCTGGTTTGTAATTGCAAATTTATTAAAAAAAGTTTTGGCAGATTATCATTGCATTAATGATAGAATTATGAAAATGACGTAAAGAATATTAATTCGGAGTTAAGCATTCATGAATCAACTTACATTGTTTGGAGAAGACAAAAAAAAGTTTATCAATTTAAAGGAAGCAGCTATTTGGGCGTCTCATTATTTGAAGCGCCATATAACGACTTCTAATATTTCATATCTACTCCAATATGGAAGAATTAATAAATATGGAAGCGACGGTAATCCTCTGATTAATATTGAAGAATTAAAAGAATACTACGACTCTTATGACAAAGCACCTCTATGGAAAAAGAAATTAGGCGATGATTTGAACTGGCATCTTTCTTTCGAAGAATACAAAGAATCGGAAAGAACCAAGCACGTTCACAGATTACATCCGTACAAAGGAAAATTTATTCCTCAGTTAGTAGAATATTTCCTCGACTCACACATCGACGAATTTAAGCATCAAATTTATTTTCACAAAGGCGATATCATTCTCGATCCTTTTTGTGGAAGTGGCACAACATTAGTACAAGCAAATGAACTTGGGATGCATGCTATTGGTATTGATATTTCTGCATTCAACGCAATGATTAGCAATGTTAAAGTTAAAAAACATGATATTTTCAAAATCAGAGAAGCTATTCAGGAGTTAACATTTAAGTTAGAAGATTTTCAAAATGCAAAAAATAATATCGTTTTTGAAGAACACCTTCTTACAGAACTTAGCAAATTTAACAACAAGTATTTTCCATCACCCGAATATAAAAGAAAAGTTAGAAATGGCGAGATTAATGAGAGAGAATATTCAATAGATAAAGAAAATGAGTTTTTAAGTATTTACAACGAGTTGGTAGAAAAATATAAAATCAAAATTAAGCAAGACAAAAATAGCTCTTTCTTGGATAGATGGTTTTTATCTCCAGTAAGAGAAGAAATCGACTTTCTTTTCAACGAAATAAAAAAGATCGATGATACGGATCTTAAACAAATTTTAGCTATAATTTTAAGCAGAACTGTTCGTTCATGTAGAGCAACTACGCATGCCGACTTAGCAACACTTAAGGAGCCCGTCACAACCACCTATTACTGCAAAAAACATGGTAAAATATGTAAACCAATCTTTTCAATCAAAGGATGGTGGGAAAGGTACACAGTAGATACATTGAATCGACTGAAGGAATTCGATAGATTACGGACAGAGACATATCAAATCTGCTTAACAGGAGATAGCAGAACCATTAATATTTATGACGAAATCAAAAAAAGAATGCCTAAGTTTGCAGAAATATTTGATAGGCAAAAGATTAAGGGAATATTTTCCAGTCCACCTTATGTTGGTCTGATTGATTATCACGAACAGCATGCCTATTCTTATGAAATATTCGGTTTTGAAAGAAAGGATGAATTAGAAATTGGTTCTCTTTCCAATGGACAGGGAAAGGAAGCAAGAGATTCATATGTCAAAGGAATAGCTGAATCTCTTGTGAATTGTAAAAAATATCTTCAAAAAGATTACGATATCTTCCTTGTAGCCAATGATAAGTTTAATCTCTATCCCGAGATTGCCCGGCTAGCTAAAATGAAAATCGTTAACCGATTTAACCGACCTGTACTCAATCGAGTTGAAAAAGATCGATCAAACGCCTATTCTGAGACCATATTTCATTTAAAGGAAGATTAAATGCCGCTTAAAAAAGAGCATATTTATATTATCGAAAATACCATAAAGGATAGTCTTCGAAAAAAATTTCAAAAATATAATCCGGAAACGAGCAATATGCCTTTCCATTTTCGACTTCTTGGACGCGATAGAATGGCTTTATTTTCGTTTATCCATTCGTTGAACACTACATTTGGTACATCTATTTTTCAACCTGTTGCCGAAACTCTGGCAAGCCTGAACTTTAAGTTTGCACAAAAACAATATGTTGTTGGCGATTCTATAAGCGAGCAAGCCCAGTTAGAAATCCAGCGTATTTTGAATGATCTAACGGTAGGAAAAAATCCAGATAAGATAGAAGAAGTCGAAAGAATAAGAAGAGTTTGTAATAAAGGTAGGATGAACAAGTTAAAGACAGTGAAAGTTGACTTGTTTATTCAAAGTTCAGATGGAACAGTTCACTTATTCGATATAAAAACAGCCAAACCGAACATCAGCAATTTTAAAGATTTTAAGAGAACCCTACTAGAATGGATAGCGATCATTTTAGCACAAAAACCCGATGCAACAGTAAATTCATATATTGCTATCCCTTATAATCCGTATGAGCCTCACCCATATGAAAGGTGGACATTAAAAGGGATGCTGGATTTAGACAACGAATTGAAAGTGGCGGAAGAATTTTGGGACTTTCTCGGCAACGACGGCACTTATATAGATTTATTGAATTGTTTCGAAAGAGCTGGTATTGAATTAAGGTCAGAGATTGATAAATATTTCGAAAAATTTAAATAAGACTTACAAAAAAATTACAGGCCGACAAAAGTAGAGCGCTTCTATTTCGGTGGGAAGTCATATTCTTTCCAACGATTCATTGACTATTCTAATTTCAAAATATTATAAGATTCTTATGTTACAACTTCACAGCTACTTAAGAAAACTTTAATTTATCTAAAAAATAAAGATTGAAAGCTATATTCGTGCTGTTTTGCAAGTTAATTCGACATATTTCGAAAATACATATAACATAGCCGAGTTTGAACGTATTGTAGGAGGCAAGGTACCGGACATAACAACAATAAATAAATTGAAAGAACAGCCTTGTGAATAGGCAGTCGTCATCAAAGAATTAGTCAATATTAACTATTACGATTAGTAAAAGAAATATTTTTAGGTTTATATGATTTGAAACTCGGGGCTATTATTATGACTGCTTAATAAACGTATGATATCAATGCGAAATAATTTCTCGAGCATTGATCAGCATAAAACAAAATTTAATACACCAATTACCCTTATCGACTAAATCTTATCATACTACGAAAAGAGAAACGGCCTTCTCTATTCCTAACACTTTTTTTACTCGATTGAATAATTTCTCCTTTAAAATCAAGTTGAAAAGAAATTATTATTATTCTTGTTTTACGGTTCGAATTTTTCGGAGGCACTGATGGATTATTTTCTTCTAATTGCACGCGAGATCGGGATTAACAAAGAACAGGTAATTTCCTCTGTTAATTTATTTAACGAAGGTTCTACCGTTCCATTTATAGCTCGATATCGTAAAGAAAGAACAGGAGGACTCGACGAAACTCAACTTCGACTTATCGAAGAAAAATATAACTACTATAACCTACTCGAAGAACGAAAACAAACTGTATTAAAAAGTATCGAAGAACAGGGAAAATTAACTCCCGAACTCGAAGAAAAAATCCGAAATGCAATTAAACTACAAACAGTAGAAGATCTATATCTTCCGTATCGACCCAAACGCAAAACGAGGGCAACGATTGCTATTGCAAAGGGGCTGGAGCCATTGGCTGATTTTATTCTCAACAATCCACTCTTTAAAGGTAAACTGGAAGATGAAGCTTCGAAGTATATCGATCCCGAAAAAGGAGTCGAAACAGTCGAAGAAGCTCTTCAAGGCGCAAAAGATATAATTGCAGAACGAATTTCCGATGCGGCAGAGGTGAGAGAAGCCGTAAGAGAATATCTTCTTGAAAATTCAATCATTAGTTCGGAAAAAGCACAAGTCAAACCCGAAGAGCGGGACAAGAATAAAAAAGACGTCTATGAAGTTTATCACAATTTTTCAATCCACATTAAGAATATTAAACCATATCAAACACTCGCAATCAATCGAGGCGAAAGGGAAAAATTCCTGAAAGTCTCTCTTTCATACGATAGACTGGAAGTCGAAAAAATCATTTACAAAAAATTCATACCATTCGACAAAACTGTATTTGAAGATCTGTTAAAAGAAACTGTTAGCGATTCTCTAATTCGACTAATTTCACCTTCGATAGAAAGAGAAATCAGAAATTATTTAACAGAACAAGCCGACAACCATGCGATTGAAGTGTTTGCAACAAATTTACGTCAGCTTCTTCTTCAACCGCCAATCTCTGGAAAAATAATCATGGGCATCGACCCTGGTTATATTTCGGGTTGCAAGGCTGCAGTTATCGATACAACCGGTAAATATCTCGAAGGCACAACCATCTATCCTCATGAACCCCAGAAAAAAATCGAAGCAGCCAGGAAAGTAATACTCGATTTGATTAAAAAATACGGGGTCGATTTAATTGCAATTGGTAACGGAACTGCCAGTCGTGAAACTGAAATGTTAATTGCAGAAATTATACAGGAAAATAAGCTCGATACAAAATACTTGATTGTAAGCGAAGCAGGTGCATCAGTTTATTCGGCATCAGAACTGGCTAAGTCCGAATTCCCCGACCTCGAAGCGGCTCAAAGAGGAAATATTTCAATTGCCCGCCGAGTTCTTGACCCGCTGGCAGAACTTGTTAAAATTGATCCAAAGTCGATCGGTGTGGGACTTTATCAACACGACGTTGACCAGAAAAACTTGAGCAAAAAACTCGACGACGTTGTTGTAAGTTGCGTTAACTATGTAGGCGTCGACCTGAACACTGCAAGTCTTTCCCTGCTGTCGTATGTGTCGGGACTTACAAAACCGATAGCCAAAAGAATTATCGATTATCGTGAAAAGCACGGAAGATTTAAGAGCCGCGAAGAATTGAAAAAGATCCGAGGCATCGGTGACAAGGTCTTCGAGCAATCGGCTGGATTCCTTAAAATTTTGGGTGGCGATAATCCGCTGGACAATACTTTCATTCATCCCGAATCTTACGGTGCAGTACAAAATTTGCTGGAACTCGCAGGTATTAGTGCAACTGAAATAAGCAAAAAAGGCAATCTGATTGACCTGTATGTTAAGTCGAAAGGCATCGAAAAAATTGCCGAAAAGGTGGGCGTCGGTATTCCCACTTTGAAGGATATAATCGATAACCTAAAAAAGCCGGGAAGGGACCCACGTGAAGATTTACCCAAACCGATTTTACGCAGCGACGTGCTGAAAATGGAAGACCTAAAAATTGGTATGCGTCTCAAAGGAACAATACGAAATATTGTCGACTTTGGAGCTTTCGTAGACATTGGTGTTAAGCACGACGGATTAATTCATATTTCCCAGATGTCAAACCGTTTTGTTAAAAATCCATTCGATATTATTAATGTTGGGGATATTGTTGAAGTAGAAATTTTAAATGTAGATATCGAAAAAGAAAGAATAAGTCTGAAATTAATTGGCAATTCAAATGATTTATAAATTGCAGAGACTCTGCTACGAGTCTCTGCTCAAATCGTTATAAATTGATTGTAATTTATCGAGAGCGCTTTCCCAATCTTTTTGTTTTGCCTTTTCTCTTTCCACAACTTCCGTTGGAGCTTTTGAAACGAAGCTTTCGTTCGACAATTTTTTCTTTACACCATCGAGCGATTTCGATATTCTTTCGATTTCTTTTTCGATGCGCACCCTTTCTTTATCCAGATCGATCAATCCTTCCAGAGGCACAAAAATTTCGCAGCCTTTGACTATTGACGAAGCGCTTGCTTTTGGTTTAACCAGGTTTTGATTGACTTCAATCTTACCAGCTTTTACGAGCGATTTGATGTATCTTATCTGTCCTTCAGTTACTTCAGAACTTTTAAGTAAGAGATTAATATTTTTCGAAGGTGGTATATTGAGTTCGCCACGAATGTTTCTAATTGCCGTCACAATCTCCTGCAGGAATCCGGTTTCTTCTTCTGCATCCGGATCGATTTTGCTTTCTTCGAATTGAGGGAACTTCTCGATCGAAATACTTTCCCCTGCTTTTCTTTCGTCGATTAATTGCCATATCTCTTCGGTAATGAACGGCATAAAAGGATGGACCATTTTTAGCATTTCTTCGTAGAGTTTGAGTGCGCGCGTAAGCACTGCCGATTTTTCTTCATCGGAGCCTTTGTAGAGTCGTTCTTTCGACAGCTCCACATACCAATCGCAGAAATCATTCCATACGTACGAATACAAAATTTTCGATGCGGCATTAACTTCAAAATTATCGATAGCGTCTGTAAATTCCTTGAGTGTACGATTAAATCTCGAAATAATCCATCTATCTGTAAAATCGATATGCTTATCTACCAATTCAGAATTAATCTCGATATTCTGGGCATTCATCAAAAGAAATCTGCCTGCATTCCAGATTTTATTTGCAAAATTTCTGCCGATTTCAACCATCTCGTTGCTGAAGTGAACATCCTGTCCCAGTGGAGAAATGTATGTCATTGTAAATCTAAGAGCGTCGGCACCGTATTCTTCAATTAAGTCGAGCGGGTCGGGCGAGTTGCCGAGTGATTTACTCATTTTTCTTCCCTGAGTGTCGCGCACTGTGCTTGTAAAATAGACGTCTTTAAAAGGAATATCATTCATAAAATGCATGCCGGCAATAATCATACGTGCCACCCAGAAAAAGATTATATCGGGTGCAGTTACCAGTAAATCTGTCGGGTAGTAATACTTCTGGTCGCGTTCGTTTGTAAAAACGTCCTGTGCCCACAGCCAGCTCGAAGCCCACGTATCCAGCACATCTTCGTCCTGAGTCCAATTTTCGATGTCAGTCGGAGGTTCTACTTCGCAATAAATTTCACCTGTCTTTTTGTGATACCATACGGGAATGCGATGACCCCACCATAATTGACGGGAAATACACCAGTCGCGAATATTTGTCATCCAGTGTTCGTAAGTTTTTACCCAATGTTCAGGATGAAATTTAATTTCGCCGTTTAGAACCGCTTTCAGAGCGGGCTTAGCCAGTTCGTCCATTTTCATGAACCACTGTTCTGATAGATAAGGCTCGATTGGAACATTACCACGCTGGGAATAACCGACTTTGTGCGTATAATCCTCCACTTTCAAGAGGAATCCGAGTTCTTCCAGTCTATTGACAACTTTTTTTCGCGCGTCGTATCTGTCGAGATTTCTAAATTCTTCGGGTACATTCTCGTTGGTCGATGCATCTTCATTGAAAATATTGATTATCTGTAGATTGTGGCGTAATCCCATCTCATAGTCGTTTATATCGTGTGCGGGAGTTACTTTAACGGCGCCTGTACCAAATTCAACGTCGACATATTCGTCGGCAATAACGGGAATTTCCCTTCCAACAATTGGAAGAATTACCGTTTTGCCAATTAAATGTTTATAGCGCTCGTCGTTCGGATTAACTGCCACAGCTGTATCGCCCAGCATTGTTTCGGGTCGAGTTGTGGCAACAATTAAATAATCATCCGCCTCTTTGACGGGATACTTAATATGCCATAGATTTCCATTTACTTCTTTGTAGAAAACCTCTTCATCTGAAATGGCAGATTTTGATGCCGGATCCCAATTGACCATTCTGTAACCGCGATAGATATACCCTTCTTTGTAAAGTTTGACAAACGCCTCTATGACCTTTCGGTAATAATGTTCGTCCATCGTAAAACGTTCTCGCTGCCAGTCACAACTTACGCCAAGTTTCCGCAGCTGCTGAAAAATTATTCCTCCGTATTTTTCTTTCCATTCGTAACAATATCTTAAGAATTCTTCTCTTGTAAGTTCTTTTTTGTCAATCCCTCTTTCCTTCAGCATAGCAACAACTTTAGCCTCCGTTGCTATCGAAGCGTGGTCGATGCCCGGCACCCAGCAGGCATTAAAACCCATCATTCTTTTGTATCTGATGTAAATGTCCTGCAAGGTATTATTTAAGATGTGGCCGATATGGAGAATACCGGTAATATTCGGCGGAGGAATTACAATCGTGTATGGAATTTTACTTTCATCAACTTCCGAATGATATAGATTGTGGTCATACCAGTACTTATACCACTTACCTTCGGCATCTGAAGGATTGTAGGCCTTTGGTATTTCGGATAAATTTTTGGGTTTCATTTTTCGCTCTTAATTTCAGTAAAAAAAATTGAAAACAAATATAAATAAATTGGAGTTAAGATAGGACTGCGACAGAAAGGAGAAAGGAAACAGTCACGAATGCACGAATTAATTACGAAGAGCCCTACAATCCGAAGTGAACTGTATATTTAGAAAAGAATTATATAACATTGATTATCAAGAAATAAGCGTCGATGATTTTTATTCGGCGTCATTTGAGCAATCTGCTTAATATGCCTTCAATATCAGAAATGGCTTTTGCCATGACAGAACCTTCGGAATTGTCAAAAGAAGCTGATAAAAATTCAGGGTTAATTCGAGAGATGTATGTCCTGCCGTCCGACTTTTCATATACCGAAATTCTACAAGGCATTAAAGCCGAAACTTGTTTTGATATGTCTTCCTTTAATACTACGTATGAATACTCAGGATTGCATAATTCAATGATATTGACCGCTAAAACTTCTTTACCATTTTTCTTAAGTGATAGTTGGAGATCGTGTTTCGCTACTAACTTCCACCCGTTTTGATTTCCCAGAATATTCAAGCTATCGATTGTCTCTGCGAAAGTATATTTACTTTCGTTTTCTATTAGAAAAGGTGGTGTACTTTTCTGTTGTGCAAAAAGATTAAGCGAAAACAAAAGAGCGATTATTAAAAGAAATTTATTCATGATTCTACCTTTCTTTTTTATTAAATAATTGGGATAGTTTTATCATTGTAGAAAGTTAGATGAAAGCCCGTCGAATTCGATTCAAAACAATCTGGAATGGTGGGGCGTGTTGATATAATGGACTGTTGTAATAATGCTCGATATTCAGCATTATTTTTATGAATATTAATAAAAGTTAGTTTACACAAATGCATTATTATACATAATCACGTATATTTATACATAAAAATCTCGAATATTTATGAAAAGCGTAAAATTAGGTAATTGGAAAAGAGCGGTAATAAAAGTGGGAAGTGGAATTATTGCGCCAGACGGTAAATGTTCAACGCGGTATTTACTGCCGATTGCAGAATTCATTTCCAGATCAATTAATTCCGGTAAAGAAATAATACTTGTATCATCGGGAGCTGTAGCGGCTGGTTTGAGTACTCAACCCGCATTGTCGAAAAAAAATCATCGTTCCATTCCCGAAAAACAGGCTCTGGCCGCTATTGGTCAGTCGATGTTGATCTCGCTATGGAGCCGTTTTTTTGACTTCCCCTGTTCGCAAATATTGTTGACTTACGACGACATACACAATCGACGTCGTTTTGTAAATGCGAAAAACACTTTAAATAAATTGATTGAGCTGGGCACGCTTCCGATCATTAACGAAAACGATACTGTTGCTACAGAAGAATTAAAAGTTGGCGACAACGACAATCTCGCGGCCTATGTGGCAATGCTGACCGAAGCAGATCTGTTAATCATCTGTTCGGACATTGATGGATTATACAACGCCGATCCAAAGAAAAAAAACGACGTTAAATTAATTCCAGTTGTAAATAAAATCACAGACGAAATTTTCAGTCTGGCTGGCAAGTCGAAAAACCCGATTGCCACCGGCGGCATGAAAACAAAAGTTGAAGCAGCTCAGAAAGCGACTAACATCGGCATTGACACCATTATTATTAATGCTACAAAGAAAGAAGTGTTCGACGATTTATCCAGGAATAAAGTTAGAGGCACGCTTTTCAAAAAAACGACTTCGCCTATAAATGCACGCAAGCACTGGCTATTGCACGCAGTTAATTCAAGAGGCAAAATTTTTATAGACAACGGCGCTGCATTGGCTATAATGAAAAAAGGAGCTTCGCTTCTTCCTTCCGGCATAACAAAAATTGAAGGAGAATTCAAGCAAGGCGATGCGGTCGATATTTATAGCGACAAATCCAATTCGAACAAACCGATTGCAAAAGGAATTACGCAGTACAATTCCTTCGATCTACTGAAAATTAAGGGACATAAGAGTAACGAAATCGAAAAGATACTTGGTTTTATTATTACGGATGAAGTAGTTCATCGCGACGAATTAATAATTATTGAAAACTAAAAAGAGGTACGTAAAATTGGAAAACGAATTGATAAAACTCGCACAAAAGTGTAAAAATGCATCCCGTAAACTCGCCACACTCGACACAAATTCAAAAAATAAATTGCTAATCTCGATGGCTGAGAGTCTGGATAAATCGAGAAAAAAAATAATTGAAGCCAATAAAACCGACCTTAAGACGGCAGAAGAAAAAGGATTGAGCAGCGCACTTCTTGACCGCCTTAAATTAAACGACGATCGGCTTGATTCAATGATTAAAGCAATAAAAGAAATAGTACAGCTCGACGATCCGGTAGGTACAATCGAAAATATAAAAACACGCCCAAACGGAATAAAGGTCGGTACTATGCGAATTCCTCTTGGAGTTATTGCAATAATTTACGAAGCCCGTCCAAATGTCACTTCCGATGCTGCTGTACTTTGTTTGAAAAGTGGCAATGGGGTTATTCTGCGAGGTGGTTCAGAAGCTTTTAACTCCAATATCGCAATTGTCGAAGCTCTCAAAGAGGGAATTGGAAAAGTCGGGGTTAATCCAGATATAATTACTTTCATCCCCACTACAGATAGAGAAGCAATGAAAGAACTTCTGAAGCTGGAAGAATATATTGACCTGGTTATTCCGCGTGGTGGCGAAGGTTTAATAAGATTTGTTACCGAGAATAGCAGAATACCAGTTATCAAGCACTACAAGGGTGTTTGTCATCTTTATGTTGACAAGGACGCAGACACGTTACTTGCTTTAAACCTTTTAATCGACGGAAAAACTTCCAGACCTGCGGTTTGTAATGCTCTTGAAACATTGCTCGTCCATAAAGATATAGCTGCTGAATTCTTACCCAAAGCTGCTTCTGTCTTAAAAAAGAAGAATGTCGAAGTTCGCGGATGTGATAAGACAATTGAATATGTTCCCGATGCAATTCCAGCTACGGAAGAAGACTACTACGCCGAGTATCTCGATTTAATTATAGCAGTAAAAGTTGTCGACAGTTATGAAGAAGCCGTAGAGCATATTACAAAATATGGTTCCAACCACACGGACGTGATTGCAACGGGAAATATTTTTACCGCTCATAAATTCATTAGAGACGTCGATTCTTCTAGTGTGATGGTCAATGCTTCTTCCCGCTTTGCCGACGGCGGAGAGCTGGGGCTGGGTGCTGAAATCGGAATTTCAACTTCTAAACTTCATGCTTATGGACCGATGGGACTCGAAGCATTAACAACCAGAAAATTTGTTGTTATCGGTGAAGGTCAGACCCGTCACAAAGTCGAACTATGACTTCTTCTCTATCATAGCAGAGAGCATCTGACCCGTGCCACCGCCAAGACTCAAAACCGTTCGCATTGCCTGCTCAACCGGATAGTCAAGTTTAACAACAAATTCATTTTTGATATGATAGATATATCCTCCCGTCGGAGCTGGCGCCGATGGTATGAATACAGTTGTGTAACCTTCTAAACTTTCGTCGGTAATAAAAGCCGTTACCATCGTATCGTTGCCAAATGGCTTGACCAATGCTACGCCCTTGAAAATCAATTTTTCGTCGCCAAATAGATTTATTACTGTATCTTTTATGATTTTATAGAGCGGAACACGTTTTAAAATTTTCTCCTCCAGAAATCCGATCAGATAACTACCAAGATTAGTCCTTACGAGCAAACCCACTAAAAAAAAGACGAGCAGGATTATCAAGATTGCTACCACCGACGCAATCAGTTCGTTAAGTCTCGCTGTTTCCACCAGGATGTTTGTAACCGGTCTTATTTCGTCGGTTAAAAAATTGAAGAACCAATCGAGTACAAAAATCAAAAGGATAACCGGCAATACAATTAGAAATCCACCGAAGAACGTGGTTTTGAAAAATGCTTTTAACTTTTCCATATTCACTCCATTACAAAACTTATTTCCATTTTGTTATTGTTACGAGTGAACCTGTTTCAACGATTCCGGTTCCTTCGTGCAATAAATTTTGTCCAAAAAATATTTTATTACCCTCTTTGCGATAAAGAGAAAGAGTTTTGAGCGGTTCTTCACTTTTTGCACCATTCGTCTGGTCGACGGTTGTAATCACGCAACGCGAGCACGGCTTTACTACATAAAATTTGATTCCATTCAAAAGAAAAGATTCCCACTTATCTTCATCGTACGGTGCGCCTCCTTTAAAAACAAAATTGGGACGAAAACGATTCATCGGAATTTTTACTTTCATGCGGGAATTTAAATCGCTCAGTGATTCTTCGCCAATGATCAAAAACGGAAATCCGTCGGCAAAACTTACAAGTTCATTTCGAGTGGCATATTTTTTATCCACGTACCTTTTTACACACTCATCCATGAAAACAAGCCGACAATCGACATTTAGAATTTCGCCGAACCATCTATCGGCTTCCTTCGAAACCAGAAAGGCTGCTACTTCGTCATCCCAGATTTTCACTTTTAGACTTTCGTGGGCTTCTGGACTAAATGGTATTTCGAATGTTCTGTTATCTTTCATATATCTGAGACGAAAACCAGATTCAATAATTTCTGGTTTTATTAAAGCCATAATCGGCAATTTTCTTTGAGTAAGGAAATTGCCTTTGCCGTCGACGAGCATGAATCGTCTGTCGTACTTAAGTCCTCTGTCGGTAACCTCAGCAGTTTTAACAGAAATTCCTCCCAGCGACTTGAAAGGATAAATAAATATTTCACTCAATCTATAATTCATAATTGATTACTCCTTTTAGTGAAATATATAATTTAAAGACAATTTAGAAAAAGACCGTCATTGTTTTTCTTTGTTCTGAACCAGACGAATAAGATTGGTCATACTTTTGTAATGCGTGCCTTTCCAATAAATTTTTTTGCAATTCGGGCAGCGGTAAAACTCAGTATGTATTTTTTTTACTTTAGGAGGCAGTAAGTTCTCAATATTTTCTTTCTCTATTTTATATAGTTTTATATTGCAATTGATGCAAAGAGAAAAAGGTTTTATCGCATTGGCGAGGTCGAATCTTTCAATTACTTCTTTAAGTTGTTTGACCGGTACTTGATTTCTAATCCAGTAACCTCTGAGAACTTTATTGTTTTTTAGTATACCGACATCGCGGGTAAGTATACATCTTTTTTCCCGTGTGGATATATCAATTATTTCCTGGTCAGTAAAATCATTTCTGTAGATTGAATCGAAACCACACATTCTGAGATAACGCGCAAGTGTACCCAGATGCACATCGAGAATGAAAGCTGGATTTCTCAGTGGCTCAGGCCTTAATTTTTGTACGGGATTAATATCAATCGATTCGAATACTGGATATACTGAAATATAATCGCCGTTATTTATTCGATAGTCGAAACCAACCGAATTGCCGTTTACAATTATCAGGTCGACTTCAGTATGTGGTACTCCGCAACTCTCGATTACATCTTTGATCGATGGGTTTCCGTAAAACTGATATTCAAATGGAACTTTTCTTTTAGAGGGCGACAGAAAATCATTTAGTTCTTCGTAGAAACGAAGAATAATTGATTTCATTTTATTTTTCCGTTAAGTCTCAATCTGAGTTCATCGAGCGAATTGACAATCAGTTCGGGATCGAGTCTTCTCAAGTCTTCTGCAGAACGATAACCGTACGTAACTGCACACGATTTAGCGCCTGCGTTTTTTGCACACATAATGTCGAGTTCGGTATCGCCTACCATTAAAGTATGGGACGGAATAATCTTTAAGCTTTCGCAAATAAAAAGAAGCGGCTGAGGCGAAGGTTTATGCTCAAAACCAGGTCGACGACCCATTATAAAATCAAATTCCGAATCGATATCAAAATGCTTCAAAATCAGTTCTGCCTGTTCCTGCGATTTGGTGGTCAAAAGAGCGAGCTTGATTTCACTTTTCTTTAATTCAACAAGCAGGCTTTTCACACCTTCATAAAGCTCGGAATAATTTATATAGTCGAAATATATCGATTTATAAACCCCAATAAATTCTTTGAAGTCAGCTACTTCAATTCCAAACTCTTCGAAAATATCTTCGAAATGAAGACCAATTCGCGGATAAAATTTTTCTTCCGTCAAATTATGTTCAATACCAAGGCGGTTAAAAGTATCAACAGTAGCCGCATAGATAGTTTTGTGTGAACTTACAAGCGTACCGTCGAGATCGAAAACTACTAATCTTATATCCATGCCAATAAAATAGTAAATAAATTTCAAAATATTTTCATTACACGAAATATTTTCAGTATTACGAAAATATTGCGCTTCCCATTTTCAAAAAGTCAGTAAAACTGCTTTAATATTTATTAACAACTGGAACAATTATTGGTAATATAAATTTTTTATGTAATAATTAAAGAGGGCATCATGTTAAAAAAATTTACATTTAATTTCGTTCTATTTGTACTAACGCTATCTATCAATGCTCAGACTTCTTATTTATCAATTAACGATCCGCACGAGTGGGGTCATTACAACCCGATAATCAACAAGGCCCAGATAGTTGTTACGCCGGCGGGCGTTTTCAGTAAGATCGATCTCATTCTTGAAGTCGCTACTACCGATACCTATTTAAGTAACAACAAGCAGCTCGAAATTGTACTTAGTTTTTCATTGCCAGAAGGAAGTGTAGTAACCGACCTGTGGCTGTGGGTAGGAGAAGAAATTAGTAAAGGACTTCTGCTCGATACATGGACGGCCTCCACAATTTATGAAAATATCGTCAATCGCCGACGCGATCCCGCAATATTGTACAAGCACTTAAACAACTATTACGAATTGCGCATCTATCCCCTTTTCCCAAAGTCTTTCAGAAAATTCAAAATTCAGTATCTGGTGCCCAATAGTTGGTACACGGAAAAAACCCGAATTCCACTGCCCTACTACATTTTGAATTCAGCAAACAAACCAGTTAAAGCGCTTGAAATAGCAACTATGAATTATAAAGAATGGATAAATCCGACATTGACAGGTAAGGAAGGAGAATTTGATGAATCGTCAGGTACCGAATATCCGGTAAACTACAGATATATTTCAATGAAGGATGTATCCAATCTTCCGTCGAGTTTTGCCATCGAATACCCCAATCCAATGATTAACGGAGTATACCTCAGAAAGTACGAAGAGGGTGAAACGGGATACTATCAAATGGCTCTTTTTCCCGGAAACACAATTATCGAGAAAAAGAAAAGCAAAGTATTATTCCTTATCGATTACGATGTACGGAAAACTACTTTATCGAAAGACGACATCGTAGATAATTTAAAAACATTGATAAAAATGAATTTTAACGAAAACGATCAATTCAATATCTTTTATTCGATGCTTGGAACTCAAAGATTGAATGATAATTGGATTAATGCGGATTCGAATTCAATTAATTCGGTTCTGAAAAATTTTAAAGACAATAATCTTTCTTCATACAGCAACTTAGCTACATTATTAAGTGACGGTTACGGCTTTCTCCAGAATAACAACGACAGCGCTGTGGTTTACCTGCTGGCTTCTTCAGATCAGTTTGGCAGTTTCGAGCAGGCTAACCAGCTTATGAAAGACCTGCAAACATATTATTCTTCCTTACCACCCACATACATTTTCGATTTCAACAACAATAATTACTACTACTATTATTTCGGCAACAGGTCGTATCTGGGCAATGAATACTTTTACACCAATCTATCTAGACTAACCGGTGGGGATTACAAAAGATTTAACGACAACCCACTTGCAACAATGAACGAACTCTTCCAGCAACTAAAAGGAATGATAACTTCATTCGACCTTTACACCACTCTCGCATCAGGCTTTTGTTTTAGCAGGCTCAACTTAAAAAACGCCGAGACTTCAGTAAACATAAGTGAACCAATTATACAAATAGGCAAATTTATCGGTACGTTCCCTTTTACAATAAAAGCCTCTGGAATTTATGATGCCCAACCATTTACGTCGACTTTGAATATTGACGAAAGCGAAATTTCCAATGCCGACAGCACTACAGCTCAGATGTGGACGGGATGGTATATCGACAATCTTGAAAATGGATATTTAACAAATAAAGAGATACTTGAACTGATCGATTTAAGTACAAAATATCATGTATTGTCTACCTATACGTCGTTTTTATGTCTGGAACCAGGTGATACAGTATGTATTGAATGTGTTCAGGGACAGCAAGGTGAAGGTAACGACGGAGGCATTATCTCTGTTGACGAAGAGGACGAACTGCCAGCAGAATTCAGAATAAAAGCCTACCCAAATCCATTCAATTCTCAGGTAAATATAACTGTTACTCTGCCTGCCGAGGCAGTCAAAGAAAATATTAAGATTAAGATTTACAATTTACTTGGACAGGAAGTTAAAACTTTTGAGTATACTCCGAACAATTCAAATATCATTAATCTTTACTGGGACGGAAAGAACGACGAAGGGGAGCAGCTTTCATCAGGCGTTTATATCTTTACTGTTTCAGGAGGTGCATTCAAGAAGTCGATTAAACTTGTTTATATGAAGTGATTCGAGAAAAAGTTGAGGGAGATTTTGAGCATCTCCCTCTCACTTTTTCTTATCAGATTAGTTGTATGTGGGTAAAAACGAATATTCTTTTGCGTAATAGAGCATCTGTTCTGTAAAGTCTTCTGGATATTCAACTTTCACATCAATAATTTCGTCCCCGTTCATTACTGGTATCAGTACGGGATTAATAAAGCCGGCATAGGGCGCAATATTAAGTTTTTTATAGCGTTCCAGAACTTCTTCATGGAGTTTTCTATCAACTTTAACGCCGTAGTTTTCCACGAGATTTTTGCCTGCTTCGTAATCGCCTTCTGATTTAATTCTTTGTATTTCTCTTAAAAGTTCGCCGAATAATTTACGTAACTTCTGATAATCGTTAATAACAAAATAAGTTTTTCCGTTTATTATTTTCTTTTCTATCACATTTTCACTTATTCCTTTTTCGTATACCCATCTAGAAACGAGCTGTCGGTTTCTCATATGAGCCTGTTCGATGTCGTCTCCGAGTTGGACTCGAGCAAGCTGGGTCATCAATCCATTTCTAATATAACTATCGTATTCGGCTTTACCGACCTCGAGAGAAGGCATCACACCGATTTCAACAAGTTTCGGATCCATGATGTAATAGAGAGCCACAAGGTCTGCTCGAGCTTCTTCAAGAACAGATGCATAATTTTTCAACGTTTCATTCGGCTGACCTACGCCGGGATTCAATTGTCCAGATGCATGTCCTATCACCTCATGCATGTCGGTATGAAGATCGCTTGCAAGTGCGCCATATTTTTTGGCACGTTCAATTTCCTCTTGCGTGGCGGCAAATTCTTCGATTAATCCGCTACTTTCAGAAGCTTTGTTGTATGAATGAACTATGTTTCCGAGGTTGACAGACTTCGAACCGTATTCTTTTCTAATCCAGTTAGCATTGGGAAGATTAATTCCTATTGGGGTCGAAGGGGAAGCATCTCCCGATTCCACAACCACCGTAATTACTTTTGCAGATATCCCTTTGACATTTTTCTTTTTATGCTCGGGCATTATGGGCGAATTGTCTTCAAACCATTGTGCATTGTTGCTAATTGCTTTAATTCTTTTTGTTGCTTCGAAATCTTTAAAGGAAACTACCGACTCGAAATTAGCTTTGTAACCGAGTGGGTCGTTATATGTTTCGATGAATCCATTAATAAAGTCGACAACCGAATTTGTATCTTTTATCCACTCAATATTATACTGATCCCATAACTTTAGATTGCCCGTCACATAGTATTTAATTAAAAGATCGATAGTTTTTTTCTGCTGTTCGTTTTCTGCTACTTCTTTCGCCTTTTCAAGCCAGAAAGTAATTTTGTCGATCGCCAGATGATACATTCCTTTATAGCGCCATGTACGTTCAAATATTTTACCGTTCTCTTTAAAAAGCTTGGAATTTAGTCCGTATGAAACAGGTCGTACATCTTCTGGATCAGCAAGACTCTTGTAAAAATCTTCTGCTTCTTTTTGAGTTACTCCTTCGTAAAAATTTACTGCGGAGGTTTGAATCAGATCGGCATTTGGGTCCTGGTTTACTTTAATTGGCGATACATTCGGGTCGAATAAAATAGGCGTTAGTTTGTCAATGAGGTCGTCTACACTTTCATTATTTTGTAGCGGAAGTTCCCACTCGTCCGAACCTCTTACAAGTTTTGCAAAGTATTCCTTTGAAAATTCAGGTTGAAATTTTTTATTGGAATAATGATGATGTATACCATTAGAAAACCAGACGCGTTTCGTGTATTCCATAAATTTTGCAAACTGAGGGTCGTTCCTGTCGCCATTGTAAGTTTTTACTATTCCCTCGAGAGTCCTTCTGATGTAAAGATTATGTTTGTAATTCTGGTCCCAAATAATATCTCTTCCTGCCAGAGCAGCCTGATAGAGATAGTAAACAAGTTTTTTCTGTTGAAGAGTCAGTTTGTCGAAATTATCAATTTTATATCTTTGAATTCTCAAATCGGCAAATTGCTCGGCAACATATTTAAAGTCATCTTTCTTTTCGGTAGTGCAATTCATAAGTGAAATTCCTATAATACTTATTAGAAAAAATTTTTTTAGATTCATTGTTACTCCGTCATTAATTAATTTTCAGTGCTTTTAAAATATCACTTTGCAAATTGGCAACCAAGATTAATCGTTTGAGGAAGGGAATAGCATGAACATACAAATCATTGGTACAAAAAAATGCAACGATACAAAAAAAGCCGAACGATTCTTTAAAGAAAGAGGTGTTAAATATCATTTCAGAGATCTAACCGAGAAAGGACTGACAAAAGGAGAGCTGGGAAATATTACCCGAAAAATTAATATTGATAATTTAATCGACAGGGAAGGCAAACAATATAAAAAAAGAAATCTCGAATATATGGTTTACGATATCGAAGAAGAATTGCTGAACGACCCGCTGCTTTTAAAAACACCAATAGTCAGGAACGGAAACGAAGTAACGCTTGGATATCGACCCGATATCTGGAAAAAATGGATTTCAGGATAAACCGTCGAGATTAATATTTCGTGTATTCAGTTCATTAACCAAAGAATTATAATCGGTATACCTAATGGCGTCCCATCCGCACCTTTTGGCTCCGTCAACATATTCCTGAATATCGTCTATAAAAAGGTGCTCTGGAGAAGGCACCCCGGTGTACGACTCTACCGCTCGGTAAATCTTTTCTTCGGGCTTTACCGCTCCAACTTTGTGCGAAAGAAAAAGTTTATCGAAATATTTCAGAAATTCGTAATGAGAATATCCATATTCCTCATGAATTTCGTTGGTGTTGGAAAGAAGAAAAAGCTTGTAATTTTTTTTCAACAGGGGTAGCAATTTTATGACGTTATCATTCGTTGTAAAAATGTCCGAAAAGATTCTGCAAAATTCTTCACGGTCGACTTTGCCCTCCAGCCATTCGTACATTTTATCCAGAAAATTATCGCGACTAATTTTTCCCCTTTCAAAATCTCTGTGAAACTCGTAATTATCTGCATAAAGCTGAGCAAATTTATTACCCAGACCATCTTTAATTTTATTAATTTTTTCAACTGCTTTATTATAATCAAATGGAATCAGTACATTACCGAGGTCAAAAACAATCGCTGAATACTTCATTTACTCCTCTAAATATTTGATTACAAAGATAGTCTATTCGGCGTTCAGTTAAAATTTTCCAATTGATTTTTTATATAATCAATTCTTCTTTCGATAAACAGCTTAAGATTTTCAGATTCTATGTCAATGTCAAAATTATTTGCTTTCAGCCACCTGTCGTTATTATAAGCCTGATAAATAACGGCTTTCATCGAATCGATTTTAGGGTTTAAAATTGAGGTATTGAATGCTTTGTCAAGTAGTCGGTTGAAATGATCTTTATACAGTTTTCTGTAGTGAGGATAGTTCATAAGTTCTTGAATTAGATAATTGTTTCCCGGGAAAGCAGTTCTGTCATTCTCCCACATGAAGGTTCTGTCGAGATCCCACGGTACAATTTCAAATTTATTTGTAACGGCGTCCCGTCTTAAACAAAAATTATGAATCACACCGTCCCAGTTACAAATAAGAACCGTTACAGCCCAGTATTGTAAAAATTTATCCACATCAAATATCTTCTCAAGTTCTTCCGGGAAATTGTCTCCGGTGGAGCTCGTAATTGAAATCAACTTTTCAAGCGTGTGATAATTTTTGTCATCTGGGAATTTTTTTTCATAGCCTTTCCGCACATCTGGTAAATCATCGTAGTTAAAGAATGCAAATCCGTTGTAAGCTTTGTATAATTCCGACGTTTTAATATTCCTCTTGATAAAAAAAGTTTCGTCAATTGGTTCTATTAAATAATAGAGCCCTTCGTAGGTATTATTGATGTAAAGAACAACCGGTTGAACTTTAAAAGTAAGCAGGTCAGTATGTTTGAAGATTTCAATTGCAAGGAACGATCTCATCGTTGAAGGATCAATGGCTTGTGAATTCAATATAACTTCCGAACATCCAAAATAAGGGTCGCATCCTTCTTCATAAAATATTCGATAGTTTTTTTTAAAATTGCCTCGTGAACTAAATCCCTGATGCCTTATCTTAACTCTTTGTTCTTTGCCATTAACATTTAATCGGGCTGTAACTTTGAGATCCGAATATGCATTTTTCTTTAGGAGCCCATAGTTCTCTTCTGACATTTCTAAAATGTAAACAGGAAGATCATAATTTTGAACAACTGGTGGCTCAGTAATAAAATCGCACGATACAATTATTATCGAGAGCAAAAAAAGAGGTAGATACTTACTTCTCATTTTTACCATCTCACTTGCAGCTGAATCATAACATTGCTATCCGTTAACGATCGTTTTGATTTATTATAAAGACAATTATTTGTTATTAGATCACCGTTTATCATTAATCGCGCACTATCGTTAAAATAAAAATTACATCCCAGCAGTAGCTGGATTTTGTTTACGTCCATAAAATCTGTATTATTCACAAGCAAGGCTCCTGAAAGAACTGGTTCAAAACCAGTGAGAATTTTTCCATTGAACCGAAATACTTTTGATGTGATAAATCTTGCAGCGCCGAGATAAACATCGTTATCGCAACCACTTAATGCGCTGTAGTGTGATTCAATTGGATCCAAACCGTAATAAAACTCAAGGACCGACGCAATTCCCGCTATCGTATCGAAAATTCCAGCATTAAATGCGGTTGCATTGGGAATTTCAGTATCGCGAGTTCGAATTATCTGTAGATTTGCAAATGCGCCGTCTAAAGACCAGAGTGATTTTTTAACGGCTTTAATTACATAACTGGCAGTATGCGACTCGTTGTAATGGACGCCACCCGACAATAAAAAATCTTCCTTTTCCCATTCAATATGGATTCCCGGTTCACGATTTACGTATCCCAGCGGTTCGAGATAACGATTAACGATACTGCGTCTTATTGTTGGAAGTTTTTCACGAGAAGTCCACTCCTCGTATCCAAATCTTTTCTTTAAATCACCGATTTCGAGTTCGAGGTTTTCCAGCAATTCAAATTCTGCCGAGGCTTTATAAAGTATAATTTCTCTATCTTCTGAATTTCCTCTAATATCGACTTCTACTTTCGTATTATTGTTAATTTTATATTCAAACTCCATCTTAGCTTTGTAATAGCTTTCGATATAAATTCCATTGTACTCTGCTTTTCCACCTATTTCAAAATAACCGTTGTACTCCACCTTCTTTTGAGGATAAAGAATAAATGGAACAAATAGAATTGGAAAAAAGACAAATGAAAGTTTACGCATCTTTAAATTCCAGAACTGTAAAAAGGTTTTCGGCATTATTAAAAATGAAATCGAGAAATACTTTAACGGGGGTGCTGCTCTTCAAATTGACCACATAGTCGACCACGAGTTTATCGTACTTATCGGTTTTGAGCTGATAAATATCCCACCATTCCACTTCTCTATCCAGCAATTTTTCAATCGTTGTTTTGCCTTCATTTAAATCATTTACAAGAATTCTGAGTATGTGGGATTTAGGGGCAACTTCTTTTTCAACCAGGTTAAGTTTAGAAAAGATAATAAGGAGTGTACCTATAAAGAGAGTAGATGCCAGAGCAACATAATAGTATTTAAAACCGCAAGCAACTCCGATAGCCACTACGAAAAAGATATAAGCGGTATCCTGTGGATTTTTGACTTTTGTACGGAAGCGAATAATCGACACAGCACCGATCAGTCCAAAAGCTCCAGCCAGATTATTACCGATTACAAGCATAATCGAGGAGACAACTGTACTGATAAATACGAGCGTTTGAATGAATTCCTTGCTGTAACCTTTCTTTCTATGGGTAACATAATAAACCCACGCTACGAAGAGAGAGAGGGCTGCTGTAGCTGAAAGACTCAGTAACGCCTCTCTGACTCCGAACCGAAACGATTCCCAGAGTTTGATTGTTTCTATGCTATGCATAAATAATCTCCTCTTTTACCTTAGAATTTCATCGTTAGTCAAACCATTTTTTCGATGTTCCACACAAATGCATGAATACCCTGTTCTTCCGCTTCTTTATTTATTTTTTTTACTTCCTCGAGCAATGGCTCAACTTTGCTGTCTTCAATAACTGTTAAGACAACGGCATTTTGACTGGGCCAGATATGTGTGCCAAGGTGGGGCTCGCCTTTATCCGAGCCCTGACCATGCACGTTAATAAAGCGTGTAAATCCACGTATTGAAAGCTTTTCCAGACTTTCGTCTACTTCTTCCGTAATTCCGTGATTATATACTATCATTACTGCTTTCATTTTTCACCTCTCAGTCAACAATTTTTTTCTGTTTAACTTTAGTTTCAAAATACGAATAGAGAACAGGAACAAGGATCAACGTTATCAATGTAGAGAAGAATAGTCCGCCGATAGTTGATATACCAAGTGGTTGCCATATTTCCGAACCCTCGCCGGTACTGACGGCAAGAGGCAAGAGTCCAAGCAAGGTTGTAAGTGTAGTCATCAATACAGGACGCAGCCTGTTTCTACCCGAATAAATTATAGCCTCCCGCAATTGATAACCGCGTGCTCTTGTAATATTCGTAAAGTCGACAAGCACAATAGCATTTTTAACAACAATACCAACGAGCATAATACTTCCGAGGAATGCAATAACGCTAAATGGAATGCCTGTTATAAAGAGAGCAATGAATACGCCCGTGAATGCAAAGGGGACAGAAAACATGATAATAAAAGGATCGAGCAGCGATTCAAATTGTGCCGCCATTACCATATAAACCAGTACAACACTTAATGCAAGTAGTAATAGAAGGTCTTTAAATGTATCGCTCTGTTGCTCGATTTGTCCTCCGTATTCAATAGTAGTATTCGGAGGAAGTTCGATGCCGTCAACAAAGTTCTGAATATCCGAAGTTACTTCACCGAGTGATCTACCTTCAACGTCTGACAGCACTGCAATAACTCGTTCCTGTTCTCTTCTTTTGATTGTCGGAGGCGAATATGCCTGAACTACTTTACCTACGTCTTTAAGTCTAACCGTTGTACCAAGCAGTGTTTTAATGGGCAAGTTTTCGATATCGTCGATACTTGTTTTCTTTTCGGGAGGGAGACTGATGAAGATATCATACTCATCTCCCAGCTCTCTATATGTAGTTGAAGTAATGCCGTAATAATGACTTCTAAGAGCGTTACCCACCATGGCTGTGTTCAATCCGCTTGTAGCCATTTTATCGCGTTGTAAAATAATCTGCAATTCTGGACGCGGGTCACCAATATCAATTCGAACGTCACGAGTGCCTTCGATTGAATTCATAAAATCTTTAAGTCGATTGGCAACTTTGTAGGATTCATCGAGGTTGGGACCAATAATATCGACTTCTACGGGGGCACCGGTTGCACCAGTTAAAAAGGCGCCTGCTCCCGCAGTATTTACGCTTATACTTTTGATTCCGACAAAAGAATTAAGTCGTTCTCTCAAGGCGTCTGCCATTTCAAATATAGAACGGTTCCTTTCGTTTATTTTGGATGTTTTAAATTGGAAAGTGGCAATATTAGTACCCTCGCTCTGTCCGAACAAGACAGATGAAAAGCCCTGGTCGTTAACACCTGAGCGAGCTGTCATGTATTGAACTTCTGGAAAGTCTTCTTTTACAATGCGCTCTATTTCTTTAACGTATTTTATTGTTTCTTCGAGCTTTCTGCCTGGTTCAATTTCTAACGTCAGCTGGAATTGGGAAGAATCCGATTTAGGAATAAATTCTGTTCCCAACGTACCCAAAAGCATCAGTGAACCGGCAAAAATTAAAATAGCCGTTAAGACAACTGTCTTGCGATGATCCAATGCCCACGCAAGAACTTTTGTATAAAAGTCATCGATGCTTTCTAATGTAGACGACAAACTGGAGTCTATCTTTTTAAGAAGCGGATTCTTTATTGGTTTTTCTTCCTTTCTCGATTTCAACAGTTTTGAAGAAAGCATCGGGATGAGCGTCAGTGCAGCCAACAAGGAAACGAGAATCATTACCGTAACAAGAAATCCGAGCTGGTTAAAAAGAATTCCGGCGATACCTGAAATAAACACCAGGGGGAAGAATACCGCTACGATCGTAAAAGTAGCAGCAGCCACAGCAAGACCTACTTCTGAAGAGCCAAACACCGCAGCTTCTCTCGGTCGAGCTCCACGTTCGACGTGACGCGTTATATTCTCAAGTATAACAATTGCATCGTCCACAACCAATCCCACAGCAATCGACAGTGAAGAGAGCGATATAATATTTATTGTATTGCCCGAAAAATAGAGGTAAATGAAAGCGCCGATTAAAGATACTGGTAATGTCAATGCAATTATAAATGTAGCTCTCCATTTTCTGAGGAAAAGGAGAACCACAATCGTAACAAAAACAGCTCCCAGTAAAACAGCTTCGGCAAGATTATTCACAGATTGTATTATGAATTCCGAAGAATCCTGAGTAATATCAATTTTAACGTCTGATGGAAGATTCTTTTTTAGTTCCTCGATTTTTTCTTTAACATCTTCGGCCACCTGGACAGTATTTGCGCCGGATTGTTTTTGAATAATAATAAAGAGCCCGCGACCGCCATTGAGTCGAACATCTATTGACCTGTCTTTTAAACTGTCTTTTACAACAGCTACATCTTTAAGATAAACTAACTTACCACCCGCTTGAGATACTACAATGTTTTTGATATCATTAACATTTGCAAATTCCCCGGGTACTCTGAGATTGTACTCCATATCACCTACTTTGATTGAGCCGGAGGGGATGTTTAGATTTTCAGATTGTAATATCTGGGATATTTCGGCAGGTGAGATATTATAAGCTTCGAGCTTTTTAGCGTCGACGTTAATTAATATTTGTCTTACAGGACCACCGAATGCCTGAACGGTACCTACACCATTAACCCGTTTAAGCGGATCGATAATCTCTCTTTCGACAAGTTTGTTTAGCCCGATATAACTTTCTTCTGCCTGAACAGCAATAAAGAGAATAGGAAAAATATTTGTACTGAATTTAAATATAATTGGGTCTTCGGCGTCGTCGGGAAGATTTCGCTTTGCAAATTCAAGGGCAGAACGAATATCGTTCGAAGCTTCGTCGAGATTTGTGCCATATTCGAACTCGAGCTGCACAACGGAAATATTATCAATAGAAACAGAAGAAATCTTTTTAAGGTTTGTAACAGAACTCAAACCACTTTCGATTTTCTTACTGACGTTAATTTCGACGTCCTGTGCGCTTGCGCCTGGATATTGTGTCAGGACGCTTATGTAAGGTGGATCAATTTCAGGAAATAAATCAATAGGAAGCCTCTGAAAGGAAACTAAACCAATAATAATTATCGCAATAAAAAGCATTATAGTCGTTATCGGTCGTCTTACTGAAATTTCTGGTAAGTTCATCTCTGTCTCCTTTTTACTCTACTTTAGCTTTGATTTCAACGGCTGAACCGTCTTTGAGAAGACCCTGTCCTTTCGTCACAATATAATCGCCTTCGGACAAACCGTTAATAACTTCCACTTCGGAATTAAATTCCTTGCCTAATTTTAATTCAACCCGTTTTGCTTTATTGTTTTGGACAACGAAGCCATAGTAGGCATCGGAACCGAGTTGTTTCAATGCGGCAGAGCGATTTATAATTATTCCTTCTTTACTTCCTATCTGGACAAAAGCTCTAACAAACATACCAGGCCTTAGAAGATTTTTATCATTCGATATTTTAACTTCTACCTGAAAAGTCCGTGTGGTTGGATTAATTGCCGGATTGATTCTATTAATTACTCCTTTAAATTCTTCTTCTGGATAAATATCGGTTTTAATGATAACCGTCTGTCCAATTTTCACAGAATTAAAGTCAGACTCGCTTATGCCAAGCATCAGTTTAAGAGGATTTAATTGCATAATCGTTACTATTGCGGGAGCTCCCCCAGTAGGAGCAAGTAAAAAGATTTCTCCGTCGTTCAATCTTTTGGCTGTAACCACACCAGAAAATGGAGCTCTGAACTGTGTATTGGTAAGCAGAAGATTATACGACTTTTCGGCGGATTCATAATTAGCTTTTACCTGGTCAAACTGTGACTGTGAAACTGAACCGTTTTCGTAGAGAGGCTTAATTCTTTCGTAATTATCTTTTGCTAATTGATACTGAAGTTTAGCCTGAATTAACTGAGTATCATCCATCTGAAAAAGCAGATCACCTTCTTTCACAAAGCTCCCTTCTTCAACAAAAATCTTTTCTACTCTACCTGTCGTTTGAGCCCCTAAATTTGCTTCCTTCCAGGGCTGCAAAGTTCCCACCAGTTCTATTTCTCTTTCAATACTGGACTTAACCACTTTTGTTACTTCCACAGGAATCGGTCGATCGGTTTTAACTTCTTCTTTTTTTGAAGAACAACCTGCAAGTCCTACAAATAAAAGAAGTAATAAAGCCGGCACAATTTTATTCGATTTCATTTTATTTCTCCTTGATTTCATAATTAAAACTTTTACCCGTTAATTCGTGCAGATCGGCAAGAGCAGAGTGAAAATCGTAGATAGCCTGAAGTCGATTTAACTTAGCCTGCCTTAAAGCAAGTTCGGCGTCATTTACTTCGAGCTGTGTACTCAGTCCGTTTTCGAGTCTTGTTTTAGCAATTTCGTATCCTTTTTGTGCTTGCTCGACTGTCTTTGACTGAGCCTGGATTCTTTTCACTGCTTGCGATATATTATAAATAACGCTACTGATCTGAGTTTTTATTGCTTTTAAATATCCTTCCTTTTGCTCAGTAGCCTGGTTGAGAGAAATTTCAGCCTGCTCAACAAGCGCATCTGTTTTAAAGCCATTGAATATCGGCAGTTGAACCTGTACCCCAACCAGGAAAGTTTTTACCCATTTATAATCCTGAAATTTGAAATCATTGGACTGCGTTTGGTATTGATAGTTACTGAAAGCTGCCAGAGACGGGAAATAAGCAGCTTTTTGAAGCGATACACTTTTTTGACTTATTTCAACCTGTTTGTTGAGAAGTTCGAGCTGCGGATTATTTTTCATTACATCCTCAAGCACTGAATTGTAATCTGGAAGAATATAATTTTCATCGTACAATAGTTCACCTGTAACATCGATATTTTTCGAAGCGTCCAGACCAATTGTTACTTTAAGACCATCGAGCGCCAGTTTATAACTGTTTTCAGCCTGTAATACGGTTGGTTTTAAATTTTCAACCTGAACTTCAGCTCGCAGTAGATCATAGTCCGACATGAGTCCCTGAGCATTTAGTTTTCTTATATTTTCAAGATTATCCTGTGCATTTTTTAAGCTTTGCTGCATAACAACTTTATATTCACGTGCGAGCAAAACACCGAGAAACGATTTTTTTACGTTAGCAACTGTTTTAATTTCGATATTGCGTAAATTAACTTTTGCGATATCAACGCCCAGCGATGCGGTTTTCGTACCCTCGATTAACGAGAGCGAAAAAATCGGTAAGCTAAGGCTGACTGCCGCATTGTAAGAATTGTCCGACCCAATTTCTAGCGTTGGACCGAAAGGGGAGCCGGGCGGTAAAAAGATAACCGGTTTATTGATATATCTCTGATACTGCGCGCTTGCGTCAATTTTGGGATAATATCCACTTACTGTTTCCCTGAACTTTTCTTCCGATTTGTTAACTTCCATGCGCGCAATTTTAACATTCGGATTGTTCTCGAGGGCTAATTTAATAGCCGCATCAATATCGAGCAAAAGTCTTTCATTAGCTTGACCAAATGCAAGACTCGTCGATAGAAATATTATCATCCAGATTTTTTTCACTTCTGTCCTCTTTTTTTGTTAATAAACTTATTTATTTGGTAAATCGAGTTCTTTCAACTTTTTCCTTCCTTCATCAGTAAGAATACCTTCAAAAATTATCCTGGAAAAATAGATGTGAGCATTCTTTTCTGTAATCGGAAGCTCCTTAATCACTTCGGGAGTTATAATGTTGTGAACTGATGAAATCATAATAGCAACGAGATCGTGAAGTATATCATTCCTGAAGAATCCGCTTTTGGTTCCTTCTTCTAATATTTTGATAATGCGACTGTGAGCTTGTTCTTTTCGATATTCTTTCATCTCGGCCCAAATTTTGGGATGGTTATGAACCAGATCTTTAATCATATTGCCTTCGAAACGGGCTGAATTTTTGGTTACATATTCCATTAGCCGTTTCAGTTTTTCGAAAAAGTCGATGGTTGTATCTTTGAAGAGTTCGTCGAAAAATGTTTCAAAATCGATTTTTATTTTTTTTATTACTTCGCGGAGAACATGCTCTTTATTTGAAAAATATTTGTAGAGAGTTTTTTTACTTATGCCCAAATCGGCAGCAATCTCTTCCATTGTAACTTTGCTAAAGCCGTATTTCTGAAATTTTTCTTCAGCTACGGTCAAAATCCGCTCATGTAATTCTAAATTATCACTCAAAATAACACCTTCAGTCTTATTCTTTGGAAACGAAATTTGTATAAATCGTTTCCCAAATATATCTTCTCTTTCTGTTCCTGTCAAGCTTATTTTTCAAATTCACATATGAAAATTGAAAAATAGTTGAGTTATCAAGAATTGAAAATCGGTAAACAGACCGTATTTATCGGCAACAGTTCAGAAAATCACCATTTTTAACGATTTGAAATTAATTTTTAGTTCCATTAGGATATTAATAATAAATTACCTATGTTTGTTTTTGAAAGACAGTTGATATCGAAGTTTACTCAAGAAGTAATAGCAAATCGCTTAATCTCTCAGAAGTAGTTCCATAGCACCTGTCATAAACACAATACACAACAAATTAAAAAGGAGCACTGTTATGGCAGAGCGCAAAATCGGAACTGTTAAATGGTTTAACAGCTCAAAAGGTTACGGATTTATTACACAAGAAAAGGGCGAAGATGTATTCGTTCATTACCAAGCAATTGTAAGTCAGGGTTATAAAACATTAGACGAAAATGACAGAGTTGAATATAGCATAACTCAGGGTCCAAAAGGTCTACAAGCTGCCAATGTTAAGGTAATATAAAATAAATTCTAAGCCTCGCTCATGCGAGGCTTTTTTAATTACACCTTCCCAAAATTTTAAACATGGACACAAATTTTTATTTTTTTCAAATTTAATTATTCGTTTGGATATAAAAGAATAATTCATTATGTTAGCAACCGTAAGACAGTTGTTTTAGAAGTATACGAAGTAGTAGAAGCATCCCGCTCGAACCCTCAGTAGTTCTTAACCTCTGTCGAAAAAATAAACGTATTTACAAATTTATTTTAAGGAGCATCTGTTATGGCAGAGCGCAAAACAGGATCTGTTAAATGGTTTAACAGTTCAAAAGGTTATGGATTTATTTCACAAGAAAACGGCGAAGACGTTTTTGTTCATTATCAGTCGATTGTAGGCGAAGGCTACAAGACATTGAATGAAAACGACAAAGTTGAATTCAGTGTTACTCAGGGTCCGAAAGGTCTACAAGCCTCTGAAGTGAAAGTAATTCGATAAGCAAATAAAAACCAAAAGCCCCCGTTTTTACGGGGGCTTTTTTTATCCCTTCTATTTAACCTCGAATAGCGAATCAGGTAAACCAGTATTAATTTCAATTGTACTTACGTTTAATTCGATCGACTGCGGACCGAAACTTTGTATGTACTTAAACGGATATTTAACCCCATTGACTTCTTTATAATCGCTCATATCGGTAGTTTGAGTAAAACTTCCCTGAGGCGTCGAAATTGACGTTATGCTCCTTATAAGCAGCCACGTTTCCGGATCGAAATACTGTGTTGTTTTCTTTCCTCCAGCGGAAGTTAATACTACTCGATAAGCGTCTTTGCCGTTGATGTTTTCCATACCGGTTAGCTCGGGAGTAATTCCATACTTAGAATAATCGAGAACGGCATCGAGAGCTTCGTTTTTAAGGGATTCGAGCTGATCGCCCTGAAGATCTTGTTTCTGTCCCATTACCTCCACATAACCTTTATTCCCGTCGAAAACGGTCTTTTGTTTAAATACTCCTGCGTCAACTTCCTGATATAATTTGTTCGGGTATTTTTGATAAAGTGTCACACTTACATTCATTCCCTGCATAGAACCGTTCATCTTAATCATTCTATCTTTAACTGCGGCAAGCTTATCGGCTCCCCCAATTGCATTGACGTAATTTTTAATTATCTGCTCGGCAGTTAAGCCTTCTGGTATTTTACTGAGTGAAGGGTCGTATGGATTGCCGTTGATGTCGTAATATTCAATTTTGTTTGTAACAGTAAACTTTTTCAGTTTTTCGGCCACTTCGTCGGCGCTTCCAACAACCAGTATATAAGCATTATTCGGTTTGATGTATTTTTTTGCAGTATTAAGAACGTCATCAACAGTAACAGCCGCGAGATTTTTCAAATAATTTTTGTAATAATCTTTGGGAAGATTGTAGCGCACCGTGTTGATAGCAAAACGAGCAATTGTTGCTGGGTTTTCCAGGTCTCGTATAAAATTTCCACTTAAATAATTTTTGGCTTTTTTCAGTTCGTCTTCGGATACTTTCTCGTTCCGTATTCTTTTCATTTCTTTAAGGATCTCGGCAACTGCGCTGTCGGTTACGCTATTGCGCACTTGAGCAAATGCAAAGAAGGTTCCAACTATCGGATCGGAACGGAGTATGGAATAGGCGCCATAAGTATAAGCTTTATCTTCACGTAGATTCATAAATAATCTTCCTGTAGCGCTACCTCCTAAAATTAAATTAGTTACAGATGCTTTTATTGCATCTTCGGCTCCGACCTGTAGTTCTATTGGGTAACAAACCGATATAACGGATTGTACAGAATTTGCTCTGTCGACCATTGCAACTTTTGTAATAAGCGGGGATTTGGGTGTATTGTACTTATAATTTGGAACATCTCCTTTTTGCCAGCCGCCAAGATTTTTTTCTACCAGTTTTTTTGCTTCTTTAAGTGTAATATCTCCAACAATAGCCAGATAAGAAATATTCGGTTTGAAAAAAGTTTGATAGTAATTTTTGCACTCCTCCAGACTGATGGCCTTAAGAGTTTCTTCGGTTTCAAGTTCCCCGTAGGGATGTTCTTTTCCAAACATAAGAACGGAACGAAGTCGTTCTGCAATTGCATCTGGCTCGTCTTTAGATGCAGCTAAAGCAGAAATCATTTGTTTTTTAATCTTATCGAGTTCCTCCTGCTTGAATTCCGAATTCAAAATAACATCTGCCATAATTTCGAATATTTTATCTTTATATTTTGAAAGAGCCGATGCTGTTATATTATCTGCCGATGTCGAAAACGAAGCGCCCAGATAATCGATTTCTTCGTCAAGTTTGTCTTTTGTCCTATTTTTTGTTCCGGTACGCAGCAATTCACCGACGGCTTCAACATATCCTTTTTGATCTTTTTGGAGAACTGGATCGGAATCCACTTGTAAGTAAAAAGTTACTCGGGGTAGTTTATGATTTTCCACAACAAACACTTTAAGACCGTTCGACAGCTCGAACGACTCGTACTGCCCGATTTGAATTTCGGGTGCAGGTCCCGCTTCAGGTAGTCGGCTTCTGTCGACCTGCGCAAAAGTGGAAACCAATCCCGCAACTAATAAAAGCGCAATTATCTTCTTAAACATTTTATACTCCATTAATTTTTATTTCTTTTCCATTGATTTGGGCAAATAGTAAAGCACTACTCTGTTGTCTTTTGTAAAGTATTTATTCGCCACACGTTTAATATCCTCGCGAGTAACTTTCATGTAACGTTCGATCTCTGTGTTTATTAGATTCGGGTCGCCAAAATATACCAGATAATCCGCTAAGTTTTCTGCAATACCTGCGACTCTTGAATTCTGATTGACAAAATCCGATTCAATCTGGTTGCGCACTTTCTGAAATTCGTAGTCGCTTATCAATTCTTTTTTTACCTTATCGATTTCTGATTCGATTGCTTTTTCCAGTTCTTCAGCGTTAATCCCAACATTGGAAAGACCATAAACGATAAAAAGCCCTGGGTCTTCAAGCGACAGAGGTATGGAACCAACTGCAAGAGCCATCTGCTTTTTGTCTTTAATTTCTTTTTGAAGCCGAGCACTTTCTCCGCCAGACAATAATGTTGTAAGTAGACGCAATGCATAGTAATCTGGAGTCCCCTGTTCAGGTATATGATAAGCATAAACTACCATTGGAAGTTGAACATTGTCATAAACTACTTCTCGTATCTCTTTTTGTTGAGGCGGTTCAACTACGTCGGGTCGCGGAATTGTTTTATTACCCTTCGGAATCTCACTGAAATATTTATCTACTAACTTTTTTGTTTTCTCAATATCGATATCTCCAGCAATTGAAAGGGTGGCATTCTCAGGCACATAAAATGTTTTATAGAATTCGATAAATTCCTCCAGCTTTGCCTGATCGATATACTGTACGCTTCCGATAGGTATCCATCTATACGGATGAACTTTATAAGCATTGCTGAATATTTTTTCGAGCAATGAACCGTAAGGACGATTTTCATAGCTTTGTTTTCGTTCTTCTTTTACTACTTTTCTTTGTGTTTCCACGCCTATGCTATCGATTTTCAAATGGAGCATTCTTTCGGACTCGAGATAGAGTCCCAGTTCAAGCTGGTTCGAAGGGAGGATTTCATAATAAAATGTCCTGTCGAACGAAGTATTTGCATTCAGCTGGCCTCCTGCAGATTCCACAATTTTAAAATATTCTCCCCTGCCGATATTAGGTGAACCCTCGAACATCAAGTGCTCGAAAAAGTGCGCAAAGCCCGTTCGTTCAGGGTCTTCGTTTTTGCTTCCGACGTGATACAATACTGTAACCGCTACAATCGGAGTCGAATTATCCTGATGTAGAATAACGTTCAAACCATTATCGAGTTTATAATGAACAAACTCGATCTTTTTAGTTTGAGCTGTTATAAATCCAGCAATCAGAAAAAGAATTAAAAATGAGATGTGTCTTTTCATCGATTCTCCATTAATAAATTGGGATGATGTTCTATAATTAAGTCCTCTTAGAAAATAATACAAAATTTTATTTATATTAAATAAAAAAAACTCTAACTTGCCCACGGTGACTAAATGGAGAAAAAAATTAATAATAACTTAACAATTTTTTTGAAGAAAAGGCCGTTTAAAATTGCAACTCGCTATTTTCTTGTCTCATCAACTTTTACGGTCATCTCAATCCTTCTGACTTTCACTATTGAAACTGACGCCTATACATTAAAAATAGCTGCAATAACACAAGCAGTAGCTTATATACTCCTTACAGCATTGATACTTTATTATCTTCTCCAATACGACACAAAACAAATACTGCAGCAAAACGAAGAATTGATTGAACAAGAGAAGAGATGGAATTATGCTTTTGAAGGGGCAGGCGATGGTGTCTGGGATTGGAACTTAAAAACAAACGAAGTCTATTTCTCAAAAAACTGGAAGACCATGCTTGGTTATAAAGAAGACGAAATAAAAAACTACTACACGGAATGGGAAAGTCGACTTCACCCTGACGATAAAGAATTTGTTTTAAAAAAGCTAAACGATTATCTGGCAGGCAAATCGGAGATGTATTCGGTAGAAAGTAGATTGCGCACAAAAGATGGTTCCTACAAATGGATACTGGATCGTGGTAAAATTTTTGAGTGGGATTCAGATGGTAAACCTCTCCGCATGATCGGCACTCACACCGATATTTCTGAATTAAAAAAGTTGAAAGAAGAAAAAGAATATTTACTCAATCAGCTACAATTGGAATTCGAAAGAATGCCAATTGGCATGATACTACTTAATAGCGACTTTACCGTTAAAGACTGGAATCCTTCAGCTGAAAATATTTTCGGCTACAAAAAAGAAGACATAATAAATAAAAAAATTCACGACTTCATTACGCTGCCGGAAAATCGCAGTGCAATTGAGAATCAAATCAATAGTTTGATTAAGCAAAACGATACTCTCCAATCAACTGAAATTAATGTTACTAAAAATGGAAAACAGATTATATGTGAATGGTACAACACTCCACTCTATGATCATAGTAGAAAGTTTAAAGGGTTGATGTCGATGGTGATCGATGTTACTGAAGTAAAAAAACAAGAAGAAGAAGTTTCTCGCAACAAAGAATTGCTAAACCGTATACTCGATACAAGTCCCGTCGGAATAATATCAGTTAATCAGGATGGAATAATTACTTTTGCAAACGAAGCTGCTCACGACATCCTATCATTCGATAAAGAAAATCTGATAAACAAATGTTGTCATTCTATTGAATTCAATTTTTATACTGCCGAAGGAGAACTGCTTGCAGAGATTGAATATCCATTTAATATAGTGAAGAGACGTGGCGAAATAATAAGAGATAAACTTTATGGTTATAAAAGCGCCGAAGGGTTTAAAATTCTGTCGGTCAATTCGACTCCGTTAAGAAGCCACCATGACAAATTCGAAGGGGTTGTTTGTACAATTGAAGATATAACCGATCACTATAAAATTGAAAATGCGCTCAAAGAGAGTGAAAAAAAATTCAGAATTTTATTTATGAATAATCCGCACCCGATGTGGATCTACGACGTCGATACGATGAAATTTATTGAAGTAAACGATGCGGCAATTTTTCACTATGGTTATTCAAAAGAAGAATTTCTAAGTATGAAATTAACAGATATCCGCCCAGAAGAAGATATCCCTTATTTAATTCGAAGCGTACGCGAGGATACCGAGATTACACAGCGACATCGTGGGTGGCGTCACCGCAAGAAAGACGGTACTATTATATACGTTGAAATCAGTTCACACGCACTGCCACATACTTTAGGAGGAAATTATCGACTAGTAACTGCCATTGACATAACCGAGCAATATCTGGCAGAAAAAGCACTGCAGGAAAACGAAGAGAAATTCCGCATCTTGACCGAAACAACTTCGAGTGCAATATTTATTTATCAGGACAATAAATTTGTTTATCTCAATCCTTACACAGAAATAATTACTGGTTATTCAAAAGACGAATTGATGGAAATGGAGGTCTGGAATCTAATTCATCCTGATTTCCGGGATGAAGTAATGAAAATAGGAATAGCGCGGCTTGAAGGCAAAGCAGTACCTAACAGGTACTCTTTTAAAATAATTACAAAAGACGGAACGGAACGTTGGATAGAACTTTCAGCAGGTACAATTCTATACAAAAACAAACCTGCGGCAATCGGAACTGCATTCGACATTACTGTAATGAAAAATGCAGAAACAATATTGAACGAATCGAGAGAGCGATACCGACAGCTCGTATTGCACATGCAAACATTAAGAGAATCCGAACGGGCAGCAATTGCGCGCGAGATGCACGACGAATTAGGACAATTATTAACTTCTCTTAAAATGAACCTCTCAATTATAAAAAGAGATATCGTTGAAAAAAAAATTCAGGATATAAACACAATTATTACCGAACTCGATTCAATGTCGGGCGTAATCGACAGAGCGGTAGCAGGTGTAAGAAAAATGATAACAGAGCTAAGACCCGAAGTTCTGGACAAACTTGGATTGATACCCGCTATCGAATGGCTGGTTGAGAATTTTAAGAAGACAACAAAAATCGACTGCTCATATAAATTTTCTGATGAATCGATACAACTTGACTCAGATAAAGAACTGGTAATTTTCAGAATCATACAGGAAGCTTTAACAAATATCAGCAGGCACTCAAAAGCCACAAAAGTAAGCGTATCGTTAACTAAGAAAGAAGGTTCGATACATCTAATTATTAAAGATAACGGGGTCGGCTTCGATAATAAAATGCTGGCTGACAAAAAAACATTTGGTTTAATGGGCATGCAAGAAAGAGCATCTTCGATAGGTGCCACTTTTGAAATCGAAAGCAAAAAAGGACAGGGCACTGTCATTAAGTTAGTCCTATGATGGATGTCATCAATGACTTTACTTTTTACATAAAATAACCTTAAATTAAAATCACAATTAAGGTTAGCTATGTTAACTATATATATAGCCGACGACCATTCATTGATCAGAGAGGGAATTAAGAATCTTATCAAACACGAATCCGGTATGAAAGTAATCGGGGAAACCGGAAATCCATTCGATATCATTGATGATATATTAAAATTAAAGCCAGACATTGTTATACTCGATCTGGCAATGCCAGGCAAAAGCGGTCTTGATGTACTCAAAGACATTAAGAATATTTCACCGAAAACAAAAGTGCTGGTTATGACCATGATGCCTGAGGATCAGTTTGCCAAAAGAACATTAAAGGCAGGTGCTTCCGGATATATTACAAAAGATTCTGCAGTCGACGAAATAATTAATGCAATCCACAAAATATCTGCAGGTAGAAAATATATCTCACAATCACTCGCTGAAAAGTTAGCTGAAGATCTGGAAGACAAAAAAACAAATAAAGAACCATTAGAACTTTTATCTGACCGTGAAATACAAATTCTTAAATTAATTTCTTCAGGCAAACCGCAAACTGAAATTGCCCGCGAACTTAATCTCAGTGTTTCGACTGTAAACACTTACCGCAGTCGCATGCTCGATAAATTAGGTCTCAAGTCTACAGCTGAACTCATTCGATTTGCACTTCAACATCAATTAAATGAATAATCTTGTAGGAATATTACGACACCATTTTGATTGATTTTACTACTTTTTTCCTTCTCTCAGAGCTTTATATTTAATTTTAACTAAAAGAATCGTGCACATAATTTCTAAGCCTATTATGAAAAGAGTTCTTATAGTAGACGATTCCTCCATTGTTCGACAAAATCTTAAAAAGATTATCGATTCGATTGATGGCATTGAACTTTACGGTGAAGCCGAAGATTATCAATCTGCCATCGAAAAAATTAAAAATGAGATGCCCGACATTTTGATTCTCGATATTAATCTGGGTGAAAAAAGTGGAATTGATATCCTGTATAAAATTAAAAACAGATCTAACTCTGAGCCGATTGTAATTATGTTTACAAATTACACAGACCCAATTTTCAGAAAAGCTGCAAAAGATGCAGAATATTTTTTTGACAAGTCAACTGAAATTGATAAGTTAATAACTACTCTACAAGAATTAGGCAAGAACTGTATAGATTAGTAGTAATTTTACTACTTTCTTAATTGACGTTTTTTGACATAAAAATAACTTTTTTACTATTTGAGGATTTTTATTTGTTCTTTAAGTTGCTGGAAAAATTTTCGTTGCGTATATGAGATTGCTTGTTTTCGAATACTCAAATGATATCAGGAAAATAATTGCTAAACAAATTGAGTTGATAAATTCAAATGCAGATATTATTTTGACCAAGAATCTTTACGGAACCGTTAAAGAATTATCCAAAAGTTCTTTTGATATTATAATAATAGATGGCGATAGCACCGAAGGAGAATTAAAGAAAGTAATCGAACTGGCAAGAGCTAAAAAAAACGACACTGTTATTATGCTTCTGACATCTTATGATATACCAATATTAAGGAAGCGATTTTTCGATTTAGGTATCGATTATAATTTCGACAAGCTGAAAGAATTTGATAGTTTTTTGAAAATACTTAGAACTGTTATTACCGATATTGAAGAAAAAGAAAGAAACAAAGCAGTGTAAAAATTTTTCTCAACTTAGCATTATATTTTTTTATTCTGTTCTTTTTATATTTGTCTCGGTAAATAAATTATAACTCAACTAGAAAGATTTTAACACCCTCAACTACTATATAGAGGGGAGCATGCTCAGAGAGATGTTTTGCCCTCGACATCTCTTTCCTCCGCTTCCCTCTATCCCCTTCCTAATTTGTAAATTATTTTTGCAATTAAGCACAGACAGTACATATTGAATTTTAGGCAAAATTAAGTATAAAATTCTATTTGAAGCTTATTGCGGTTAAATGCTGCAGCATTCGGATAAATGCTAGCAGAAAATTTAACATAGGAATCTCTAAAAAAATCCTACTTAATTATAGTTTCTTTCCTTTTCTCAATACTGGATTCTTTTTGCCCACATGTTATTGCATTGATAACTAAGCAATTCAAATGAAAAAGTATTTTTCCTCTATTAATCATTAAAAAGAAGATAAGATATAATTATTTCGCCAGATCTCAGTCAATAAAATAGAAACTATCGAGAAGGAATAATTATCAAGAAGTGATTATCAGCTAATCAAAAAAGTATTATCGTAAATGAATGTGGAATATAAATTTTATACCTATCTGAATTTGCAAACTCTTTCCGTTGAGCGAAATCGCAAAACTATTGAAGATGAATTGTTTTAACTAACCAACCAATACTTTTATTTAACTCTGTAATCTACTCTGCACCGCCTGATAAGGATCCCGATAAATACCAGCATATGTAGAATATCTTAAATTATGGCATGTGCATTTATTGAAAGACACCCAGCTGCTTATTTGTTTATACACAAAACTTCTGCCAATAATAATGAAAAAATATTAATCGATAAGTAGTCTTATATACTTTAAAAAAGTGCTTTTTTTTCGATAATAGCAACAGTCATATAATTACTTAATGGAGTTTATATGAAATTGAGTTTAAAAATTCAATTTTTACTAGCTTCGATTATTGTAGCAATTTTTATTTTGCTTCTTTACACAGGTGTATATTCATTCCTTACAGAGATTAATCAATACACATCAAAAAATGATATAAATGGAGTAAGAGTTGTAATCGAAAATTTTCAAAGCAATTTTTTGTCGATGATTATATTGTCAATACTTGTTGCGTTATTGCTTGGACTCTTCTTTATTAAGACCGTTTTGAAAAAATTGTCCTCAATACAAACACGACTTCATAAAATTTCAAATTATGATTTTTCATCAGAAGCTGAGGAATACCGATTAAAAGACGAACTTCATTTCATCAACAAAGATCTATATAAAGTTCAAAGAGTATTTAGCCGTTTTGTTAGGAATACAAATTTAATAGTCGATGTTTTTTTCAAACTTCGTTCGGAAAAAAGTACTGATGGAATATTAGAAAAGCTTGCTGACCTAACTTTGGAAATCTTCGACGTTAAATATGTGGCAATTTCTGTTTTTGATGAAAAAAATAAAGTTAAAAAATTTATCACACGTGGAGTAAGCGAGGAAATAAAACAAAAGATTGGGAAATATCCCGAAGGGAAAGGACTGCTCGGATATATCCATCAAACTCGTGAAACGTTAATGTTGGATGACCTATCTAAACATCCCAAATCATATGGTTTTCCCGCAAATCATCCACAAATGAAGACACTTTTGGCCATACCTTTGATACACGAAAATAAAAGTTATGGTAATTTATATATTTCCGAAAAGAAAGACGGAACACCTTTCAATAATGACGATAAAAAGTTTCTCGAAATGGTTGGTATTATCGCAGTTAATAGTATAATAACATTTGAGTTTGTAGAATATATATCAAAGCGAAATAAAATATTAAAGAAGGAAACCGAAATAATAAAAGAAATCATGAATCAGTTAGCAGATAGAGATTTTACTGTCGATTTAGAGTACACATTAGAAGATGAGAACAATCAAATTATTGTGGAAAACTTGCAGTTTATGGTCAATTCACTACGTGATGTTTTGCAGCATGTAAGAGAGGTTACAGATAATTTGGCTTCAGCTACAAGTCAAATTTCAGCAACAACAGAAGAACTTTCTGTAACATCAAAAGAACAGTCATTACAAATTAACGATGTTGCAGCAGCTGTGTCTCAAATGGATTCTGCAATACAATTGAATGCTGAAAACGCAATCCAAACAGCTGATAAAGCAAAAGATAATGAGGATATCGTTAAAGGAAGTATTTTAGAAATTGGTAAAACAATTGACAAAGTAAAACAAATTGCAGATTTCGTTCAATCCACAGCACAAAAACTTGAATCTCTGGGGAAATCTACAGAATCAATCACAGGCATTCTCCAAGTAATTGATGACATAGCTGAACAGACCAATTTGCTAGCATTAAATGCGGCAATTGAAGCCGCACGTGCTGGCGAACACGGACGTGGCTTTGCCGTTGTGGCTGACGAAGTTAGAAAATTAGCCGAACGATCCTCGAAGTCAACAAAAGAAATCGGTAAAATTATTTCTGATATACAGAATGAGACACGAAAAGTTGTTGAAACAATGAATCGAGGGAATAAAGAGGTCGCAGAAATTATTCAATTAACAGAAAATTCCGAGAAATCATTATCAAAGATTCCAGAAAACATTAATAAGGTTGTTGAATTGATCTCCCAGATTGCTGCAGCAAACGAAGAACAGTCTGCTACATCAAAACAGGTTTCTGCCAATGTTGAAAATATCTCTGGAATAATTGGTGAATCTGCTCATGCAGTTGAACAGATTGCCGAAGCATCTAACGATTTGACCAGACAGGCTGTTAACCTTCAAGAACTGCTAAACATGTTTAAATTATCAAAAACTGACAAACATTATACGAACAAGCAAATAACAGGCAGTAATATTAAGATTGATACTTTCGATTTCTCGGCCGCAAAGCTTGCTCATCGTCAATGGAAGATTAGATTGCAAAATATTATTCGTGGCAAAGAAACAGTTGATCCAAAAGTTGCAGGAAACTATAAAGGCTGCTCGCTTGGCAAATGGTATTATGGCCCCGGCTCAATTAATCTTCGCCATGACCCCGATTTTAAGGAACTTGAAAACTGGCATATTCAATTACATAAACTTGCAGAAGAAATTGTACACGATGTAATCAACGACAAAAAGAATGAAGCGAAAAATAAATTAGTGGATATTGAAAGATTAAGTGAGAAAATCGTAAGTCTTCTGGATTCACTTGAGATAAAATCAATGAAAAAGAATGTGTCGGTGTTAAACTAATTCGACTTTATTAACAGATTTTGTTCCTTCTAAACCCAGCTTGATGAACAAAGATGTTTTTATGCGAGTAGGTTTCTCTCAAAATCGTTCATTCTAAGTAAGAACCGACTCTAAAATAACAGTGAATACTTCTATTGCAATTGTTGATTAGGAGAGCAAGTTTTAAATGCCAGGTGGCTTTGTTTTCAATTTTTCGACTAACTATTTTTAAGTCCATCTTACGCAAAAATTATGCGTCAATTTAGTTTGGAGCTTACACTTAATTTACGTTCTTCAATCTTTTCAAGTTTTTGAAATAGCATTCTTGAGTAAAACACCTATAATTTCTAACGTTATTGCAAGGTTCTTTAACATAACTTAATTTTTGTAAGTTCTTCGTGTGCAAATGACTAAGTTCAATTACAAATCAAAATAGATTTTAAGATAGAAATGCTGGTTATTATTTCTCCGATTATCTGTCATATTTTTTGAGGAATTATAGAGATAGGACATTTCGAAGAAGAAATCCCTGATTGGCTCATATTTTATACTAAGTAATACTAAGTCGTTTCCATATCTGATGCCATCGAGAAAATCAATGTATTTTGGGTCGATATCCTGACGATGTGACACCAGTGGATCGCCACCTGCATTAAAAACCAGATTGCCGAGTGCGTCATAAATATTTTCACCGCTTCTAATGTACCTATATTCAGCCTCGAATCTCAATTTCCTGTTTACATTATAAGTCGTCCTTAGAAGTAATTCGTCCGAATTTGGTCCGATACGATGCCCGAGCAATTGACTGTGAGCCGTATAAGAATTCTTTAATGTTATATGAGAATAAACATAGGGTCTGATCTTCGTGTATTCAACAATAAGCGATAAGTCATCGAGCCCCAAGGGCGAATACCAGAAAGCACCAAGTTGATAAGCCGTTTTATTAGAATAGAGATTCAACTCCTGCAGATGAGAAAGGATGTTTTCATCGAGAAAAAATGTCCCTTGCAATTCGAGATTTCGAATGAATTTTGTCTGTAAATCGAGAAAAAGAATCCCATTATCCCTGTCCTGCAACGACATTTCTTCGAATTTATAGAATGCAAAAGGATTTAAATATGCCAGGTCGAGACTTCTGCCAGTATAAACTACAGTCTCGCCAATGCCAGCATCAAACAAACCAGGAAACGAAAATGTACATTTATTATAAGCAATATATTTTGTGTAATTGAGCGACCGATCCTCGTGAAATTCACCTATAGTAGAACCGTGTAATGAATAAAAATTGAGAATTCCGTAGTGGAAATTCATTCTTATAAAATCAACATAAGGATGGTTACCTGTAAGAACAAGTGGTTCACCATAACCATATCCCAGTCGAATTTTTTCCCTGCCAATTTGAAAGCTTAAATCCATCCCCTCGGCTGGTTCAGTATCATAACGCAAATACCCTTCCGTAAAATCGTAATTCGAAACATTTTCAATATTTTCATAAAATTTGAAATTGTAATTCAGTCGTGGATCGAATATCGGCGCTTTCCCAGATGAACCCCAGACCCCGCCTTTCTGTACCGTCATGCTGTATCCCAATTTCCCAAAGAGAGTTCCCCGTACACGGAATCCAATATCGAATAATTCGGAGTTATTGATTTTAGGTTCGATGAGTTGTCCGTGCATAGCGCGTCCAAGAATCTCGATATAAAGATTCGCATTATTATCTTTATACAAAAAAGTATTCTTGACTTTATCTTCGAACAAACCTTTTAATCCAGCTCCGTCAATCAGGCTAATAGAATTTGATTGCATTGCATCAAATTCATCAGTGAACTTTTCAAGCAACCCCAATTCTGTTACTGAAAGTTGATCCTTTTTTTCACGTATTTTCTCCAGAAAATTCCAGACTTCTTTTCTCGATAAATTTGGATTATCTTCATAAATATTGTCGAGCAGATTTTTGACCTTCATTTCTTTCAAGAAAATATAGACGGGATGGTCTAACGGAACATTCTCCTGTTGAGAAAAAAGTGGCAAAGCAATAAGAAATAATAATACAATTTTACGCTTCATAGTTTATTAGACATCTTCTATTTTGGGACGTAAAAATTTGTTATATAAAAGTAAGCCTGCAATTGTGGCCAGTCCAATTGAACTGAAGATGAGCCACAATATTTGAGGATTTTTCAGATTGTCGACAAAATGGACATAAAGACTTGCGCCAAGAACTCCTCCAATCCCGCTCCCAATAACTCCGTATAAAAATGCGTAACCTAAATAAAGCGCTTTCTTATCTTCAGGGGCAATTAGTCCCACATAACTGATGAATTTTGGATGCGCAGTCATCTCGCCTATGGAGAAAATAAATATTCCAAGGATAAAAACATACGGGTGAGTTGAGATTGCAAGTATTGCCATTCCGATAGTACCAAGTGCAATGCCGGCAATCATCGTAGGCAATGCCTTCTTGTTTTTAACCAGATTCGAAATAAAAATTTGCAGCAAAATAATTGTACCTGCATTAATGACTGTAACGTGCTCGACGTCAAACTTCCAATCTGGATTGGCGACGAAGATACCAAGTACAGAATTTACAAGATTGTTCACCGGCGTTGTATCGACATATTCTCTCACATACCAGAGCACAGTATCAAACTGCTGGAAATAGAGGATCCAGAAACCCGAATAAATAACAATCATAATAACGAATCTAAAATCTCCCAGAACTTTTACCATATCGAGAAGAACCTGTGCAAGAGATTTAGTGTTACTCGGCTTTTCGGGTTCTTTGTATACAAAAATATTTAGCAGTATAAGCCAGCCGGTGCCTATTGCAGCCATTATAAAAATATACGACCACGAAATTTGTTTTAAAGTTGGAACCAGTATAAGAGGAAACAAAAATGCGCCGAGATTAATCGTCCAGTAAAAGATTCCAAAAGCAAGTGTGGAGTTTGATTTATCCGTAGTGCGAGCAATCGTACCCGATATAATGGGCTTAAAAAAACCGGCGCCTATTGCCATTAAAATCAAACTTGCAAAGACCAGTCCATACGATGTAAAAAGAGATGTAAGGAAATAACCACTGCTCATAAGTACGAATGCAAACATTAATGTTTTTTTATAACCGAACCGATCGGCAATTGCACCCGAGAGAATCGGTAGAAAATAGAGGAGGGGTGTAATCGTACTTTTAATAATCCCGACACTTTCTTTTGAAAATCCCAGTCCACCTTCGTTGTGGCTGATAACCAGATAGACAGAAAGCACCGACATAACACCATAATAAGATCCACGTTCAAAAAATTCCATAGTAATTACAGTCCAGAAATTACGCGGGAATTGAGCGAGAGTTTTTTTGAAAGACATAAATTTCCTTACTATATGATAAAATTTGTACCCCCGGCGGGAATCGAACCCACATCTCGAGCTCCGGAGGCTCGCGTTCTATCCTTTGAACTACAGGGGCATTTTTTTCTGATTCCAAAATAATAAATTTGTCCTTAACTGAAATTATATTTTCATTATTTGTTTTCTATGTATATATTATCTCTTGTCGCTAAAACTATTTTTTTGATATCATTTTAAATAAGAGGAATTTATGTCCAAGACGATGAAAAAATTAGTCGATGATGTAATTACGTCGTTAAAGAAGCTTCCTGAACCCGGCAAAAAGAGCGGCTCGTTCTGGGACTTCATGAAAAGCCAGCTAACCGAAGAAGGCGAGTGGGAACAAAAACATATACAAACCATCGAAAAAGAAATCGACAAGCTCCTTTCAAAGCTCGATAAGAAAAATATCGAAGAGTTATGGAGTGCCACTCCCGCAGCGGAAGATTCGATTGACGATAAACCTTCGGTCAAACAGATGAAGAGTGACATTAAAGATGAACTGGTAGGACAGGTTATGGATAGAATGGACGAGAATTATTCCAGGCGCGACTCTTTTTTCGCCGAAGAAGAAAATTACATCTCCGACGAGGACGAAGAAAAAGAAGAATCGGAAGACGAACCCCCGCTGGGTGACATCGGAAACATTGACATTGACGACGAAGATATTGATATCGATGATTTGCTCGACGATAATATTGAAGACGACGAAGATCTCTATTAAATTGGAATAAAAATGGAACTCGACATTTTTCAGGTAGATGCTTTTGCATCCGAATTATTCAGAGGTAATCCCGCTGCCGTTGTGCCTCTGGAAAAATGGCTGGACGACGATTTAATGCAAAACATTGCAGCTGAGAATAATCTCTCGGAAACTGCATTTTTCATAAAAGATGGGAATAACTATCGAATTCGCTGGATGACCCCCACTTCGGAAGTGCCACTCTGCGGACACGCCACGCTCGCCACTTCTTTTGTTATCTTTAATTTTTTTGAAAAAGAAGCAAATGTGTTAAACTTTATCTCGAAGAGTGGACCTCTTTCGGTCTTGAAAGAAAAAGACCTTCTGGTGCTCGACTTCCCTTCAAACAAGCCCCAACCAGTTAAAATGCCAGAAGGAATTATAAAGTGTTTCGGCAAAGAACCCGTTGAATCGTTAGAAAGCAGTTCTTTTCTCTTATTGATTTTTGACGACGAAGAATTTATCCGTAATTATATTCCCGACATCGAAGCCATCAAAAAATTTCATAAACATGGAGTAATTATTTCTTCAAGAGGGAAAGAAGTTGATTTCGTTTCAAGAGTTTTCGTTCCAAACGAAGGCATCAATGAAGATCCTGTTACTGGCTCTGCTCATACCGTTCTAACTCCTTACTGGTCCGAAAAATTGAATAAAAAATTGTTGACTGCATACCAGGTTTCAAAACGAGGGGGTAAATTAATCTGCGAAAACTCAGGAGAAAGGACAAAGATTAAAGGTAATGCAGTTCTTTATCTTAAAGGCAAAATTTATCTTTAAAATTATCACCTAAAAAAATTTTCGCATTGCGAAAATTTTGCACAAATATCATATCTTAATAGAGTCAATTTTAACCAATTAGATGAAGAAGCAGATATTATTTATTTTGTTACTTGTTGCATTAGTTTCGTGCGATGCTCCGCATTTAAATCCATTTGACCCCGATAACCCGGATAACAATTTCGGCTCGGTCGAGGGGAGAGTCTATTTATCCGGCGAATCCAAACTTCCAATTGCAAATGCCGTAGTTACTTTTTCGAATCAAAAAGTTTATGCACTTTCGGATTCTACGGGAAAATTCAAACTCGAAAATCTGGAGCTCTCTGAAGGATGGCTTTTTGTAGAAAAAGATGGCATGACAAAAGATTCGATTTTCATCAACTGGAATGCTGGTAAAAGCATCAAGAATCTGGAATTTCATCTTTCTTATAAAATTGGCTCTTTTGATGGTTATGTATACACAATAAATAATCAGCGACTTGCCAATGCCAAAGTTTACTGGAAGAACCAGAATAAATTTTCGTTAACCAATGAAGAAGGTTACTATTTAATTGATAACGTGCAAATGAAAGATGGATGGATCTATTTCGAAAAGAAGGGGTATGCTACCGACTCGGTTTACTTAAACTGGAATAATCAAAACAAAGTAAGAATTGAGAATTTAATACTGTTTCCTACCATCGGTCAACTGGATGGATATGTTTATTCAAGCTCGGGCAGCGAACTTTCCAGTGTAAAAGTATACTGGAAAAATCAGAATTTACTTGTACACACAAATTCTAATGGTTACTATAAATTCAACGAAATTTCTTTAGAGGATGGCTGGCTAATTTTTGAAAAGGAAGGTTACTTTTCGGATTCGATCTACGTAAGATGGAGTGGTGAAAAAATTAAGCATCTCGAGAACATAATTTTAGCTCCATCACTCGGTACAATAGACGGCTTTGTTTTTTCTGCGCCTCGTATTCCCGCTTCGAATGTGCGGGTGATCTGGACAAATCAAAATATTATTACTTATTCAAACTCGCTCGGATATTACAAATTATCTGGAATAACCATTAAAGATGGCTGGATTAAATTTGAGAAAAATGGCCTTGCCACAGATTCACTTTATATCGAATGGAATGGAAGCAACAATATAAGAGCACAGGAAAAAATCCTCAGTTATACTAAAGTACGACTTTATGGCTATGTTAGAACTCTCTCTTTACCACGCAAAGCTTTATCTGGAGTTAAAGTATTATGGAAAAATCAATCGATTGTAACTCAAACTAATTCTTCGGGTTACTATGAGTTCAAAGAAGTAGAACCTGAAAATGGATGGCTCTACTTTGAAAAAGAGGGCTACAGCAGCGATTCGCTTTATGTCGAATTCTCAAGTTCATCTTCTAAATTAGCCGACGACAAATATCTCAACTCGATTCCCGTTCTACAAAATCTGCAAATATATTCGAGCGTGCAGAATAAATATCCAGACGTGAAAAACTATAGAATGACCGTTCAGGCAAAAATTACAGACAACGAGAACGACATCGATACAGTCTTTGTGGTAAATTATTCACTCGGGTTTAAAAAACGGTTGATATACAATCCCGACAATGGATATTATGAAAATACTTTCCGAACGACAGATTTAAAGGTTTCTTCAATGGAAGACGTTATCGGATTCGATTTTTCAATTCTTGTAAAAGACAAATTTAACCACGAGTTTAACGTCGGGAAATCGAACATAAAAAGAATAATTAATCAGGAAATTTCGATAGAAAGCCCCATCAACAAAGCTGAAACAGGAGCTAATCCCACATTTAAATGGAAACGCTTCGAACCTGGATTTAAATTTACATTCAGAATACAAGTTTATACCGATGAACTTTCTCCAATACTTGTTTGGGAAAAGTATAATATTTCGAAAGATGCAGTCGAACAGGTTTGCGAAATTACATTACCAGCGGGAGATTATTATTGGGTAATCTGGTGCATTGATGAATATGGCGACAATTCAATTTCTAAACCCGGAACATTCACGGTAAAGTAAGATGAAATTTATTCCTCAAAATATTAATTACATAAAAAACCTCGACAAAGAAGAATTTGAAGCTCTCTTTCAGTTCAGTCAGATATTAAATTCATCAGCAGGACAGGATTCTCTAATTGAAGATGCAATGGACATTGTCATTAACATTATAAATGCAGAGAGAGGACTTTTCGTAAAGTACAACGAAGCAGAGAATAATTTTTCGATTATTAGTGCGCGCAAAATATCGAATGAATCAATAACGGATTTAAATCAATTTTCCTCTGGCATACTGCAAAAAGTAATTTCTGAAAAGAAGCCGCTTTTATATCACGACGTTATGGGCGATCCGAATCTCTCACAATTTGCCAGCGTTCAGATTCATAGTATCAAATCGGTAATTGGCGTACCGATCATAAGGGACGATAAAGTCTGGGGAGTAATAATTGCAGACAGCACCAAAAATCGCCAGGAATTCACGGAAGAAAATTTGATATTTCTAAACTTCTTTTCGAATCTTCTCTCGCTGGCGCTCGATAGAATATTAAAACTCGAAGAGCTCGAGCGTGAGAATAGAATACTAATTAATAAACTCGAGTCAATTGAAGAAATTCCGGAGATGGTTGGTCAAAGCGTCGTTATGAAAAACCTCTCCCAGGTTATCCATAAAGTAGCTCAGACAGACGCAACGGTTCTAATTACAGGCGAAAGCGGCACCGGCAAAGAAGTGGCTGCAAAAGCCATACATCATCTCAGCAAAAGAAAAGACTTTCCGTTTCTTGCACAATTCTGCGGTTCAATACCCGACAGTCTACTGGAAAGCGAACTTTTTGGTTATAAAAAAGGCGCATTTACAGGCGCCACTACAGACAAGCAGGGCTTGCTCGAAGCTGCAGATAACGGCACTTTTTTTCTCGACGAAATTGCCGACATATCGACTGCTCTTCAAGCAAAGTTGCTAAGAGTTCTTGAGAACAAAGAAATTATTAGATTGGGCGACACAAAAGTTAAAAAAGTGAACGTCAGAATAATTGCTGCAACAAATAAAGATCTCTCTGCACTTGTAAAAGAAGGTAGATTTCGTGAAGACCTTTATTACCGTCTCAATGTATTTCCAATCGTTATGCCTCCTCTAAGAGAAAGGCGGGAAGATATCCCACTTCTGGCAACTCACTTTATCAAAAAAATTGCAGGGAAAAATATTCCGATTGAACCTGCTGCCGTAAAAAAACTCGAAAATTATTATTGGCCAGGAAATATTCGACAGCTAATTAATGTAATTCAACGTGCGGTTATTTTATGCGATTCACAAAAAATTACCGCTGACCATATAATTCTTGAAGGCACTCAGGAATTAATGGACTTCAAAGGCACCCTGCGTGATTTTGAAATGATGCTGCTAAAAAAACGACTCGAAGAATTTAACGGCAATAGAACTCTCACTGCAAAATCTCTCGGAGTTTCAGTACGCTGGATTCAATTGAAACTGAAAGAGATGGAACAAAAAGTTGATGAGCGGTAAATCGGAAATAATGTTCGAGAAGTTCGAAATTTTAGAAGTTCTCAAAAAAGATGAACATGCCGGGGTCTATCTCGCAAATCATATCTATTTGAGCAAAAAAATTATACTCAAAGTCTTAAACACAGCTAAGATTTCAGACCCTTCTTTGCTCGAGCGTTTCAAAAGAGAAGCCAAATTGCTTGCCAGGCTCGACCATCCCAATATTATCAAAGTTCTCGACTTTGGCACCTCCAAAGAATTTTTTTATATCTCTTTTGAGTATATAGAAGGCACAAGTCTTCGAAATATTTTACAGGAATCGACATTAAGCAAAGACGACAAAAAAAAGCTAACTATCCAGCTCTTCAAAGCCTTAAATTTTGCACACAAAAATCGTATTATTCATCGCGATATTAAACCAGAAAACATATTCGTCGATAAAAATCTAAACCTGAAACTTGGAGACTTCGGCCTTGCGCTTTCAGCTGATGACAATTTTGTTACGAGTCCCTACTCAATTGTAGGTACACCCAGTTACATGTCGCCCGAACAGGTATCGGGTTCTCAATTGACACACAAAAGCGACCTATTTTCTGCTGGTGTTGTTATATATGAGTTATTTACCGGCAAAAATCCTTTCCTCAGAGAAAACGTTACGCTTACATTAAACGAAATAATGTCTTTCAATGAGAATAGCATCAAAGAAAATCTCGAAGGATTAGATGATGATATAAAGGATATTTTGACGGGACTTTTGAAAAAAAAACCTGCAGCACGAATCGATTCGGCCGAAGACGTCTTAGAAAAGCTCAATGCAAAAGAAGAAGGCGGCGACCTCGATAAACTCGAAAATAAAGTCAAAAAGAAATACGGCATAATCATTCCATTATTCGTACTGCTAATTTTAGTTATTGCCATTACAATTATTGTAAAAGATGATAAACACTCAGAAATTAATCTCCCCAGTAACGAAGTGGATACGGAATTTACCGCACCGAGCAAAACAAATAACAAAACGGGAAATATCGTTTCCGAAGAGAAACCCACATTAATTGATGATCAAAATCTGACAAATAAAACAGATGAACTAAACATTCCTGCCGAAGTTCAAAAACAAGCATCGATTGAAGACGTGGGCGAAGGCGGACTTTTTGTTGAATGTTTCCCCTGGGCTGATGTTTATATTGATGGCGAAAAAATAGAAACCACTCCCTTAAAGAAACCTTTGACTTTATCAGCTGGCGAACACACTTTGAAGTTAGTTCATCCCGATTACCCGATCTATTCAGAAATATTGAAAATCGAGAAAAATAAGCTTACGAACTTGAAAATATCGCTGGAATCGTTACTTGGTTTCCTTGATATTAAAGTAAACCCGTGGGGCAATATCTACATCAATGGAAATTATAAAGGTCAAACGCCACTAAAAGAATATATCAGGGTAAATCCCGGATTTATGAGATTGAAAATTACAAATCCTAATTTTAAGGATGTTGACACCACTGTTTATGTAGGACAGGGAGACTCTCTCAAGTTGAAATTTAATCTAGCTACAAAATAGCTGGTATAATAATTGATTGAAATATTTTTTTAAACAAGGTCACATATGAAAAAATTAGTACTTTTAATAATCATATTAACAGAGCCAATTTTTAGTCAGTACTATCAGTGGCAAATAATAACGGGACATGACATGCCTAACCCCGTATCGGGAGGACAGGTGGTATTCGACACAACCACTAATAACAATCAATATTTTTACCTTCTTGGTGGACGGGACAGTGATGGTAAGCCTGTAGATTGGATTCAGGAATACGATGTACTTAACGGCAAGTGGAAAATGGCAGGTCGTATGGATCAACCCCGCTCCGAATTTGTAGCTGATATTTGGGGAAATTCGATTTATTATTTCGGAGGAGCTGCCGAAACTTCTCGGGTTGTTAATAATATTAATTCCTGGAACTTCAAGTCTTATCCCACAGAACCAATTGACTACGACACGTCAATAATTTTTGCACGTCGCTATTCTACCGGACACATAAAAGACGACGAACTTTATATAATTGGAGGCAATCCAATTACGAGCATCGATGTACAGCTACCTTATATCGTAGGCTACGACTTGAAAAATAAGAAAATCAACTTTACTTACGATACTATTAGCACAAGCTTACCCGAACAACACATGACGGTTCTTTACAATAAATACATTTACATTTTTGGTGGAATACTTCACGGTGCACTAAAGCAAATAAGCCGGCTTGACCTGGAGACAAAAGAATTTGTAATACTTAAAGAAGTATTGCAAAGTCCAAGAGCCGGTGGTATTGCAATCTATAATCGTTTTTTGAAAAAGGCTCTAATTATAGGTGGATACAACGAGTCCGAAAAAGCTCTTAGCAAAGTTGAAGCTGTCGAATTTCTTTCTGGCGGTTCGATTCTAATTTCCCAATTTCCTTCGTTAAAAATACCACGTCGTTACCCGATGGCTGTTAATTACTATGGCACCGTATTGGTATTTGGAGGAATAGATCCGCAAGGCAATATCGTTCCTCAAATCGAAAAACTCGTTAACAGTCCAACTACCGTTAATCAAGACGAAAATCCTCTCCCTTACAAAAATACTTTGCTACAAAACTACCCAAATCCATTTAATCCCGAGACAAATATCACGTTTGAACTTGCGAAAAGTTCGTATATTTCACTCGATATTTATTCTTCCACAGGCGAACATGTTATTAATTTGAAAAAAGGAGAATTAAATGCTGGCCAATACAATTTAATATGGAGTGGCGTCGATAAGTACGGCAATAAAATGGGCTCAGGCATTTACTTACTTCGTTTAACCGGCGACGACTTTCATCTATCAAGAAAAATTGTCCTTATGAAATGAAATCAAAATTCTTCTTAACCATATTATTTATTTTCACGTCCTCGTCTCTTTTTGCACAAGTAATCTCATATGATAACGTTAAAAAAGAATTCAATTCTTTTGAGTATGAAAAAGTAATAGAGCTTTCCGATTCCTTATTGAAAAACAAAAATAATTTGCAGGACTCGTTATTGATCGACATTTATCTGATGAGAGCTGTTTCATTCTACTCCATTGCACGCGAAGATTCCGCAGCCAGAAACTTTGAGGCAATCTTAAAAATCAATCCTGCTTATTCACCCGATCCTTTAATTATATCTCCAAAGCTAATATCTCTTTTCGATCAGGTTAAGTTGAATTTTACTCCGCCTAAAATTGAGCAGTCCGATACAACCGTTACAAATTATCAAAATGAAATTAAGGATGTAAAGCCTACACAAAATTTAATGCAATTAAAAAACATGATATTGCCTGGCTGGGGTTATCTCTCAAATGGCTTTTCTACAAAGGGAATTATTTTGAGTTCAGCTTCCTTATTAAATCTCGCAGGTATGATTTATTTTATTTACGAGACCAATCAAAAAGAAAAAAGTTATCTTAACGAAACAAATAAGAACTTAATACCCGCACGCTACGACGAGTATAACAACGCTTATAAGGTACGTAATGCATTAATAATTTCTTATGCGGCGTTGTGGATTTACAGCCAGATCGACTTGTTATTTTTCAATACTCATAACGAAACCATCGAAAAAAAAATATCCTACGATTTTAAGACTAACACAATTCTTTGGGGAATCAGCTACGGATTTTGAGCAATCCCACGCATATTTTTCTTCGACTGCGAATTTTATTCGTACAGTATTTACTCTTAACCACCAATAAAACACGATGCTGAGCTACGGCATAAATTTTGTTTTTCATAAAAAGCACACAAACAAACTTACCCAATTAATATTGGGCTCCGTCCTTAATGGGTGAAGGTTTTTACCTTCACCTTTTTTTATTGCAATATCAATAATTCTATTCAGTTTACGTAAATTTCACTATATTTATCGTAAAAAATATCTGTTGTTATGGAATTTAAATCTGAAAAGTACGAAGATGTAACAGTCATATATGTATATCTAAAAAGAGCGACGCTGGCAAAGGCAGTTAAATTTAAAGAGTTTGTGACAGAGTTAATTGATCAGGATAGCAAAAAGGTAATCATCGATTTGACATTATGTGAGTATATTGATTCGACTTTCCTTGGAGCAATGGTTTCGTTATTGAAAAAAATCAACTCGATTCAGGGGGATTTAAGGTTGGTCTATAACAAAGAAGCTCCTTCGCTTGTTTTCGTCGTAACACGTATGGACAAGGTATTCAAGATTTTCGACACTCTCGACGAAGCACTCAATAGTTTCGGAATCAAAAGGACGAAACCGGGTCTCGACTGGATCAATTAGTCCTGACTATTTTATAGACCTTATCGTTTTCTCTAACCTTTTCCTCGCAATAAATTGTAATATCGTCACCTTTGGCAGCTCGATTGATTGGTTTATCGTCCTTTAGCATCGAATTAATCTCAAGTTCTACCACTCCCGTTGTATTTCCGATTATGTATAATTTGTCTCCAGGTTCCAATTGCTCAGCGTCTATAAAAATGTGTGCAACTTTATTTTTATTGTAATAATTAATTACTCTGCCTACAAATTTTTTTCGGGTAGTAGCCAGGTTGCCATAAGCTTCGGCATAATCCTTTGAGGTTGGTGTTCCGAGATAAAATCCGCTGGAGAATCCTCTATTATATACTTCGGATAATTTGCTTTTTAAATCGGTTTTAATCTCCTCGTCCAGCTTATTTTCGTAGTAGAGGTCGATGGCTTTTCTATATGCAGAGACAACGTTATAAATATATTCCGGACTTCTTTTTCTGCCTTCAATTTTGAAGGCATCGATACCTGCTTCTATTAAAAGTTCTATAAAATCGATTGTACAGAGGTCTTTAGGAGAAAGGACATAATTTTCGCCGAGAATCATAGAAAATTTTTCGTCGCTGTCTTTAATTTCATATTCCCGTCTGCAGGGTTGGAGACATTCGCCTCGATTGGCGCTTTTATTAAAGACTTCATGACTCATAAAGCAGCGTCCACTTATTGCGATACACATGGCGCCGTGAATAAAAGCTTCGATTTCAATGTCGACTTTGTTTTTAATTTCCTTGACTTGTTCCAGCGAACATTCTCTTGCAAGTACAATTCGTTTTGCGCCTAATTGTCGAAAGAACTCTGCACTTACAGAATTTGAAACCGAAGCCTGAGTGCTTATACAAAATGGGACATTATATTTTTTGCATAATTGAATTACAGCAAAATCCCACCCGATAATGAGATCTACTCCAGCTTCTTTAGCTCTTTTAACTATCATTTCGAGTTCGTTGAGTTCATTCTCATAAACGATAGTGTTAAGAGTCAGGTGAACATCAACGTTGTTATTTTTACAATGTTTAACAATTTCCGGTAATTCCTCCAGTTCAAAATTTTTTGCCAGTGCGCGCATATTTAAGCTTTCCACTCCAAGATAAATGGCATTTGCGCCTGCCTTAATTGCGGCATTGAGCATACTCCAGTCTCCGGCAGGGGCAAGTAACTCGGGCTTTTTATTCGCCATTTTTGTTCCTTTCAATCTTTGTGTGCAAAATTATACAATTATTATCCATTAATCTATTCTTCGTATTTTTGCCGTATAATACGGATTTTTTTATGCACAAAAATCTTTATCTGGCACTGGCAGGAATTGCAATTGGCGGAATTGGATTCGGATTAATTAATCCGGTCACAGTTATACTTCTGGAAAAATCCAAAACTCCTGCTCTTTTAACCGGCATTGTTACGACAGCTGGTTATATCAGCATTGTACTCTTTTCTCCTCTTGCGGGAAAACTTCTTAAAAAGTATCAAATCAGGAATGTCGTTCTAATTGGATTTTTTATCTGGGCATTGGGTGCACTTGCACACATTTTCTGGCGCTACTATCCTTTGTTGCTAACGGTTAAATTTATTATGGGACTTGGAGGTACCATAATTTTTGTTTCGACAGAATTCATAATTAATTTTTACAGCGACGATTCCAACCGCGGGAAAAACACTGGCATTTACGTTGTTCTCTTATCTATCGGAATTGCTATAGGAACTCTTTTAATATGGACCCTAAAAATTTCCGATTGGGTGCCATTTGTTATCGGTTCTACAGTAATGTTCATCGTCTGGTTTTTATATTTTTTGTTTTTTGACAGTTTTCATTTCACAAACTCCAATTCCAAGAATGATAAAATGCGCCTTAGTGATATGCCTGTAATTAGTTTAATTTCTTCTGCCGTTTATGGAATTATGGAATCATCACTGGTATTGGTTATACCAATTTATGGATTGAGAAGTATGTACGACACAACAGATGTATCGTCTTTTCTTACTTCTTTCGTTATTGGTGGTATTATCCTCCTTTATCTTATCGGTTATATGGCCGACAAGATTAACAAAAGAAAACTTCTCTCTGCCATTTCAGTCATATTAGCCATCCTTTTCTTGCTTCCACTTTTCCAAGCGAATTTTATTTACTTAATACTTCTGTTTTTTTTAATAGGGGGGATTGTGCCTGCATATTACACTATTGGACTTAATTACACTATGGAAAAAGTTGACAGGGATTTCATTGCTGAAGCTAACGGATACTATGTGATGTTTTATGGTATCGGTACAATTGCAGGTCCGATTATCGGTTCAATCATGATTGATCTCGAAACAAGAATTGCTTACTGGGTTTTCGCATCGCTTCTAAGTTTGTCCTACTGGCTTATTTTATATCGTGAAAAGAATACTAAACGTAATACCTTTTCTTCTAATTAGCAAAAAATGTGTTTTTAAATAAAAATAAATTTATTTTATAACGTTCATAATAATTTTTTAAAAAGTTAATGGCAAAAACACGGTTCGAAAAATATACTGAAAATATGGATCTGCCGGCTCTCGAGATTATTGAAGACGTCGAAAATTTGTTCGTATCAAAAAAGCTGAAGAGCCTTCTGGGAATTCGCAAGGAACCGACAAAAGAATTCTTTGATTCAGACAAATTTTATGACGAAAAAGGCAAAAAGCTCACCTTTGAAAAACTGCCGTTTATCAAAGCCTTTAAGAATAGAAAAAGTAGACTAAACGAATCTTTAATCTATAAAAACGGAAATATTGAAAAATCTTTTTATATCGACTCGATTTTTCTTGACGGTAAAATGCCATCTAGACTTCTAACTATTTTCCGGGAAACAGCCAGCTCTGACGCCAACGACACTTTGCGGGAAGCGGTTGATAATCTAAACGCCGTTGTCTATTCGACAAATTATGACGGTAGCGAATACTATTATATCAGCAGTGCAGTTAGAATGATTTTCGGTTTTACACCTCAGGAAATTTATGAAAATAAATTTTTGATTCTGCGAACTATCAAAAAAGAACATTTTGCCAGATTCAAAGAATTTATCGATACACTTCGCAGTGGCGATAATGCTTGTGTTGAATATCAAATGAAAGACCGTTACGGAAAAGAGCACTGGGTACGTCATAACGGTATACCGATTATACGCAAAGGCAAAGTGGAAAAAATTATCGGCATGATAATCGACATAACAGAAGAAAAGATTAATCAGCTCAAACTCGAAAATTCGGAAGAAAAGTTAAGAGTACTCGTCGATACGGCCGACGATTTAATTTTTATTCTAAATGGCTTTGGTTATATCAGTACAATCAACAAAAATGGCTCCAAAACTCTCGGTTTTTCTCCGCAGGAAATGACAGGCAAACATATACTTGAGTTTATACACAAAGACAACGAGTTTATTGTAGCCGACGCATTTTCAAAACTGATCGATTCGCGCGACAAAGTATTATTCGAAGTTGAGTTCGTGGATAGGTACGGCAATCCAATAATATTCGAAGTTCATGCAAAACCTTTGATAATCGACAACGAAGTGGCGGGAATAGTCTGCGTCGGAAGAAACATTTCGGCACGTAAAGCCGATGAAAAGAAAATTAAAGAGCTCAATTCAAAATTGATAGAAGCCAATAGAATAATTTCCATCGAACGCGAAAGAGCCAAGCAAAAAATTAATGTACTGGAAGAAGTTAGTAAACTTAAGAGTGAATTCATTTCGAATATATCGCACGAATTAAGAACTCCTCTGGCTTCAATAGTTGGCTTTGCTGAAACAATATCTACCGACAGCGAACTTCCTCCCGAAACCATTCGTGAATTCAGCAATATTATCCTTACCGAAGGGAAAAGATTGGCAAAATTGATTAATGACGTACTCGATTTTTCAAAGCTCGAATCTGGAGAAGAAAAATTAAATAAAGAAGAATTTGAATTATTGGAAGCCCTTAATGATTTGCTTGCTACGTATAACGAACAAATCAGCGCAAAGGAATTAAGTTTGTCAACCCGCTTCCCGGCAGATAAAGTCATTATTTATGCCGACAAGAATCGACTTATGCAGGCAATTGGAAATTTGATATCAAATTCGATCAAATTTACTCCTCAAAATGGTAGAATATCTGTTTTCGTAGAAAATTTCGACAGGGAAATTGAAATTGCCGTTACAGACACAGGCGTTGGTATTCCGGAGAAAGAAATCCCTAAATTATTCCAGAAATTCTCGAAAATTTACCGACAGGGAATGCTTCAGCCGGGTGCCGGATTTGGTCTTGCTCTGGTAAAGCAAATTGTGGACCTTCACAAAGGGGTTATCCGTGTAATTAGTCAGGAAAACAAAGGCTCCACTTTTATTATAAGACTACCCAAGAAGAAAGACTGAGTTATGGAGAAAACCATATATATAGTTGACGACGAAGAGTCGATACTAAAAATGTTGACGCACTGGTGTAAAAATCAGTGGGGATACAATGTAAAGACATTTACGAATGGAAAGGATTTTCTAAATTCATTAAAGGAAAATCCTGACCTTGTTCTGCTCGATATTATGCTACCCGATATAAACGGTAACGAGATATTATCCCAAATAAAGGCTTACGAATCGAGTTTGCCGGTAATTATGTTGTCTGCGCAAGGGAGCGTGCAGGTGGCCATCGAATCGATCCGTCTGGGTGCGTTCGATTATTTCCCGAAACCAATTGATAAAAACCGTCTTGAATCAGCAATTCGCAATGCCATAAAAAATTATGACCTCGAACGAGAGCTAAAGAATCTTAAAGAGGATATAAGAAAAGAATTCAGCTTCGACAACATTATTTCGGCCGATAAAAAAATGCAGGAAGCATTTAGAATGGTTTCCAAAGTCCTGCATAACGATATTACCGTACTAATTCAAGGCGAAAGTGGAACGGGCAAAGAATTGATTGCGCGTGCAATTCATTACAATGGCAACAGAAAGGATGCCCCATTTGTTGTAGTCAATTGCGCTTCGATACCGAGAGAATTACTCGAAAGCGAACTCTTTGGCCACGAAAAAGGTGCATTTACAGGCGCACACCAAAGAAAAATCGGAAAATTCGAACTTGCTAACGGCGGAACTATATTCCTGGATGAAATTGGGGAAATGGATATTGCTCTACAGGCAAAAATTCTGCGCGTTATTCAAGAAAAAGAATTCGAACGAGTTGGTGGCAACGAGATTATTAAAACCGATGTAAGAATTATTTCTGCCACGAATCGAGACTTGCGCGAATGTGTCGAAAAGAAATTATTCAGGGAAGATCTTTATTATCGCCTCAGTTCTTTTCCTATCAACATTCCACCACTCCGTGAAAGACGTGGCGATATTGTAGTACTAATCGATCACTTTATCAAAAAGAACAATGAAAAGTTAGGAAAAAATATTAAGGGTGTTACCAAAAAAGCACTTAAGCTTCTTTACGATTATGACTGGCCGGGCAATGTACGCGAACTCGAAAATACAATTGAACGATGCATAATACTTACCGAAGGAGATTATATCGACATTGATGTATTGCCAACTTCAATTACATCGGGTGAAGTCAAAGCCACACTGCCTTCAAACGGAATTTTATTCGACGACAATTCGCCCATAATTCCTCTCGAAAAATTAAAAGAAGAGGCTATAATACACGCTTTGAAGGTTACTGATGGCAATATAGTTGAAGCCTCGAAAAAATTAAAAATAGGTAGAGCCACTCTCTACCGTTTAATGGAAAAATATAATATCGATTATAAAAAATAATTGGGGTCGATTATGAACATTCAAGAAAGAACATTCGATGATGTTGTGGCAATTAAACTCGACACTGACAGAGCAACAATTAAAGAAGCAGAACAGATAAAAAAAACAATCTACTCAAAAATAGAACAGGGTTTACAAAAAGTGATTATTGACCTCAGCAGAGTAGACTTCATCGATTCTACTTTTCTGGGGGCACTGGTGAGCGGATTAAAAAGAGCAATCAATCAGAGCGGTGACCTGAAACTTGTTGGTTTAAGACCGAACGTGCGTGCTATGTTTGAACTTACACGTTTGCATAGAGTTTTCGAAGTCTATCCAGATATAAACTCTGCAATCAACAGTTTTAAATAAACGGAATTGGAGAATATGGCTGTTTCATCATCAAACAAAATATTGCTAGTAGAAGACGAACCAAACATTGCCAGATTGTTTATTCATAATTTAACTAAAGCAGGTTTTGAATGTGTGCACGCCGAAAATGGAAAAGTAGCTCTCGAAAAGATCGACGAAGTTCAACCCGTATTAATTATTAGCGACATAATGATGCCCGTCATGGACGGTTTTGAATTTCGAAAAGAACTATTAAACAATCCCGAATACAAATCGATTCCTTTTATATTTCTTACCGCCAAAAGCGGCGAGGAAGATATGCTTTTAGGGTACGACCTGGAAATAGAAGACTACATTGTAAAGACATCCAGCCCTAAGATTGTTATTGCCAAAGTATCTGCCATACTAAAGAGTCTCGAAAAAGAGAGAGAAAAAGTTGTATACGAAGTGCAGAAAGCTGCCGATTCGATGGCGGCAAAAGTTGTTCCTGAAACACCTCCTCAATTTAGCGGACTCAAAATACTTCAATGGCATGCACCTTTTAAGAACGTCCCCGGCGGTGATTTTATTGATTATATTAAAATTAATGACGACAGCATTGCTGTTATAATGGGAGACGTTATGGGAAAGCGGTGGGGTGCATGGTACTTTGCCGTCGCATATGCCGGCTATGTTAGAACTGCCGCAAGAATGGTTCTTGAATCTGCAGCTGAGTTAAATCCCGACATCATTCTCCAGCGCATCAACGAGTCGGTTTACAAAGACGAACGTATTTCGGAAGTATTCATTACGCTCTCAGTTGTAATTATCGACACGAAGAATAAAATTGCAAAATATTCTGGCGCAGGCGACCTCCCGATTATCTACCGCTCGGGTAGCAGTGCGGAATTTATCGAGTCAGCAGGGCTTTTACTTGGTTTCAATCCCGATGGACAATACTCGAACAAAATCATTAATATCAAAAGCGGCGACGAAATAATTCTTTTTACTGACGGTATTACGGAATCCAGAAATAAAGAAGGCGAAATATTTGGCAATGATCGTCTTCTTGACTTCATTAGCAATTTAAAACCGGATGACGATACTGCCGATTTATTACGCGAAGAACTATTAAAATTTACGGACAATGAACTTGAAGACGACGTCAGTCTTATTGCAATAAAGATTCTCTAAAAGCGTATAAAATTATCGTATAACTTCTTTTTAAGAAATTCGTAATATTCTTTCGTGAACGAAACCTGCTTATAAATATCGATCAATTTATCGCGGTCGATTTTATCGAAATCCTCCTTTCGGGGAACAATAATTAATCCGGAGATATCCAGTGCTGCGGGGCTTACAAGCAATTCGCCGGTATAAAATTCCTTAGGACGATGCGCTCTACGCGGAAAAATAAACAAACTCCACTTATTTCCTTCGTATGTAGATACAATATTTATCAAAGGCTCTTCTTTAGGTTCATAAATTTTCTTAAGTGAATTAAGAATAACTCTGAAAGATTTCAATATTTCATCTTTATATTCAGTTACTAATATGATTGGTTTTGTGGGATACGTCTCGGCAGCAAAAATTGAGAGCCGCGGTTTCTCAATCTTAAAATTTCTCGAATCGGCAATTATCTTTTTAAAATCTTCCTCAAGCGGCATTTTCTTTTTTTCGATCGCCTGAAAATGCATATGGTCGGGCGCCGATGCTCCACATTTTGGCCCATTATAAAAAAGCGTAAAATATTTACTCATCTGACGCGTTAAATCGAGTAAGTCCTCTATGTTACCCACAATCTGTTGAGGCATGTGTTTTAGTTTTACAATCGTAAAATGTTTACTGGCGACAGGGTAAGGATTGCAGAGCAAGTTGAATTTCTTGTTATAAATAATTCCACTCTGCTGCTCGGGAAGATTTTCTTTACAAAGAAAACATTTTCTGTTTTTTATTCCGGAATCGGATATATCCGCCATCGTCGATTTGATTCGTCCGGGATTATATTGTACTATAAACTTATAATCCTCAAAACGAATTTCCTTGTTAATTACGCCGGCAAGCTTATCATAATTCGTTTTTAATAATTCCCATTCTACCAGTTGTCTTCCCAGTAGCTTAACAGCATCTTCAGCAAGCTGGAAATCGTTTTTATCTGCAAGAATTTTATTCACCAGCATATTTATTTAATTTTTGTCTTTCGATTATTTCTTTAGTTCTGAGTGAATCTTTATAGTAATTATTATTATTAATTTTTTCCTGAGAAAGGTCAGCATCCGAATTACCTGCCCACCTGCGACAGATGTAAATGGGTTCATAAATTCTTGAAATTTTATAAGTGCGTGAAATTGTAATGCCGAGGTAATAATCTTCGCCGTAACTGACGTTGGGAATTTCAATCTTTCGCAACACCGATGTATAAAAAGCACGTGGTGCACCCAGTCCATTTATTCGCAATGCATTGTTGACTCCGTTCTGATCAGTCCACTCACGATGATCTACAATGCCCGGTGGAATTTCGTTGAGATTAAAATCGGTCAATTTGTAAGAACCGATTACCATCGCTGATCCGTCCTCGTAAAATTTTTTCATAATTTTAGCCAGTGCGTATTTATCATAGTAAAGGTCGTCACTATCGAGCTGGACTGCAAACCTGCCACAATAGCTACTCCTTACAGCATAATTCCAGCAGCCGCCAATCTGTAAGTTTTTTTCTTCTGGAATAAGGTGTATAAGTTTTTGATTTGTTGCGGCAATCTGTTTGAGTATATCGGTAGTCCCGTCGTCGGAATAATTATCGACTACTATAACATTAAACTCAAAATCTGTTTTTTGATTCAGCGCTGAATTAACGGCCGCTTCGATTGTCTTTGCTCTGTTTTTAACTGGAATAATTACAGAAGCTTCGACTGGAAAACTTTCTTCTACTTTTTTGAAATCAAATAATTTTTTAGTCGGTGTAATATACGCTCCGATTCTTTTGAGATGTTCCGTAGCAACTTTTTCGTATTCTAATTGAAGTGTCCTTCTATTCGAAGCTACATATTTGAAATGCTCTTCCATATCGTCTTTTCTATATTCCACATCTGCAGAATAGAGATATTCATCAATATGAATTAAATTCGATACCTCGGATATTCTCAGGCGCATATCATAAAATCCAGAATATAAATAATTTTCTTCCATCTCCGAAGCAATACTTTTGATCAATTCTCCGTTAAGAATCATTACAAAACCAAAGTCGAAATCGTCCCGAATGCTGCCCAATTGATAAGGTATCAACGGATGTTTAGATTTTTTACGTGTCGCACAGTCATATTCCACAAAGTTCGAATAAACAATACCAGCATTATGATTATCTAAATTACTAATTAACTTTTTCAGAGCTTCGTCGTAAAAATTTATTCTTTTGATTTTTTTGTTTTCATATTCGCTGATCCACAATACTATTTTATTCGATATTGCTTCTGCAGTTTTTTTTATCGCTCTAGACGAATAAGGATTTTCGTCAACAATATTTACCACATTTTTTCCTTGCACTTCGGTACCGAGGGAAATGAATTCTACCATTCCATCAGGAAAATTATTTTTCAGGTTGTCTATTACCAGTTCCGATAGACTTTGTAAAACAATTGATACCATTTGCTTCAATATTTTTATCAGATAATTTAATTCAAGAATACAAAATAAATTAAAATATCGAGATACTTTACATAGAAGTTAACGAGTGCTAAAGAATTTCCATTCAAAGTAATATACTTTAACTGTAAATTGAATCTTTACTTTCATTATCCTATATTTGCGTGCTACAATGAAAACAAAATTAAGAAAATACAGCTTTATTGCCATTGCAATTTTATTGATTGCTAATCATTCGGAAACAAAAGCCAAACGATATGCAGAGCCGATTGATCCCATGAGTACGATAATTGAAAATATAATTTCAGATAATACAGTAATTACATTTTCGCCCGGGATTAATTTCATCACGAACTGCAAAGCGGAATTTTCTTCCGTCACAATTCAGTATCACAATTACGTCTTCATCAAATCCACTCAAAAAGACGAGACTCAAAGAGCACTCAGAAAAAATCTGAAAATTTAATAACTCCAATATTCTATTCTGACTTTTTCTCACACAATAGTTTGTAAAACAAAACAGAGGTAATATTTGCGTATAGTTAAAACGACAATAATAATTACAGTAGCAGCATTAGTAATTGGGCTGGTAGATATAGATAGCTCGTCGGCAAGTGTAAACGACGAGGATGCAAAAGTAATTCTAAGTATCGATTCAAGTCCTTCAACTGCCAATGTAGAATACGAGCCGGTTGGCAACTGGATAGCCTCCTGGTACGGCCCAGGATTTCACGGTCGGCAGACAGCCAATGGCGAAATTTACAATCAGATGGCATTGACTGCAGCGCATAAAGAATTGCCATTCGGTACATATTTACGCGTAACAAATTTAAGAAATGGAAAAAGCGTCGTTGTTAAAATTAACGACCGCGGTCCGTATATCGAGGGACGCGATATTGATCTATCGAAAGGAGCAGCAAAGGCTCTCGGGATGATTTATCCTGGAGTAATTAAAGTTCGCATCGAAAAGTTAAAACCAAGCGAAGAAATTCTTCCCGCATACGCCCTCAACTAATCAAGTAGATAATTAGATATAGAACCCGCATTTTTTAATGCGGGTTTTTTTATATTTATTCGTCACTTTTTGTGAGGAATTAATGTTTTTTAAGAAAGAATTTTTGGGAAATACTATTGAAGATTATCTGATTGCACTCGGTGTTTTTCTCGTAATCTTTATAATAATAAGAATTATTAAGAAATTCGTACTGCAGAGATTAAAAAAACAACTTGAATCCAGTTATATTTCTAAATACAACTTCTTAAACAAAAGCATTAACAAATTTTTTGTTCCTGCGATTTATCTTGGCATCCTTTATTTAATAATTGAACGCCTGAAATTAAGCAACGACACAGAAAAAATTATCGTTTCTATCTATTTAGTATTGATTACGTATTTTGTCGTACGTTTCAGTGTTGTTGTCGTTAAGTATTTAATAGAACGATATTTTATTAAGAGCAATCGCGAATCGGATTTCAATCGCATACAACCTCTACTGGGTCTGGTCGATCTGGTCATTTGGGCTGTCGGTATAATATTTTTACTTGATAATTTCGGATTTGAAGTCTCAGCGGTAATAACCGGACTCGGCATTTCGGGCGTGGCTGTGGCCCTCGCCGCGCAAGCAATACTTGGCGACCTCTTCAGCTATTTTGTTCTCTTTTTTGATAAGCCTTTTGAAGTTGGGGACTTTATCAATTTCGAAGGTCAACTGGGAAATATTGAAAAAATTGGACTCAAAACGACAAAGATAAGAGCTCTTAGCGGCGAACAATTAATCGTTAACAATTCACGACTTACTACATCTACTGTCCACAATTTCAAAAGAATGGAAAAACGGAGAGTCGTTTTAAGAATTGGAGTGGTTTATCAAACTCCTCACGACAAATTAATAGCCATTCCGACTATGATAAAAGAAATAATCAGCCGTCACGAGCTGGTTCAGTACGATAGGGGTCATTTTGTAAGCTACGGCGATTTTAGTCTCAATTTTGAATTTGTCTATTTCATTCTCTCGCCAGAAATGGAGCTCTATCTCGACATTCAACAAAGTATCAATCTCGAAATCTTCAGACTTTTCGAGCAAGAAGGAATTGAGTTTGCTTATCCAACTCAAACTATCTTTGTCAATCAAGAAAACAGTACAAACTCGGGAAACAATCAATGACCGTCTTTTTTTCGAAGGCATGTGAACTGGGCATTCAAGCTGTACTTTATCTTTCGATAAAAAAAGAAAAAGTTGTTTTCAGTGCAGAGGAAATTTCAAAAGAACTGAAAGTACCAAAAGAATTCGTTTCGAAGGTATTACAAACTCTTACTTATAAAGGAATTGTCGGTTCGAAAAAAGGAAAAAACGGTGGTTTTTATCTTGCAAAAAGTCCGAGCAACATTTATCTCATCGATATTATAGAAGCTATCGACGGCGACAAAATTTTCAAAAGCTGCGTGCTCGGATTTCCCGGCTGCTCCGACGAAAATCCCTGCCCAGTTCACGATAAATGGGGCAAACTCAGAGACGAAGCTTACAAAATGTTTACAAAAGAAAGCCTGGCACAGCTGAAAGAAAAAACCATTAGAAAAATTCTAAGTCTTTAATTTACTTCCGACACAAAATAAACATCTCTTTATTGTTTTCAAATGGCGTCAAATTCATATCGGCATAAAATTCTATCTTCTTAAATCCAGTTTCGACAAGCAGTTTATTTATTTCATTGTTCTTATGAATATAATGAATTACAGAATGGAGCTGGTATTCATCAGGTCTTTCCATAGAAAATTCGAGTATGTTGAAGCGAGCTCTTTTTTTGCTAAAGTCGTAAAAACGTACAATTATTCTCTTTCCAGTTTTAATGCTATTAATTCTGATTGAGTTTTTAATAAAGTAATCGTAATTGAGCAGATGCACTAAAAATTTACCGCCGGGTTTCAATATGTCATAAACTCTTTTAATTCCTTCGGCAAGGTTTTTCTTGCTCAGATGAGAAATTGTATTTCCCATAGATACAACAAAATCGAATCGATTATTATAAGCCGTCGGAATCTTTTCCATTCTAAAATTTTCGCATTCAATACGAACATTGTAAAAGCTGGTTTTCTTCTTCAGTAACTCAATCATTTTATCCGATGGATCGAATGCGGTTACATTGAAACCTGATTTTGCCAGGGCAATCGAATCCAGGCCGCTGCCACAACCGATGTCGGCAACGGCGCCGTTTTTGTTGAATATCTTTTTATAAAAGTCTTCCCTCTTTTTCAAATTTGAGTCGAAAGAAATCATTTCATCATAAAAAGAAGAGATCTCATTGTAGAACTTTTCGTTATTTATAAAGGTTTCTTTCATTTCTCAAATATAACGAATTCGTTTAAGTTTCGTATCTTTGCATACTTATTTCCAAGCATTGGAGGAACAATGATTTCTAAGGAATTATTAGAAATTATCTGCTGCCCGGAATCAAAAGCCGACCTTATTCTCGACGGTGATTTTTTGGTTTCTACAGACAAAGAAACACGCAGGCGTTATCGAATTGAAAACGACATCCCAATTTTACTCGTTGAAGAGTCCGAGCAGCTCGACCTCGAAACATGGAAAGAAATAATGAAAAAACACGGAAAATCTGTCGATTAAATAAGGAAGTTTTCAATATGATTATCAAATCGAATCATGACGAAATACAAAACTATCTAACAGACGCTTCCAATTATTCGGGTAAATGTGAGGCTGTTTATATACCGGAATCAGAAGAAGAAATAATGGAAATAGTATCCAGATGCAATGTCGAGAAAAAAAGAATTACAGTTGCCGGAAACGGCACGGGATTAACTGGAGGACGAGTTCCCGAAGGGGGCATTGTATTATCGACAGAGAAGTTGAATAAAATACTCGAAATAAATTCGAACGATAAATACGCTGTCGTCCAGCCGTCGGTTATTTTGAGCGAATTCCAGCAGGAAGTTGAAAGCAGGAATTTATTTTATCCGCCCGACCCAACTGAAAGGAACTGTTATATTGGAGGGACGGTTGCAACAAACGCTTCGGGTGCAAGGACTTTCAAATATGGTCCAACCCGATCTTATGTGCTCGGTCTTAAAATTGTTTTGCCCGACGGTAGAAAATTGAGAATTGAAAGGGGTCAATTTATTGCGGATGGATCACACGCCATCATTCCCACAGAAGACGGTTCGATTATTTCATTTGAATTGCCTCGCTACGAGATGCCTGCTACAAAAAACGCCGCCGGCTACTACTGCAAAGAAAAGATGGACTTGATTGATCTCTTTATTGGTTCTGAGGGAACACTAGGAATTATTACAGAAATTAAATTAAAACTAATTGATCTCCCACAAAATATTTTGTCGTGCATAATTTTTTTCAACTCGCAGGAGGATGCACTCGACTTTGTAGAAGAAGCTGTAAGACTTTCAAGATATACAGACGATTCGATTATTTCAGCACGAGGACTCGAATTATTCGACAAATTTACACTAAAATTCCTGCGCAATGACTATACTAATATTCCTGAAAATGCAGAAGCCGCTGTCTGGTTCGAACAGGAAATCGACGGCAATGAAGACGAATTAATTTCTGAATGGATGGAATTGATTTCCAGACATAATGGAATGGAAGAAGATTCATGGATTGCTAACGACAGAAAAGAGATGGATAAATTCAAAGACTTCCGCCACGCTATTGCTCTAAAAGTAAATGATTACATGTCGCAGAGAGGACTCAAAAAAGTTGGCACTGACGTAGCCGTCCCGTTCGAATCGTTCAAGAGATTTTATTTCGATACAATTAAATTGGTATCAGGGGCTGGTCTTAATTACGTTGTTTATGGACACGCTGGCGACTCTCACATTCATTTAAATATGCTTCCGGACAATGCTGAACAGTATAAAACAGCAATTGAAACTTACAGGCAAATTTGTAGCAATGCAGTTAAACTAAAAGGCACAGTCTCGGCCGAGCACGGTATCGGAAAACTGAAACGGGAATATTTTAAACTTATGTACAACGACGATATAATTAAAAAAATGGCATTGATTAAATTGGCTTTCGACACGAATCGCATATTAAACATAGGTAATATTTTTGATGAGAAATATCTTACATAGAGTTCTTTTTATATCTCTAATTATTTTGACTTCAGTTATACAGGGACAGAATGCTGACACTAAATTCAGACTCGCAGAGAATTACGAACAAGCTGGTAACTATGAAAAAGCGGAATCCTTACTGAACGAGTTGATTGAACTGCAGCCATGGAATTATTCATATTTTAATTCTCTCTACAATATCTACATAAAACAAAAGAAATACGACGAAGCCATAAGAATAATAACTAAAAGAATTAAATATTCTCCAAACGACCCGTCTTTATATGGTTTAATGGGCTCCGTCTATTTTATGAAAGAGATGTCCGATTCGGCGTATTTTTACTGGGATAAAGGCATCGAGACAAATCCGACTTCGATTTCCACTTACAGAATAATTGCAAATTATGCTATCGAGAGCAGAGCACTCGACCGTGCCCTTGAATACCTGAAAAAGGGGCGCTACCTATCGAGCGACAAATCGACCTTCACACTCGACCTGGCTAACATTTATTCCCTTACTCTACGTTATAGAGAAGCTACTCTTGAATATTGTTATCTCCTTTCAATAAATCCCGATCAGATTGGACTTGTTAAAACCAAATTCAATTCTTATTCTGGTAACAAGAAAGCTCTCGACGAAATTATTTCAACACTGGAATCTTACTATAAAGAAAACACACAACCAATTTATCTCGATTTGATCTCCTTCTGCAATATGTTAAATGGCAATTATGATCTGGCATTGAAATACACAATCGAATACGAAAAGAAGGTAAACAGCAACGGCGCTTCGATCTATTCCATGTCCCAAAGCGCATTAAGAAGCAAAGCTTACGATGCGGCACTGAGAGGTTACAAATATATTATCGATAACTACCCGGCTTCGAATCTCGTTCCACTTGCCAAAATATCTTATGTCGAAACTCTCAGAGCACGCCTTAACGACAGTTTAGAAAGTGACGACTGGCAGTACGCGGAAAAATTCGATACGACAGAATACAAACGACTGTCGGAAGAATATAAAAAGATTGCAGAGGCATATCCCAACAGCAATATTTATATACAGGCTCTCTATTCGAGAGCAGAAATTGAATTTGAGAACCTTAATAATTACCAGCTTGCAGATTCGATATTTGCCATAATAAATTTACGCGCGCCAGGAACTGAATATTCGGCTAAATCTTTCATAAAGCGGGGTTTAATTGCAATTAATTCTGATAATCTTGAACAAACCAAAACTTTTTTCGATAATATATTGTTGAATTACAAACTGACTGCGGACTTAAAAGCCGAAGCTTTTTTCCGGAAAGCTAAAATCGATTTCTGGCAGAATAACTTTGAATCTGCCCTGTCGAATCTGAAATCTGCTTCCGGCGATCTCTCGTCTGCTTTTGCAAACGACGCTATTGAACTGTCGGCTTTGATTTCCGCATTAAAACGCGATTCTTTAAACCTTGCTATTTATGCTAAAAGTGATTTATTTGCATTTCAAAAAAAGTATGAAGAGGCAGCAACTTTATTAAAGAGTTTAATTGATCGCGATAATTTATTTATACTAAAGGACTTTGCATTATACAAACTTGCTGAAATTAATATTTATACTAAAAGCTATCATAAGGCCTTAGAAAATTTGAAGGAATTATTCGATAAATCGGAAAGCGGGATACTAAAGGATAAAGCTCTTTTACTTATGGCACAAATTTATCAATACGGTTTGAAAGACGAGACGAGAGCCGCCGAATTATATAAAAATTTTCTTGAGAAATATCCCGATTCATTATATCTTGAAACAGCAATACAAAATTTAAATCATATACAAACAAAAAAAGGCAAAAATGGCTAACAAAAGAGAACCCAAAACAATTAGATGTTCGTTCTGCGGTAGAGACGGAAGCGAAGTATCAAGTATGGTTGCCGGTCCCGATGTCTATATTTGCGATATCTGCATTAAAACCAGCGTCGAAATACTGAAAAACAATCTTTCTAATTTCAACAAGAAAGAGACAGTAAATCTTTCAATTACTCCAGAGGTGATTAAAAAGAATCTCGACGAATATGTAATTGACCAGGAAAAAGCTAAAAAGATCTTAGCCGTTGCAGTTTATAATCACTATAAAAGAATAAATGCGCCAACATCTTTTTTCGATGTTGACGATGTTGAAATCGAAAAGAGCAATATATTGTTAATTGGGCCGACTGGTGTTGGAAAAACGCTTCTGGCACAGACATTAGCCAGAATACTCGACGTCCCATTTGCAATTGCCGACGCTACCACGCTTACTGAAGCCGGTTACGTGGGAGACGATGTCGAAACCGTACTGGTCCGACTGCTCCAGGCAGCCGACTATAATCTTGAAAAAGCTCAAAAGGGAATCGTTTATATCGACGAAATCGACAAGATTGCGCGTAAAAGCGAGAACGTCTCGATCACACGCGATGTTTCAGGCGAAGGCGTTCAGCAAGCTCTCCTCAAAATCCTCGAAGGGACAATTGCAGGAGTTCCGCCAAGAGGCGGAAGAAAACACCCCGAACAGAGTCTTATTAACGTAAATACAAAAAATATTCTTTTTATCTGCGGCGGTGCTTTCGAAGGCATCGAAAATATCATTGCCTCGAGAATTAACAGAAACGCAATCGGATTTGATACAAATATCGAGAGCAATGAAGAGCTCGACAGAGATAATCTTGTAGAAAAAGTTCAACCCGAAGACCTGATTAAATATGGAATGATACCCGAACTTGTGGGAAGAATTCCAATTATTGCCCCGCTCCACGCCTTGAACGCCCAGGCTCTGAAGAACATTTTAACCGAGCCGAAGAACGCTATCATTAAACAATACCAGAAGCTTTTCGCACTCGAAGGTGTGGAATTAGAATTCGACCCGCTTGCCCTCGAAGCAATTGTGAACAAAGCTCTCGAACGAAAAACTGGTGCAAGAGGTTTGCGTTCTATTGTTGAAGCTATTTTACTCGACGTCATGTACGAATTGCCCAGTCTGGACAACGTCGACAAATGTCTTATTACCGAAGACACAGTTCTCAAGGGTGAAAAACCAATTTACATTGAATCCGATAGAAAAACTGCTTAGATTTCACGGGGCTGTTCATTGAACAGCCTCTCTTTTATAAAATGAAAAAGCTGCTATTAACTTTTATCATCTCGCTTCAAATTTCAGCACAGCCGAAAATCTTAATTTACATGGACAATACACAGACCGATCATCTGAAAGCATATGGCGTTGCATTTAATGCTCTCGAACAGGGTTACAAGGGTGACTGGCTCTTAAATTACAGGGGCGGTTCGTTCATGTTCGATTACAGCGAGGAACTGGCATTGCGATGTAGATTGAAAGGAGTAGCATTTGAAAAAATTTCATCACAAGACGCCGTTTCAATTTATGCGTTTGTTCAAAGCCCCGAACAAAATATGGATGTGGTACGACTCGAAAAAGCACCGAAAATTGCAGTCTATGTTCCTCCCAACTTCAAGCCATGGGACGATGCTGTTACACTGGCACTCGACTATGCTGAAGTGCCTTACGATAAAATCTGGGTTGCAGAAATACTTGGAGGTGCACTCGACAAATATGACTGGTTGCATCTGCACCACGAAGATTTCACAGGTCAGTACGGCAAATTCTACGCCTCGTTTAGTAATGCGCCATGGTATATCGAACAACAGAGGCTTTACGAATCGGAAGCCCAAAAACTCGGCTTTAAAAAAGTATCAGACATGGAAAAAGCCGTCGTTCTCGAGATCCGTAATTATATAGCGCGCGGAGGTTTTTTGTTTGCCATGTGCTCAGCCACCGATTCATACGACATAGCACTTTCGGCACTCCATGTCGATATTGTTGACAGGATTTACGACGGTGACCCAGCCGATCCGGACGCTCAAAACAAAATCGATTTCTCAGAAACTCTGGCTTTCGAAAATTTCAAACTCGAAATGAATCCATTAATTTATGAGTATAGCGATATCGACATTCAACCTGCTGAAGTGGGACCAGAGCAAAACGATTATTTTACACTCTTCGAATTCTCTGCCAAACACGACCCCGTTCCGACCATGCTAACTCAAAATCACGCAAATGTAATTCACGGCTTTATGGGACAAACCACAATGTTTCGAAAAAATTTGATTAAAAAATCGGTCTACATTTTAGCCGAACGCGAAGGTACCGACCAGGTCAAATATATTCATGGAAATTACGGCAGAGGAACTTTTACTTTTTACGGAGGCCACGATCCCGAGGACTACCAGCACGCCGTAGGCGACCCACCGACAGATTTGAATTTTCACAAAAATTCGCCAGGTTACCGCCTGATTCTCAACAACATTCTCTTCCCGGCAGCTAAAAAGAAAAAACAGAAAACGTAAATACCACCGATCACGATTCTTTTAACTAATGAAATTTTTTCCCTGTCAATTTAAGAATTATCATTTTTCAGATAATTAAAAATTCTTTTTAACATTTTTATCAAAATCAAAATTTCAATTTACTTTTATTTAATCCTTGAAATTACTATCAAGTTGCATTACATTTAATGTAAATATTTCAAAGCCATTTGAAATTAGTAATATTTAACGAGGGCCCACCTAAAATTAATTTTTACTGAATCTCCCAAAAGACATTTTTATTCGAGTGCACGCAATACATTAAACACAAAAAGAGAGATAAGTAGGCTGATTATTAATTTATCGATAAGTTAGATAGCTACTATTTTTTTTGTAAAAATCGTCAACTAAACAAAAGGAGAAAAAGATGAAAACCTTTTGGGGAATAATTCTTTCATTATTATTAACTTCATTCGTATCGGCTCAAAGCGACACAGTAAATTCTCGCTATGCATTGACATTCGGCATTGCGGATAATTTTACTCTAACTAAATTTAATATGGATATTGCTTTTTAAAAAATATTGAGAAACTCAGACCAACTAAGATTTTTTATTTCTCCACACCTCAATAAAAGCAATTCAGATTCCGATCAAGAAAATTCCAGCCAAACCGAATCGGATAACTCAGAATACATAATTGGCATCGGAACAGATTATTTATGGAATCTGCTCCAGGAGGCCGATTTTATGATGTATGGAGGAAGCGGAGTTAGTTTTATATTTATCAGCGGCAACAATGAATATAATAGTTCTAACATAGCTTCTACTGCTCAAGTAAAAAAAGAAGAGAGCCTGACAAGTTTTAAAACAGGTTAAAGAGGTATCTTAGGAGTAGAATGGTCAGTTAGCAAAAATATTGGTATACACTCCGAATATGTATTGAGCTTAAATTATACATGGGACAAGAATGAAACAAAATCTTCAACTAATGGTAATCAAGAGCCAACCGTAATCAATAAGCAGAATAGGCTATTAATTAATACTGTTGTTTTATTCGGCATCAGCATTTATTTGTAAAAAAATAATTAAAAAACCAATAAACAAAATATTTATTTGAATTACACCTTAGTCAAAATTTGCTGGTCTATCATGCTCAGAAGAGTTAAGGAGTAGTATTTTATACTTTCTAAATTTTTCCTCAGTCGATTTTTTACGTGCGCTTAAAAAGCCGGGTTTCGAGGGCATCTCTTTTTTCGATATACAAACAGCAGGGCTTTTATATTCTCTTCTGTTTCAAACTCTGATGAAAAATTCTAACTTTCTTTGATATAAAAGAGGAAAATCAACTTCAAAGACAGTTGCCTTAGACAAGTTTCACAGCCAGCTAAAAATTTTGTCTTGCATTGTTATTTTATATTTTTTTCATCGGTGTAAAACTGAATAGGATTAATCAAATAATTAAAATGAAAGAAATCGGTCACTAATTATTCTCTGAGCAAGACTGATTAGTCTTCTAATTCTTCTCTTTCAGTCGATTCCAGTTTTTAATTATTATAATTTTTCTAATTTTATATCATAAATAAAATAATCCTTACACAAAAAAAGGGATGTTATGGCAAATGCAAAATTCAGCATACCGGTACCACCCAATGAACCGGTAAAAAGTTATGCTCCGGGCACCCCGGAACGTGAAGCATTAAAAAAGCAACTCAGTTTAATGGCTCGGCAGACAATCGAAATTCCGTTAATAATCGGCGGTAAGGAAATTAAAACCGGTGATACCGCCAGCTCCGTTTGTCCACACGACCACAAAACAGTACTGGCTAAATACCATAAAGCCGGAGAAAAAGAGATTCAAATGGCAATCGAATCCTCGATGATGGCTCATAAAGTCTGGTCGAGAATGGAATGGCACGATAGGATTGCTGTTTTTTTGAAAGCTGCCGACCTTCTCTCGTTAACAGAGTGGCGTTATATTCTTAATGCCGCCACAATGCTCGGCCAGAGCAAGAACGTATTTCAGGCTGAAATTGACTCAGCAGCTGAACTGGCGGATTTCTTCCGATTCAACGCTTACTATGCAATGAAAATTTACGAAGACCAGCCGCTCCATTCGCCTCCCGGCATGTGGAATCGAATGGAATATCGTCCTCTGGAAGGTTTTATATTTGCAGTTGCACCTTTCAATTTTACATCGATCTGCGGTAATCTTCCGACTTCGTCTGCATTGATGGGAAACGTTGCTCTTCTTAAGCCAGCATCAAGCTCGGTCTATTCTGCATACTGGATTATGAAACTTCTGGAAGCAGCAGGATTGCCAGAAGGTGTTATCAATTTTATACCAGGCTCTGGCTCAAAGGTCGGTAAAATTGTTATGGATTCGCCTGACTTCGGTGGCATTCACTTTACAGGTAGCACACCTACGTTTCAATCAATGTGGAGAACTGCAGCGAATAATCTATCAAAATATAAATCATACCCTCGTATCGTGGGAGAAACTGGCGGAAAGGATTTCGTATTTGCTCATGCCAGTGCGGATCAAAAAGCTCTGGGCACAGCTCTAATTAGAGGCGCTTTTGAATATCAGGGTCAAAAATGTTCTGCAGCTTCGAGAGCTTACATACCAAAATCGATCTGGAATTCATTGAAAGAATTTATGATCGACGAGCTTAAAACTGTACGAATGGGAGACGTACAGGACTTTACAAACTTTATGAATGCAGTTATAGATAAAAATGCTTTCGATTCGATTACAGGTTATATCGAATATGCCAAACATTCAAACGAGGCCGAAATCATCTTTGGTGGAAATTATGACGATTCAGTTGGATATTTCATCGAGCCGACAGTTATATTGACCACAAATCCGAAATTCAAAACGATGGAAGAAGAAATATTCGGTCCTGTTCTGACAATCTACGTTTACGACGACAATAAATACGAAGAGACTCTCCATCTTTGTGACGAGACTTCGCCTTACTCGTTAACGGGCTCAATTTTCGCTCAGGACAGGAAAGCAATCGAACTTGCAGACAAAATTCTCACAAACGCAGCTGGCAATTTCTACATCAACGACAAACCGACGGGTGCAGTTGTAGGTCAACAACCCTTCGGCGGGGCAAGAGCCAGCGGCACAAACGATAAAGCCGGCAGTTACCTCAATCTTCTCAGATGGGTTTCGGCAAGAACAATTAAAGAAAATTTCATTCCACCAAAAGATTACAGATATCCTTTCATGCAAGATAAATAATATTTTTACTGGGCTGCCATTCGGCAGCCTCTTTTTATTTCTGCAGTTCAATTCTTCATTAACTTCTTCTTAAAAAGAAATTTTATCAACCAGCGAAGGTATGTTTACGTGAGAACTTAATTGTTTCGCTGTTTGTTTTATTTTACGAAACTTTATTATTATTGAAACCATTTTTAGGAAAGGTTATACGATGAAAAAGTTATTATCAATAATAATTTTAGTCACAAGCGTTATAAATGGACAATTAGAACTGCCACGTTTGAGTCCGAAAGCCGAAGTTTATCAACGCCTTGGCTATACTGACATTTCAATCGAATATTCGCGTCCTGGAGTTAAAGGGAGAAAAATCTGGGATGGTCTGGTACCCTACGGCAAAGTATGGCGCACGGGCGCAAATGAATCGACGAGAATTAAATTCACAACCGACGTTATTATAAATGGTCAAACGGTCCCGGCCGGCATTTATTCACTATTTACAATTCCAGAAAAAGACGAATGGACAATCATTTTGAATAAGAAACTGGGTTGGGGACTCGATTACAAACCGGAAGAAGATTTAATGAGATTCAAAGTTAAGCCAGAAAGGACCGAGTTTACCGAACGTCTTCTTTTTCTTTTTCCTGTAATTTCCGATTCAATCTGTACGGTCGAAATGCGGTGGGAAAATCTCAAAATTTCATTCGACATTTCGGTTAAACTAAACGAAGAAGTTTATAAACGCATCAAAGAAGCTCTGGCAAAAGCAGATTCAGACGACTGGCAGGTTTACCTCGAAGCCGCACGTTACGCTGCCGAAAACGGTGTATTCCTCAACGAAGCTGAAATATGGACTGAAAAAGCCCTTTCAATTACAAAAAATTTCTACACTTATCTGATTAAAGCCAAACTCCTTTATCGACAGGGAAAATATTCCGAAGCTCTCTTCACCCTTGAACAGTGCAGAGAAGCCGGAAGAAACAACGACGACTATCCAGGCTACATTTATGAAGTTGACCTCCTTGAAAAAAGAATTCGTGAAAAGCTGAATTAAGATGAAAAAATTCGATATACCCGATTTTTATAGAAGTCCAATTATTTCAGCAATAAAAGAGAGCCGTAAAAAATCTGACCCTCTAAAAAAAGATTTTTCTCCTACGCGTCTGGATTTCGGAAAATTAACATTGTTGATCGCGCGGCATTTTGGTTTCTGTTACGGTGTTGAAAACGCCATCGAAATTGCATATAAAACTGTAAGGTCGAACCCCGGCAAAAGAATTTTTCTGCTCAGCGAGATGATACACAATCCACATGTCAATGAAGATTTAAGAAGCAATGGCGTAAATTTTATAATGGACAGTCACGGCAATCAATTTGTGCCATGGGAAGAAATAACAAGCAATGATATTGTAATTATTCCTGCATTCGGAACCACAATTGAAACCGAGAACCTGCTCAAAAGCAAGAACATCGATACAGTTGCATACAATACAACCTGTCCTTTTGTACAAAAAGTCTGGAACCGTTCTGCTTCACTCGGAAGTAAAGGTTACACAATTGTCATTCACGGTAAATATTATCATGAAGAAACAAGGGCCACTTTTTCGCACACCTCTATCAATTCACCATCGATCATAGTACGCGACATTAAAGAAGCAGGTGTTCTTTCAGAATTCATTCTGGGAATCAGAAGCCAAAAAGAATTTTATGAATATTTCAAAGGGAAACTTACACCAGGTTTTCGATTTCCAGAGGACCTGGAAAAAATTGGAGTGGTCAATCAAACTACAATGTTAGCCGAAGAAACTGAGGAAATTGCAAATCTCCTTAAGAATACCATGCTAAAAAAATATGGAGAAGAAAATCTAAAAGAACATTTTGCCGATACACGCGACACTCTTTGTTATGCCACAAACGACAATCAATCGGCAACATACGAACTCACAAAGCAAAGTGCAGATGCGGCTATTGTAGTAGGAGGATACAATAGTTCAAATACATCTCATCTGGTCGAAATTCTCTCTTCTAAATTCCCTACTTATTTTATTTCCGACCCAGGTAAAATAATTTCAAAAGAAGAAATTGTTTACTACGACCTCAATCAAAAAAAAGAAGTGAAGAAAAAAAACTATTTGCCTTCTGACAAACCTCCTATAATAGCTATCACGAGCGGAGCGTCGTGTCCCGACTCGCTGGTTGAGGAAGTGATTAGCAAACTGATTTCTTTTTATGATGTGGAGTTCACACCCGAAATATTGAACAATCAAACAAGATCTGTAAGCGAACTGTAGTCAGGGTCAAAAAGTCTTCTGTATATTCTCATTGCATACGAATCGGTGGCTCCGGCTAAGTAGTCGCACACCATTCGTGCCCTCCGTTTTTTTACGGACTCCGACCGTATAATTCTGTCGTTAAAATCCGGAAGCAATTTACTGGCTGAAGATTCTAAGATATAATTTTCTTCGAGTAAATTGAACACTTTTTCGATCATCGAATTCCCCTTGAATTCGATTTGATGAAGCGTGGGCGAACGAAACACAAGTTCGACGGAAATTTTTTTATAAATCTCCACCCGCTTTTTAATCTCTTCCGGAACAATCAATTCAAACATATATCTGTTGGTATGTTTATCCATGAAAGTATTTCTTCTTCTAACCGAGCATGCTACGATGAATTCGCCAATTTGTGCCCCGAATTTTTGCTTGTAACTGTCCTCTTTTATCCAGTCGATAATATCATCAACTATTTTTTCTTCATCGCATCTACTGCAGTTGTTTTGTTTCCATTTAGAAAGTTTAGCTATGTTAATAAAACCGCCTGAAATACTATCGACCAAGTCGTTGACGGCGTAGGCTGTGTCGTCCGCCCAATCCATAATCTGGCATTCGATACTGCGGAAATTATTTAAAAAATTGACGTCGTTTTTATGCGAATCATATTCGCCTTCCCAGATAAAATTTATATAGTTTTCCTGCTCGTCGTAGAGAAAACGGTTTTCTGGTTTATTGAAATTACTGAAAAGGGCTTTATATTTTAAAATGCCGTCGAGGAATGCGCGCGTTGGATTCATGCCGCGATAACCAGTTCCGTCGCGGTAAAAAATTTCCGTTACCAATCGTAAAGTTTGAGCATTCCCTTCAAAACCGCCGTAGCTGTGCATCAATTTATTTAATATCCTTTCGCCTGCGTGACCGAAAGGAGGATGACCGAGGTCGTGAGCCAGACAAATTGCTTCGACCAGATCGGAGTCGATGTGAAATTCTTCGTTGAAAAATTCTTTTTGAGAAGTAGATAAATAATTACAAATTGACCTGCCGATCTGTGCTACCTCAATTGAATGCGTTAAGCGAGTTCTGTAAAAATCGTATTCACCAGGCAAAAACACCTGCGTCTTGCCCTGCAATCTTCTGAATTCAGAAGAATGAATTATTCGGTCCCTATCAATTTGAAACGGTGTCCGGTAGTCATTTGAACGTTCACTTTCTTTCAGACGTTGCATATCGAAAGGTGTGTAAAATTTGTTTTTCATTTTCTCTATTCTGATTTTTGTACTTAAAAATAATAAATAATTGTAATTGGGACACAATCACTCACATAACGACATACTGACCGCTACAAAAGGAAGATTAATTTTTGTTATCCTTCTTAATCTCATAATTACTGTTACTGAAGTAATTGGAGGGTTGATATCGGGAAGTTTGGCTTTGATTTCAGATGCGCTTCACAATTTTTCCGACAGCGTTTCGATTGTAATCAGTTACATTGCTCTGAAATTAAAGTACCGTTTAAATTCACCGCGTCACACTTTCGGCTTAAAGCGCGCAGAAATTTTAGCGGCTGTAATTAATTCTGCAGTGCTTATCGTAATTTCGCTCTATCTTTTTTACGAAGCAGCTAAAAGATTTGTTGTCCCGACCGTAATTGAAACGGAAATAATGGGTATTGTTGCACTTGTGGGACTCGTAGCTAATTTGCTGGCCGTTCTACTCCTTAGAAAAGATTCTAAATCGAGTATTAACATCAGGTCTTCGTATCTCCATTTACTTAGCGATACAATTTCGTCTGTGGCTGTGCTTGGCGGTAGCATAGCCATTAAACTCTGGCAAGCTCACTGGATTGACCCGCTTCTGACAATCCTCATTGGCATTTATATTATAAAAGAAAGTATTTCAATACTACTCGAAGCAATTCATGTATTGATGGAAGGTGCGCCTGGGAATATTTCAATAGAAGAAATTCAGAGCGAAGTAGAAAAATTTGCGGAAGTTGAAAACATCCACCATATCCATATGTGGATGGTAGGTGAAAATGACATTCATCTGGAAGCGCATGTAAATGTTCACGACATGAAGATAAGCGAAAGCGACCTCTTGAGAAAAAAAATAATCGAACAGCTACACAACAAATTCGACATACACCACATTACACTACAGTTTGAGTGTAATCAGTGCCCTGAATCTGGCCTCATTGAACAACATCGATAATTACTTCTTAGCAATCAGTGTTTTAAAAGCGACGGCATACATTTGAATCTGTTTCATCATCGCTGCCAATCCGTTTTTTCGTGTAGGCGATAGATGTTTGTCGATTCCAATTTGTTTTAAGAATTCCGGTGGGTTCGACAATATTTCATCCGGCGTATGGCCTGAATAAACTGCCAAGAGTAAAGCAATCAGTCCTTTTACAATTGCTGCGTCGCTGTCAGCTTCAAAATAAATTTTGCCGTCCTTTAACTCGGCTTTTATCCAGACCTGCGACTGGCATCCGTCGAGTTTATATTTATCTATTTTTAATTCTTCATGCATTTGTGGCAATTGCCGACCCAGTTCAATCAAATGTTTATAGCGCTCCTCCCAGTCAGTATATTGTTCAAACTCTTCAACCAATTTTTTCTGCTTTTCTTCTATTGTCATGGTAATTGTTTTTTTTAGTGCTAATATATAAAAATCTGTTCAGCTATATCATAAAAATTCGGGCTCTTTGACATTAAGCATAAATCTACAATCATTAAATAACAGCGTATTTATCTATTCTCTGTCATACAACTATGTATTGAAAACGTTTTATTCAGAAAAAACAACTTTTTTCGTTAAATTAAAGAGTGATTTTTTGAAATAATATTATAAGGCTATGTCGCCTCTCTTTATTTTTTTGATAGTTCTTGTTGTGGGATTCTTAGGTGCAAATCTGTTCAGAGATAAACTGTTAACAAAAGTTTCTCTGCCGGCGGGACTGGAATATATATTACTTGGAATACTTTTAGGTCCTTCGTTTTCTAACTGGTTGAATGGAAACTTTGCTTTTAATATCCCCCAACTGGTTGACGATAATATGCTGCGACAGATGGCGCCCGGAATTGCGGCGGCAACTGGAATTATAGGACTTGTATACGGACTTCGCTTCAAAGTGAGTGATTTTCAGAATGCCGATTCAGAACACATTCGCGTAACTATTTTCGATGTATTAACTACGGTATTGGTTATAGGTGGAATTTCTTTTGCAGTTTTCCATTTTTATCTTTTTCCTGATTCAAAGTTCGAAGATACACTGGCAGCAGCTGCAGCACTTGGACTGATGGGTTCTGTTTCCTCTAACTCCCTGATCAAATCAATTAAAAATCGTTATCAATTAACCGGTAAAATTTCTTCGGCGCTCGACGTTTCTACAAAAATTAATCTGGACATTAATATATTCCTTTTCGGTCTTCTTTTTGGAATAGTTCATATCGGTTCTACAAACACATTTATTAAATCGCCAATTGAATGGATTGTAACGAGTATAGTGCTGGCTTTATTAATCGGTATTCTACTGAATATTTTTCTTGGAAGAGAGGAAGATGAAAACAAATTTTTTGTCGCCATAATTGGTACGATAGTATTTACAAGTGGAATCGGCTATTTCATCAATATATCACCTCTCTTTATGAATTTCATTCTTGGTTTTATACTAGCAAATTTTTCTAAAATAGCCGGTAAGATAGAAAAACCAGTCACAAAATTAAGTGAGCCAGTCGGTATTCTTGTGGTTATTATGGCTGGCTTTAATTGGATTCCTGTGCCGTTGATACTCTTTGTTGTAGCAACTGCGGCATTTATATTTATTCGCTTCTTTTCCAAGGGATTTGCAGGATATCTGGCTTACGTTTCGTCATTCGAAAAGGATAAACTGGTGCCAAATATCGGACTCGGCTTGTTACCTCAGGATATAATTGTCTGTGCAATGGTCGTCGATTTTATAAATGTATATCAGAATGAATTCACAAATCTGGTCGTAAGCTGTATATTAACGTCCATGATTTTCTTTGGTTTGATTAGTTACAGGTTGTCCAAGCGGTTATTAGTCGATGCCGGCGAAATTAGAGGAGCGGCAAAATGATCCCTGTCCTGAGAAGAATTATAGTTATTTCGATTCTCTTTTCGATTTTTTTATTTGTCGAAACAATCCAGGTTGAATCGACCGGCATTATAAATCCAAAGACACTCGCTGTACTTGGCTTTTTAATTATTGCCTCGTTTGCTCTCGGTGAAATTTTTGCCCTTATAAAATTGCCTCGTGTTATCGGTTATCTTTTAATTGGAATTATTTTTGGTCCTTATTCGCATTTTATTTTCGATACAAAAATCCTTCAGATTTTTAACAATCAGGTGATTCATGATATAAGTCTGGTTAATAATGTAACCCTTGCGTTAATTGCTCTTACCGCTGGACTCGAATTAAAAATAAATGCTATTAAATCGTTTTTAAAATCTTCATTGCTCATACTTCTATTCAAAACAATTACAATTTTCGTGTTGATTACCGGCACGGTTTATTTCCTATCGCCATTCGTACCATTTTTAGCAGGTGAAAACTGGACATTAAAATTAGCTTCGGGATTGATACTATCGGTAATTGCGCTTGGCACGTCAATAGAGCTAACACTTGTGGTTGCAAACGAATTAAAAGCCAGAGGTAGATTCGTCGATTTAATTTTGAGTACGGCTATCTTAAAAGATATTCTCGTAATATTACTACTTGCAATCGTACTAACTATTTCGGCGTCATTACTCTCGATATCAGGCGGTGCAGAATCGCCATTTATTACTTTAGGAAAGGAACTTCTTTTCTCGCTTCTATTTGGCGGAGTTCTTGGTGCTGCTGGCTTTCTCTACATGAAGTATATTAACCGCGAATTACTTTTGTTTATAGTTGCATTCGTCGTATTCGGCAGTGAAATTGCATCGATGCTCCATCTGGAAATGCTCGTCACGTTTGTAACGGCAGGTTTTATTATTCAAAATTTCAGTCAGTACGGCGAACAAATTCACAAACCGCTCGGAAAAATTTCATTGCCAATATTTATTACCTTCTTTACTATCGCAGGAGCTTCTCTAAATCTTTTTTCTGTTTCTGAAGCCATTGTAATTGGAATTATTATCGTACTGGTCAGAGCACTCGCCTTCTATCTTTCGATCACATTTGCAACCAAAGCTACGCGTGAACCGCTTGAAATAACAAAATTCAGCTGGATGGGATTTCTTTCGATTGGTGGATTGATGCTCGGACTGGCCATAATTATTAGTCAAAAATTACCAGGCCTGGGAAACGAACTAAAAAATTTGATTACATCAGTTGTGGCGCTCAATATTTTTATTGGACCTGTCCTATTTAAAATCGGAATAACAAAAGCAAAATCATTTTCTCAGGCAGAGGAGATCCAGCCTGCAGAATTACAGGTAGAAAAAATTGAAAAGGATATAAAACCAATAAAAGTTAAAGCCAGATTCAGAGAACCTGACTTAAAACACGAGGAACTCAATAAATCACTCTATAATATTTTAATTAAGGTAAATAATATCCTTTCGGAATTCGATAAAAAGTTTATTCAGTCACGGGGCGAGGAATCACTCGAACTCCTTGTTAGTTTAACTGAGAAATATTCGGATGAATACCAGTCACTCAAAAAACTGTTAAGCGACACAGCAATCACGCATTCTAAGATACGAATGGAGATTTTGAAGGTTAAAAAGAATCTTTCTGAATGGCTAATTGCACTCTGCGAGGAAAGAAAGAAAACTGAAAAAAGAATTCTCAATCTCGAACCTTTAATCAGGGATCTGTTTTATGCTTTCATCGATCTGACAGACGGTTTAAAATACGAATACCTTGCGGACCTCGAAGAGGAAAAATACATATCGTCGCCTGAAGATGGCACTCTACTCAAACTGAGAAAATTTCTACTTCGCTCGAAGCTACACGTCAATCGATTATTCAACAAAGATTATAAACTCAAAAGAAGGATAAAATACCGCAACCTGACCAAGTATTATCTCGTTGGCGAATCCTCGCAGGAAATTCTCGAGTCGGTCAATCTTGTAGGAATAGAGAGACTTACGACCCTGAAAATTTTGAGAACATTTTATAAACAAACCAACGAAGAACTCGATCAATTGCTCGAGACGGCATTAAATGAAAAAGACAACGTTGCTCTGCCGATGATTCTAATCGAAAAGCTCGACGAAATTCACCAGCAGATGACTTCTTCAATAACGGTCTACACAAACGAAATAAACGCTACGGTTGAAGAAATTGGAAGACGACTTTTTTATGCAGTTGCCAACCCTTTTAATAAACTGATTGATACACTTCATATAGCTGGAACGTATGAATTTAACGAAAGACAATACCGATTTTCGAAAGTATTCGAAAAGAGCGAAAACGCAAAAGAACTGGCTCTTCTGTCGATTCGCTACTGGACTATCTATTATGCTGGAATTATCGGACTTTTCCAGAAAGAAGCTTATATCGACAAATTGAAAGTCGACATTGACGTTACACTCGCTGAATCGCTTATTAGTGTATCGGAGGAAATCAACAAAGACATACGCGAAACAAATGCCCAGCTTCAGAAGGAATTAAAAATCTTTCGCAAGAAATTAGCCGAAATCGATTCACTCAGTAACGAAGAACTCGAACAACTATTTCACGAAGAAAAATTATCCCATTTTATCAATGTAATTCAAAAGCAACTAAAAATATTAAAAGAAGTAAGCGAAGGGAAAAAAATCGATTTTCTCTTCGACCATTTTATAAGCCGTTTCAAAAATATAGCAGCTTCACTGCCTGAAACCGTCGAACTTCTCGAAGAAGCTGACCTGGTACTCGAAGAGAGAATACCAAAACTTCAATCGCTAAAATCCGTTCCGATACGATCTATTGCAAATACAATTCTCCACAACAAACTTTCTGTAGACATCGGCGAAATCAACGAATTGATGGTCAATCAATTTTCTCTTATAACAGAAGAAGTTAAAAATTATCTACTTATTATTAACTTCCACTTCGATACTGCAATACACGAATTAGAGAAACCAGAATCGGACAGACAACTGGCAGTCAATCTGGCTAATTCTTTTTATGAAAAGATGTCCTTCCGTATAGATGAAGTTAATAAGATTATCGACCGCATTGAAACGGATATCAACAAACGCCTTACCGAGAGAGTCTCCGCAAGTCTTGAATCAATTAACGATTTGATAATGAAAAAATCTTACGGGGACATTAAGTCATACCTGACCAAAGCTGAACAAAAAGGAAAGTTGCTCAAAACATATAATCAAATAAGAGACGAACTGAAACATTTAATTAGAAAATACAGAGTAATCATAAAACGGAATTACAATCTTTATTTCAGATATGTAATTAACGATCTGCTTGTAAAATACAACATTGTTAAAATTGAGAGAGGCGATAGCGATTCTGAAACGTTGTTTAACAAATCTAAAATTGAGAAACTTCCTTTTATCTACAAAAAGCTTTTCGATGGAACTCCGATTGATACATACAATCTTTTTGTTGGACTCGACCAGGTTGAAAAGACGATTAAATACATTATTGAAAGACACAAGAAAAATGAAAAGTCTTCACTTTTGATTGCCGGCGAAACTGGCAGCGGCAAATCGAGTTTGTTAAATTTTATTATTAATAACTACTTAAAAACACACAACATCGTACGCTACGAATTCACTTACACAGTAACCGAAGAACGCGAACTATTGCGTATTTTGTGCAGAGAATTGGGCTACAATCACACTTATTCTTTGAATGAACTCGTATTCCTTTTAAATGATAAAAGCAACAAAAGAGTAATTGTGCTCGAGAGTTTAAACGAATTATACCTGCGTAAAATTTCAGGTTACGATGCATTGAACGCATTGCGCTACCTCATAAATTCTACTTCGGAAAACACTCTGTGGATCTGTACTTCCGATAAATACAGCTGGGAATTTATAAGAGATAATTTTGAATACACGCGTGTATTTGAAAAAGAGATAATGGTTAATGAACTTCACAAAAGAGAATTACGTACAATTATAACGACAAGGCACAATGCAACTGGTTATAACCTTGTATTTAAGCCAACGGAATTATACAAATTCAAGTCAAAATTCGTAAGACCAAAATCGATAGAAGCCGAGCAAAAAAAATTAGCTTCGCTTTATTTTAATAGACTCGAAGATTTTTCCGAAGGCAACATTATTGCAGCTATGTTTTTCTGGCTGGTTTCCATCGAAGAAATCAAAGACAATAGAGTGTTCATTAAAGTACCCAGAAAAATTGAATCCAGACTTCTCGAAAAACTTGAAGATATTTATTTGCTTACCCTATTCAATATTGTCCTTCACGGCACTTTAACTTATGAAGAACACTCGGCTCTTTTTAACTTATCTTTAAGCAACTCGAAAGAAATACTCGACTATCTTTACACGAAAAATTTAATAGATAAGCACGAATGGAGTATTGGCTCTGCACACTTTTTTATAAACCGTTTCTTCTTCAAATTAATCGAAAGAGAATTAAAAAAGAGAAATATCATTTAGTGAAAACGAAATATTATATAACCATTTTAACTTTGCTGTTGGCGGGCAAGGTCCTATCGCAGGACAGCCTGCAGATGCGGGACACAATGAGCGTATTAAAACCAGCCCCATCCATTCACGATACGCTATTGAGCCCGGCACCCATTTCAAATATCGAGGAGGCTAAAGATTCTGCTGTCATCATAAAAAATTCGGTCCGTGCAACACCTGATACAAAGAAACATATTTCAACTCCAATTCGTCAGTCCCGGCGGGCACTCGATATCTTCAAATCGGTGGATTTTATAACATTACTTGAAGCCCTGTTTCTGATATTTATTGCCTTTGTAATTTTCCGCCTGCTGAACAGAAGCAGCAAATCTACTTTGGCTCGACGATTACCACTCTTTTCGACACATTTAGTTCCTGCATTGAAAGCAATAACTATAATATTGATAGCATATTTAGTTATTAATCTAATTTTTGACATGTCGAAAGAAATCCTTCTGGGATTATTAATAATTGTTATAATTACAATGGCTCTTGCTTCGGTGCCTGTAATTAAGAACCTTATAGGAGGTTTTATTTTGACATACAATCCTCCGTTCGGGAAAGGAGATATAATACACGTTCAGGAATATACAGGAAAAGTAGTCGAAGTAAATTTGAGACATACTACAATTGTTACTGACAACGGTTCGAATGTATCGCTGCCAAATTCCATTTTTTTGAGCAAGCCGGTAGAAAATATAAACATCGGGAATCGGGAACAGAAAATCACAATAAATATTGATTTACCTTCATCGATGGAACATGACCGAATTATAAAAATTCTGAAAGAAGCAGCTCTTTCTAACCCTTATTTATATACTCGAAAAAAAGTGGAAGTATTCCTGAAAAAATCAGACGCTCTCGATAACACTAACACCTATGAAGTAAATTTTTATATTTTTGATAGGCAATTTTACGATGAGTCGTTAAATCATTTTAATCAAACTGTGGCAAACAAAATTAAATCTGTTAATTGAAAAAAGAATTACGCGAAAATATTGCCCGTTTTTCCAAAATAATTGTAATCATTTCGAGTCTGCTCGGGATAGCTTCGATAATTGTAGAATATGGCTTTCAGATAAAAAGCAGCGAAGCTGGCACTCTCCATTTTATCACAATTGGAGTTATCATTGTATTCATTATCTATCACATTCTGCAATTGTATATTTCTGAAAACAAAGCCCTCCATTTAAAAACACACAAATTTGAAATAATAATAATCTCCCTCATTTTACTGGAAGGATTATTATCGTTTTTCAATTTAAGTCTTGTCGAAAGAATTGGGACAGCATTAAAGCTTAAGAACATAACTTATTTATATATTGTATTTGCACAGATATTTATAGTCGTAGGGATTATATCGGGAACTTTGAGGTACAATATCAAATTACTTCAGTCTAAAATTCATCCTTCGCGACTTTTCATATTCAGCTTTTTGTTTACGATAATAGTGGGAACATTTGCATTAATGCTACCTGCGTCAACCGTCGAAGGCAAAATCACTTTTGTCGATGCACTTTTTACATCGACAAGCGCCGTTTGCGTTACAGGTTTAGTTACACTGGACACCGCTACTTATTTTACCACCTTCGGTAAATTAACAATTATGGCTCTCTTCCAGATCGGTGGACTTGGATTGATGACTTTTACCACATTTTTTGCCATATTTTTATCAGGTGGTCTCGGTATTAAAGAAAGGATATTGCTCCACGATTTGCTTGAAGAAGAAAATATAGGAGCAATAACAAGAGTATTAACTTATTTGCTTTCAATTACTTTTATCATCGAAGCTATTGGCACCTCTGTATTGTTCTACAGTTGTAGAAACTCTTTTAGCAGCATTAACGACGCGCTTTTTATATCTATTTTCCATTCAATATCGGCTTTTTGTAATGCTGGATTTTCCCTCTTTTCAATGAATTTAATGGACCCTGCAGTACGTTACAATCACTTATTTACAACAACAATCACAATTTTGATTATACTCGGCGGTTTGGGGTTTCCCACCATCATTTCACTTTTGAGACTCAAAAACATTACAAGTAAGATGGGGAAATTATCGATAAAGCTGCCGCTACAAACACGAATCGTAATCTTCAGCACAGTCTTACTAATTATTTTTGGAGCCGTTTCGTTTTATTTTTTGGAGCAACATAATACTTTGAGAAACTTAAATTTATTCGAAAAAATTAACGCATCTTATTTTCAATCGGTAACAGCTCGAACAGCGGGATTTAATACAATTGACTTCGGATTAATCACAACTCCAACAGCTGTTTTGTTTCTTCTATTGATGTTTATCGGAGCTTCGCCAGGTGGTACGGGTGGCGGCGTTAAAACCACAACGTTTGCGCTTTTATTTTATGGTTCGATTGCAATTCTCAAAAATAAAAAAGAAGTTTCCATTTACAACCGCGCAATCCCGAATGAAGTTATTATAAAGGCGTTAATAAAAGCAGGCCTATCGATTTTTTTCATTACATTCGGTATTTTTCTTTTGACCATAACAGAACGCGCCGACTTAACAAAGGTTGCTTTCGAAGCATTTAGCGCTTTTGGTACAGTGGGATTATCGATGGGATTGACACCAGAATTAACGTGGGGAGGAAAGATAATAATCGTTCTACTTATGTTTATCGGCAGAGTTGGTCCACTGGCTTTCCTCTATACATTTATGACCGGCACCAAAGAAGATTATTACGAATTGCCTCATGAGAACATTTCAATACTTTAATTAAAGGTATGGATATGAACAAGAAATTTGCAGTTATCGGTCTGGGCGATTTTGGATTAAGTGTAGCCCTTTCACTGGCAGAAAAGGGCGCGGAGGTAATTGCTATCGACCGCGACATGGAAATTATTGAAGATATTAAGGACAAAGTTACATATGCCGTTAGAATGGATTCAACCGACGAAAAGGCTTTAAGGTCGCTCGGTGTCGATAAAGTGGATGCAGTAATTATTTCGATGGGCACAAACTTCGAGGACACAATTCTTACCTCCGTTTTATTACTTCAAATGAAAGTTAAAAAAGTTATTGCAAGAGCTACTTCCAAGATACACGAAAAGATTTTGACTAAACTTGGAGTCGATCAGGTAATTTCACCCGATTTCGAGATTGCAAATAAAGTTGCAAACACTTTAATAAGTGACGATATACTGGACTTTATTTCTTTGGGAGAAGAATATAGCATCTTCCAGATACGCGCCCCAAAAGCATTTATTGGCAAGTCGCTTCAAGAAATCGACCTGCGAATTCGTTACAATCTGAATTTAATTACAATCAAAAGAGAGTATAAAGTAAAAGATGAAACGACCGGCGAAGAACTGACGAAACAACGAATTTACGGCGTTCCAACTTCTACAACAATCGTTGAAGAAAACGACATTCTTGTTCTCTTCGGTAAAGAAAAAGATGTCAAAAAAGTTATCGACTAAAAATCGGGCACGGGAAAAACTGGCAAACTCTCGTGTCCTTCCTCGTCTACCGATTGAACTGCAAATAAATAATTATCTTTTGAGTAAGGTAATTCAATACTATTAGACTCGACGTAAATCTTCTTTTCCCATAATGGCATGTAAGTTTCCCGCATCAGAACGTAGTAACCAGAAGGTTTTTTGCCTGTAGGATTATCCCATGTAAGTATTGTTGTGTTAGATAACTTTTTAACGTCGACTCTTACATTTTCGGGCTGAGGCGGAGCTAGTGCCAGGTTGGCTATAACGGCGCAATTAACTGCCGTTATTTTTCGTGCATATTCAAAGTCGATGAATTCAGGTAAATCGCCATATTGAATTCCATTTTCTTCCCTTACATACTCGTGCTGATGAAAATAATTTTCGTTCATTTCACAAAAACGAACAGCGGCAAAGCCATGTCGATTAAACGGAGTATGATCTCCACCCCTTAAAAATCGGTCGCGCCTGAAAATTAATTTCACGTTTATTTGGTCCACGTATCTTTCACCTACTTCCTTTATATACCTTGCAAGCTGGCGAGAAATTCCGTCGTAATCAGAGCCGGACAATATACGAATTCTTTTTTCTTCATCCGATTCAACTGCCGGTATACTTTCACTAAAAACTCTTACGTTAATATTATCTTTCAATTTTGTTTGACTCGAAAGTGTATTACCGATCATATCGTTATTGAGCATTGCAATCAAACGATATTTACCTTCTGCCTGGAGTGATTTAATTTTTTCGGCAAGGTGATTTGAACCATATAAACCCTGTTCTTCGCCCGTAAAAGCGACAAACATTATAGTAGCCGGAAATTTTGTCGACGACATTACTCGCGCAAGTTCCAGAACGGCGGCTACACCGGACAAATCATCGTTTGCGCCTGGCGCATATGAGGTACTATCCATAATATCGGCTACTCGCGAATCCAGATGCGCGCCAACTATTATCAAGCGCCTGTCGTTAACATCATATCCTTTCAAAGTACCAATAACATTCATCAAATTAACCTTGCGGTCTATTCTTATGCCGTCTGGTTTGACCTCGAAAAAATCGAGCTCTGAAATTAGTCTTCCATCTGAATTAATTGAGAATTGCTCGAACTTACTTTTAACCCACCTTGCCGCTGCGCCAATTCCTTCCTTCTCGTCAGTACGACTGCTGAGCGAATGACGCGTCTTAAATTCAGTCAATTTCACTACGTACGACTTCAAACTGTCTGCAGATATTTTATTTATCATCTTAATTATCGAACTATCCCGTTTTATAGCCAATTGTCCTTCAGCTGTTGAAAACGTAAACAGCGCAAGTAGTACCTGCAAAATTATCAAACTATAGACTTTTCTCATCTTTGCCTCCCGGCTTTACTTTTTATATACAATTTTTCCGCCGACAATCGTGTAAAGAACTTTCGTATTAAGAATCTCTTCTTCCGGACACTTGATCAAATTATTTGATAAAACTACAATATCGGCAAGTTTTCCTTCCTGGAGTGAGCCTTTTAAATTTTCTTCGAATGCAGCATAGGCCCCATTTATGGTATATGATTTAATTGCTTCTTCGCGTGTCATTTTTTGATTGGTATAAAATCCAATGCCGTCTTTATTTTTCCTTGTGACTGCTGCGTAAAAAGAAGCTATAGGATCAATCCTTTCAACCGGGGCATCCGTGCCATTACAAATAAGGGTACCATTATCGAGCAGACTTCGCCATACATAAGCACCTGAAGTTGCTCGTTCGTTTCCGAGTCGTTCAGTAACAAACGGTGCATCCGAAGTGCAATGAATTGTTTGCATTGCCGCTATTACATTCAAGATAGCAAAACGTTTAATGTCGTGCGGATTGAGGTGTTGTGCATGTTCAATTCGCCATCTCATATTCATGAATTCTTCATATTGGCTGGCATACTTCTCATATAAATTAAGCACTTCCCTGTTGCCTCTGTCTCCTATTGCATGGATGCAAATTTGAAAACCATTTTCCGCAGCAAGTCTGCAATAGTCATCGAGAGTTTTAATGGGTGTAACGTTCGAACCAAAGTTATCCGGAAGATCTGAATACGGTTCGAGTAGCCATGCTCCGCGTGACCCGAGCGCACCGTCAATATACTGTTTTATGGCTCGTACTGTTAACCGATTTTCTCCGTAGCCTATAAGTTTATAATCTCTCAATTTACCTTTCAATTTTTCGAGTGTATCGTATATCATTACATAAAGGCGAAGTTTTATAGAATTCGAATCGACCATATTTTTAATAATTTCTATCGTCTCCAGAGTTTCTCCGGCATCGTGCAAAGTGGTCACGCCATTTTTAAGACAGTGCTCAGAAGCAAGTTTAATTTTTTTGATTGTAATCTCATCGAGTTCATTTTGAGTTCTGTTGTTAAGATATTTTTCATATTCATTTCTTATAATACTTTCAGCATTTTCTTCGAAGACGCCTATTGGATTGCCTTTAGAATCGCGCACAATTCTGCCGCCGGATGGATTGGAAATAATTGTATCGACGTGCGCTAATTCCATAGCTTTTGCGTTTGCAAAGACTGCATGCCCGCTGGCGTGTATCAGCATTACAGGATTATAAGGAACCGCCTTGCTAAGATCCGTATGAACTGGATAACCTTCAACTTCTGGTTCGGGCTTCGGATCGAATTTTTCCTGATGCCAGCCGCGCCCTATTATCCACTCGCCCGGTCGCATTTCATCTGCTTTTTTTGCAACCGCTGCTATAATTTCGTCCCAATTCTTTGCATCCCTTAAGTCGATATCTAATAAACTTTCTCCTATTCCTACCAGATGAGCATGACTGTCGATAAATCCAGGCATTACAAATTTACCGTTCAAATCAATTACGACGGTCGAATCTCCAATATATTTCTTAATCTCATCATTCGAACCGACTTTATAAATTCTGTCCCCTTTAATTGCTATAGCTTCAGCCCATGGCAATGAATCGTTAACCGTATAAATTTCGCCGTTTAACATTACTAAGTCACATCTTTCGTTCATTCTATTCTCCCCGCAACCGAAGTTAATTAACAGTTTAATTAATGCGGATAATACAAAAAATTTTCTCATTATTCTCTCATCTATTTTCTGTTAACTATAATTACACCTATAATTATTATCACTCCGCTTATTAATGTTAATAAAGATATTCTTTCCGAAAGAAGAATCCAAGCTGTAAAGACGGTTACAAAAGGTTCCAGATACAAAAATGCACCTACGTGAGAAGAAGGCATTTCGTTCATTGCTTCTGCCCATAGGACATATGCGATACCAGAACAAAAGAAACCGAGGAACAGGAGCGCTGCAATACTTTCAGCTGACAAAACAATAAGGCTATTAACATTTTCGCCATTAAGTGTAAAGGGGGCAAGTATCAACGACATGAACAGAAACAAATAAAGTATCGTCATCAATGGAGGATAGTTCAGGGTAATTTTTTTCCCAACCAGAGAATAGACGCTCCATGTAAATGCACTGGCAAGTATTAAAAAATCCCCTCTATTTTCAATTAAACTTATCGACGTTATTTTCCCTTTGCTGATCAAAAGGATCAACCCGGAAAATGCAATCAAAATTCCACTCCATTGCCCGGCAGTGAGTCTTTCCTTAAAGAAAATCATTCCAAGCAGAGCCATAAAAACAGGAGTAATGCCAATAATCCAGCCGGTATTAGATGCCGTTGTATATTGCATGCCGGTCACCTGAATCCATAGATGGAAAGAAGCAATCAACGCAAGAATGAAAATCCATGAATGGTCGTGAAAATTAATTTTGAAAGTTCTTCCTCTTTTCATTGCAATGATCGACAACAAAATAACAGCCAGGAGCTGACGTACAAAAATAATCGTCAAAGGTCTCAGACTATCGAGCAGGAATTTTGTTGCAATAAAAGAAGCACCCCAAATAACAACGGACGCCAGGGGCTTCCAATACTTTTTTGTCATTAAGCTACTCACCTGGTTGACTATTGGGTTTTGTGCCCGCTTTACCTTCAAGTAAGTTATTATAAAATCTTTGTGTGGGATAAGCAAAATCGATGTCGTCATGTAAAGCGAATTGTTCGAGCACGGCTTGCCAAATATCATTTTCACTGGCTCTTCGCTGACGTGTTCGAGTAAGATACCTCATTGAGAGCATAATGCCGCTGTCTTTAACAGACACATAAACTATTGGTGTTAGTTTAGTGTAATAAATCAAATACTTTTTTGCAGCTTCTTTTATCTGTCTTTCAGCAGATTCGCTGAAGTGTTCCGTATTCTTTTTGTTGCTTTCAAAAGTGACCAGTACAGGTATCTTATTCCAGATATATTCAAATCCTGTTGCATAATTAGCCTGTGGAGTAGTAAAAACAACACTGTTAGGAATGTGTATTATTCTGCCGGTGCTTTGTTCTGCGTCCACCCAATTACCTACTTCCATGACTGAGAAATGAACTCGCTCATTTTTTTCTCAAACTAAATAGTGTTGATGGCAAAAGATTAACAACCGGTTCTATACCTCCCCACTTGTAATTTTTCTGATAAACAACAGTTTCAAGGAACAGTCCCGATGGTGGAGCTGTGTACTTTGTCGGTTCACGTGTAAACGTATTCAAATACGCTGCCACATCTTTCTCGTTTAGTTTATGTCTTCCTGCTTCTACAAGAACACCCACAATTCTACGCACCATTTTCCACAAAAAATGTGAGCCAATTATACGGATCAAAATAAGATCTCCTTCTTCCTTAAATTGAATTGCTTCGACGAGCACTTTTGTGGATTTGTCGTCAGCATCTTTATCGGCAAAGGATGCAAAATCATGCATTCCCTCGAATAAACCACCAATTTGTTTCATATACTCAACGTCAAGTTTGTCCTTAATCCACCATACGAATTGCTTTCCGAACGCCGTTCTTCTTTTTGAAATTTGATAAATATAACTGCGTGCGATGGCATCGTGTCGAGCATGGAAATTTTTATTAGCTTTCGACACTTCGAGGATGTTTATGTCGGCAGGTAATAAATCGTTGAATTTCATTTTTATTATTTCGGGAGCCAGCATCGTTTTGACTTCCAGATGGGCTACCTGATTAATTGCGTGGACACCTGCATCCGTTCTGCCTGAACCCTGCAACTCGACTTTTTCACCCTTAAATATTTTTTCGGCAGCTTCTATTAATTTACCCTGAATTGTTCTGCCGTTTTTTTGCATTTGCCAGCCACTGTAACGCGTTCCAACGTATTCAATGTCGAGTCTGAACCTGCTCATAAGCCTATTTTTTTTGAAAGCAATATAATTAGAAAGATTGTTATTGTTAATGGAATTTAATGAAATAATTTATTTTTCGATGAGTTTTATTCCAGCTCCGTAGATTGTTGAAATTGTTAGAGATTTATCCTCTTTGAGATAATTCCTGAGTTTAGAAACATAAACGTCCATACTTCTGGCTGCGAAATAGGAATCTTCGTTCCATATTTTTTTCAGAATAAATTGTTTTTCGACGACTTTGTTTTTGTTGTCGCACAGCACTTTCAGTAATTCAGCTTCCCTTGCCGTCAGTTTTTTTGAATTGTCTTCCACAATTAGAAGGCGCTCTTCATAATTGAAGATGTACTTCCCGATTTTAATATTGCCATTGATATTTGCATTATTGTATCTATTCAAAATAGCGTTTATTCTCAACATCAATTCTTCCATACTGAACGGCTTTGTAATATAATCGTCGGCGCCTAATTTGAAACCTTCTATTTTATCTTCGATCAATGATTTAGCAGTCAAGAAAAGGAACGGCACATTACTTTGATTTCTGATTTTCTTTGCCAGTGTAAATCCGTCCATCTTTGGCATCATAATATCAATAATACAGATATCGAATTTAGCCAAGCCAAATACTTTCCAGGCTTCCTCACCGTTTATCTGCTGATTAACTTCGTAACCCTTGAAGGTTAGATATTCCGAAAGAATGGAACCGAGATTACTATCGTCTTCAACCAAAAGAATTTTTGTCATGACATATTTTCTAATATTGGCAATGTAATTATAAACTTGCTCCCTTCATTCGGTTTGCTTTCCACTTTTATTTTTCCACCGTGCAGCTCTACAATAATTTTGCAGTAACTTAGACCCAATCCATTTCCTCTTACATTGTGAATGTTGCCTGTGGATATTCTGTAAAAAGTATCGAAGATTTTATCGATTTCGCTGCGAGGGATCCCGATGCCGTTGTCCATTACTTCTACAATGCAAAAAAATCCATTGCGGGAAACCGATATTTTTATGTCGGGCGTCCTCAAATTATATTTGATTGCATTATCAATTAAATTACCAAACACATTAACAAGGTGGTATTTATCGCCTTTAATAACCATACCCGAAGGTATGCCAGCCGTCTCGATGGAAAATTTTTCAGAACGCAATCTTTCATTAAAACTTTTTATACAATCGTTTATCACGTCGTCAATGGAGACTTCTTTTTTAACGAGATTGAATGACGAACCTCCATTTTTTTCGAGGGCTGCGGTTGTAAGCAAACTTTCGACCAGTCTCTTCAATCGTTCGTTTTCCTCGCTTACTATTTTAGAATATCTTTTCACCATTTTTTCATTTGCAGCAAGTTCTGGCTCGTTCAGTGCCTCGCAGGCAATCGATATCGTTGAAATCGGGGTTTTGAATTCGTGCGTAATATTATTAATCAAGTCATTCTTTACCTCTGTTAATTTCTTTTGACGGACGAACATACGCACTGTGTGATAAAACACTAAGGCAATTACAGAGATGAAAAGAAACGACATTACAAGCATTAAAGAGAGCGACTTTAAAAGATAGAAATCTTTATCAGGGAAATAGACCATCAATTCGTAAGGCGATGCAAAAATTCTATTTGGAAACAGTGGTGCGCGGTATCTGCTCTTTCTCAGTTCCACCTCATCGGCTCCTGACTTCGTAAAGACAAACCTGTCATCCTTATGATTAAGAACACCAAAATAAAAATCAGTTTCTATCGAACCATCGGAAAATTCATCTTTAAGAAAATTCTCAAGTTCTTCTTTATCCAATTTCTTTTCGACACTGTCACTGACTGCAAAAAGATCATCCAGTACATTCGAGACAAGTTTCTTTTGAATTATAGTATCGACTTTTCGAACCCAGATGGCATGAGGCGGCACAGGAAGTTTACGGATGTTTCTTGCTTTTATCTTAAACTCGTTCGAATCGTCTTTTACGATTACGTTGATATCGAAATCGAAGTCGTTTTCGTGTTTGAAAATGAATCCGGAATCTTTCCCGAAATGAGGAGGAATAAAATTATCGTCGAAAAATTTATTAATTACAACATCAGCTGTATTACGTTTTTCCAGTCTGTCAGTCACTCTTAACAAGGCGTAGCTGACATTCCGATCGAATTTTTCCTCTTCTATTTTGAGTGAATGTTTGAGTAAGTAAAATTGAATAGCAGCTATGCCGAAAAGGGCTGCCGTCATAAATGCAGTCAATATTTTCACTTTTTTCTCTTTCATACGTCTATAATAGTCGAAGAAAACGAAAAACTAAATGCTTTTAACATTTTTTAACATTCTTTAAGAATCATTTAACAGAAAGACACTGTATCATACCGTGCATTAGACATTCAACAAGGAGGTTTAGTTCTATGGAAAAACAAAACAACAAAAAATTATTTTTCATCATTTTACTATTATTATTTGGTCTGCTGGGAATAACGCTCAATGCCCAGGAATCTTCAGATGAATTTCGTTCCAAAATAAAAAAGCTCAAAGGTGATGTGGATCGAATTACGTTTGAAGTCGACGGAGAGAAGGTTGTATTCGAGGGCGACGAGGCGCAAATGCTTGCAGATAGAATACGATTAATGAGCATGATTCCTCCCAAAATAAAAATCAACATCGATCCTGATGAATTCGAATGGGAAGGAATAGACGAATTTGACTTCGAATTTCCGCCAGAAATTGATATCGACCTACCCTCACCTATGATGTTCTGGTTTTCTGACGATTCATCGAACATGGAGTTGGATAAAGATATCAAGATTGAAATTAAAGACGGCGTAAAAAAAGTAACCGTAATAACTAAAGAAGACGGGAAGGAAACAACAAAAGTCTACGAAGGCGAAGAAGCAGATGAATTTCTAAAAGAATACATGCAAAAAAGATTTCGAATTAAACTGGGAAATTTTCACATGGGAAAAGCACCGTTTATGCACGATTCCGAATGCTGTTGCTGCCATTGCCATGACCATATAGTTCCAGTACCCAAGAAGAAGAAAATAATTATTGAAAAAGATTAAAGTCTGCTTTACTCCTTATAACGGGACTGTCAGGAATTAACTCCCGCCGATTTCGGACAGTCCCATTTTTTTTCTTTCAAAAAAGAATTCATTTCTTTATGTTTATTTTTATAACAGGATAAAAAGAGCGGGTTTATGAAATTAAAACTTCCACATTCTACTCAGAACTGGATTTCACTCGTCGGTGCAACGATAGCACTTATCAGTTTCTTTATGATTGTCTTTCTATTCATCATCAGTTCGATTATTGGAAAAGATAATTCTTATCTTGGACTAATAATTTACATTGCTCTGCCGGCTGTTTTAGTATTCGGCTTAATTTTAATTCCTGTCGGAATGTGGTTAAAAATTCGGAAAGAAAAGCGTGGTGGAATAAAAGTAGCTAAAGACTGGCCTACAATTGATTTCAATGATTTGAGAACCCGCAATGCATTTATGATTTTCTCGGTTGGCACTGCAATTTTTTTACTGGCTACTGCGGTTGGCAGTTACGAAGCATTTCATTACACGGAATCTGTTGAGTTTTGCGGAAAGATTTGTCATTCGGTAATGAAGCCGGAATTTGTTGCATATCAGAATTCGCCGCATGCGCGAGTTTCATGCGTCGAATGTCACGTCGGCACAGGTGCCAGCTGGTACGTGCGCTCTAAATTGTCCGGACTCTATCAGGTTTATGCTGTTACACTTGGAACCGTTCCACGACCGATTGAAACGCCGATTAAAAATTTGCGCCCCGCAAGAGAAACATGCGAGGAATGCCACTGGCCACAAAAATTCTATGCACGCAAACTTCGCAATGAAAGACATTATCTTTCCGATTACAATAATTCAGAATGGGATATAACTCTTACGATGAAAATCGGCGCAAACTTGAGCGCTCTGGGTTTACAGGAAGGCATTCACTGGCATATCAATCCCGATATAAAAATCGAATATAAATCCTCCGACGAAAAACGTCAGTCGATTCCGTGGGTTAAATACACGAACAAAAAAACTGGTAAAGTTTTTATTTACAAAGATGAAGACAGTCCACTTTCACAATCGGCTCTCGATTCACTTGAAACAAGAACAATGGATTGCATGGATTGTCATAATCGTCCTTCTCATAACTACAGGCCGCCAGCATTTTTTATTAACGATGCAATTACATCTGGCGACATACCGCAGGATTTACCATTGATTAAATTTGCATCGATGGATATACTTGGCAACGATTTCCCGACAACCGATTCGGCTCATAAAGCCATTACAGAGTACATCTATACTTTTTATAGAGATAATTATCCTGATGTTTATTCCAGACAGAAAGATAAAATTGACAGAGCATTAAAGGGAATTTTAAACGCTTTCGACAAAAACATTTTCCCGGAAATGAAAGTAAAATGGTCGGTCTATCCAAACAACATCGGACACCTCGAATTTATGGGATGCTTCCGCTGTCACAACGACAGGCATAAAACTGAAACGGGCAGGTTTATTAGCAAAGACTGCAACCTTTGTCATTCAATAAATGCACAAGGTAGTCCCGACAGGCTCGAAGTGGCCGGCGTAAATTCCGCGCTTGAATTCAAGCATCCCGGAGAAGATGTGGGCGATCAATGGAAAAAAATGCTTTGTGTCGATTGCCATACTGGATTAAATCCTTAGCTCATTAACTTTTATTCGAAAATTTTTACTATCCTGCTGACTGCATTTATAATCGCATTCGATTAACTCGCCTTACTTTTATATATTTCCATCGGTTAATATTTCTTATTGGTATGATTGAAATAAAAAATCTTCATAAGTCCTTTGGCGAAAATAAAGTATTAAATGGAATCAATCTTACGATCAATTCCGGAGAATCGATTGCCATAATAGGCAAAAGCGGATGTGGCAAGTCGGTATTATTAAAACATATCGTCGGTTTGATTATGCCCGACGAGGGTGAAATTATAGTTGATGGAATTTCGGTTACAAATCTCTCCAAAGAAAAATTATATGAAGTACGTAAACGCTTTGGCTTTCTTTTTCAGGGTGCGGCATTATTCGATTCGATGACCGTCTTCGAAAATGTCAGTCTGCCTCTCATCGAAAATAACTATAATTATTCATCAGAAAAAGTTAAGCAACTCGTTGAAGAAAAGCTGTCTCTGGTTGGATTGAGCGGTACGGAGAATATGAAACCAGCAGAACTTTCCGGCGGAATGAAAAAAAGAGTGGGTCTTGCAAGAGCACTAATTACAAGCCCTGAATATATTCTTTATGATGAACCAACTACAGGTCTCGACCCTGTTACATCCGATTCGATTGACGAGTTGATCAAAGAACTCAACACAAAATTGAACGTTACTTCAATTGTCGTGACACACGATATATTCAGCGTTCAGAAAACAGCAGAAAGAATTGCTATGATTCACGAAGGGAAAATTCATTTTGTCGGCAACCTCGAAGAGATGCTAAAGATTAACGATCCGATAATTAAAAAATTTATTAAAAGGTCGGGACTGTAAATGAGCAAGATAAAAACAAAATATGTCTGCTCTAATTGCGGTTACGAGTCAATCCGATGGCTGGGTAAGTGCCCCGAATGTGAAAGCTGGAATTCGTTTTCTGAAGAAGTTGTTGAAACAGGCAAATTAAGAAAAGAAAAACACAGCGGGAGTTATAAGACTTTTAAATTGAACAAGACAGATATTGAAATCGAAAGAAGGATTAAAACAAACATCAATGAATTTGATCGAGTTCTGGGAGGGGGAATGATGCCCGGCTCTGTAATTTTGATAGGAGGCGACCCGGGAATAGGAAAGTCGACTCTCGTTCTCCAGGCAGCATCACATATCAAAGGAAATGTTCTTTATGTTACAGGCGAAGAATCGATTAATCAAATCAGCCAGCGTGCCAAAAGACTCAACATCCATTCCGATTCGTTATCTATTCTAACCGAAACAAATCTCGAAAATATCCTTACCGCTATCGAAAATGAAAAACCAGATGTTGTCATTGTCGATTCGATTCAGACAGTTTACAAACCAGAGCTCGACAATACTGCCGGCACTGTCACACAAATACGCGAATCAACTTCAGAATTAATGAGCATTGCAAAGAAAAAGAATTGCTCAGTAATATTAATCGGCCACGTTACAAAAGAAGGTATAATCGCAGGACCTAAAATTCTTGAACACATAGTGGACACGGTTTTACAATTTGAAGGCGAAAAAAGCCATTCATATCGGATACTTCGTTCTCAAAAAAATCGATTTGGCAACACAAATGAAATCGGAATATTCGAGATGCTCGAAACTGGATTGCACGAAGTTAACAACCCGAGTGAAATTTTTTTGAACGAGCGAAGCAGCAATATTAGCGGTACAGTTGTAACCGCAAGCCTCGAAGGCACTCGCCCACTATTAATCGAAGTTCAAGCTCTGGTTACACCTTCTTATTATGGAAATCCACAAAGAGTTGCAACCGGATTCGACTATCGACGTCTTGCAATTTTACTGGCTGTACTCGAAAAAAGAGCGGGACTGAAATTATCTTCACAGAATGTTTTCCTGAATATTGCAGGCGGGTTGAGAATCGACGAGCCGGCAATCGACCTGGCTGTTTGTGCTGCAATTGTATCGAGCTTTCAAAATAGAATTGTAAAAAATGGACTTGTAATTATCGGAGAAGTTGGACTTGGAGGTGAAATAAGAAGTGTTCCGCATATCGACAGAAGAATCAATGAAGCAGCTAAGCTGGGTTTCACTAAGATTATCCTCCCAGCAAGCAACAAAAAAAATATTACAGCACTCAACACCGAATTAAAAAACAAACTTGAAATTAATCTTTCGGACGAATTAAATAAAAGTTTACAACTAACTTTCGAAAGATAGATGAACAACAAGCTTACTGTCACATTAAAATTTATACTTGGTGCGCTATTTATTTTTTCAGCTTATTCAAAAGCAATTAGTCCAGGATTGATTGAAATAATATTAATCGACCATGGAATTACAGGTAGTCGAGAAGTAGCCGCTCTATTAACGCGCCTTTTAATCGGTTTCGAATTGGGACTCGGAATTTTATTCTTCCTTCCTTATGAAACAAGAAGATTTACATTGCCCTTATCAACTTTTGTCTTAATTATATTTACACTTTATTTGCTCTACACAGAATTCATTCTGGGCGATTCGCAGAATTGTGGCTGTTTTGGTAGTATACTTGACATGTCTCCCATCGAATCTTCATTGAAAAATATTGTACTGTTACTATTAATAACCATTGTTTACAAATCCGAAAAAATATCAAAAAAGAATTTATTCATTCCTGCTGCAACGATTTTTTTATCAATCGTTATCACATTTACAACGTTTCCAATTAAAGCAGCGGAGAATTTTCCCTTTTCAAAATTTACACATTTTGAAGGTGCAGGTAGAGTTGACCTATCGAGCGGAGAAAAATTTATTGCTGTATTTAATACTGAATGTGAGCATTGTCAATCTGTAGCAGAGATGTTAGCTAAATATGATAAAAACCATAAACTATTTTCGAAAATATTTACACTCTATTATACCGAAGGTGAAGTTAGCGTCGATTCTTTTAAGACGTTGACCGGTTTTGATTATCCTTACACAAAAATTGAAGTCGACGATTTTTTTGACCTTATTGGAACATCTCCGCCAAGGGTTTATTTTCTCAACAATGGCGAGGTTAAAAATATATGGGACGATAACTTTGAAGAAATTATCGAATTTCTAAAAAAAAGATGAATAAAAAAGAAGCAATCAAACTGATGAATGAATATGGTGCGGAATCAAAAGCTTTTCTATTTCTAATCGACTTCGACATGAATAAACCGATTATTTGCTCTTTAGATAGAGCCGAAGAATCTGGACTTAAATACAGCATTGATGAAGAACAAAAGAAAAAAGCATTATCAAAAAAAATAAAGCTCGAAAAATTTCCTTTGACCTTTGAAGAATACAGAAAAGCATTCGATACAGTATTCAAAGAAATTTATGATGGCAACACTTATTTACTCAATCTTACATTTCCCACCCGAATAGAAACGGATTTGAGTCTGGAGCAAATCTATGAACTGAGCAGCGCACGATATAAAATATTATTGAAAGACAGGTTCGTTTGTTTTTCGCCAGAAACCTTCGTTAAAATTATTGATGGAAAAATTTATTCGTATCCGATGAAAGGCACAATCGACGCTTCAATTCCAGGCGCTGCAGAACTAATATTAAGCGATGAAAAGGAAACTGCGGAACACAACACGATAGTCGACCTGATTCGTAATGATCTATCGATTGTAGCCAGGAATGTACGGGTCAACAAATTCCGTTATATCGATAGACTCGAAACTCACGACAAATCGCTTTTGCAAGTCAGTTCTGAAATTGTTGGTGATTTACCTCCCGATTATAAACATCGACTGGGCGATATTATCTTCTCGCTTCTGCCCGCTGGTTCGATTACAGGTGCTCCTAAGAAGAAAACCGTTGAGATTATTAAACGAGCCGAAAATTACGAACGCGGTTATTATACTGGAATTTTTGGTGTATTTAACGGTGAGTCGCTCAATAGTTGCGTGCTTATCCGCTTTATTGAATCGATCGACGGCACACTTTATTATAAAAGCGGCGGCGGCATTACTCACATGAGCAACCCTGAATTTGAATACGAAGAGTTATTAAAAAAAATATATGTCCCAATTAATTGAAACTATAAAAGTATTTCAGAAAAAATTACACAACATCGATTACCACAATAATCGCTTTAACACATCGAGAAAATTACTCTTTGGTATAAAAGACGAAATCAAGCTTGAAGAAATTTTGACCATTCCCCAGGATATTACCGACGAAATAACTAAATGCCGCATTGTTTATTCAGATCTAATCCATTCGATAGAATTTATTCCGTATAAAAGAAAAACTATTAAAACAATCCGGATTATTAATAACGACAGAATTGAATATAAGTTTAAATATGAAAATAGAAGAGAAATCAACAAACTATTAAACAATGCCGGTAGTGATGAAATTATTATTGTCAGAAAAAATAAAATTACAGATGCTTCGATATACAATTTAGTCTTCGACGACGGTAAAAATTTATATACACCCGCCGAACCGCTTTTGAAAGGGACTAAACGAGAAAAATTAATAAACGAGGGATTATTAATCGAAGACGAAATAAAACCTGCCGACATCATGTATTTTAAAAAAATTCACTTCATCAATGCATTGACCGATTTGAATGAACTTAGCATTCCAGTAGAGTTGATTAAACAATAGGAGTTAGAAACGTTTTTTGTAATTTCATTATTAATTCATATTAACGTGTGCTTACAAAGTACGTTACGAAGCAGTTCATAATAAGGATGATTCCATGCTAAATTATTCATATTAAGTTTAACGATTCTACTTACTGGTGCTTTTTTTCATGCCTGCCTGAGAACATCACTTCGTTTCGCATAATAATCTCTGGCGAAAAACTCTCTCGAATTTAATTTACAAACTGCTAATTCAATAAAGTGAAGTGATAAAGTTTAATCATTATCGTAGTTACGGAAGGAATCCGAGTTGTTCGGCTTTATGATTTTTTTTGCTAACCCTGCAGCAATTATTAACGCTATCAAAAATAGTACTGTTTCCATTTTAATTCACATGTGAATTTGTAAACAATCCAATTTCATTTAATTATAATAAACTTTTTCTGAAACATTCAACATTATGCCACCAATCTTCAACTCTTTTTTTCTGGCAGGCATAACATTAGTCTGGTTCTATATTCCGATTTTTTATTTCGAGCAAATAATATATTTTTACTTAAACAAAAAACGAAATAAAATGACTACACCGTTACGAATCGAGTTACACAAACAGGACTATCTTGAAATCGAGTGGAGCGACGGAAAAATTTATAAATACCCATTGAAGTTTTTAAGAGACGAATCGCCAGATGCGGGCAACAAAGGTGAAACAATTCTGTGGAAACATTATGCTCCGCCACCTAAAGGTCCGACTAAACCGGGCATGTACGAAATTGAAAGCATTTCTCCCGTAGGCAATTACGCAATTCAAATCAAATGGAAAGACGGTTATGACTACGGCATCTATTCGTGGGAAGTGCTGCGTAAATTTGGTGAATACCTTGAATTGAAAGATAATCTTCATCAGGATTTCGAAAATCACTGATTACTTAAGCAGCTTTTCATATTCCTTTTTGACTAATTCAATTGCTTCTACGACGTGCTTTTCTTCCTGCCGAATACCTGAAACTACAAGGCGAATAGTAAATTTACCATTCAAAACAGTGTGCGTAAGAAACAATTCTCCCGTTGAATTAATCTTTCCAAGTAAGAGTTTGTTGAATTCATTCAAAACTTTTTCTTCCATTCCGGGAGGAACCGCTCTGAAACAAACAGTGCTAAATGGTACAGGAGCGAGCAATTCGAAATCGCTCGATTCTTTTATCCAGTCAGCAAAAGAATGAGCCAGACGAATATGCTTTCTTAATATTTCCCTTAAACCTTCAACGCCAAAATATCTGATTACAAACCAGAGTTTAAGAGCGCGAAAACGCCTACCGAGTTGAATTCCGTAGTCCATTAGATTTTCTACTTCTGAGTCGGCATCGGTTTTAAGATATTCAGGAACGAGCGAAAATGCTCTTTTGAGAATATCAGGACGCCTGGTATAAAAGACACTCAGATCAATCGGAACAAAGAGCCATTTATGTGGATTGGTAACTATCGAATCGGCATTTTCAATGCCTTTAAAATATTTTTTCATTTCGGGCAGCATCGAAGTAACGCCTGCATATGCTGCATCCACATGGAGCCATAAATTGTAATCTTTACAAATCTCACTTATTTCATCAACCGGATCGACGCTCGTTGTTGAAGTTGTCCCAATTGTAGCAACGACGCAAAATGGTGAATATCCATTTTTTATGTCTTCTTCTATTGCTTTTTTAAGCTCTCCGGGAATCATTTTAAATTCTGAGTCAACTTTAATTTTACGCACTCCTTCCAGACCAATTCCCAGGGCAATTGCAGCTTTGTCGATCGAGGAATGAGCCTGTTCAGAACAATAAAGACGCAGCGCTGGCAATGAACTCATTCCTTTATTTCTCGATTCTGGCAATTTATATTCACGTGCAGCTGCTATTCCATGAAACGAACTTATCGAAGCAGTATCGTATATTATTCCTTTATAACCATCAGGAAATCCGAGCATTGATCGATACCAGTCAAGAACTTTATGCTCCACTTCCGTCAATGCAGGCGACGATTTCCACACCATTCCGTTTGAATTCAAGGTAGAACTAATAATATCTGCCAGTATTCCGGGTCCACTTGATGTTGATGCAAAATATGCCATGAATTTTGGATGCTGCCAGTGAGTAATACCTGGAAGGACTATACGATCGATATCCGACAAAATTGTTTCGAAATCCTCTCCCAATTCAGGTGGCTTATTCGGAATTAGTTTCTCGATTTCTCCCGGTTTTATGTCGGGCAGAACGCGGTAGTTTTCAATATTTTCGAAATACCGGGCAGCCCATTGAATTACTTCTTTGCCGGCTTTTGAAAATTCATCAGGTGTCATATCAGAAATTTTTTCAGGCATAACTAAAACCTTATTTTTTTCAACCAGTTAGAAATTATTCTTGCCAGTTCAATTCTGCTGTCCGCAAACGAATGCCCGCATTCGAGTACATTCTCCTCCAGCTTTTCTGCACCGGCAAGCCTCAAGGAAGTTACTAAAGGTAAATGATGAATTTCAAGGGGAGCTGTTGTATCGTACTTTGCTCCAATAATCAGTAATCTTTTTAGAGAAAGTTTGCTCGAATATTTTAATAAATTCCATTCATTCATGTTGGATATTAGTTCACCCAGTAATTTTTCGGCGCTTGTATTTTTAACAATCGTAGCAAAAAATTTTATTTTTTCCAAACTTAAATCAAATATCTCTTTATTTATTTTGAGTAGCTCTCCAAAAGCACCTGCATTGAAACCTGCGATTGAAACTACATTTTTGATTTCATCGTGGAATATTGAGTAATAGAGAGCAGCAAATCCTCCCATGCTATGTCCCACAAGAATTATCCTTGTAGAATCCAATCTGAATTTATCATTCTTATGATTTTGTTTTATAAAATTGACTGCCGATTCCAAATCTCTTGTAAGATTTTCCCATGAATAATCTCCTTGGCTTCCCCAACAGCCCCTGTAATGAAAAATAAGTACATTAAATCCTTGTCGATGGAATACATGTGCGAGATCGAAATTAACTTCATTGCCGGGAAAGCCGTGAAGAAGTATAATTATAGGATGCGGCCCTTTACCTGCGGCAAGAAAATATGTTCCTATCAATTTATAACCATAACTTTCGATAACAACGGGAAGCATCGACGAGGGAAACTCTGTATCGTAATATTTAGGATCTTCTACTACTGGATCGTAGTTCATAACAATCTTTCTGAAATTATTTTTCTCTAATATAACAATAGAGAGGGAAAGAATGTGAATATCTTCAATAATTAGATAACTTTGCCGTTTTTACAACTATGGAATTTGTTGTGATACAATAGCTCCGTGGCTGATTTATCTTTTTTTACATTTCTACCATAATGTCACGCTTCCGACGTTTAAGCGATAATCTGTTTTTATAATTTCACGTTTCGGTATTTTATTTTCTCGACTTTCAGGATTGTAATTTAGAAAAAAATAATAAAATTCAATTTCGATTTATTTTTTATCTTTGCACTTAAGTTTTTCACAAAGAACGGTACAATATGAAATTCAGTAAATCGTTTTTGCCCACTTTAAAAGAGATACCGGCCGAAGCGGTTATTCCGAGCCATATTTTAATGATACGTGCTGGCCTCGTACGCCAGCTTTCAGCTGGTATTTATACCTGGTTACCGTTGGGCTATAAAGTATTACGAAAAGTAATGGATATTATACGGGAAGAGATGAATGCAATTGGCGGGCAGGAATTCCATTATCCAGCCTTGAATCCAAAAGATATCTGGGAACAGACGGGACGTGTTGAAGCTTTCGGCGATATAATGTTTCATATCAAAAACAGAGACTACGTCCTTGCACCCACGCACGAGGAAATTGTTGCATGGCATGCAAAAGGTGCGCTTACTTCTTATAAAGATTTGCCACAAATCTGGTATCAAATACAAACCAAATTCCGAAATGAACCCCGTCCCCGCAGTGGAGTTATACGAGGCAGACAATTTATTATGAAAGATTCTTACTCGCTTGACCGATCCTTCGAAGACCTCGATAGGTCGTACGAGTTACACGACCGAGCATACAGAAAAATCTTCGACCGTTGTGGACTTAAATACTTCGTTGTGGGAGCTTCGAGCGGAGCAATGGGAGGAAGTAAATCTGAAGAATTCATGGTTAAAAGCGATGCCGGCGAGGATACGGTTGCTTATTGCGAAAATTGTGGTTATGCCGCTAATGTTGAAGTGGCACAATCGATTGCCTCGTCTGCAAAACGACACGAAGTACCGAAAGAAATTTATGAAATTCATACGCCCAATGTGAAATCGATCGACGAATTGTGCGAATTCTTGAACATCGACGAACATGAAACTGCAAAATCGAGAGTTTATATAAGCGATGGCAAACCCGTTCTGGTATTAATGCTCGGCAATGACGAAGTTAACGAAACAAAACTTCAGGCAGTGCTGGGTGGAAACGTACGACCGGGACATCCCGACGAGCTGAAAGAAATCACAGGCGCAGACGCAGGCTCTATCGGCCCCATCGGGTTCAAACACAGAATTATTGCCGATAATCTCTTGAAAGACGCCAATAATTTATATAGCGGTGCAAATAAAAACGATTATCACATCGGGGGTATCGACCTGAGACGCGACGTACCTCAAATTGAATATTTCGACCTGCGTACAGTCGAAAGCGGTGAAAAATGCATTCGATGCAATTCTACACTCAGTGTTTTTAAAGCAATTGAACTTGGTCATATATTCAAACTCGGTACAAAGTATTCCGAAGCACTTGGAGTTAATTACCTCGATGAAACCGGCAAAGAACATCCCGTTGTGATGGGAAGTTATGGCATTGGAGTCGAAAGAGTACTGGCCTGTTATCTCGAACAGAACTACGACGAAAGAGGCATAATCTGGAAAAAACCCCTTGCACCTTTCGATATTCATCTTATCGGGCTAAATATGAAAAATCAAAATGTGTCGGAAACATCCGAGCAATTATATAATGAACTACTGAATGCAGGCTATGAAGTTCTATTTGACGACAGACTTGATGCCAGCGCGGGATTCAAATTCAATGATGCTGACTTGCTCGGCATGCCCGTACAATTAATTGTAGGTGAAAAAAATCTGAAAGATGGAAACGTGGAATTAAAAATTCGTCAGTCCGGCGAAAAATTTATCGTTCAACTAACAGAACTGAAGAACAAATTAAAAGAATTGCTCGACTAATAACGTTTTATAGCAATCCAGATACGTCTCGTTTTCTCTTTCGGAATCAAAAAGTAGAATGAATCCGAAGTTATATATTGTTTCAACTCCAATTGGTAATTACGAAGACATTACGCTGCGCGCGTTGAAAGTACTTCGTACATGTGATTTTATAATATGCGAGGAATTTAAGGAAGCCAATCGACTTCTGTCAAAATACGACATTAAAAAAGAACTTTACTCGCTCAACGAACATAATGAAGAAGAAAACTCGTATTCACTCCTAAAAAAAATTCGGCAGTGCCAGTCAGCTGCATTAATATCCGATTGCGGAACACCGTTGTTTTCTGACCCGGGAACTTTATTAGTTCAACTTGCAATTAAAAACGGAATCGAGGTTGTTCCCGTACCAGGAAGCAGTTCGATTATGGCTGCATTGGTTGGTTCCGGATTTGATTTTAGTAAATTTTATTACGCCGGATGGATTTCGCCCAAAAAAGATTTACGCCGTCGCGATTTGATGAAATTAAAGGAAATTAAAGAAGTAATAGTTCTGATGGAAACACCTTACCGTTTGATTAAAATACTGGAAGACGTTAAAAGAAACTTTGGAAATTCAATACCATCTGTACTGGCATATAATCTAACACAGAAAGACGAAGAATTTATCAGAGGCTCAATTGATGAGGTTTTGAATGCAGCAAAATTGAGAAATCTCAAAGGTGAATTTGTTTTGATAATCGATAACAGAAAATGAGTTCTTGAATAGGTGCCTAATTTTTCATAAGATTGCATGTAATGAATTGAGAACTTTCGCACTTATGCATACGTTTATTTAGTATTAAAAGGAGAGTAAAAAATGTTAATGGTACAGGATGTTGATTTAACGCCGAATCCACAAGCGTTAAAATTCATATTAAATGAAAAATTGCTTCAGAAAGAAACACGTAGTTTTCAGAATAAAGAAGAAGCCCAAAAAGATCCGCTAGCAAAAGGAATCTTCGAAATTCCCGGTGTAGTATCTGTTTTTTATATGGATAAATTTATAACGATCGAGAAAGAGCCCGCAGCATCTTGGGGACAAATTCAAAAGCCGCTGGTGGAATTCATTAAAAATTTTGACAAATCTTTAATACCGCCTGAAACTGATATTGCTGATATCAGTGCGGAAGAAGAAACAGAACTCTTGAAAAAGATAAACGAAGTAATCAACACGCGGGTTCGTCCAGCACTTGCAGGCGACGGCGGTGGTTTGGAAATAAGAGGCTTAGAAGGATATACCCTTAAAATACGTTATCAGGGCGCATGCGGTAGTTGCCCGAGCGCAATACGCGGAACATTGATTGCAATCGAGAATTTACTTAAGCGTGAAGTTAATCCCGCAATAGAAGTAATATCTGACTGATAATTTTAAATCCCGCACATGCGGGATTTTTTATTATGTGCAAACAGCTTTTAAGTTGAATGATTTTTTGTTTATACCAGATTTATCTTTTTTGTGCCGAAGTGCTGGGGTTTGGGGGTGCGGGAGTTTTTTGTTTTAATTTGTTAGCTTAACAATCAAACAAAGAGTCGGCTTGCTCCGCTTCGCTCACAAAGACAAGTGGGAGGCAGTCTTCACTTCAACATTCGCCTTCAGTTCATTCCTCACGAAAACGATCGACATTCAATTTCACAAAACTTTGAACAAAGAACCACGTACATTGAACAAAAAATTAAAATCATGAACCCATCAACAAAGAACATTGAACAACAATCATAGAACAAAAAACAGAACGACGAAAATAATTCACACACCCCCTCTTCCCCATCCCCTGGCCCCTACTCCCTGATCCCTGATCCCTAACCACCAATCCCTAATCCCTCCCCCCTCATCTCACTTCTTCATTATTTTGTTGTAATTCTTTAATTTGTTGACGAAAAAAATAGAGCGGGGCAGTTATGAAAATATTAGTCATACTTTTAATTTCATTTACGACATTTTTTGCTCAGGATATTAAAGAAGAATTACAAGCTCTTAAAAACAAAAGCGAATCACTGGATCATCGTCTTGATGAACTTGAAAAAAAGATCGACGACATTATATGGTTTCAACGAGTGGGAGATGTTGCATTTATCGACAAAGTATTCCTGACAGGGCCTCCTTTATGGAAAGAAAAAAATCCTACCGGACAGGGTGCTGGTAATCCGGTTAAATTCTGGTCTTATATCTTCATTCCCAAAGGAATTGATTATTCTCAAAAATATCCCCTTATCGTTTTTCCGCACGGCGGTGTTCATGCAAATTTCAACACTTATTACACGCACATTATAAGAGAACTGCTCTACCAAAAATATATTGTTGTAGCGGCTGACTACCGCGGAAGCACAGGATATGGAAAATCGTTTTATGAAAAAATCGATTACGGCGGTCTGGAAATTGAAGACATTAATTCGAGCAGGGAATTTGTTCTCGAGAATTATGATTTTGTGGATAAAGAACGCGTTGGAATTATAGGCTGGAGTCACGGTGGACTGATTGCACTGATGAACATATTCGAATATCCTGAAAATTATAAAGTTTGTTTTGCTGGTGTTCCCGTCAGCGATTTGATTGCCCGAATGGGTTATAAAGACGATAGCTATCGAGCACTCTACTCGGCTGATTATCATATCGGTCAAACTGCTGATGAAAATGTAAATGAATACAGACGCCGTTCGCCAGCATGGAATGCTGAGAAATTAAAAACGCCTCTTTTGATCCATACAAACACAAACGACGAGGATGTGAACGTTCTGGAAGTGGAACATCTTATTAAGTCTTTAAAAGCCGCCGGCAAAAAATTCGAGTACGAAATTTTCAATAACATGCCAGGCGGGCATTCATTCGACCGTCTGGATACAAAAACTGCGCGCCAGATAAGAATTAAGATTTACACCTTTCTCGATAAATATTTAGATCCACCGGTTAAGATTAAAAACTTAGAGGATATAAACAAAGCAGCGTATTTACCTTAAATAATTTTCTAAGTCTCCCTGCACAAAAAAAATTTAGTCTTAACTAAAAATGGATATGATGTTGAATTATCCACTTTTATTTCTGTTCACTTTGATATAAGTTTTTATTAGATTTTACATGAACTCGCCGTATGCTGATTTCCCAACAAAAGGAAGGGGGACGGACAATGAAGATTTTAAGTGCATACGAAAAAGCTCGCATCTATATTGAAAAACATTATAAGGACTCCGAAGAAGCGCGCATTCATCACAGAAAATTAAATCCCGGTCCAGTCATCACAATTTCGAGGGAAACCGGAGTTGGGGCAGCCGTAATCTGCGAAAAACTTGTGGAATACTTTAATAAAAGAGCAATTGAAGGTTACGACGACTGGACTTATTTCGACAGGTCGTTAATCGAAAAAATAATGGAGGACCATCAATTGCCGGATCATTTCAGAAAATATTTACACGAGGAAAAGCCTCCTAAAATTGAAACATGGTTCGGCGAATTGCTCGGTGTTACTCCTTCGAAAATTCTGTTACTCAGAAAAATATCTCAAACGATCTTAAAATTAGCCGACTTTGGAAATGTAATAATAGTAGGTAGAGGTGCAAACATCATAACAGCAAAAAGAAAAAACGCATTCCATATACGACTGGTTGCCCCTCTCTCATACAGAATTGAAAACGCATGCCGACTTTATAATCTTGATTACAAAAAAGCAGCTGATTTCATTCGCGAGGAAGATGAAGCACGCAAACAGTATATCTGGAAATTCTTCCATAAGAATATTGAAGATCCACTTCTTTATCATGTTATAATCAATACAAATTTACTTGAAGTTGAAGAGATAGCAGAAATGATTGGTCAATGCATCGTGAGAAAATTCCCTAAATTCTTTTCGAAAGACAAAGTATTGTCACTCACTGCATGAATATAAATGCGAAACTCAATTTTCATATTGCTTGCAATTATATTATTCATAAAATGTAATTCGGAGGTGAATATGAAATTCACAATTAATTCACCTGCTTTTGAGCACGAAGGGATGATACCCGTTCGTTATACATGTGACGGAGAAAACATTTCGCCACCATTGAAATGGAACAATATTCCGGAAGGCACAAAATCATTTGCATTAATCAACGACGACCCCGATGCTCCTGCTGGAGATTGGGTCCATTGGGTTTTGTACAACATTCCACCTGAAATCGATCACCTTTCCGAAGGTGCTTCCAATAAGAAACAAATTCCACAAAATTCAATTGAAGGGCTGAACGACTGGGGCATTAATTCCTACGGAGGTCCGTGTCCTCCTTCTGGTATACATCGTTACTATTTTAAATTATACGCTCTCAATACTTCCTTACCCGCAGATAATAAAATGACGAAGAAAAAGCTTCTCGGTTTAATGAAAGGACATATACTCGGCGAAGCTGTGCTTATGGGAAAATATCAGCGTGTTCGTTGAGAGTAATCATTAAATAAACTTCCTCTTTCATAAAAAGGAACGCTATTCTTATATTTCATCTATAAATGAACCATCAATCGGAATTAAAATGAAGAGAAAATTTTTTCTGCTGATTCTGCTTTTTCTGTCGGTGCAATTTTTAAATGCACAAACAGAAAGGCTAAAACAACTCGACGAATACATTCAAAATGCTATGGATGATTGGGATATGCCCGGCTTTGCCGTTTCAATTGTAAAAGACGATTCTGTAATTTTTGCAAAGGGATACGGAGTTAGAGAATACGGTAAAGATGAAAAAGTCGACGCCAATACTCTCTTTGTAATTGCCTCCTGTTCCAAAGCATTCACAACGGCTGCTCTGGCTGTTTTGGTCGACCAGGGAAAAATCAAATGGGACGACAGGGTAATCGACTATCTGCCGGATTTTCAAATGTACGACCCGTGGGTTACTAATGAAATTACAATACGCGATCTCGTAACACATCGAAGTGGACTTGCTACATTTAGTGGAGATTTTCTTTGGCTGGGTTCAAACTACGATCGCAAAGAAGTAATAAGACGCGCACGGTATCTCAAACCTGTTTCGAGTTTTCGCTCTAAGTACGGATATCAAAATATTATGTTCATAGCCGCTGCGGAAATTATAAAAGCTGTAACCGACACTTCCTGGGGTGATTTCATTAAAAAGCATTTTCTCGTTCCACTGAAAATGACAAGTACAAACACATCTTATAAAGAACTTGCAACCGCAGAAAATAAAGCAAAGGCTCATTACAAAAAGAACGGTGAAATAAAAGTTTACACCGACACTCAAAAAGACAATGCGAGTGGAGCGCTCGGAATTAATTCTTCGGTAAACGATCTGGCGCAATGGATTCGTCTTCAACTTAACAGGGGCAAAATCGACAGCATAACAATTTTTAGCAAAGAACAATCGAAAGAAATGTGGTCGAACCAAACTGCTTTTGGTGAAATGAATTATGGATTGGGCTGGTTTATACGATACAGAAACGGTAAAAAAATGCTTTATCACGGTGGCGGTATGCCCGGAATGATTTCTACGGTTGTTCTTTTACCCGAAGAAAATTTCGGCTTTGCAATTTTGAGCAATATGGAAACCGGCATGGTTTCGGCAATCCAGGATTATATTATCGACTTATTTACTGGAATCGAACCGAAAGATTATAATAAAATAATGCTCGAGAAATGGAATGAGCGTTTACAAAAGTATGAGGATGAACTAAAAAGACGGGAAGAAGTACGCGCAAAAAATACTTCGCCCTCACTCCCACTCGAAAAATATTGCGGAAAATATGAAGATAAGATGTATGGCGAAGCGGAAATAAATCTTAAAGACGGTAAGCTCTTTCTGCAGTTTGTTCCCACTCCAACTTTCAGGGGCGTTCTCAATCACTATCATTACGACACTTTTTATATTGACTGGGAAGATGAATTCCTGACGCGTGGCTGGATAAAATTCGATATGGATTTCGAAGGAAACGTAAAACAGTTCAGCCTGGAGGTACCGAATTCGCCCGACTTTATTTTTACTGAATTATTATTTGAAAAGAAAAAATAATATTCTGAAACCAATTTCATTAATAAATATCAAACAGGTGCTATGAAATATTTAAAAGTTAAAAACAGCAATGAAGAAATACCGATCGGTAAGATTGTCTGCGTTGGCAGAAATTATGCGGCGCATGCCCTCGAGCTTGGCAACGAGGTTCCCGAATTTCCAGTCATATTTTTGAAAGCGGCATCGAATGTAATTTATTCCGGTGAAAATGTAATCCATCCCGAATATTCCAATAATCTTCACCATGAAGTGGAACTTGTTTTGTTAATCGGAAATACGATTAAAGATGCCAACGATTCCGCTGCGGAAGAAGCTATTGCAGGTTACGCTGTTGGACTCGACATGACATTGAGAGACCTTCAAAAAGAATTTATGGCAAAAGGTGACCCATGGACACTTTCAAAATGTTTCGACACTGCTGCAGTGCTTTCTGAATTTGTATTAAAAAAAGATTACAAATTAAGAGGAAACGAAACAATTAAACTTTCTGTTAACGGCGAGCTCAGGCAAAACTCGTCCATAAAAAAAATGATTTTTGAGCCAATAAAAATCGTAAAATACATCTCGTCAAAAATGACACTTGAAAAGGGCGACCTGATTTTTACCGGCACTCCAGAAGGAGTGGGCAGAGTAGTACCTGGAGATAAAATTCACGCTGAAATAGAAAATATCGGATTCATAGATACTGAAATAATCAAATAAGGAGGATTGTTTATGCCCGTTTACGAATACAAATGCAACGACTGCGGCAAAAAGTATGAAATTTATCATAAGTCAATAAACAAACTCAGTGATATCGAATGCCCATCCTGCAAATCCAGAAATTATAAAAAGCTGCTCTCATCATTTAGCACTTCAAATGAAAGTGATTCATACGAGACCTCGACCGGGTGCGCTGACGGCTCCTGCAACTTGCCTGCATATGGCGGATGTTCAACGGGTAGCTGTGGACTCAATTAATTTTGAAGCTTCGTCGTTCAGCCGACGAAGCTTTTCTTATTACTCTCCCAGACTTTTTTGTTTTACCTTCTGATTTATTTTAATCAACTCTGGCTTTTCCTCGAATAATTTTAGGATGTCTTCGAAATAAAATAACTTATTCGGTTTATACAGGTTCTTGTAGATCTGTTTTATCAATTCGTAATCTTCCGCCGTATCGACCGTCCATCTGTGGAATGAATAATCCTGGTTGTTTTCATAATTCACAATTTTAAAAATGTCGGGATGTTGATAGATATAGGGAGTAACGTGTTCGCGTTCGTATTTTTCGTTTGCGCATCTAAATGCTTCCGCCAGCGCTGTGAAAGAAAATATCTCGGCATCAAGTCCACGAGGGAAAGTTCTTTTAATTGTATTGCTCAAATAGTCGACCATACCGTTTTTGTTCAGAAGAAAATACTTAGAGATCATTTTGTCGATAACAGCTGGATCGATTACAGGACAATCGGATGTAACCCTAACGATTGTATCGACTTCATAATCGATAGCAGCCTGGTAATACCTTGAAAGAACATCTTCGGAACTACCTCGAAAACAATCGATTTTATTATTCTCACAAAATTCCTCAGTAGCATCGTCTTCAGGCAGGTCTGTAGTTGCAACAATAATATTCTTGATTTTTTTGGAATGCGACAGTCGATTAATAACGTGCCACAAAATCGGCTTGCCTTCGAGTTCTTTAAATATTTTTCCGGGCAGCCGTGTAGAACCGATTCGCGCCTGTACTATGGCGCATACAAAATTCGAGTAGCTTCTTCTTCCCATAAATCCTTTAGTTTATTTTTTGCGTGATGTGAATTTTTTATGAAGTCTTTATGAATAAATCTCCATTTCTTTTTGAACTATTCGCACGCCGTTCGAAAGAGAATTTTCTCAGAAATAATTTTGATATTCTTTTTTTCTCAAGCGCATAAAGATTCGTTAAATTTCATTGCCTGTATAAATAACTGCTCAGTCGATCAAATCCCATTTCAAAGGAGTTCCTTTTTTTATATAGGTTTTCGCTTTTCTGCCGACTACTTGTTTCAAAAATTTCGGATGCAGTCCATAAGAAGGACGAATCGAGCGGACGTTTTCTTCAGTTAGTAGCTCTCCTTCCTTTATATCCTTAACTGCAAAGAGAGAGCGCGCAAATGTTCTGCTCTTCTTAACTTTCTCATTAATTTCGAATGTGGCTTTGCCAAGTGCTTTTTCAGCATTTCTGATATCTTCAACCATTTTTTTGAATTCCGAAGGTTCAAGTGAGAATGAAGAATCCGGTCCCCCAATCTTTCGATCGAGTATGAAATGCTTTTCGATAATTCTTGCTCCAAGCGCTACTGCAGCTACTGGTACAACCGTTCCCATTGTATGATCTGATAAACCGACGATAGTTTTGAACTTTTCTTTCATGTAGGGAATAGTATTAAGATTTACATCCTCAATTGGAGCAGGATAAGAAGAGGTACATTTCAAAAGCGCAATCTGATCGTTATTCATTCTTTTGCATGCGTCGATAGCTTCCTGTATGTCCTCTTCGTTTGCAATTCCAGTGGAGATTATCATCGGTTTTCCTTTCGAGGCAGCGTATTCAATCAACGGTATATCTGTAATTTCGAAAGAGGCAATTTTATACGCGGGTACATTCATCTTTTCCAGGAAGTCGACCGCCGTTTTATCAAATGGAGAAGAAAAACAAATTAGACCGAGTTCTTCAGCAAATTTTTTAAGTTCGGGCTGCCATTCCCACGGTGTATAAGCTTTTTGATAAAGCTGGTAGAGGGTAACACCATCCCATATAGTACCTTGTTTAATTTGAAAATATTCGTTGTCGCAGTCAATTGTAATTGTATCGGGAGTATAAGTCTGGAGTTTAACAGCGTCAGCTCCGCATTCTTTGATTGCTTTTATTGAATCGATTGCCGTCTGAAAATTCTGATTGTGATTTGCTGAAAGTTCGGCAATGATAAACACTTTTTTATCGAGGTCAAAATTTTCGATAATCACGCTATCACCTCACAAGCACATACTTTTTATAGATTTCATTATTAATTAATTCCTCGCCTTCCAATTTATATCCCGAAGCTTCGAATGCACTTAAGGAAGCGCTGTTTTGCGGCAATATGTATGCTGTTATCGATCTAACATTCTGATTTTCGACAAACAATCTGCGCGAGCCTTCTTTAATAATTCTTTTTGACAATCCTTTACCGCGAAAATTTTCAGTTAAACTGACACTTACGAATGCATGATTATCTTCTATTTGAAAGCGTATTTGACCGATAAATCGATCCTCGCGGTCGAAAGCCAGAAGGAATAAATAATTTTCATCGTTAATTTTTTTATTGAACCATACGAGATGTTCTTCCCACGGGATTGGGTTTTTGTTAATCGATTGCATTCTTACAGTGGGATCGTTCGACAATTCATATACAATTTTGGAATCGCCGGCCACTGCCTTCCTTAAATAAAATTTATCGACGGAGCATATACGGTCAATAAGATAGGCCACAACACGTCGACTGCCCTGACCGTCAACTTTTTTTCTGCCGGCGCTACCGCATTTTTTACGCAAACTGATCGACTTATATTTTTGAAGCTGGTCGACAATTTTTTTCATACTATTAATTTCATTGTAAAAAATTGGTTCGATCAGAAAGCCACTTTTATGCCATTCGAGTATGTTGTTTTTTTGATTATCGATTACTGCCACTGCGATCGAAGGAGTTCCTGTTGCCGCAAGTTCATATAATGTTTGTCCTGCAGCAGTAACAACAATATCGGCTTTCAACATCAAATCTTTAATTTGCTCGGCGTTTAAGATGCTGTAAAAATTTACATTTTCGTATTGCTTCTCAAATTTTTCAATTTCGTCTTTTCCTTTATTGCCAAAGACAACGTGCATTACTGCTTGTGGATAAATTTCTAATGCTATTTTCAGTACGGGCAAAGTAAGATTTCTTATATCCTGTCCGCCGAATGTAATTAAAATGCTTTTTACTTCTTTATTGTATTTACGCTGATTTGAATCCCAAAACGGTTTTCTCACTGGTATATATTCCGAACCAAGGAGAAAATCGTATCCTGCTTTTTTCTGGTAAGGATAATTTTCCGCGTTGAGTGTTCCATTTAGTATAATCGATTCTGGATAATCGATTCTCAGGTTATCATCGACTATAACAAGTTTTTCGCAGAAGTTTGATATTTTATCGTAAAATTCCCTACTTGCAAGGTACGAGTCAATAATGGCATAGTCGCTATTTATGATTTTTTTTATCAACTGTGCAGGATGACTAAGCCAGTCGATTATTTCATATCGAACACCATTTAAATAATGTGAGCATTTGTCGTCGCCATTTATGAAGAAATGCGGGTAAATGTTCCTTTCTTCAAAGGCTTGATAGAGCGAAAGGCATCTGGTTATATGACCGTATCCAGTATTTTGAAATCCTTCTGTAATAATTGATATTTTCATTTCATTAAATCGAGTGTGCTCGCAATTGATTTTGTAATGTAATTTAGGTCTTCTTCATTTAATCCAGGATAAATTGGAATCGAGATTTCTCTTTTATAAAATAGTTCAGCTTCGGGATAATCACCTTCCTTAAATCCAAATCTTTTTTTGTAAAACGGCTGAAGGTGGACTGGGATATAATGCACCTGAAGAAAAATTTTCTTTTCCCTCATCTTTTCGAAAAAAGATTTCTTCGATATTTTTAACTCGTCGAATTTAATCTGTAATGGATAGAGATGATAAGCATGGTTGGAATCCTTGTTGACGTGAGGAATAATAAATCGATCATCGTTCTTAAAAAAAGCATCGTAATATTTTGCAATTTTTCTTCTTTCGACAACAAAGGAATCGAGTTTTTTTAATTGCGAAATTCCAAGTGCGCACTGGAAATCGGTAATTCTGTAATTGAATCCGACTTCGTGCATTTCATAATACCAGGGGCCGTCATTTTTTTCGAGAACAGTAGGATCCTTTGTTGCGCCATGTGTTCTTAGTGTTTTTACTCTTTTGATAAAACTACTATCGTTTGAGAGAACTGCACCTCCTTCTCCTGTAGTAATATGTTTCACTGGATGAAAACTCAAATTGACAGCGTCTGCATATTTAACTGCATAGGTATAATCTTTTTTATATTCTGCTCCAGGAGCATGGCAGAAGTCATTAACAAGTTGAAATTCATATTTATCTTTAAGACTTTTTAATGCTTCCCAATTGGATGGCTGACCGGCATAATCGACGGCGACAACTGCTTTAACATTAATATTTTTCTTTCGGTAAGATTTGATCTTATCTTCAAGTTTATTTGGGTCTATTGTGTAGTAAAGTGGATCGATGTCGGCAAAGTCAACATCCGCACCGGCATAAATTGCGCAGTTGGCGCTTGCAAGAAAAGTTATTGGAGTTGTAATAACAACATCGCCTTTCGACCAGCCGAGTCCCAATGCAATTAAATGCAAGCCTGCAGTACCGTTTGAACAAGCTGCAGCATATATTGCACCAAATTTATCTGTAAGCGCTTTTTCAAATTCATCTATAGTTGGGCCTTGCGTTAGCCAATCGGACTGTAATACTTTAACCACACATTCGATATCGTCTTTACTTATATTTTGTTTTCCATATGAATAAGTTTTTGAATTCATAAAATTTCCTTTAAGATACGACAACATTTTTTTCAATTAACTCACGTAGTTCTTCAACCGTAAGGAAGTGTGGATTAGATCCGCTATTGTAAGAAAAGCCGTATTCACAAAATCTTCCTGGTTTGCCATTGCTTTTCAATCGAAATTCTTCTGTATCCCACAACTTGAAGTTAGAATCGTTACCCAATTGAACTGACGGCAGAATAACGAAATAGTCGTCGAATTCAATTGTATTGAGAGCATCTGCTTGTGTTATCATCTCTTCGTGAATTTTCTCGCCGGGACGAATTCCCACAATTTCAATTTTGCACTCAGGAGCGATGGCTTTGGCAAGGTCTAATATTCTATAAGAAGGAATCTTTGGTACAAAGAGCTCGCCACCCCACATTCGTTTGAAACTTTCGAGAACGAAGTCGACTCCCTGTTGAAGAGTGATATTAAAACGCGTCATTCTTTCATCGGTTATCGGTAGAACCCCTTCTTTCCTTTTTTGAAGGAAGTATGGAATTACTGAACCGCGGCTGCCCATAACATTGCCGTAACGGACTACAGAGAATTTGATATCGTGAGCGCCTTTGAAATTATTTGCCGCTATAAAAAGCTTATCGGAAGTTAGTTTTGTTGCGCCGTAAAGATTAACCGGGGCTGCGGCTTTGTCGGTACTGAGAGCAATAACTTTTCTAACCCCTTTTTCAATGCAAGCATTAATCACATTTTGCCCGCCAATTACATTGGTTTTAACCGCCTCGAAAGGATTGTATTCGCATGCTGGCACTTGTTTTAATGCAGCTGCGTGAACAACATAATCAACACCTTCCATTGCCCTCTTGAGCCTTTCCTCGTCCCGTACATCACCAATAAAATAGCGCATCAATACGCCTTCTTTATTGTATTTAGGATTGTGCTGCATTTCAAATTGCTTCAGTTCATCCCTGCTATAAATAATGACTTTTCTTGGTGTAAATCTTTTCAATACAGTTTCAACAAATTTCTTTCCGAAGGAACCTGTTCCACCTGTAATAAGTATTGTTTTGCCGTCCATGATTCTCCTTTATTTTATCAAGGCAAATTTATTAAAATTATGTCGATTTATCTTACCATTTACAAATCATAATTCTTACTCAAACGAGAAACCTTCAAAGGAAATAACATTGTTGTTATAATCAAATGGATAATGCTCAATTCGAAAAAATATTGCTCGTATGATACGAATGTGTAATTAAATCGAGCAGCAAACAATAATTCGGAACCTAAGATATAATTGCCTTCCATAATATTATAGTTTGAACAAACATGACAACTAAGAATTTTTCCACCTACAGAAAAATGATTTCAAACCGAATAAATTCTATAATTCACTAACATCGGAAAGCATTCGCATTCGATAAAAACATTATGAAACCCGGTAGTTTCTCATTTTATTAAAATCATCCTTTGGGTGGTTGAATAACCGTTAAAATTTAGCGTGTAGAAATAAATTCCTGACGATAGTTTATAGCTGCTTGAATCAAAACTGAATTCGTAAGAACCAGGTGGGTAATATCCGTTGACAAGTTGTGTTATCTCCCTGCCAAGAATATCAAACACAACAAGTTTTACATATCCACTCGTTTCGAGTTTGAATTTAATATTCGTTGACGGGTTAAATGGATTCGGATAATTTTGATATAACTCGAATCCGTAATACATTTCGCCATCATTTGAAACACTCTGCAATTTATCGAATTTGAAAAGTGCATAAACAGGCAAATGGTCGCTTGCCGATACGAGTGAATCTGCTAGTTCGATACCAAAAGTATTTGTACCGAAATTAACAGGCATTTTGAAGTGATTACCGTCGTTTCCCACTATTGTATAGGAATTAGAGATATATTCAATACCGCCGGGGTCTTTGACTGCTTGAGAAATGAGTATCATGTCAAATCGATTTGTAAGTTCCGCCGAGGAATAGCTATGAACATGTTTAAAGAGAGGATTGTAGTTCCACTCACCAATTGCATCCAGGGGGTCGATAAAATATCCCGGAGCGCTTGTGTCGATTAATTCAGCAACGGCAGCTTCGGAGCCGTTAAGTGTGTTGAAATCGCCCAGAACTATATAATCTTTATCTTCAGCAAATTTAGAAGTAACACTTCTCAATACTTTAGCCTGTTCAAATCTTTTATTTAGATTTTCACTATTATCACCATCTCTCGTGTTAGCTTTAAGATGTACCGAAAATATAATCAATGTGTCGCCAGTAATTTTATTCACCACCGGAAATTCGTGAATTGGTCTCGTTACTGCATCATGAATTATGTTACCCAGCGATTCAATTTTATCTTCTTTATAAAATAGTGCGCTGTTCATACCTGTCGAGGCAATAAAATCAGCGGCCTTATATTTATATTCTAATACATATTTCAAAAATTGTTCGACAGAAGCTTTGTCGACTACTTCCTGACAGACCAGAATGTCGGGATTAACAGCGTTAACAACAAATTTCAATGCAGGGTTATCCCAATCTAGTCTCGACGGATCATTCTCCGTGGGATTATACGGAGTATATTGATGAATGTTATAAGTCATTATTTTTAATGTATCCTGTGCATTCAATCTAAATGCAACCAGAATAAGAGCAATCATAAAGAAACGTTTCATTTAAAAACCTAATTAATTATTATTGCTTTTGGATATTTCAAAATAAGTAAATATGAAATTAATTAAAATAATTCCCGTTTTGGCGATATTAGTCGCTTGTGGAAATAATTTCCCAAAATTAATAGATCTTTCGGAATATAAATTTCATCTTATCAATCAAGAAGGTAAAGAAGTAATATTTCCGGACAATATCAAAGGACGCTTAACCGTAGCAGGTTACATTTTTACAAATTGCCCGGATATCTGTCCGCTTACCACAAACAATATGCGCCTTTTAAAAGATAAGTTAAACAACGAAGGAATATCGGATGTAAAATTCATTTCGATCAGTTTTGATCCTTTGAATGACACGCCTGAAGTTTTGAAAAAGTATGCGGAAATCAGGAATCTTGACACGCATAATTGGGAATTCCTTACGGGAAGTCAAAATGAGATTAACTCATTAATGAAAACAGTTGAAGTGTTAGCCGTTCCGGGAGATTCAACAATCCTCGCCAACGGAAAAAAAATTTATTACTATATCCATACGGACAGAATCCAATTAATTGACCGGAACGGAATAGTAAGGAAAAATTATTCCGGCAGCAAGCTGAATCTCGAAGAAATTTATGCCGACATCAAAAAATTATTGTAAAGGGGGTAGGACGTTATGAAAAAATTAATATTACTAACATTTCTTTTTCCCATGTTAATAAATGCGCAAGAATTAAAAATCGAAGTAACTAATGCCTGGGCGCGTCCTGCAGCAACGGGACATAATTCGGCGCTTTACATGACAATTAGCAATAAAAGCACACTTGAAGATACGCTTTATGCGGCAAAATCATCTGTGGCTCAGATTGTGGAGATTCACGAAACTTATAAAGCCGGCGAGGATATGATGGGAATGAGGGAAGTTGAATTTGTCAAAATATTACCAAATTCAAGCCTTAGCTTTAAACCAGGTGGGCATCATATAATGCTTATTGGAGTAACTAAAGATTTAATTGCTGGTGATTCAATCAAAGTTGATTTATTCTTTAGAAAAAACGGAAAAATTAATGTTAAGGCAAAAGTTAAGTCGTTCTGATAAAATCAAGCTCCTTTTGTTTCTTAACTAAATTGCATTCCGAAGGTAAGTTTGATTTTTCATATTATCAAGCCGAATAATGTTTCGAATAGAAAGATAAAAGCCAAAAATTCTTATTTTTACGATTGAAGAAAAAAGGAACCTTATTATGAAATTTCATCTCGTAACTGGAGCCTGCGGATTTGTGGGCAGAAATACCGTAAAACAATTGCTTAAAAGAACAAACGACTACGTTATAATGGTTGACGACCTTTCTGTTGGAACTCATCCTACTACATGGCTCAGTGATTCTTATTCAAAAAAATTTAAAGATATCGAAATTTTTGGCAAAGACGAACGTCTCTTTTTCTTTCAAACTGACATTAGAAAATTCCTAAATAAATTGCAGGAAGATAAAGACAGGTTGAGAAGAGAATACGGACTGAAGATAGAACGTTTTGGAGATGTATTTCATTTTGCTGCAATTGTAGGAGGACGCGCAAAAATTGAAGGCGATCCGATGGCGGTTGCGCTCGATCTCTCGATCGACGCCGAATTTTTCAACTGGATTGCCAAGTCGAAACCAGAAAGAGTTCTTTATCCCAGCTCTTCGGCTGCTTATCCAATTAATCTGCAAGCGGAAGGAAATGCTGTAGCTTTAAAGGAATCTTATATCGATATAAACGGTTATACGCTGGGGAAACCGGATATGACTTACGGCTGGACAAAACTAACAGGCGAGTACCTTGCGAAAATTGCAGCAGAACATTACGGAATTTCAATTGTGTGTATACGTCCTTTTTCTGGATACGGCGAAGATCAAGATTTGAGTTATCCCGTACCAGCAATTGCAACACGAGCAGCACGCAAAGAAGACCCCTTCGAAGTTTGGGGCACCGGCCAACAAGGCAGGGACTTTGTGCATATTGACGATGTAATGGACTGTATGTTTCTGGCAATGGACAAAATTCACGACGGAACGGCAATCAATATAGGCTCGGGAAAACTGACTTCTTTTATTGAATTAATCCAGCTCTTTACAAAATTTGCCGGCTATTCTCCTACAATTAAACCACTCACCGACAAACCAATGGGAGTCCATTCACGTTATAGCGATATGAGTTTTGTTAAACAATTACTAAAATGGGAACCTAAAATATCACTTGAAGAAGGAATGAAACGAGTTTACGATGTGGCTGTAGAAAGAATTAAAAACAATAAATAATTATTCAAAATGAAAAAAATTGTAATCTTCGGTCCCGGTCCGCAATTCAAAGGAGGAATTGCAAATTATACCACTTCGCTTGCTAAATCTTTGACTAAATTAGGTGCTGAGGTTTATATTGTATCCTGGATTCAACAATACCCTTCAATAATTCCGCGTGATTTCATCGACCGCTCGAGCAAAAAAAATTTTCTCGAGGGTACTCCAGTTAAAATTGAATATGTAACTAATTATAACAATCCTCTATCCTGGAACAAAACTGCTAAACTAATTAAAAACATCAACCCCGACATTGTAGTTTTTCAATGGGCAATTGCGGTGCAAGGATTACCGATGGGCTACATTGCCCGGAAATTAAAAACGACTTGCAATTGCGAAATTATATTCGACCTCCATGTAGTGGCTCAGAAAGAAAGCAGTATACTCGATAAAATCTTCCTCAAATATGCCTTGAAAAAACCGCATACTTTTATTGTTCATTCACTCAAAACTTTTGAGGAGTTAAAGGGAGTTTTTCCAAAACAAAAATTTATTCTTGTTGAAAATAAAGAGAGGGATAATCACGTCGAATTGTCACGAAAGGGAATTCAACAGGTTATTCGCCTCTATCATCCGATATACGACATGTTTACTCCCGATTTTAACATTGATCGGGAAAAAATTAAAACCGAGTTGGGACTGAAAAAATATGTTTTCCTCTTTTTTGGATTTATAAGAAAATATAAAGGTTTGCACAACGTAATCCAGGCTTTTGCAAAGTTGGCTGCAGAACGAAACGATGTATCGCTGTTAATTGTTGGCGAATCGTTCTGGCAAACACTCGACGAAAAAAAATTATCGACCCGTCTGAAAAACAAGCTTTTTGGCTTCCTCAAGAATTTATTTACAGACGAGAAGGACGACGAAAGCAATTACAGACCTCTTGAACTGATTGATAAACTCGGAATTAGGGAGAGTGTGGTTGTTGTAAACAAATACGTTCCAAATGAAGAAGTGCACAAATATTTTCAAGTTGCAGATTGTAATGTTTTGTTTTATGAAGTTGCCACCCCATCGGGCGTAGAATCGATGGCATATAATTTTAATTTACCGACGATCGCCACTGCGGTGGGACATTTTCCTGAAACTATTAAACACGGCTACAACGGCTATTTAGCAGAACCAAATAATATCGATTCGATGTATCGCGTAATGAAAAATTTTATCGAAAATCCTATTCCAAGAGGAAGAATTGAAGAGCAGGCAAAGAAAATGACCTGGGTAAATTATGCAAAGGCAATTCTTAATGAATATCATAAAAATGCATAAAATCAATGGTGATTAAATGAGCAAACAAAAGAAAGGAACCACAACAAAAAAAGAGTCAAGTGAATTTGGCTTTTCAATTGTGAATTTAATTCCCGAAAAATATAGAACGCCGATTTTACTATTGATTATTCTTTTGCTCATGTTCGCTTTTTTTTCTCCTGTAATGTTCGGCGATAAAACCACAACGTCAGGCGACCTTATTCAAATTAAGAGTATGAGACAATATGCACTAAAAGAGCGAGATGGAGTTTCTTTGTGGAATCCTTACATCTTTTGTGGAATGCCGGCAGTTGTTACCTCGATGTCGGTTCGTTATTATGACTTAACCGCCATGCTCTATTCATTTTCTTCAAAAATTTACTCAGCAGCTTTTAAAAACTACAATGCAATTTATACCTTCAATTTATTAATACTTGCATTTACTGCGTTTTTTTTCATGCGGAAATTCGGAGCTTCCCGAGGTATTGCTTTCATAACTGCAACTTCGGCTGCCTTCAGTACTGGTATTATTGTACTCTTTTTTATCGGACACACAACAAAACTGATGAGCCTTTCAATCTTTCCCTTTATTATGATGATGCTCTTTAAATTCCAGAAAGAAATAAAAATACTAGACGTTTTATTGTTTATAGTCGGATTACATATTCTGGTATTTGGGGCACACGTTCAAATTGTTTTTTATTTTGGGTTAGCATCATTAATTTATTTCATTTATTACTTTGCTCATGCAATTTACACTAAAAACAATTTTTTGAGGAATCAGCTTTTTAAGTCGATTGCCGTTTCAATTGTCGCTGCCGTAATTGCAGTCCTAATGTCGTATGATACTTACGGGCAGCTATTCGAATACAAACCTTATTCAACGCGTGGTACAGAAAGTATAGTTGAAAAAGAAAATAAAAGTGCACAAAGCGAATCCGATTTTTATCAGTATGCAACCAACTGGTCTTTCTCGCCCGGCGAAGTATTAACTTTCATTGTGCCTTCTTATTACGGCTTTGGCAGGTCTACTTACAAAGGTCCTCTAACAAACTATCAACCCGTCGAAGTCAACACCTATTTCGGTCAAATGCCTTTCGTCGATACTGCGATGTACATGGGAGTAATAATTTTTGCTCTTGGTATTATGACAATTATTTTGAGATGGAAAGACCCGATGGTACGGTATTTTACAATTGTCATACTTTTCTTTCTATTAATTTCATTTGGAAGGACATTCCCCATCGTCTATAATCTGATGTATTACTATTTCCCCTATTTCGATAACTTCAGAGCACCGTCGATGATACTTCATGTAATTCAGATCATCTTTCCACTGTTAGCGGGATTGGGTTTGATGAAATTATCCGAATTGCGAAAAGAAAAAAACATTGCTTATCTGAAGAATTTTAAAAACACTGCACTTGTTTTTTCAGGTCTTTTTGTTATTTCAATAATTTTTGGTGGTCTTTTGTCCGACTGGTTTGTTTCGAGAGTAAATACCTATGCGACTTCCCTTAGCAATCAGCAGCAAGCACAAATGTTCAATGCACTTTCCGATTATATGGCCGATATGTTCCGCGGCGATCTACAAATTGCAATGGCACTTTTGACACTTACATTTGGATTGATCTACGCATATTTGAACAACAATATTAAAAAGGAAGTACTGCTCGGCGCTCTTGCATTCTTGATTATTTTTGACCTTTTCAGGATCGGTAGTCGCGGCGCACATTATGAAGATTCACAGAAAATTGAAGATATGTTTCGTCAACCGGAATATGTAACAGCTATAAAAAACAAAAACGATAAAGAGCCATTTAGAATATTAAATTTAAAACAGGACGGCTCTCTCGGTTCAATTTCCAACAATGGAAATTATAATGTTTATTTTCTTTTAGAAGATTTTTTTGGCTACTCAGCAGCTAAACCACGAGCATATCAAGATATTATCGACGTTGTAACACCAGCAAATATTACGCTCTGGCGAATGGCTAATGTAAAATATATCATTACCGACAGACCGTATAATCCAATGGGGCTAATTCCTATTTATCAATCGGGAAATACTTTTGTTTACGAAAATCAAAATGCACTTCCGAGACTCTATTTCGTCGATACGGTTGAGGTCAGAAAACCGATTGAAATTCTCAATGCTGTTGCTAACGACAAATTCGATCCGAAAGTAAAAGCATTCATCGAAAGTGGTAATTTGAATCTGGACAAAACTGACTCAACTACTACATTGAATATCGTTTCATATAGCGACGAAAAAATTACAGCAAGAGCCACAACATCAGGAAACAATTTTCTCGTTTTTAGCACCACTTACCTGCCAGGTTGGAAAGCTTTTATCGACGGCAAAAAGACAGAAGTATATAAGACTAACCACGCTTTTATGGGAATAGCTGTTCCTAAAGGTTCACACGAAATTCAATTTATCTATGAACCAAATTCGTTTTTGACTGGCAAGTATCTCTCGCTTGTTCTTAATTTAATTCTCTTTGCTTCGATTGCCGTTGCAATCGTAATAAACAAGAAAAACAAACAAAAGAAATGATTGAACGGCTCAAGGGTACACTGAGAGATACGTTTGTTTACAGCATTAGTAACATAGCGCCTAAATTAATAGGCGTTGTACTCCTTCCCATTTATACCGCTTATTTAACACAGCAGGATTTCGGTAAATGGGATTTACTCGATATAACTACAAATATACTTGCCGAAATTTTTCTTCTCGGGCAAGCTGCCTCTATAATTTTTCTGAATAATAGTTCCGAGTACAAAGCAAAGAAGAAAGAAGCACTCTTTACGATTACGATATTTTTGGTAGTTGTATGCACTCTTTTAATTTTATTCAGCGAAATTATTATTGGCATTTATAAAGGTTCAGATATTGCCAATTTAATTAAACCAATTTACATAAGATTGATTGTTTGGATTGTTTTCTTTCGAACCCTCAATAATCTTTTTCTATCAAAATTCCGTGCTGAAGAAAAAGCAATATTTTTCACATCGGTCAGTATTGTTAAATTAGTATTGATTGCTGCTGGGATAATATTTGCATTAACAATATTGAACAAAGGATTAGAAGGAATATTTACGGCGACATTAATTGGCGAAGCTATTATAACATTATTTCTCCTTCTTAAATTGTTGAACCAGATGTCGTATCGATTTGACGGTGAACTTTTGAAAGTGTCGTTTAAATTCGGATTTCCTTTAGTATTCGGTACAATTGGAATCATGATTCTGAATCTGAGCGATCGTTATATTATAACTTACTTACTTGGAGCAGAGTCGAATGCAATATATGGTTTAGGATATCGTATTGCTGGCGTGCTCAATATGTTTTTTATAATGCCTTTTAGTTTAAGTTTAATGCCGATAGCTTTTAAATATTTTGGTCAGGAGGGCGATAAACGTTTTTTCAGTAAATTAATGACCTATTCGGCTTTTATGTTTATATGGGGAAGCATTGCTATCTCGCTCTTTAGCAGAGAAGTGGTAAATTTATTTGCCGAAAAGCCCGAGTATTATTCGGCTTACATGGTTGTACCGATTATACTTATTTCGTATTCGCTAAGTGGAATGAGAGTGACGGCTTCGCTTGGAATGATGCTGACAAAGAATACAAAACACATTGCTACAATTACACTCAGTGCGGCGATATTAAATGTTATACTTAATTTTATTTTTATACCGAAATATGGAATAATAGCAGCGGCGCTCAACACATTGATTGCCTATGTAATATTTTATCTTGCTACGTTAATGGTGTCAAATAAGCATCTTAAAATTCCTTTTGAGAACAACAAAATCTCTTTTATGATTTTATTGGGGATTTTACTTTCGGCACCGGTTTATTTTTTGCCTCAGAATATCATGTACACATTTATAAAAATATTTTTAATAGGCGCATTCCCTTTTATACTTTATATATTCAGATTTTACGAAGAACGAGAGCTGGAGTATATTAAAAAATTTATAAAATTAATAATTAATTTGTAAAGTTATTTTAATAAACAAAAAGGTATAATATGAATGAATATCAAATATCTGTAATAATATGTACTTATAATCGTGCTAGGTACTTGCCTATAGCATTAAATTCATTAAAAGAACAGAAATTTGACAAGAATGAATATGAAATAATAATAGTAAATAATAATTCTACTGATAACACAGAAAAAGTTTGTAAAGATTTTATCGACCAAAATCCTAATCTTAATATTAAATACGTAATTGAAAAACAAAAAGGATTATCAGCCGCAAGAAATAGGGGTATTAATGAAGCCACTGGAGAGATAATTATTTTTATTGATGATGATGCTGAATTAACACCAAATTATTTAGAAGAAGCAAAAAAGTTCTTCAGTCAACATCCAAATGTTGATGCAATGGGGGGAAAGATAATCCCTAAATATGAAGAAAATAAAGAACCAGAATGGATGTCAGTTTTCTTATGGGGTTTGGTTACTAAATCTGATTGGGGAAATAAGATAAAAAAATATCCTTATAGTAAATATCCCCCAGGATGTAGTATGGCTTTTAGAAAAAGCGTCTTTAATGATATCGGATTATTTAATACAGATATACACTCAAGGTGTGACGACAAGTATATATTTTTACAGCTTAAAAAAAGGAAAAAAAGATTTCTTTATAATCCCAATTTTGTATTATATCATCATATTAATAAAGAAAGACTAGAATTAAAATCTCTAAAAAATATATCCCTTTTAGTAGGAGAAGGCGAGAGGATTAGGTTAAGAAATTCTAATATATTTAGTAAAATTCTAAAAGTAATTGAATATATACTTAAACTAATAATTAGTATTTTTATTGGCATTTTTTTCATTATAACAATGCAGTACAATAAAGGAACATACTTAATTAAAAATCGATGGTACACTTTAGTGGGGTATTTTCATAAGGATTTGAAATGAACTACGAAAAAATAAGTATCTTTTTTAATTTAATGCTTCAATCAATACTTTCAATTGTAAAAGTATTGATTTTATCGAAAATTAAAACAAGTATAATAAAAGTGAGAATTCCGAAAAAGGAATGCATAATATTAGCAAATGGCCCTTCATTAAGAAAGGATATTGAACTTTATAAAAATAAACTAAGTAATTATAGTATTATGTGCGTTAACTTATTTGCATTATCAGAAATATACACAAAAATTAAACCTGATTTCTATGTATTAGCTGCACCTGAATTCTGGTTAGAAAGAACTACAGAGTTCATGCATAAATCAAGAGAAAATCTATTGCATACTTTAATTGAAAAAACAAATTGGGAATTAGTGCTTTTTTTACCTTTCAGGGCCTCAAAATCTCAATTTTATAAAGAACTACAAAAAAATGATAATATCAGAATTATTTTTTTCAACGATACTCCCATAGAAGGTTTTAATAAAATTAATTTTTTACTATTTAAATACAATCTTGGTATGCCAAGACCGCACAATGTATTAATTCCATCGATTTTTTTGGGAATTAACATTGGATTTAAAAAAATATATATTATGGGCGCTGACCATTCTTGGCACGAAGAAATAAAAATTGACACAACTAATTCTGTTACTATAAACCACGAACATTTTTATGACAAATCAGAAGTTCGCATGCCTATGTATAAATTAGATGGAAAACCTTATCACATTCATGATATCTTTAGAAAATTACATTATGCATTCAAGGGTTATTTCATTCTTGAAGAATATTCCAAGTATAGAAACACATCCATAATTAATATTAGCACTAAAAGTTATATTGATGCATTTCAAAGAGGTAATTTAATATAAATTTATTTTTATAACTAAATTTCATACAAATTTATCAAGACTACTAAATAAAAAAGACCATAAAAGAGGGCGAGAGGAACTCATTGCATTTTTCAAAGGAGACGAATCGAAACTAGAATGGGTAGAAAATCAACGTCGTGCAGTTCGTGATATCCTTAAAAATGCTATCGAAAATAATCCGGATATACTTTTTATATTAAAACAACATCCACAAGAAAACGCACCGGAGCGTCCCGAACCTGTGGTCAACGAGATGAGCGAACTGGCACATTACCCAAATGTTCTTTATTTATGTAATGAAGAATCGATACACGATCTAATTTCTGTCTCTGATTTATGGACGTGTTTCGAATCGACGACGGCACTCGAAAGCTGGCTTATGGGCAAACAAACCATATTTATCAATCCCGAACCAAACTTCAACCGTGACCCACTCTACAAAGGCTCCGCATTGGCTAATAGTTATAATGAATTTTGTAATATGATTTATGAGTATTACTCCACAGGTAAACTCTCCTCATTCTTCTTACCGGAAAAAGTAGAAATACGCAAAGAGTTAATAAAAAATATCATTGGCTATGGTGACGGTCTAAATCATATACGTGTTTCTTACTATTTTAAGAAAACACTCGATAAAATTTCCGAGGGATATTTTAAACCGACTTACAAATTGCATCTTTGGCATTTTATAGTTTACCTGCTAATTCGTATTGCCGCTCCATTCTACAACCGGAAGATTTATTCGAAAATCTATAAACTAAAAAAACACCTTTGGGTATTCGAAAACTACAAAATGGAAAAACTTAACCATCTTTATAAAAGATATAAAACTTATCTTGATGAATTTTATGAAGTGAATAAAATTGAAGAAAAATACCATACCGACGTTTTGTTCAAGAGTTTATTCAAATAAAGAACACATCTATTCATAGTTAATTTTATTTATCTTTTTTCAGAAACACATCCCATTGTTTCTTATTTTTGGAGCATGGAAAAGGAAGAAATACTTTTACCCGGTTTAAATTATCAGGTCGAATTTTTGTTCAAATATCTGATTCCCAAACCGGAAAAGATCCTGATTGCAGGAAGCGGTGCTTTCTATGCCGCCTCCCTTATTGCAGCACATTTTAATACGTCAGTCGATTTGATTGTAGAAGATTATCAATCGTTACTCGAAACCAGACTTCTCGGCGAAAATAATCCTTCAGTAAATATCAAAATGATGAGTTTCGAAAATACCGATTACGCCGAGCACGAATTCGACCTCATTTATGCTCAGGCATCCGTTTCTACTCCCGACAGGAACAAAATTATCAAAGAATTTAAAAGAATACTGAAACCCGGAGGACACTTATGCGTCGGCGAAATGGTTCATCTCTCAGATAAGTATCCCGCTTTTATTAAGGACATCTACGCAAACTCTTATTTGAATCCCTTGAAAATTGATGAGTTAAAAAAATATTATGTAGAAAGAAAATTCAAAATTCTTCAGGAAAAAAACCTGTCGTATACGCTAAAGGATTATTACAGGGAAGTCAAACGAAAATTAGAGAAAAGCACAACAGAATTAGACCCTTCTGAAAAAAGTTATTATAAAAAAACCATTAATCGGATAAAACACGAAGCGTACGCTTATCTCAATCTGGGCGCTAGCAAACATATCGGTTTTTATCTTTTATTATTGCAGAAGGATTAAAAAATTGAAAAAAGGCGACATTTTAGAACTTGAAATTACCTCATATGCTTTTGAAGGCAAAGGAGTTGCTAAAATTATAACGGATATCAATCCGATTGCCCCTGATAGTTCAAAACGTTACGTAATTTTTGTTAAAAACGGATATCCCGGCGACGTAGTAAAAGCCCGTTTAAAAAAAATTAAGAAGTCGTATGCGGAAGCCGAAGCAGTTTCGATTCTGAAAAAATCGGCTCATCGCACCGAACCACGCTGTAAATACTTTGGAGTGTGCGGTGGTTGCAAACAACAGGACCTCGACTATAATATTCAATTGAAATACAAAAGCGAACAGGTTGACGAAATATTCCGCCATATTGCAGGTTTAAATGACTTCGAAACTCTTCCCATCATTCCTTCCGACAAAATCTTTTTTTATCGGAACAAGATGGAGTTTTCGTTTGCAAATAAACGCTGGCTCTCGGATTATGAAATTAATTCAATGCAGGAGATTGATGACAAAAATTTTGCTCTTGGACTTCACATTCCGGGTATGTACGACAAAGTTCTCGATATTGATGAATGCTTTTTGCAATCTGAAATCAGCAACGATATACTGAATTTTACGCGTAATTATTTCAAAGAAAGAGATGTTACAATTTATTCAACTGATACACATACGGGTTATCTGCGCAATCTCGTAATTAAACAATCTTTCCATAATAACGATTTAATGGTAAATCTGGTAACTTCGGAAGAGAATTCTGAATTAATGAGAGAATACAGCAAAGCGATTAAAGCAAATTTTCCAGCTGTTACATCATTGATAAATAACATCAGTAAAAAGAAATCGCAGGTGGCAACGGGCGACTACGAAATCGTTCTCTTCGGAAACGGATTTATATACGATGCAATCGGTGAAAAAATTTTTCGTATAAGCGCCAATTCTTTTTTCCAGACAAATACATTGCAGGCAGAAAAGCTCTATAACACTGCACTTGAATTTGCAAATCTAAAAAGCGACGAAATTGTTTATGACCTTTATTCTGGTGCAGGCACAATACCAATTTTTATAGCGGAAAGGGCGGGTTTTATTTACGGATTTGAAAACGTTGCCTCTGCAACTGAAGATGCTCGAATTAATATCGAGTTGAACAACATTACAAACTTCACACCATTCTTAGCCGACCTGAACAAATCCTTCTTACCAATTATAGACGAAAATAAAATTCCCTTGCCCCAGGTTTTAATTGCTGATCCGCCACGCAGCGGTATGAACCCAAAAACGGTCAACGATATTTTAAGCATTCATCCTCCCAGAATTGTATACATAAGTTGCAACCCCGCAACTCAGGCACGTGATATAAAACTCCTTTGTAACGGCGGATATAAATTACTCAAGATTAGACCCGTGGATATGTTCCCGCACACATATCACATTGAAAATGTAGCTTTGCTGGAATACACAAAATAAAAGGATTATTTTATGATAAACAAAACAATAGGAGCTATTGCCTGGCATGATTTAACTGTAGAGAATGCCGAAGGCATTAAAAATTTTTATGAAAAAGTTACGGGCTGGAAATCCCAGCCAGTGAATATGGGTAATTACGACGATTACAATATGATGATTCCTTCGGAAGATTATCCCGCAGCTGGAATTTGCCATAAAAGAGAAAAGAATTCAAATTTACCCTCTCAGTGGATGATTTATATCAATGTGGAGAATCTGGACGCAAGCATTGATGCCTGTATTGTAAACGGCGGCAAAGTTATCTCCGGACCAAAGATAATTAAAGGAATGGGTAAATATTGCTTAATCGAGGATCCTGCTGGCGCATGTTGTGCACTCTTTGAACACGAATAAAATGAAACTTTTTTCTCTGGTGTGATGAATAAAAGTGCCAGAGTCAAATAATTTTCTGAAAAGAGATGAAAAAAGAATTGATAAAAAAACTCGAGTCCACTTTTAGATATTCAAGTTCGTCCGATGAATTATTCGACGCATTTACCGAAGCCGTAAGATGCGGAATAGACGATCTGGAAGTATTTAAAATATTATTAGGCAATCCGACCCTGAATCTCGACGAAATAAAAATGTACACCGAAAAATTGATTCGAGATTTCAATCACAAGAAATACGACCTGGCAATCTGGACTGCAAAAATTCTGGAAAATAATGCCGACGAATACGAGTATCTCGAAAGCGCTATTGAGTATTACAAAAAAGCGATGACCGCTAATCCAGCTGCGCACGAACCCCTTATAAATCTTCTCGGCCTTTATAATTTTGACCTCGACTTGCCGACAAATTCAAAGATAATTGAATTAGTTAAAACAAATGTTAAGAACGTTGAACTAAAAAGTAAAGTATATCAATCGCTTGCTAATCATTATAAACGATTAAAGGATTTCCAGAACGAAGCCCGCTATACAGCACTTGCCGAAAAAGCAGCCGAGCAGGAAAGGAAATCGAAAAAGACTCAGTAATAATAACCAATCGTAAAATAGAAGAAAGGTTCACCCTTGACCAGAATGTTTTTAGGTAATCGGTCTTTAAAGAAAAAACTCCTGCCTGCGGAAAAATCTGCCGGCCCAATCGGAGTGTCGAACGACAGTGTAAATCCTAATCCATGCTTCAGGTCTTTGTACCTAATTGCTTCCCGCTTTTCCCAAACCGAGCCGATATCGTATCGAAGTTTCAAATAGGTATCGAAAAATATTTTTACAGGCAATTTATATCTGTACTCTGCAGAAATGTTTAGTATTTGTCTGCCTTTGTATTCATCATTTCGGAAACCGAAAAACATGTTCTGTCCACCCAGAGAAAATTGTTGCGTTAAGGGCAATGTATTGTCGCCCACTCCAACGGTTGTTTTGAATGTAAATGTGTGCGATGGCAGAGGGCTGAAAACATTCTTGTAATCGAAAAATATTTTTGTATAACTGACGTCGCCGCCCAGCGAGGCTTGAGCTGTTTCATAATAAGTTTTAAGATAAACACCCCGTGTTGGGAAAGGATAATCGTTTTGTGTATCGACTGCAATAGAAAATCTAAGAGCAGATATAACCGTGCTACCCGTCAGATCTTCAGCGTTCGATTTATTTTTAATTCTGTCTTCCTGAAAACGAGCTTCTACCATTAAATTTCCAAACCTTTTTACCTGCGCTCCAATCCCGAACGTTCCACCCAGGAAAATTTGTCTGTATTCACCCGATTTTATCCGTTTAAATTCATTAAAAGCTGCGGTTGAATCGTCTTTGTAAATATTAATATCATTAAATTCATAAATTGCTCTCACTTTGTAAGTCATATAAGTATCGAAAACTCGATTTGCTTTATGTTCAATGATAAACGATCGATTCCTGATCCCACCCGAAACTATTGCTCCAATTTCGGTACCTGTACCATTAAAATTTTCGTCGCGCACATCCACAGAAAACTGGGTGAAGTTTTCATTGTCTACACGCATTCCAAATCGAATTATACTCGACGGGCGCTCAATCATTTTCAACGAAAGGATATTTTTTTCGCCTTTTCTATCGACTGTCAATTCGATCTGTTCAAACAAGTCCGTACTTCTCAAATTCATCAAACCCAATTCGGCTTCTCTTAGAATAAAAGGCTTACCCTGTTTAATTGGGAACTCGCGCAGTATAATTTCTCTTTTTGCTCTATATTTCCCTGTTAATTTTATTTCGTCAATCACGCCTTCTTCTATCAAAAATTTCAAAATACCGCTTTGTTCGTCGAAATCTACCTTTTTTATTTCTGCTATCGGGAAACCTGCATTGCGATAGTAATTGATTATTTTTAGAGCAACTTCAAATAGTTGCCTCGGGCTGGCGGGTTTTCCTATCTGATTCCTAACAATCTGCATCAATTGATATCTCGAAACTGCAGAATCTCCAGTGAATTCCACTTTCATGACCTGAGGATATTCATCTTTAATTAACCTGAGATACGTTGTGTCGTTTATTATTTCAAATTCGAAAGCTGCTTTTTTTAGTCCGTAATCTTTTTTTATACGATATAAAATCAAAGTCAGCCTGCTGCTGTCGATAGAATCAATTATCGTTTGATAATCGAAGTATTTGTCTATATGGTCTTTCGCGTGTAGTTTTAAATTATAATAAACTGTGGGATTTTTAATTTTTTTCTTAAAATGTTTGAGATAAAGATTCGTTATCTCTTCCTTCTTTTCCTTAGCGGCAAGATAACCTTTTTGAATCAACTCATTAATATTTTTGAAATCGGTATTTCTGACACCCATCAGTTCAGGTTGAATTACAATATCGGCATTTTCGAGTTGTTCTTTGTTGAGCAGGTGCATTGGTATGCTGATTAGCTGATCGGCAAGAATCCATGGATAATTAAGTTCGCTTTCCGAATAAAGCGGGCTTACGGCATTTCCTGCAATGACGATATCTGCACCGAGACGTCGTGTTTCTTTTACAGGAATATTGGCAACTATACCGCCATCGACAAGTGTAAGCGAATCAAATTGAACCGGCGGTAATAGAAACGAAACACTGGAACTGGCTTGCATAGCAAGTCCCAGAGAACCTTTGTCGATAATTACTTCCCTGCCGTTAACAAGATCGGTACAAACCGCTCTGTATCTGTATATCAGTTTATCGAAATCATCCGATTTTACAGGCGCATTTAACGCAAGCAAATTTAAAAATGCCGATCCTTTCAAACCGGAATTTAGAGACCTTGGAATTATTGGCTTTAAGCCTTCGAGTCTTAAAGATAAAATTGCCCTATCTTGAGTAATTTTTTGATCGACAAAAAGTTCGTTCCTGTTGGAACTTTCAGAGGTAAAAAGTCCATTCCAGTCGGTGTTCGAAGCGATTGAATCGAGATCGTCAATTGAATATCCAGAGGAATAGAGTCCGCCGATAATACTGCCCATACTTGTGCCCATAATCATGTCGATTGGAAGATCGATTTCTTCAAGGAATTTTAAAATTCCGATTTGAGTTAATGCCCTTGCCCCGCCACCACTGAGTGCTAATCCAACGTATGGTCTATTCGCAAGAATTTGTTCTTCCAGTCCGAATGGCAGGGATCTGTTTTCAAGTTCAAGGCACAGCGTGTCTTTCCGCTGCGCCATAATTAGAGATAAACAGGAAAAGAATAATGTAATTAAAAGACGTTTCACATTTCGACTCGTAGTCGATTATTTTTTTCTTTTTCTGGATTTCGATTGAATCTGTTTTTGTGCCTTTGCCTGCTTTTCGGCTGCTTCGAGCATACGTGCCATGAATCCTTGCTTTTTACCAGGATTGGCCACTGGCACCAGTTCAATATCGCCTTTTTTGTGATTTATATAATATTGCTGTCCAATCGACAATAAATTGAACATAAAGTAATAAAGATTGAGCCCGGAGGGGAATCCCATAAACATCAAAGTAAACATTATGGGCATTATATAAACCAAAGCCTTTTGTGAAGGGTCTTTAACACTCTGCTTTTGTTGAATAAACATCGTTATACCGAGCAGCAAAGCTAAGCCACTGACTACGTCGATATTAAAAAGAGGCACCCTGAAGGGTAATTTGAAAATAACATCTGGCGCTGAAAGATTGTCGATCCAGAGCATAAACGGCTGCTGCCTGATGTCGATGGCTACATTAAACAAACTCCACAAAGCTATAAGTATAGGCATCTGAAGCAGCATCGGGAAACATCCGCCCATTGGATTGATGCCGTAGGTCGAATAAAGTTTCATCGTTTCTTTCTGTAATCTTTGCGGGTCGTCTTTATACTTTTCCTTCAACTCATTTATCTTCGGCTGTAAAAGCTGCATTTTTTTCATCGACTTCATACTCTGCTTTGTAAGTGGATGCAGAGCAAATTTTACTATTATCGAAAGTAATATGATTACGAATCCGTAATTTGGAATAAACTCATGGAGGAATTTCATCAAAGGCAAAAGAAAATATTCAGAAATGGGACGAATTATAATTTTCAATCCCAGAAAACTTCCGAAATCGACAAGTGCTTCGAAGTTTCTGCCGTATACTTTTAGTGTATTGTATTCTACAGGTCCAATGTAAAGTTTAAACGAATCTTTCTGGTAACTTTGATTTTTGAACGGTACCTTTAGACTTACGTTGTAATATTCCCTGACGTCTTCACCTTTAACCACATGCGTCCCCTCGACGTAAGCGCCACCGTCGTCGTTTGGACTATCAGGCGAAATTATAATTGAAAAATATTTACTTTTTACTGCAGCCCAATCGACTTTACCGTTAATATCCTTAGATACTTTTTCATCCGGACTGGAAGCATCGACAACCACCTGTTCGCCCCCGGCATAAATAGAGGCATTTGTGTAATGCGCTTCGTCAACAGAATTTTTTTCGGTGAAGTTTATTCCATTAGTCCACGCAACGTCGTATCTGAAACTGCTTATGATGTCCTGAAAATTAGCAAATTCGATATCGATATCGGCAGCATAATCATTGCCAAAAAATTTGAAGGTTTTTATAATTTCTTTTCCATCGGTTCCTTCAAATTTATATTTCAACACCAGTGAATCGTTCTCGTCGAGTTTATAAAAATAGTTGCTGGACTCGGAGAAAAAATCAAGATTGGAAGTATTGACAAGTTTTCCGTCTTTTGTAACAAAAATCAAATTGAAATCTCCGCCGTTATCAGGATTAATCAATTGAACATGTCTGTTATAAAAATCGCTCTCATCATATTTTTTGTGGTACCACGTTTCGTAATTTTTTAGATAATATTTTCGAATCTTGGCACCTTTGCTGGTCAATTCGATTCTTGCAAGTTTTGTATCGATTGTAATTATTTTTTCGGGAAGTTGTACTGTTTCAAAGGGAAGAGTTTCATTTTCTTCGGCAATCGAGTCCTTTTTCACTTCTTTCGATTTTTCAGCGGGAAGAGTATCCTTACCTGCCTTTGAAGTATCGTTAGCTACCAACGTTGAATCCTTTGACTCTGGTAATGCCGGAGGGGGAGTGGGTGAATTGAGATAGAGCCATACTACTAAAATAACTCCGATAAGTATGAATGCAATTGTTGATTGTCTGTCCATAAAATTTACCTTTAAAATTAATCGAGAGGATCGTACCCACCTTTATTGAACGGATTACATCTTAATATTCTCCAGATAGATTTAATACCCCCTTTGATTACACCGTATTTAGTAAATGCCTGAACCGAATATTCCGAACAAGTGGGATAAAAGCGGCACGACGGGGGGAACATTGGGGAAATTGCCTTCTGATAAAATTTAATTAAGTAGATAAACAAGTACTTCATTTTAATTCGAGCCTGTCTTTAACTTTTTTCATCAAATCTACGATTTCCGGCATAATTTCGCTCAACTTGACTTTTTTATTTATGGTCTGATTCATTGAATGAGATGCAAACACAAGCAGCAATTTAATTTTATTTGCCTTGCATAATTCTGTCAGTATAAATTTATTGAGGCGATACGATTCGCGCATCAGTCTTTTAATTCTGTTTCTCCAAACAGCATTGCCGCTTTTTCGAGCTACCGCATAAGCTGTTTTAACACCTGGTTCGTCTGCCAGAAATTCAGCGTAATAGACCACTTTCAACTTTTTTGAAGGAGAGATTAATAAATTTCCTTTATTATAAACTAATTCGAAATCTTTTTTCCTTTTGATTCTTTCTTTGGCAGAAAGACCATATTGCTTCAAAATAAACCTCTTTGAAGTCCCGAATTTGAGGGGACGCTTACAGGGCAAAAATTAACGCTCGTCGCTTACTGTAAGTCTCTTTCTTCCTTTTGCTCTTCTTCTGGCTAAAACTTTACGCCCATTTTTTGTGGACATTCTTTCACGGAAACCGTGTTTATTCCTTCTTTTTCTATTACTCGGTTGAAATGTTCTTTTCATAATTCACCTAATTTAATCGTTCGAAACGTGCAAAAGTAAACATTTTAGACGTAATTAACAAACCAATGGTGGGGAGGTATATGGACATAAAAAAGGCGGCAATCTCAGCAAACTGCCCAGCCGATAAACAGTCCGCCGGAAAAACCGCCGCCTTGTTACTTTAGAATCAATTTGAATGCCAATTCTGTTTCGTTCGTTTTTACGCGTCTTTTTTCAATAATTCTGTCCTGTTGTGAGTCGTAATTCGATAATGAGACACTTCGTTCGCTATTCAATTCATTATTTATTTAATTTAAATGCTAAAAAAAATTACTTTTGATTATTTTTGCAACGAAAACCAATTTAAGGAGTCTAAAGACACCAAATTGAAAACCGGGAGTGGTAATGTTTTCTTTATTACTAATTTTATTAATACAGTTACTTACGACTAACACAGAAGCAGCCTGTAGAGCTCCTACGATTAAAGCATTTAAGCTCGAGAATACCGAAATCCACCTGGACGGTAAAATTATCGAACAGATATGGCAATATCTGCCAATCGACAATTTTACACAACGTGACCCTAACGAAGGAATGCCTGCTTCGGAACGAACTGAAGTTTGGATTGCTTACGACGACGAGTATTTATACATAGCAGCGAAACTATACGACAGCCATCCGGAATTAATCGATGCAAGCTTAACGCGTAAAGACAATTATATTCTTTCTGATTGGTTTGGATTTTATGTAGACCCGTACAACGATAAAAAAAGCGGCTTCTTTTTTGCAGTCAATGCCGGCGGCTCGGTTATTGACGGTATTCTATTTAACGACAGCTGGGACGACGATACATGGGATGGCATTTGGGAAGCTAAAACAAGTATAGAAGATTTCGGCTGGTCAGTAGAAATAAAAATCCCATTTTCACAATTACGATTCAAAGAAGAAAACAAGATGAAATGGGGTGTGAATTTTGCGCGCGAAATAAAAAGGAAAAACGAACGCTCATACTTTGTAATGGTACCAAAGAATGAAAGCGGCTTCGTTTCCCATTTTGCCACTCTGGAAGGCATTAACGGAATTAAAGCGACACAAAAGATTGAAGTGCTCCCTTATTTATTGCAAAAGACTCAATTCTTAGTTCACGACGCCGGCGATCCTTTTTATAAATCGAATCAATTTAAAACTTACGCTGGAGCCGACATTAAACTTGGCATCGGCTCTAACCTTAACATGAATTTAACTATCAATCCGGATTTTGGACAGGTGGAAGTAGATCCCGCAGTTATTAATTTATCGGCATTCGAATCTTATTTTCGCGAAAAAAGACCTTTCTTTGTTGAAGGCGCCGACTTGTTCTACTTCGGCATCGGTGGCTCGAACAGCAACTGGAATTTCAATTTCGGTTGGCCAGAACTTTTTTATTCCAGGAGAATCGGGAAAACACCTACTGGCAATCTACCTGATGAATACGATTACGCAGATTTTCCGGGCGAAACACGGATTTTAGGCGCCGCAAAAATTTCAGGAAAAATCAACCAGTCAACTACCATCGGTGCAATATCGGCTTTGACAGAAAGAACGTTTGCTAAAATTTATTCCCAAAATAATATTTCGGAATATGAAGTAGAACCCCTTACACACTATGGAGTATTAAGATTAAAACGAGAATTCAACGAGGGTAAACAATCGCTCGGTTTAATGTTTACATCGGTAAACCGCGATTTACACGACAACGACCTTAAAGAATTGCTTTCAAGACAGGCATACACTATTGGACTCGATGGCTGGAGCTTTCTCGATGACGATAAACAGTACGTTTTATCTGGAGCATTTGCAGGTTCTTACATCGAAGGTACAAAAGAATTTCTAATAAACCTTCAAGAAAGACCGCATCGGTATTTCCAGAGGCCGGATGCTTCTTTCTCACGCCTCGATTCAACACGGACTTCGCTTGCAGGATATTTCGGGAGATTAATGCTCAACAAACAACACGGCAATTTTTATTTCAACATGGCATTGGGTGCGGCTTCTCCAGGATTCGAATTTAACGACCTTGGATTTCAATGGTTAGCCGACAGATTAAATGGACACGTTGTTATTGGCTATCGCTGGTACGAACCTGCAAAAATTTTCAGAGAAAAATTTATCTACGCAGCTCATTCTCGCTCATTCGATTACGACGGCAATCTTCTCAATAATTTCTTGTGGTTCAGAAGCGGAGGAACTTTTCATAATTACCATAATATTCGAATCAGCGGCCATTATTCTTTTGAAAAATATACAAAAACTCTTACACGCGGTGGACCTCTTGCAATCGACCCGGCTAATTACTCGGTAGATATTTCCTTCGGCACCGACAATAGAAATAAAATCGCCTTCGATTTTGATTATGAATATTCGGCTAACGACGCTGGTAGTAATTCGATTGAACTTCAACTCGAAATCGACTGGAAGCCGACTTCACAAATCAATTTGATCTTCGAACCGGAATACAAATTCGGATACGAAACACGACAATGGATCGATGCTTTTGACGATCCAACTGCAACGGCAACTTATAACAAAAGATACGTCTTCGGTAAAATTAAACAAGACGTGCTTTCGGCAAATATCCGTCTCAACTGGACATTCACCCCAACATTAAGCCTACAGCTTTACCTGCAACCTTTTTTGGCCGTCGGTAAATACAGCGAGTTCAAAGAACTTGCTCAACCAGGAACAGACAATTTTATAAATTATACGCATTTCAGGTACGACAGTGCCGAAAATATTTATTATATTGACCCTGACGGCGAAGGAGACGCTGAAGAAATTTCTTTTGAAAATCCCGATTTCAATTATAAATCTCTCAGAGGCAATGCGGTTCTCCGCTGGGAATTTGTTCCAGGTTCCATATTTTATTTTGTATGGTCACACAATCAAACTAATTACGATTACGCTGGTAACTTCGACTTTTCGAGAGATATAAAAAGTTTGTGGAAATCAACCGGCGACGATATCTTCTTAGTTAAATTTTCTTACTGGATAAATATTTAGTGAAAAAGAATATTAAATACTTTTTGTTGATAATTTTACTGCTTGGATGTGAAAGAGGTAGTGATCTTATAGGACCTCTGGAATCTGAGCGGGGCAAAATTATCGACTACGAAAAAATTGCCACATACAATTCCGATCTGCTACTTACTCTTGCTTCAGAGTACGACGACGACAATATATCAAATATTACTTCGAACAAAAGTATTCATGATGTCGAAGTTTATAAAATAATCTATAACACGGTTGGGTACGATAACAAAATTGAAATGGCTTCTGGAATAGTGTTTATTCCTGTGGGAACTAATAATTTATCGATGATAAGCATTCAGCACGGAACCCAAACAAATCGCAAAAGAGTTGGCTCGGTGAACCCGTTATTTGCGCTCGAAGGATTAATTGCTGCGGCGTTGGGCTATTACGCTTGCGAACCCGATTATCTTGGACTCGGCATTTCAGAAATTGTGCATCCTTATCATCATTATCAAACTTCTGCAAATTCGGTAATCGATTTTTTACGCGCCGCCAGAGAATTTGCATACATTCAGAATTTAACACTGAATGGGAAACTCTTTTTAGCCGGCTATTCAGAGGGTGGTTACGTAACGATGGCTGTTCAAAGAGAAATTGAACTTAACCATAGAAATGAATTTAACATCACAGCATCAGCGCCAATGGCAGGCGCTTACGATCTGGAACTAACGGCAACAAAAATTCTTGAAAATGATTATTATCCACAACCCGCTTTCTTAGCTTACCTTATTTATGCTTATTCAAAAATTTATAAATGGAACGACTTGAATTACTTTTTTAACGAACCTTACGCCTCAGCCATGCACGAACTCTTTGACGGCTCGAAAAACATAGAGATGATTAATGAATCACTCCCGAAAGAGCTCAAACAATTGCTTGCGCCAGAATTCCTCTCTTCGATACAAAACAAAACTGAGAAACGACTCCTACCAAAATTGAAAGAAAACAGTTTAATAAATTGGAGCCCCTCGACTCCAATGCGACTTTATCACGGCGATAAAGACGACTTTGTACCTGTCGAAAATTCGTATCTGGCTTACGATTACTTTTCGGCACACGGTGCAAATGTGGATTTAATTATCATTCACAACGGAACTCATTATACAAGCGCCGTCCCTGCTCTTATCGATTTAATTCTTTGGTTCGACAGCTTTAATCAATCGCACTTCTATGTACAAAACTAAACTGTGGAAAGTAAATATTCTTTCAGGTCGCTGTAATTGGAACTAAGTTCGATGCTTTTCTTTTGTTTATCGAGACAAGTTGCAAGCCGTTGAGGAACATCAATTTCAACTCCAAGTTCCTCTTCAATTACATCTTTGAATTTTGCAGGGTGTGCAGTTTCGAGAACCACTTTATTAAATTTAGCCGTCGCTCTAACAATCTCGTAGTCCTTTAGCGCCATATATCCCACCGCACCATGTGGATCGAGGATATATCCATATTTTTCGTAAACTTCTTTAATGCCCCGTCGTGTCTGGACGTCGTCAAAGGATCTGGAGTGAATATCTCGTTGAATTTCCGAAAGTCGGTTGCCGTATAATTCCCGTATACGCGCAAGATTACTCGGATTTCCGACGTCCATAGCATTTGAAAGCGTTTGAACGGAAGGATGCGGCTGGAAAATTCCGGTATTGACAAAATCGGCAAACACGTGATTGCTATTTACTGCACCAATAAATTTTGTAATCGGTAATCCCATTTTCTTTGCAATCAAACCGGCGGTGAGATTGCCAAGATTGCCAGAGGGTACAGAAAAGACTGAGTGAATTGTTTTATTGGGAATTTGTTTATAAGCCTCGAAATAATAAAAGGATTGAGGCAGCAATCGAGCAATGTTAATCGAATTTGCCGAAGTCAAATTCAATTTCGATGCAAGTTCTTTATCAATAAATGCGCTCTTCACAAGACGCTGGCAATCGTCGAATGTGCCTTCGATTTCAAGGGCTGTTATGTTCTTGTTTAACGTTGTTAATTGTTTTTCCTGAATTAAACTTACCTTTCCTTTTGGATAAAGAATATAAACATTAATTCCGGGAGTTTCATAGAAACCGTACGCAACAGCACTACCGGTATCTCCTGATGTAGCCACCAGAATATTTAGACTTTCCCCTTTTTTCTTCACAAAATATCCCATCGTTTTAGCCATAAAGCGGGCACCGAAATCTTTAAATGCAAGCGTAGGACCGTGAAAGAGTTCAAGTACCATTAAATCGTCTTTTAGATTAACTAATGGAGCTGGAAAGTTGATTGCCTGTTGTATAATATCCGAAAGGTCGCTTTCGCCTATTTCATTGCCGACAAATTTTTCCGCAATTCTGAAGGCAATTTCCTGAAATTGATAGTTTTCAATCGAATCAATCATTTCTTTCTGGAGTATGGGAATTTCGACGGGCATAAAAAGGCCACCGTCTTTTGCCAGCCCTTGCAAAACCGCCGTTTCGAAATTGACAATATTTTTTTTGTCGTTTGTACTATAGAATTTCATTATAAAACCATCGGACCTTTTTTATTAATTTTTGATACGTAAATTTTGCCTTCGAAGCCCGCAGATTTTACAGCTTTCAACATTGCGTTTGCAATTACGCGCGCATGCGACTCGCTTCTCGAAAAAGCAAACATCGAAGGACCAGAACCAGTAATGTTACAATTAATAGCTCCCTTTTCCAGAGCTGCATTTCTCACTTCGTCGTAGCATGGTATTAATGCCGCTCGTTTCGGCTCGGCAAAGTAATCGATAATCGACCTGGCAATTAAATCGTAATCCGATGTAATTAGACCAGCAATTAAAGCCGAGGCATTACCTGCCTGTGCAATTGCTTTTTTTATGCTAACATTTTTACTTATTAGTTTACGAGCCTCGCAGGTTTTTATTTCTATATTGGGATAAACAATTGAACAATGGAGATCTTCAGGATAGTCAATTTTTATTATATCAATCGGATTATAACTTCGAATCAATACGAATCCTCCGTAAAGGCAGGGAGCAACATTGTCCGCATGAATACTGCGACTGGCAATAAATTCTCCTTTGAGAGCATGTTCCAGAAGTTCATAAAGAGATAATCTAAGTTCGAGAAGTTCATTTAGAGCAAAAACGCCGGCTACTGCGCTCGCAGCGCTCGAGCCCAATCCGCTACCGATTCCCATCTTTTTATGTATCGTTACATCCAGCCCAACATTTATTCTGTACTTTTTCAATAAAGATAGCATGGCACCAGTTGTAGTATTTTTATCCACTTCATAAGGAAGGTAGCCATTGTCGCCAAAGATTTTTACTATCCGTATTTCTTTGCGGTCTGTTAATTTTACAGTAACCTCGTCGCCGGGATTGTGAAGGGCAAAACCCATCATGTCGAATCCTGGACCAACATTAGAAACCGAAGCCGGAGCAAATACTTTAATCGACTTAGAGCTCATCGAAGTACCCTTTTGCTTTCATTAATTCGGCAATCAAAATAGTGCCTCCCGCAGCACCTCTTACTGTATTGTGTGAAAGGACAACGAACTTATAATCAAAAAGTGGGCATTTTCGTAATCGTCCAACTGAAATTGACATTCCTCCGCCCAGATTGCGGTGTATTCTCGGTTGCGGATAGTTTGACTGTTCGAAATAGATAATTGGTTTTGCCGGCGTCAGCGGCAAATTTAATTCCTGAGGCACTGATCGAAAGTTATTCCATACTTCAATAATATCTTGCGGCTCGGCTTTGGTTTTCAGTTTAATCTGAATATTTTCTGTATGACCGTCAAGTACGGCAACTCTGTTGCATTGAGCACTAATTTTAATATTGGCATACTCAATCGAATCATCTTTCAATTTTCCGAAAATTTTGAGCGGTTCGGTTTCCATTTTTTCTTCTTCGCCTCCGATAAAAGGCACTACATTGTCGAGGATGTCCAGACTCGGTAAACCTGGATATCCTGCGCCCGAGATAGCCTGCAATGTAACCACATTGACGGCTTCTATCCCAAAATTATCAATAATTGGTTTGAGTGCAAGCGCCATCCCAATCGTTGAACAATTTGGATTTGTTACAATTGCTCCTTTATGTTTTTGAGATTTAATCAGTTCGATATGCTCGGGATTAATTTCGGGAATAATCAACGGAACGTCTTTGTCGAAACGGTGATTACGCGCGTTGGAAATTACTATGCAACCGTCTTCGGCGTACATTTTTTCAATATCACCCGCAACTGAAGAATCGAGTCCCGAAAAAAGTATACGCGCCGTTAAACCAGTTTCACATTTCTTAACAATCATATTTTCTATTTGAGGAGGAATAGGTGTAGCCATAATCCAGTTGACGGCGTCTTTATATTTTTTTCCGGCGGATCTATCGGAAGCGCAAAGTTCAACAACTTCAAACCACGGATGATTTGCCAGCATTTCGATAAATCTTTGTCCAACGCTGCCAGTAGCTCCCAATACTGCCACAGGTATTTTACTTTCTTTCATATTTTCACCGTTTTATAGTTTTTAATAAACTTTTATGAAGCACATTAAGTGCTTTTGAAATATCTTTCCTATCAATAATAAGCGAAATATTCAACTCCGAAGAACCCTGAGCAATGGCAATAATATTAATATTGTTCTTGCCGAGTGCCTGAAATACTTTTCCAGCTATACCCGGAGTGCGTCTCATGTTTTCGCCCACAACAGCTATGATCGATAAATTTTCCTCTAACGAGAGCCGACTGATTTTGCCTTCCATAATTTCGAATTTAAATTCTTCTTCGATGGCTTTTATCGAAGTTTTTCCCATCGAAGGAGGAATGGCAATACAGATCGAATGTTCGGAGGAAGCCTGTGAGATTAAAATTATATTCACATTGTAGCGAGCAAGTGCAGTAAATAATCTGCCTGCAATACCAGTGACCCCGACCATACCGCCGCCCGATATACCAATCAATGAAACGTTGTCGATTGAAGAAATTCCTTTAACGGTCATGTCGGAACTCTGTTCCCGTCGAATGATTCTTGTACCCGGGAATTCTGGATTGAATGTATTCTTAATTACAATTTCAATATTCTTTTTCAGAGCTGGCAAAATCGTTGGAGGATAAATTACTTTTGCGCCGAAGTGGGACAATTCCATCGCTTCTTCATAAGTAACTGTGGATAGAGGAAAGGCACCTTTGACCTTGCGCGGGTCGGCAGTAAGTATACCGTCGACGTCAGTCCAGATCTCAATCTTTTTTGCATTCAAAGCCGCCCCGAAAATTGATGCTGTGTAATCGGAACCGCCTCTACCGAGTGTAGTTATTTCGTTATCGATTGTCGATGCTATGAAGCCGGTGATTATCTGCAGTTTCTTGTGCTTTGAAAAATATCTTTTAATTTTATTGTAGGTTACTTTTTCATTTACTTTTGCATTTCCGAAATTGTCGTCTGTCTTTATCAATTTACTGGCATCCAGGTATTCACAATCTATTCCCCTTTTTTGCATTGTATAAGAGATAATAGAACACGATAATTTTTCTCCGAAGCTTTGAATAAAGTCGAGTGTTTTAGGCGAAACTTCGCGTACGAGATAAGCGCCGTGCAAAATTTCTTTCAATTCTCCGAATAAACTGCGGAGCAATTTTTCAATATCTGGCAAGTCTTCAGTTCTATTCAGATCTGCTGCTACTTTCAAATGAAGTTCTACAAGCGAATCGAATTCTTCTTTGTATGAATTGTCCCTGCTATCTGCTTTGCGAGCTATCTCAATCAACTTATCCGTAACGCCTTGAAATGCTGAAAAAACAACTGCAATTTTTTTCCCGTTATTCAGATAATAGTTCGTAAGAATATCGATTACGCTGTTTATTCTTTCCGAATTACCTACACTTGATCCACCAAATTTTAATATAGTCATACTCATTCACCTGTTAAATTTTAATGAAAAAGCTTGGATTGTGTGCCGTAAATCAGCACGTCGTGACATGCGTTTGCGTGGACGTCGTTGTTGTACGCAGTTCTGCTTTTTTGCCGCGCGGGGTAGTCGGCAAAATCTTATATGGGGTTGTTATATAGGAACTGCTCGAATGCACTTGCAAAATCTCAAAATTTTGGATTTTATTATAAGAATCGTTCGGGACAGTTTCAACAGATTTTATTAAAAAATTATTTTTTTTGATTAATTGCCAATAAAATCTCTTCTCGATTATCGGTGGGCAGTGTGCATGAAAAATCCTTGCAAAGATAGTAGATCGTCTTTTGGGAATCGAGTTTGTAATTCTCAAGCCATGGCGCTCTTTCAATCATTTTCTCAATGTTATTTTTGTCGACATGAAGATAATAGAGGTTTGAGTTTTTCCTTAACTGCGAGATAAATTTTTGCTCTGGCTTATTTCCAGAAATCAATAAAAGAGAAGTATCTTTGGAATGAAATTTCATAATACCACGCAGAAAATATGTATACCCGATCGAACTTTTATTTAACGAGGAAGAAAATGCTTTAATCGAATTTACTGCCAGTTCTCTATTATTACCTGTAATAAAATAAAGTTCGATTAAATTTAGCAACTGAATCGAATTCCCCGACGGGATTGCGCCGTCGTAAGCAAATTTTAATCTTATTGTATTCTCTTCTGGCCGATTGTAAAAAAATCCCCCTTCAGATTTGTCTTCGAATAAATCCGTAAGTATATCGTTAATTTGAAGTGCTCGAAAAAGATAATCTTCGTTCAGAGTGGTTTTGTAGAGTTCGAGAGCGGCTTTAATTAAATACGCATAATCGTCGAGAAAACCGGGAATTTTATTCTCGGAATAATGATACAATTGATTATTGACAAAAGCATGGTCTATCAAATATGCGAAAGCTTTTTCAGCGCTTGCAATCATTTCTTTATTTTCGAGAATCGAGCCCGCCAAAGCAAGCGACGAGATAACCATTGAATTCCAGTCTGTTAAAATTTTTTCGTCTCTTAAAGGTTTGATTCTTTTGCTCCTGGCTTCGAGTAAAATTTTTCTTATGGACTCAATTTTATCTCTTCCGTATTGAACACGAAGTATGTCAGATCTTTGTTGCAAGAAGAAGATATTTTTCCTCGTTGGATTTCCAGTCGATTCGTTGCGGTGATTGCCCTCCTCTGAAAAGTTAAATATTTCCCGAGCAATCCCGTAATCGTTCCCCAAAAGCGACTTGATTTCATCTGAAGTCCAGAGATAATATTTTCCTTCTTCCCCTTCACTGTCGGCATCCAGTGCCGAATAAAATGCACCTTCAGAAGAGGTCATTTCGTTTTTAATAAATTCATATACTTCTTTAACCGTATCGGCATAAAAGCTATCGCCAGTTTTTGCATAAGCGAGTGCGTAAACTTCGATCAATGAAGCCTGATCGTAAATCATTTTTTCGAAGTGAGGAAGGAACCATTTTTTGTCCGTCGAATAACGATGAAATCCAAAGCCGATTTGATCGTATATTCCGCCTTTTCTCATTTCAGTGAGAGTTTTTTCAACCATTTCATTTGCCTGCCGATTATTGTAATCGAGAAGAAAGAGAAGGTTGTGAGGTGCAGGAAATTTTGGAGCAGTTCCGAAACCTCCGTACTCGGCATCGAAATTCAATTTCAGTGTTTCGAATGCTTTGTCGATAATCGAATTGTCAAAGGCTTCGCTTGTCGAAGATTCAAAATGTTTGATAATGGTTGATGATATTTCATCGGAAGTACGCAATAACAGACTTCTGTCTTTGTTCCATAAATCGATTATTCTGTTCAATAGATCGACAAAACCGATTCTCCCGTAATATGAATACTTCGGGAAATAAGTGCCGGCGTAAAATGGCTTTCTATCGGGTGTAAGAAAAATCGAAAGAGGCCAGCCTCCCCTGCCCGTAATCAACTGGCAGGCGGTCATGTAAATTGAGTCAATGTCGGGACGTTCTTCCCTGTCGACTTTAATCGAAATAAAATGTTTATTGAGAAGTTCGGCTACTTCTTCGTCTTCAAAAGATTCGTGAGCCATAACATGGCACCAATGACAGGTTGAATAACCGATAGAAAGAAAGACAGGCTTGTCTTCCCTTTGAGCGATACGGAAAGCTTCGTCGCACCACGCATACCAATTGACAGGATTATCTGCGTGTTGTCTTAAATATGGCGATTTCTCGTTTTTTAAGCGATTAATTTTCTCTTCCTTTCGGAAAAAAAAGCTCCACACTCAATAGTATGGAGCAAGTTAAACTAACTAAATTATTCTTCTTCGATCGATACCAATTCAATGTGAAAGTTAAGGTCCTGCCCTGCTAATTCATGATTTGCATCCACCACAATACCATCTTCGAGCACATCAACGATCGTAAGGGGAATAATTTGATTGTCATCTGTTTGCATATGAAGTTTCATTCCAACTTCCGGATTCAAGTTAGGAGGAAGGTTTGAATTATTTACTTTGATAATCAAATCTTCCCTTCTTTGTCCGTAAGCTTCGTCGGCAGGAATATTAATATCGACGGTTTGTCCTGGTTCGAGACCAACAACTGCCTCTTCAAATTTACCGAGCAGAGCTCCTTCACCAATTGTAAATTCAAGGGGTTCGTTGCCGAATGACGAATCGAATTGCGTACCGTCGTTTAATGTTCCGGTATAATGAACTTTTACTTTGTCGCCTGTTTTTGCGATTGACATATTTTTTCCTCCAACCGCATTCCTGAATGCGGGTTATTTTGTTTATAGATTTACCTAAGTTTATTAATTTTTTTTTAATAACATCCAATTACTACGAATAGTTTAAGAGAAGAACCAATGTTGCAAATTCGATGTGAAAAACGTCAGGTGTGAAATGCAACTTACGTTACAAATATAAAAAATATTACTTAGAAAAAAACTAAATTATTAATTTGTTATTCTCGCAGATATTTTTCTAAAATGATATCCGTAAACAGCAAAAGTCATGGCAAGGGGGAATTTTTTTGGATATTTTTTAACCGTATAGAAAAACACCTTCCAGAAATAACGTTTTCCGGCGTCGAGTATACCCAGTTTCCATAATATCATAAAAAACGCTTTAAACTCTCTAAATGTAAATCTGACTTTCGGCCAATCAGGCACACGATAAACATCAACGAAATTTCTTATACGATTATAATATTCTTTCGGCGAATAAATTTTTTTGATGATCTGTGTATAGCCTTTTATCAATTCTTTGTAATTCATTCGGGGGACAATGTTCGTAAAGCCATCCATATTGTTGCCGCTGAAGTTGTCGATCAAGCGGTTCTCTTTTTTTAGCCTGTTATACAATTTAGTGCCGTTAGGAGCATTTAGCAATCCAACCATAGCAGAAACTATACCGCTGCTTTGAATAAAATCGACGTATTGTTTATGAAATCCAGGTTTATCGCTGTCGAAACCCACAATAAATCCCCCCGATACTATCATTCCGCTGCCAATTAATTTTTTAACTGACAATTCGAGGTTTCTTCTTAAGTTTTGTTTCTTACCGCATTCGTTCAAGCTGTCCGGGTCGGTTGTTTCGATTCCTACAAAAACGCTGTTAATACCGGCATTAATCATCTGAGCGATCAGCTCTTCGTCGTCTGCCAGATTGATCGATACTTCTGTAATAAAATTGAAAGGATACCCTTTTTCTTGTTGCCACTTAATAATTGCGGGCAGAGTCTCGGACTTTAAAAGTCTTTTATTGCCGATAAAATTATCGTCAACAATTGAAACTCCACCACGCCAGCCGAGTTGATATAATCTATCGAGTTCTGCAATAAATTGGAAACTGCTTTTTGTACGCGGTCGTCTTCCGTTTAAAACAGTTATGCTGCAAAATTCACAATCGTAAGGGCAACCACGTGAATATTGAATACTCATTGATGCGTATTTATCCATCTCAAGCAGTTCCCACATCGGTACGGGAGTGGCGCCAAGTTCTGGATATTCATTTGTTGAATAAACTCTTTCAGCTCTGCCCTTCGAGAGGTCGCTTAAAAATTGCGGCAAAGTTAGTTCGGCTTCATTCAAAACAAAATGGTCTATGCCGGGAAAATCGTTATACTGAAAAGTAAAAAGGGGACCACCACCAACTATTGGTTTGTCCAGATTATTACATTTTCTAATAATTTTTCTTATCGATGAGGTATGAATATTCATTCCGCTTAAGAAAACATAATCCGCCCACAAAATATCCTCGTCTTCGAGTCGGGTTACATTCAAATCGATCAGTCTCTTTTCCCACTCAGCTGGAAGCATCGAAGCTACAGTGATCAATCCGAGTGGTGGTTCGGCTGACTTTTTCGATACAAATTTAAGCGCATCTTTAAAACTCCAGAATGTTGCCGGAGTCTCTGGATAAATCATTAATATTTTCATCTCGTTTAACGTGTTTATTAACACTCGTAATAATCATAAATTTCAGACATACTTTCTGTAAAAGAAATGTAAAAATTAAGCGCAACCAGCTTTTGATTTTCTTCCTTGCCTTACTACGTATTGTATAATTCGCGTATTTCAGCGATATTAATCCGTCAATTGAACGGCGAAAGATGAAAAAAATTAATTCGCAACTCTATATTATTATCGCCTTTGTTATCGCTCAGATTGCATGGCTTGGCCTGCTGGCTTTGTGGATTTATTGGTATGTAACAAATTATATAATATTCGAACAGGTAGCCAGCAAACTTTCGCCTTTAATTGACATTCAAACCCCAAATGTATTTGTCTTCACCGGTGGAATTATTCTCATTGTGGGAATTGCTGTTGTCATGTTCATTTTTTTTCGGAATCTTACTGTTCAGTATAAACTCGCAAATTTATACGACAATTTCATTGCTACCGTTACTCATGAATTAAAATCACCTCTCTCCTCATTAAAATTATTCCTTGAAACTATGTCATATAAAAATGTGAGCGAAGATAAACAGAAAGATTTTCTTGCGTTAATGATGAAAGACATTCAACGACTAGATAATTTGATAAATACAATTCTCGAAATTTCCCGACTTGAACAAAAAAAGATTGTACACGACAGACGAACATATTATACCTGCAGTCTCTTTGAAGAACTGGTGAATGAATCGATCGCCAATTTATCGGTTCCCGATGGTGTGGTAAAATACGAATGTACTTCCACCTCAAGCTGCTCTGCGGATAAAAAAGCATTGCAGATAGCAGTCGATAATTTGATAAGCAACGCAATTAAATATTCAAACAAAGAACCCTCGATTAATATTTCCGTTAAGGACAATAGAAAGAAAATTATTATAAACATAAGTGACAATGGTGTGGGCATCCCACAGCAATATCAGAAAAAAATATTCAATAAATTTTTTAGAATCGACTTGAATTATATGCCAAACGTAAAAGGGACGGGATTGGGTTTGTACTGGACAAAAGAAATAATCAAGCAGCACGACGGCTCGATAAACGTTTATAGCGAAGGCTTGAACAAAGGGTCAACTTTTACAATTGAACTCCCTGCGGTAAAAATAAAGGACAAATAAAAAACATGACACAATCCGAAGAATTAAAAGGTAAACGTATTTTGCTAATCGAAGACGAAGAATCACTGGCAATCGGACTCGAATTCAATTTAAGAGAGGAAGGATATATTGTAGACTGGGCTAAGAACGGCAGAGAGGGCATCGAAAAAATCACCAACGAAAATTACGATCTCATTATTATCGATTTAATGCTTCCTTATCACGACGGTTTTGAAATTACCAAATTAATTCGGAACAAAGACATTCAAATGCCAATTCTGATACTCACGGCGCGTTCTTCTGCCGAGGATAAAATCAGGGGTTTCAATTACGGAGCCGACGATTATGTGGTAAAGCCATTTAATTTAAAGGAATTGCTTCTGCGGATAGAAAGGATGTTAAAAAGAAAATCGTGGTACAAAAATCTGGAAAAGACGGGAGAAACTTTTCAGTTCGGCAACAACAAAGTCAATTTTATTAATCTCGAGTGTACCTCTGGCAAAAAAAAATTCCGGCTTACTCCCAAAGAGGCAATGTTATTAAAATATTTTGTCGAAAACAGGTCGAGAATAATTTCGAGAAAAGAGTTGCTCGAAAATGTCTGGAATTTGCACTCCGATGTTGAAACCCGTACCGTTGATATATTTGTTTCCCGTTTGAGGAGGTATTTTGAACTCGATCCCGACAATCCGGCTTATTTCAAAAGCGTCCGCGGCATGGGATACATTTTCGAATTCCATTAATGAAGACTGTTTGTATTAAAAAAAATTCGGCAATTTACTGAATGAACAAAAATTTGTATCTTACAACAAAAATTATTCCAGTATTATGAATAATCATTTAATCGATGTTGACGATGTAATTGTAAACAGGGAGATAATTGAAACAAAGTTTACGTGCGATTTGAGCAAGTGCAAAGGGTCATGCTGTACTATGGAAAGCAAATATGGTGCTCCTCTTTTAGAAGAAGAAATCGAGATAATAAGCAAATACATCGATATAATTAAAGATTTTCTTCCTGATGAACACGTTGACGTTATCGAACGCGAAGGTTTCTGGTTCGAAGAACATGGCGAATTTATGACAAAAAGTTTAAATAATAGAGCGTGCGTCTTTGTGGTCTACGAGAACGACATTGCATATTGCGGCATCGAAAAAGCATACAAGGCAGGTAAAATCGATTTTATTAAGCCGGTCTCGTGTCATCTTTTTCCAATTAGGATTTCTAATTTTGGCGGTCCCGTACTTCGATACGAAAAGTACGAAGAATGTCTTCCTGCATTAGCAAAAGGGAAAGAAACATCGACAACAATAATAGAGTTTTGCCGCGAAGCTCTAACAAGAGTTTTCGGCAGCGACTGGTTATCAAAATTAAAAAAAGTAACGGAGTAGAAGACTATGTTATCGTTGCAACAAAAAATGGCACTTCAGCAGAAATTATCGCCTCAACAAATACAGTATCAGAAGCTACTTCAATTAAATACACTTGCACTCGAGCAAAGAATCAAAACCGAGCTCGAACTTAATCCGATTCTCGAAGAAGCTCTTGAAGACGAAATGGAACTCGAACAACTGGAAGAAGAGCCCGAGAAAGAGAACGCAGCTGAGGACGAGGAAGAAGAACAATTCGACAATGCAGAAGACGAGTTCGATCTGGAAGATTTTATGAACGATTCAGAGTACGAACAGGAATTCGAGCGCCTTAATAAAAATAACGACGAAGAAAAAGTTTATCCCGTGGCAATTCAGCGGAAATCGATGCGCGACAGTTTAATAGACCAGCTTCATATGCTCGACCTGACCGAAAAAGAAATGATACTGGGTGAAAACATAATCGGAGCGCTCGACAAAGACGGCTATTTTAAAGAGGACCTCGAAAAATTTATTAATGAATTGAAACTCTTCGAAAGTATCGACGTAAGCCTGGAAGACGCCGAAAAAGTTCTTAAAAAGATTCAAACTTTAGAGCCCGTCGGTATAGCAGCTCGTAATCTTCAGGAATGTTTACTCATTCAAATTCGCAACTCTTCCTACGACCCGTATTATTCATACATTGCAGAAAAAATACTAAGCGAACATTTCGAAGATTTTATCAACAAACGCTTCGACAATATTCAGAAAAATTTAAAACTATCCACAGAAACTTTAAAATCGGCGCTGGCTCTGATTCAAAAATTAAACCCCAAACCCGGCGAAGGAAATATTGACTCGGAACAAATTAACCAGATTACGCCCGATTTCATTATCGAAAAGGTTGACGACAATTATATTGTAACGCTTAACGATAGAGCGGTACCATCTGTTACTATAAGCAAGACTTACCTTGAAATGCTCGAAAACAACAAAAGAAAAAGGAAAATACCCAAACGCGAAAAAGAAGCACATCAGTTCTTGAGAGAAAAATTCGAATCGGCTAAATGGTTTATCGCTTCGTTGCATCAAAGACGCCAGACTCTTATGAAAATTATGCAGGCTATTCTCGAAAAACAATACGAGTTTTTCGAGAACGGACCGAAATATCTCAAACCGATGATCTATAAAGACATTGCCGATGAAATCGGGATGGACATTTCAACAATAAGCAGAGTGGTCAACGGCAAATATGTGCAAAGTCCTCAGGGAATTCACGAATTAAAATATTTCTTCAGCGAAGGTCTTTCAACCGACGACGGCGACGAAATATCTAATAAGCATATCAAAGAACTAATCAAAGAAATTTGCGAAAACGAACCGAAAGATAAACCGTACAGCGACGACAAAATTGCAAGCATTCTGCAGGAAAAGGGAATTCACATTGCTCGAAGAACCGTCGCAAAATACAGAGAACAGTTGAAAATTCCGGTTGCCCGACTTCGTAAAAAAATTATATGATCCTGTTCGATATAATCAGCATCGTCGTACTTTTTATACTTTTTGCTCTGGCACACTCGTTACTCGCGTCTAAAAAAATAAAACTTGCCCTCAAAGAGCGACTAGGAGAAGCAATCGCTTTTTATCGTCTTTTTTACAATGCCGCATCCGCGATTTTTTTTCTTCTATTTTATTTAATCGCACCTAAACCCGACATAACGATATACGACTTACATTATCCCTATGATATTATTACATTTGTATTTCAGGTTCTTTCTTTATTTGGAATTATTGTATCAACTAAGCCAATTGATTTGCTCGAGTTCATTGGCATACGTCAGGTTATTCGATATATTAAAGGCAGCTACAATATTGAACAGCTCGACGAATGGCAGCCGTTGATTACCACTGGTATTTATAAATACGTGCGACATCCGATTTATTTCTTTACAATACTGTTTCTCGGATTCCGTCCGACAATGGATCTGTTTTACATGGTAACGTTTATATGCATCGTTTTGTATTTTTATATTGGTTCAATTTTCGAAGAAGAAAGACTTAAAGAAAAGTACGGGAAAGATTATGAAGAATATTCTAAAAATACACCTCGAATTTTTCCCTGTATGATAAAAAAGGAAACTAAACGGAGATTATATGAAAGTCAGGTCAACGACAATACTGGGCGTAATTAAAGACGGCAAAGCCGCTCTTGGCGGCGACGGTCAGGTTACACTGGGCAATACTGTAATGAAACATAATTCTAAAAAAATACGTAAACTTTTAGATGGAAAGGTACTATGCGGATTTGCTGGCTCGACCGCCGATGCTTTTACACTATTGAATCGCTTTGAAGAAAAGCTCGAAGCTTACAGGGGAAATATTGAAAGAGCGGTTGTCGAACTGGCAAAGGATTGGAGGACAGACAAATATTTAAGACGACTCGAAGCAATGCTTGCAATTATATCGATCGACAAAGCTTTTATCGTTTCGGGAACCGGCGACGTAATCGAGCCGGAAGATAATATTGTGGCAATTGGCAGCGGAGGAATGTATGCGCTTGCAGCGGCCAAAATGTTAAAAAAACACAGCAACTTATCCGCAAAAGAAATTGTTCAAGAAGCACTAAAAACAGCGGCTGAAATATGTATTTATACCAATGACAAAATTTCAATCGAAGAAATAGACAAATGAGGTTTTAAATTATGAATAACAATATGCACCAACTTACTCCTTCTCAAATTGTAAAAGAACTGGATAAATTTATAATCGGGCAGGACGAGGCTAAGCGCGCAGTTGCTATAGCTCTGCGTAATAGATGGCGTCGACAGCAGGTCGAAGAAAAGATGCGCGAAGAGATAATGCCAAATAACATTATTTTAATTGGACCTACGGGCGTAGGCAAAACCGAGATTGCACGTCGACTGGCAAAACTTGCAAATGCTCCTTTCGTTAAAGTGGAGGCTTCAAAATTCACGGAAGTTGGCTATGTAGGCAGGGACGTCGAATCGATGATACGCGACTTAACCGAAATTGCCGTCAATATGGTCAGAGCCGAGAAAACGGCAGTAGTGAGAGACAAAGCCGAAAAACTTGCAGAAGAAAGAATTCTCGATCAATTGATCCCGCCTTTGAAACGCTCTTCTAAAACCGACGACGAAAACTCAACCGATGAAATTCAAAACGAAAAAACCCGCGAATGGATGCGCGAGAAATTGCGTAATGGCGAACTCGACGAAAGGATGATCGAATTCGATATCACGGCTCCCGCTTTCGGTATGCAGGTTCTTGGACCAATGGGCATGGACGATATAACTTCAAACCTTCAGGATATGCTCAGCAATATGATTCCAAAAAAGAAAAAGAAAAGAAAAACTACAATTAAAGAGGCAAAGAAAATTCTCGCTCAAGAAGAAGCAGAAAAGTTAATCGATATGGAAGCAGTACAAAGAGAAGCCACGCAAAGGGTACAGGAATCCGGCATTGTATTCATAGACGAAATTGATAAGATAGCAGGAACAAAAAGTCAGCATGGGCCAGACGTATCGCGCGAAGGCGTCCAGAGGGATCTTTTGCCAATTGTAGAAGGTTCTACTGTAAACACAAAATATGGTCCCATAAAAACCGATCATATTCTCTTTATTGCATCTGGAGCATTTCACGTCTCTAAACCGTCCGACTTAATACCTGAACTTCAAGGTAGATTCCCAATACGTGTCGAATTGAAAAGTCTTACCGAAGAAGACTTTATTAAAATTCTTACACTGCCTGAAAACGCTCTATTAAAACAATATACAGCACTTTTACAAACAGAAGGGGTAAGCATTAAATTCAACGACGAAGCAATACGTGAAATTGCCCGAACGGCTGCTTTAGTAAACGAGCAGGTTGAAAATATCGGAGCTCGCAGACTTCATACAATCCTTACCACATTGCTGGAGGACATTTTATTCGAGGTTCCCGACAAAATGCCCGAAAGCACAATTGAGATAGACGGCGAAATGGTAAAGAAAAAATTAGAGAAAATCGTAACTAACAGGGATTTGAGTAAATATATTTTGTAACCAGCCCCGGCTGACAAATCGTCCGGTATCCTTTTATGAAATATAGAATTCTTCAAATATCGCTCTTAATTTTCTTGGTTGCCTGCCAGCCCGAATTGATTAATCTCGACAAGGCTAAAAAAGCTGTTGCAGAGTACTATGATTCGGGAAAATATGAAAAAGACTGCAGAAAGCTAATTGACAGGGCTATTGAATTTATTGAATCGGTAGAGCCTTTCGATAGCAATGCAGTAGTTTTTGATATCGACGAGACTGCCTTCGACAATTACCAGTATATCAAATCGATCGGATTCGGATATATTCTTGAAGAATGGAATAAATGGGTTAACAGCGCAGAAGCACCTCCGAATAAAGAAGTCAAAAGATTCTACAATTACCTTCGTTCGAAAAATATACGAATTATATTTCTTTCCGGAAGATATGAGGAAACTTACAAAGCCACCGTTGATAACTTACATTCAGCCGGTTATACTGAATACGATACTCTTATCATCAGGAAAAACCATCAAATCAACGAACTGGCTTCCAAATTCAAAAGCCGCGTAAGAAAAGAGCTTTCAGAAAAAGGTTATCGAATTATTGCAAATGTAGGCGACCAGCAAAGCGATTTCGAAGGCGGTTATACGGGTTATGTAGTCAGGCTTCCTAACTATCTTTATGAAGTGGATTAAAAAATCATTTGCCTGTAAAATTCAGTTTGATTTGAATAATTTCTGGAAGACTACCGGTTCTTACCGGCGGGCCCCATCCCCCTACTCCGCAAGAAACATAATAGTGTGTACTGCCTTTAGTTTTATAACCCCAGGGCAATTCATAAATTTTTTTCACAATATAGTTTAATGGCCAGAGCTGACCGTTGTGCGTATGTCCGGACAACTGTAAATCGACACCGTTATTTTGCGCTTCTTCGAGATTAAACGGTTGATGGTCCATCATTATAACAGGCATAGACTTATCAATATCAGCCATAATTTCTTGGAGACTTTTTCTGTTATATTCTGAAAAACGATTGATAGCTCTGTCTTCTCTTCCCACTACATAAAAACTATTGTCGATTAAAACATGACCGTCCCTGATGATTTTGATGTTATGATTGTTCAAATAATCGACCGCTTTATTTACTCCACCAATATATTCATGATTTCCAGTAATCCCATATACTCCATATTTTGCTCTAAGTTCAAGAAGTGCATTGCCAACGTTATCTCTTAATACAGGCTCTATGTCTTCATCAATAATATCACCTGCAAATAAAATTATATCTGGTTTCAACTTATTGATTTTATCGACTATTTTATAAGCAAATTTACTTCCATTGATTGTTCCCAGATGCAAGTCGGAAACCATTACAATATTAAGCGACTTAAGGTCACCTGCTTTTTTATTGATAATGAGGTTATACTTTCTTATTTGAATCATCCGCGTTGTAATAAATCCACCGACAACCATTATAACTACAAAGATGGATACAATCATAGCAACATATTGTTTTGTTTTAATTGGATTTTTTGATAGTACGCCTGGCAAAAATGGAACTGCCCAATTTATTAATCGAATTAGATCAATTATCAGCAAGGAAAGGAAAGTATAAAACATAATCGCAATCCAGAACGAACCAATCCACACTAAAAAATCACTCAGGTAAGATATCCAGTAATTTTCGATCACTCTTCCAATTATATAAGAGAGAACAAAAAACAACGATAGAATCAGAGCAATTCCTTTATACTGCTCCGGGATTACTGAAAGTAGTCTTTTTACAATATAGTAATTAATTAAGCCGTAAACGGCAAATACAATTCCGAAGAATAAAATCATTTGTGTCAACTTCATGACGTTATAAACCCGCTTGACAATAGATTAGTTCAAACATGTAAATTGTTAACAAGAGCTTTTTTATAAAGATCAATATATTTTTCGGCAGAACGACGCCAGGAATAATCCTGCATCATTCCGTTGGTTTGAATTTTATGCCAGACGTCCTTCAAATAATAATCGTGGATAGCACGTTGAACAGACTGCAGCATTGCATGGCCACTATAATCCCAGAAAGAATAACCGGTACCGATTTCTTTTCCCTGTGCGAGATACTCGTTCCAGTCAAGGACGGTATCTGCCAGTCCGCCAGTTTTTCTTACCACCGGCACAGTTCCATATTTCATCGAATAGATTTGATTTAGGCCGCACGGTTCGAATTTCGAAGGCATTAGAAATATATCCGCACCAGCTTCAATTAAATGAGCCAATTCGTTATTGTAACCGATGTAGACAGCCATTTTTTCTCGATATTTTCCTGCCAGATAATAAAACATGTCTTCGTATTTTTTTTCACCGCTACCGAGTACTATCCACCTGACATCCAAACTCATCAGGTCATTGATAACGTATGCCATGATATCGAATCCCTTCTGGTCTACCATACGGGAAATCATTCCAATCAAAGGTCTGTCATCCACGGGTAACATAAAATGCTCAAGCAAATATGCTTTGTTCTTCTTTTTGTCATCCAGATTTTCAATTGAATAATTGTACGGTATATATTTATCGGTTTGAGGATTCCAGATGCTATAATCAACCCCGTTTAATATACCATAAAAGTCATTTATTCTATGCTTAAGATATTCATGCATTCCTTCCCCGTATTCTGGAGTAAGGAGTTCGCGGGCATAATTTTCGCTTACGGTATTAATTACATTGGCAGTATAAATTGCAGTCTTCAGGAAATTAACTCCCCCCTGGTATTCGCCAATTCCTCCGTGAAGATAATATTGATCTTTTATTTCGGCTTTTGCAAAAGATGATTTAGAAAAGCGTCCCTGATATGCTACATTATGAATTGTAAAAACTGTAGCTGTATTATGAAATAATCTGTCCCATCCATAATTATCTTTTAAGAGCAACGGTATAAGAGCTGTTTGCCAGTCGTTGCAATGAATAATATCTGGAGCCCATTGAAGTCTCTGCAAAATTTCGATAACGCCTTTCATAAAAAGAATAAAGCGCTCGTCTTCGTCGGGGTCATTTGTATAAAGTCGGAACCTGTGAAAGTAATGAGGGCAGTCGACAAAGTAGACTTCCACATTCGAATATTTATCTGGTTTATTATTCGGCAGAATGGCGGTATGAACGTGAACTGGAACAACTCTACCTGCAACTCGCACGGGTATTTCACCTATATCCCACCTGTATTTCAAACCATGTTCGAGCTCGCCGAAAGTATTATATTTGGGCATGAACACTTTAACTTCATTTCCAAGAGAAGAAAGCTCCAGCGGGAGTGAACCCGAAACATCTGCCAAACCGCCTGTCTTTGCGTACGGGTAAACCTCGCTCGATACGAAAGCAATTTTTAAAGGTCTGGATGTCTGCATTAATATCCTGAAACGAAAAAATATAATTACAAAAATAAAGATTTATTATATCATTTCTGCGAAATTAATTAGAAAAGGGAGAGTGACAGGAGCGCAGGTAAAACTTGCAATCATAATCTGCGCTCCATAGAAACTTGTAGTTATTAATGACTTGCTTTTTGATTCAATCTCATCTGATGAGCCAGTTCTTTAATTTCCGAGAGGTCGCGCTGCATTTCGCTCCAGCCATACCAGAGCGCATAATCTGGATTATTATGGAATGTTCCCTGGAAAGTTCTCATTCTGTGTTCGAGGAACATAACGAATAACTTTTGTTCAATGACCGTCGGGGCATCGTGGAATGTTAATAACATCGGATAAGCGGCAGGGTAATTATCATTTTTTTTGATAATGCCTTCTTTATAGAGATCGGCTACAATTTTAATTGCTTCTGCCATTAATCTATCGGCATTTTTAATCATCTCGTCGCCTTTTTTGAGTTCTGTTCTAACATAATTTTCCGAATGGCATTTCGAGCAAATATTGATCATTTTATCCCGTTCTTTCTGCCAGTCTTCTTGAGTCAATCTTGCCACATCGGCAGCTTTAACCACGTCGAGCAGTTGAGTCGGCTTCCCGTCTGGGTCGAGAACTCCGAGCGCTTTTAGAATTGTCGTACGATCTTCAGCCCATTGTTTGTCTTCAGGCATCGGAAGACGTACAGCAAGAAATCCCCATGCAGTTCTCACTTCATGATTTCCATCTGGCATATGACACGTCTGGCATGTTGGAGCGGCACTGTTTTCGGCCAGTACATTGTTTTGCTTCAGGAGATAACGAACTCCATGTTTCGAACCAGAATACATTTCCCACTGAGGATGGTCGAATCCTTGATGACAGGTTTGACAGGCCTGCGGCTGCAGAGCTTCCTTTTTGCTGAATGTGTGGCGTGTATGGCAAACGTCACACGACGCGTGTCCAAATACCGAACCATCAGCTTTTAATTTTTTCATTTCCTCTTCGGACTTTATACCAACTTTATGACAACCTCCGCAACCTTTGAGACCTTCCATCAGGGACATCGGTTGCATATGTGCTGTGGGCATAGCTTTCATTGCAGCCCACGCTACTGAGTGTTTCCCTTTTTTAAATTGGCTTACCTGAGTATCGTGACACATTGCACAGGTTTCTGGTGTGGGTAGTTTTACTTTTGCAATATCTCCGGCCGACATATGTTCGTCGCCGTGGCAGACCGAACAATCGATATCATTTTCTGCATGCTTACTGAGTTGCCAATCGGAAACTATATTTGGAGTTTCCTTATAATGGCACTCGATACATTTGCTTTGTTGACTGTAAATATTGATTGCACCAAAGAGAAGCAACCCTGAAATTAGTAAAATGTTTTTTTTCATTAACGAATCTCCTGGCTGTGATTAATTTATTATTTATATGTGACTGGATTTATTTTTTACCAATAAATGTATACCAAGTAGTTTCGTTCTTTTTTTCGCTGTAAGTTTTATAGCCTTTTTCTTCTACAATTTTTATTAAAGGTGCGGGTAAAAACGGAGTAATCAACAAATAGATTTCTCCATCTTTCAGGCTCATAATTTCTTTTGTGACTTTTGCAGCGGGGTGCAATCCATTTTCAATGTCGAGCGAAGCATCGTATTCGATTACAATTTTGCCGCTATCTACCCAATCGGGTTTTACTGCTTTCTCTGTAGAATCCTGTTCAACTTGAATCTGCTCCATATTAACAGCTTCTCTCAATTTATTGATTAAAATCGAGACGGGCACTCCTGCAATTTGTGCCGCTTGTTTTAAAGTGGCTACTTTCGCCACAGTTTTTCTGAGAACGGGATTTTTCAGTTTATTGAATACCGGCGCAATTTCTATCAATTTATCTTCAATTTCAGGATAGTCCCGGAGCAGGTCGCCTACAATCGTATTCGGTGTTATGTCGCATTTTTCAGTTGTCATATTGCAAAATTCTCCTTTCACCTTCAAGTTTTTTGTATTCGTTAATATCCTGAGTTACTTCGAGAGTACCGAGATATTCACCTTTTGAATTTCTTACGGCATAATAAGCAATATGCACATATTGTCCATGAAAATTAATCCAGAATTTAGCTGAATTTTGTTTGCCTGATTTAAAATCATCCAGTATTTTATTGACGATATGAACGCTCGACGGTGGATGACAGTATTGAACCTGCCTACCCAAGACAGCTTTGGGTCTTTGAAAAATGCGATTACCACCGTGCGAAAAGAATTTAACTTTATCATCTTTATCCACAAAAGTAAGATCGAGCGGAATTGTATTCAGAATTCCTTCGAGTTCTTCCTGACTGAGTGAACCGTTTTCGAATTTAACTTTGTCATTTTTTATTTCTTCTATATTATCAATTTCAAATTCGGGCTTCCAGACACCTTCCGGAGAATAGAGGCAATAGCCTATCTCATCGAGCTGCGAAGCAATTTCGTACCACTCAATGTCATTCAAAGAATCAACACACATCGGGAAAAGAATATTCTCTTCTTTATAAATCATTTCTTCGATAGCTTTAACGGTCGGTTCCAGCATTAAATCGATAAAGCCGGACACTACTTCAGCCGTAGCTTCATGTTCATTTTCAAAGAGGGGAAAACAGGATTTCAGGAAAGTTCTTACTTCGTCGTGTTTTCCCCACATAACCATCGGAGGTCCAGTTATTTCGTGCTTTTCCAAAAAGGGGAAAAGAAGATTTTCTTTTTTGAGATAATGTTTTTCGATATCCATCAATAAATTGAATTCCTCGTGTAATGCTTTCAATAGGTCACTGGCGTTTTCATTCTTATCTCGTTGTCGCGTTTCGTAAAACAGGTGCCTTATCCTGTCGATTACCTTTTCCACCTCTCTGTTTTCTTTCATGAAAATGTCAATTGGGTGATACTGCGGAATTGGTTTGGAAAACCGTGCCTGAAGATTCCCTTTAAGAGCTTCGGTGTGCAGATCGCAAAATTTCAATATTTCCTCGCGCTCCATTCCTTCTTTAATAAGCTCTTCTTCGGCCTGGACAACTTCTCCGTAAGGAACCGAACCAAGTTTTTCGACCAATTTACTTTTTGTTTCCTCTACCGAATTCCCTTGATGTATTTCTCTTATAAGATGTTTCAGTTCTTCAACTCTGTTTTTGCTGTTATTTATTAATTCGCTCATATAGTTTCCCTTTCATTTACATTAACTTTTTTTAATACTTCTCCTTTCGTACTGACAATTACAATACTAACCGGGATTCGTCTGCTTGAAAATTCGACCGCCTGCTTAGCGATTTTCACCAATCCGCTGCAGCAAGGCACTTCCATAATCAAGACGGTTATTGATTTTATATTGGCTTTTTCAATCATTGTAATCAGCTTATCGAGATAGACCTGTTTATTCGAATCAAGCTTGGGACAAGCTATTGCAAGGCTCCTGTTTTTCAAAAAACTGTTGTGAAAATCGCCAAGAGCATACCCGCAGCAATCGGCCGAAAGGAGTAAATCCGTATTAACGAAACAGGGCGCCAGAGGCGATACAAGATGCATCTGAATAGGCCATTGATTCAACACCTGGTCGTCCGGTTTTTCTTTCGGCATATCTTCGGAATGTTTGCTGATATTCGGAATTTCTATTCCCATTTCGTTAAGATATTGGACGGCTTCACTAATATAGTCATATTGACCGTGTTCTTTGAGATGAATAAGATGTGCCTTGATCACATCTGAGCCGCCACGTATAATGTAATCCATCACCTTTCTCTCGTCGTAAGGTTCGGCTTCTCTTTTTTCAATAGTGAGAGCGCCGGTGGGGCAGCGTCCGATACACGCGCCTAGACCGTCGCAAAACAAGTCGCTTATCAACCGCGCCTTGCCGTTAATTATCTGCAATGCTCCTTCGCGACACTCAGGCACACACTTCCCACATCCATCACAAAGTTCTTCGTTGATTGTTATAATGTCCCGCATCATATTAAAACAGATTATTTATTCCGATTATAAATTAACAAAATTTATTTTTTCTCTGCAAATGAAAAATTGAATTTGTCTAAAAATCTTTTTTTATGAATCTTTTCAATCCGAGCAGCAGGGGAAAAATCGACCAGACGATCATATCGGTAAGTGCAACCATCAATCCTAAACCCGAGCCGAAAAACTTATTAAAAATCGCTCCGGTATAGCCCATTAAAGCCGAGACATCCAGTTGCAACATAAGCATCAACCTACCTATATCAATCGGATTTAAGAGCGATATGATCGCTGATGGCTTTTCTACTGGATAATTTCTAAACATAAACAATAGTATCATGAGAACGCCGTCGAATAATATTGCAAATGCTAACCATAAGAAGATAGAGACACCCAATCCCAGAAGCCGATTTTCAATAAAAGTAGATATAAAAAAGGCTAAGGATGTAAAAATTAGTATATTGAAAATACCAAGCGCAATAATTGCAAATAAATAATCCATCGTCTCTTTGTGAAATGGACAATAAAAAACAAGAGGCAAAGCAACGCCAACCGTCAAGCTGATGATCTGAGCGAAAGTAACTCCAAAATACAATCCTAAAAACAGAGTTTGCCTTTTGATAGGCTGAGAGAGCATAAAAATAATATACTCCCGATTATTGTACATATAAATAGTACCGTATACAATCGATATGAAAGGCACTATAAACAGAAATATATTTCCGACGCTCAGAATAAATTTATGTCCGGTTCCGCTAAAATAAACCAATCCGTATGTGGAGGACATAAAGAACAGTGTATAAATTATCAGCCACTTGCTTCTGAGTATGTCGTTAAACTGATATTTGACCACTTTGATTGTCAGCATACAGATTTTCCTTCATAATGCTAATAATTTTTTCTTCAAGGTCGATTCCATTATTGGAAATAATATCGTTGATAATTCCGGAAAGAACGATTTTCCCGTTAACAAGGAGCACAATCTCCCGTGCCAGTTCCTGCAGATCTTTGAGAATATGCGAGGTAAAGATAATCGTCTTTCCCAGTTTATTTTCTTTTAATATTTTGTTTTTGAGAATAGAACTTGCATACGGGTCGAGACCGGCCGTAGGTTCGTCAAGTATTAAAATTTCCGGGTTGAACGCAAATGCTATAGCAGCGTTTACTTTTTGTTTTGTTCCTCCGGAAAGATGTTTCAATTTTTTGTTGAATTCTCTATAAAGGTTGTACGATTCTATTAATTCGCTATCGGCAAAATTTTTAACGGACCGAATTTCCGCTATCATATCAAAAATCTCTTTTATACTGAGATTGTCTGGGAAATTGGCTGTTTGAGGCATATAGCCGATCGAATTTCGGTACTCTGAATGTCCGTTTAACTTAATTCCGTTAACAACAACGTTGCCGGCAGAAGGTTTTACTAATCCCAAAATAATTTTAATCAGAGTAGACTTACCCGAGGCATTAGGACCTACAAGGTAAGTCATGCTTCCTTTTTCAATCTTTAGATTAACTTGTTCAAGTGCCTTTATATTACCGAAATTTTTAGAAACTGAATCAATCAATATCATAATATTTTTTCATCCTTGGCGATTTATCCTGGAGTTCTGCCGGAGTTAGCACAGGAAAAATTTTTTCCGATAAATCGAGCAGTTTAACAAATAGACTATGTAATAATATCAATGTTGTGGGGTTTTTTACTACAATGTATGAAAAAAGATTAACCGGTCTGTACGGTACATCTCCGTAACCGTCTTTATTCAAGTCGTACCCATCATACCTATTCCAATAATTAGCTACAAAAACATTATAATTACGAACGCTGTTTGTAGAGACATCAAAAGTATTGTCGATGAAATTATTTAATTCAAAAACGTTCCCCATCGAATTTGCCATCAACTTGATTGCCCACCCGTTTTTCGAAAATAAATTCTTCGTTGCTTTTACTCGGCTGCACGATTCATAATAGATTGCGCATGTATTACCGATAAATTTATTATTCCTAATCTCACTGTCATATATTTCCTTAAGCAGCAAACCATATGAGGCAGCACCCCAATTATCGACAAATTCATTTTTTTCCATTTTTACTTTCCTGGTGAACATTACAGCCACACCGGCTCGATTATTCATAAATTTATTTTTTGTATAGACGCAACTGTCGGAAAACATGAAGTGGAGTCCGTATCTCAAATTGTTCCTGCTTATGTTGTTTTCTACACGGCTGTTACGCACGAATTCAAAATAAATTCCGTCCCTGTGTCCTTCTATTAAATTGTTTTCAATAACAATATCCTTACAGTACCACAAGTGAATACCGTTTGCAGAGTGAGTTTGGCTTTTATTAGACGATATAATAACATTGTTTTTTATTCTGCAATGGCTTGAACGCGCCAGGTAAATGGCAAAAAAATTGTCGGTAAATTTATTGTTTTCAATTATGCAGTTAGATGCGCTGTCGATTCGAATAGCCGCATTGTCATGAATAAAACTTACGCCAGCATTTCTAAATTCCAAATTTTTCACTACAACGCCATGTGCAGTTATATTCATGATTTCATATTTTCCTTCGCCGGAGAGGACAGGGAAGTCTTCACCCAGCAGTGATATTTTCTTGTCGACGACTATTACGCCTTCTTTATAAACGCCTTTTGTTACAAAAACAGTATCGAAATTGTTTGCATATTTCAAAGCGTCGGAAATTTTTTTAAATTTTTCATTGCTACCTACCTTTAATACTCTTCCGAAAGATTGACCCGGGGATATTAATACAATCAGCAGAAAAACTATTTTAAAACCATTCATCTTTGACATATTTTTTTATTCTTTCCCAATTGACAATTTCTTCGGCGCCATATTCAATCCCTGTATTTTTTACCGAATCGCTTTCAAAAGCGGCAATGCCGAGTCCCATTGGGCTCTTAATGCCGTCGCTAATTACAAAAAGGGCTTGGCTAACTTCTATAAGATTTCCCGGCTTTTTATAATTTGTAACCCAGGCAGAATGATACTTTCCGTCATTGGAAATGATATATGCCGCCAGACATTCCGAAGAGTCGAAATAATATTTTTTCCCTGATTCAGTAATCAGTTCCGCACCAAATTTCGGGTCGGAAACTGTCATTTGACAATAAGCGCAATCGATATTACCATAATCAATCGCTTCGGGCGATTTACTGCATCCGCCGATTAACATTAAAACTATCAGAGTTAAATCAACTATTATTTCTTTTTTCATATATCAAAGCTCCTATAAAACCCAATAAGGACAATCCAATTATATAACTTCCGGTATCGGGAAGAGAAGTTGTTTTCATATTAAGAAGCTGTTTTGTTCCGATTAACGGAGGTTGGTATGTCATACCAGGAACTTTAATTGGTGCTTCCGGATTAAGATTATGCCCGTAGTCGTATTCCCACTTATAAAAGTCGTATAAACCAATCAAAAGGACTGACGCCATCAAAAATACATACAGATAAATCATAATTTTCCTGCGTATTAAAAAAGCCGCTATTCCGAAAGCGATAAAAAATACTATGATAAAAGGCATAATTTTTAATTCGGGGATCGAATCTGGTTCGATAATTTTCATACCGATGTAATGATTTAATTTATTGATGTTATCGAGGTCAAAATCATTTAATCCAGTAATTTTGTCCACCCAGATTCTAAGTCCGATTCCTTCCGGGTACTGAGGCGCATTCAAATCAATTTTCCATATCGGCACATAATATGTAGCAATTAACAACAATGTTGATATTAATAATATGTATTGTGATTTCTTTGATATCATCTTTCCACCAATTAAGAATGCGGGCTGATATTTCAGAGTCAGCCCGCCTAAATACTTTAATTATAGATTAACTTAGTATTGCTTCCCGCGCCCGAAACTCTAATATACCCCTGCATTTCCTGGTGAAGAGCCGAGCAAAAATCGGTGCAATAAAAGGGATATATGCCTGCTTGTCTGGGATTCCATACGATTGTTTTTGTTTGACCGGGCATAATCAACAGTTCTGAGTTGTTCAGTCCTTTCACTGCGAAACCATGCGGTATGTCCCAGTCCTGTTCAAGATTTGTGATGTGGAAATAAACTTTATCACCAACCCTGACACCTTCTATATTATCCGGCTTAAAATGAGTTCTTGTAGCGGTCATATAAATATGAACTTCATTTCCCTTTCTTTCCACTCTGGCTTCTTTTTCATTCGCCGTTTTATTGGGATGGGAATTTTTCTCGAGTTCATAAATTTTCTTGTTTTTCTCCACTAAAATATCAGCAGGTATTGCCTGGGCATAATGCGGTTCACCGACAGTTGGGAAATCGAGCAGAAGTTCCATTTTATCTCCTGAAATATCGATTAATTGAGCTGACTAGCACAGTTCAGGACCTGTGGGCAGGTATCTGTCTTTAGTAATTTTGTTCAAAGCCACGACGTATTTACCCCACGGTTTCTTGCTATCTCCTCCCGGAATCATAAGATGACCGATCGAGTAATAAGTCGGAATTCTGTCAACTACTTCCCAGGTACCGAGTTTCCACTTAACGATTTCAGAAGAAATAAATGCTGAAGTATAAGCGTAGCCTTTTCCGTCGAACTCAGTATGGAGCGGTCCTAATCCCGGGTTTTCCACCTCTCCGGCAACAACCGATTCATATTTAAGAATCGGTATACCGTCAATTTCGCCATCGAACTCTTTATTTTTTATTGCTTCAAGCATTTTCGAAAATGAATGAACAGGAATTACGGTTGCAAGTTTGCCTCCTGCAACGATATATTCGCCACTCGGATCAACGTCAACGCCATGCGGCGATTTAGGTGTGGGCAAGTAATAAATGAGATCAGGACAATCTTTGGGATTCAGAACATATACGCTCGATTTTTTCTCCGAAAAAGCATGCTGTTTCTCTTCATCGAAATAGTTATGGTAGTACTCCGTACTAACTTTTTGAGCTTTCCCTTCTGCAAGATATTTTTCCGCAAGTTTCCAATTTACAGCGGCAATAAAGTCCTTGTCGTTTTGCGAAGCGTTTATTTCAAGAAGTGTATTTGCCTGCTCGCTATTATATGAAGTAAAAAAAGCCCATCCGTGAGAAGGACCTTTGCCAGCATGCGCAAGGTCATAATCAAAACCGGGGACGAGAATCTGAAATGCAATATCCATATTACCTTTTTCGGGGTCGACTTTAATAAAAGAAAGTGTCCCTTTAAAGTTTTCTTTGTACGTATTGATAGCCACATCTCTATTTGGAACTGGAACGCTAAAGCGCGTAGAGGCAATTAGATACTCTGTATTTTCAGTAACGAATGGCGACCCATGATTTCCGGCAGAATTGGGAATTTCGATAATTTCCGACGTTTCAAAAGACGACAGATCTATTCTTGCCACTCTGGTCGTATTGTTAGCGTTAATAAAAATCCATCTGCCGTCGGGAACGCCGTTTGTTTGAGATAATTCTGGATGATGTGCATCGTCCCAGGGAATAAAACCGTATGAAGTCATTAGCATTGGTTTTGTTTCTTCAGAAAATCCGTATCCGGTTTCAGGATTCTGCGAAAAAACGCTTATAATCTTAAAAAGTCTGCCAGAAGGTAATCCATAAACAGACAATTGTCCGTTAAATCCCCCCGACATAAAAGCATAAAATTCGTCATATTTTCCCGGCGCAACATAAACTTTCGAAGCCGCCCCGTCAAAATCGCCTCCCTTATTCGAGGGGGTACAATTGTTAAGAACAACTGCTATTATAATCATTAAAAGAAAAAAGGATAATTTTTTTTGTGATTTCATAGCTCTCTCCTATGAATTAATTTGAAACGGAGCGTAGATATTCAAGAATCTTTCTTGCATCTTCTTGGGTTACATTCTGGAACGTCATCTGAGTCGCATACAACCCAAGTAGCTTCTTAGCTTCGGGATGTTTCTGCGTCATTTCAGTTGGATTTAGGATCATATTCATTATATATTCCGGTGAGCGCCTTTGGGTAACATCTCCCAAGGCTGGACCTGTATATCGCTCGTTTAATTTATGACACTGAGTACATTTTGCTTCAAATATTTCCTTTCCGCTTTCTGCCATTATCTGATTGATTTGCTCTGGTATATTGATTTTTTCCTTAATTGGACCGATACCGTTTTCGTATTCAAAGACCGTCAGCCCAAATTTTGCGGCCAGTTTTTCGTTCACATTTCTATTTGTCTTGTCGCCTTCTTCTGAGCTGCAATATGTAAAAACCAATAAAAAATACATTATGAATGCAAAAATCATTTTTTTTCATTTTTTACTCCTTGTTTATTATTGAATTTTCCAGTTCAATGGCTCTGGTGAATAAAATATTATTTTCCAGATGAACATGAATGTGTAAATCTTTTTCAAACTCTTTTAATTTTTCATAAAGAAGAGAAAAAGTAACGCACGCATCTTTTGGCAGGTTATAGCCACTCGTTGTGGTAGCGATATTTTCAATTATGTTACCTGCGTTGTCATGCTCGCGAATCATTTGAGAGATTGGATTTTTTATCGTACCGTAACCTTTTGTTTTCGGTTTTTCACCCGCTTTTTTTGTATTCACTAAGTAACGTATAAGAGGAAATAATACTCGCTCCTCTTTAAGCAGATGGCTCATTAGTTCTTTCGAGAGTTCAGCAAACAGATTGTTTATAATTTCAAGAAACGGGTATTTGCCACCATGTGCATTTATTACTTTTAATAGCAAACTTTCAATTTCAGGCACTGACGATCGTATATAGTTATGATGTTTATTTACAATAACCTCGCAAAGTGTGTCGAGTTCAAGATCATTATAGTTATCAGATTGCTGCGTTTTTTTATTAACATAATTTTTTAATTCATGAAGAAAAGCGTTATGGTCAATTTTCTTTTCATCCAAAGCATCTTTTAATAGTTTACTGCCACCACAACAATAATCAATCGAATATTTTTCAAAAAGATCGGCAACTTGAATATTTTCTTTTACAATATCTCCGACAGGGGAATCTAATAGTTTATTTATCATAAAGCCTCCTTAATTAAGTATATTGTGTCCGATTATAAAATAAAAAATTTTATTTACTCACTTCGTTACCGCTTATCGAATAGTTTCTCAATGCTTCGTTAAACTCTTTTAAAAAAGTTTTCCAATTGTTACAAAAAGGACAAATATTACGTTTGCAGGTGTCTTTCATTTCAAAGATACAATCGCTTATATTTTCATCATAACCGAGCACTCGAAAAACCCTTTCAAAGCTTAATTCTGAAGGATTTACAGCTAGATAAAACCCCCCGCCCTTACCTTTTTTTGAATTTAATATTCCCTCGTGAGCCAGGCTCTGCATTATTTTTGAAATGAATTCTTTGGGGATATTAAGTCTTTTTGCTATTTCCTTCGCCGTATACAATATATTTTCCCCAGTTTCTGTAAAAAAGAACAACACTTTAATTCCGTATTTTATTTTATTGTTTAATAACATTTTAATCAGATTATTAATTCTGTTTAAATATATTCACTTATTTTCTTTATGTCAAGGATAAAATATCTATTTTATTATGATTTAATTTGACTATTCCTGATACAAACTATAATTTTATTATCGGAATTTATAGTCTGTTTACATATTGAAAGGCTCCCAATGAAAGGAAAAAATAAAATAATACGGAACACCGAAAAAGCAATTCAAAAATATAGATTTGCCATTCAAGCACTCTTTGCACTACTATGCATCTGGATCGGAATTGAGTTTACATTATTCGTAAAGTCTCTCGAATATGGCAATCCAGATCTCGTGTCGTATCGACCTCCTGGAGTTGAGGGCTTTCTTCCAATTAGTGCTTTAATGAGTGTTTATTATTTTTTCGTAACAGGTGAAATTCATCCTGCACACCCTGCTGGATTTTTTATATTTCTTGCCATTGTTGGAGTCTCATTAATTGCCGGTAAATCATTTTGCAGCTGGCTTTGCCCGATTGGTTTCCTTTCTGAGACAATCGGAGAATTTGGCGAAAAAATATGGTACAAATTATTCAAAAGACGCATTAAATTACCAAAATTCATCGACTACCCTCTTCGTTCACTAAAATATCTACTACTCGGCTTTTTTGTTTATGCCATCTTTTTTTCTATGACTATCACTGCACTCAAGTCGTTTCTCGACAGCCCTTACAATCTTATGGCCGACGTAAAAATGTACTACTTCTTCGCCCATATAAGTAGATTCTCGTTAATCGTAATTGCTCTTTTGTTTATACTATCGATATTTATAAGGAATTTCTGGTGCAGATATCTCTGTCCTTATGGAGCCTTGCTAGGGTTAGTTTCATTCTTGAGCCCTCTTAAAATAAAAAGAGAAGCCAAAAGTTGTATCGATTGTGGATTATGCGCAAAAGCATGTCCTTCTTTTATTAAAGTCGACAAGGTTGATACTGTCCGTTCGGATGAATGTTCGATGTGCATGAATTGCATAGACGCATGTCCAGTTGCGGACACTTTGTTTGTAGAAACAAAAATAGTTAACAAAAAAATTTCTAAAAAATTAGTGGTAATAGCCATTATTAGTACATATATTGCCATTACTGGAATTGGATTTCTTACTGGGCACTGGAAAAATAATATTTCTCGAAAGGAATATATTATTCTTCACGAACAAATCGAAAATTTAGGTCACCCTACAAGTACTGCAGACATTGAAAAACTAAATAAAGAATCAGAAAGTGGAGCAGATAAATGAACGCCGAAAGAAAGTCGTTTTTTAAAAAAATTATCGAGATATTGAGTCCACCAGACAGTTGGAAGTTTCCGGTAATTTTATTACTTGGTATACTGACAGGGCTTGGTTTTCATATTCTTTATGTTTCCAACGCGATATCATATTTATCTGACGACCCAAAAGTATGTGTCAATTGCCACGTTATGAATCCCGAATATGCTACCTGGCAAAGAGGAAGTCACGCAAGGGTTGCGACGTGCAACGATTGTCATGTGCCTCAAGAAAATATTTTTGAAAAACTCTGGTTCAAAGCAAACGACGGTTTACGACATGCTACAATTTTTACTCTTAGAATGGAACCACAGGTTATTCAAATAAAAGAAGCGGGTAAAAATGCCGTTCAGGAAAATTGTATTCGGTGTCATACTAATCAAATTCATCCAATTGCCCTGAGAGCTATCAATAACCGAAGCGTTGCCGACCAGACAGAGCGATACTGTTGGGAATGCCATCGGGAAACTCCTCATGGCAAGATACACAGCCTTTCGTCTACACCTTATGCGCGCGTACCAAAATTAAAACCTGTCGCCGAATGGATTTTTAATGAAAAAGAAATTATAAAATAAAAACGGGGAACAAAATGAGACCAATTCAGGAAATAATCAAAGCAAAACCATGGGTAGCATGGTTAATCTTTTTTGCAACCGTTGTTGTAGTATTTTTTATTGGACTTTTTGCTTCTTCTATAATCGAAAGGAGAAGCGAATCGTTCACTCTGCAAGTAGTAAAGCCGATAGCGGAGTGGGAGCCCCGCAATGAAGTATGGGGAGAAAATTACCCACGTGAATATGAAACTTATCTAAAGACACTCGATACAAATTTTGCCAGCAAATACGCCGGATCCGTTACGCGCGATTATCTCGAATTATCACCCGAGCTTGTAATTATGTGGGCGGGTTATAGTTTCTCAAAAGATTATGAAACTCCAAGAGGACATGCCTACGCAATTAAAGATATTCGCAATACATTGCGTACCGGCGGTAATAAAGTCAGTCCGATGCCCTCGACTTGCTGGACATGTAAAAGTACTGATGTACCGCGTGTTATGGCAAGAGATGGAGTTGCCGAGTTTTATAAAGGGAGCTGGATCGAAAAAGGACATGAATTCGTAAATCCAATTGGTTGCCAGGATTGCCACGATCCAAAAACTATGGATTTAAGAATTACAAGACCAGCTCTTATCGAAGCTTTCCAACGCCAGGGCAAAGACATCAAAAGCTTTAGTCACAACGAGATGCGTTCGCTTGTGTGCGCTCAATGTCATGTTGAATACTATTTTGACAAAACAAAAGTGGAAGGCGCACAGTATCTGACATTTCCGTGGGATAAAGGATTCAGTGTGGACGATATGGAAAAATACTATGATGAAATCGAATTTTCCGACTGGACACATGCACTTAGTAAGGCACCGATGTTGAAAGCACAACACCCCGATTACGAGCTTTATATGACAGGTATTCATGCCGAAAGAGGTGTTTCATGCGCCGATTGCCATATGCCTTACAAAACCGAAGGAGGAGTTAAATTTACAGACCACCACATTCAAAGTCCTTTAAACAATGTGGAAAATTCCTGTCAGGTATGCCACAGGGAAAAAACCGAAAGTTTGATTAAAAATGTTTACGACCGCCAGGACAGAATTCACGAATTAAGAAGATATGCCGAGAAAGCCCTTGCAGCTGCACACATTGAGGCTAAAATTGCATGGGATAACGGAGCAACCGAATCGGAAATGAAGAAGGCTCTCAAACTTATCAGGCACGCACAATGGAGATGGGACTGGACTGCAGCTGCAAACGCAATGGGTTTCCATTCGCCTGTTGAAGCACTAAGAGTTCTTGGGACTGCAATTCAAAAAGCCGAAGAAGCTCGCAGAGAAATTGCTGCTGTTCTGATTAAACACGGCGTGAACTATCCGGTTGAATTACCCGACATCTCAACAAAAGAAAAAGCACAAAAATATATCGGTCTCGACATCAATGCACTCGAAGCAGACAAAAAAGAATTTCTGAAAACCACAGCAGTTAAGTGGGATAGCGAAGCTAAAAAACGACAGGGAACTTTAAAGAAATACTAATTTATGAAGAGCGGACTTATCCGCTCTTTTATCAATTCATCAAAATTGAGGAGCATTAACATGAAAAAAATTCTATCACTACTTCTTGCGCTTCCTATCATCCTAAATGCTCAAAGTATTTACAAACTCGATTTCCAGTTACGTCCACGCTTTGAAATTGACAACAAAGATTTCAATTCGTCTACAAATCCAAATACTTTTACAGCATTGAGAACGCGACTTGGACTGAAATTCAATGTTTCCAAGGACATGAGTGCTTACATTCAATTGCAAGACTCCAGAATTTTTGGAGAAGAAATCTCAACATTGAGTAATTCAAACAATCTTGATCTTCACCAAGCTTATTTCAAAATTAATAACTTTTTCGATTTACCGGTTGACATTAAAGTCGGCAGAATGGAATTAAAATATGGCTCGGAAAGATTTTTAGGACCTGTCGACTGGCATAATGTTGGTCGTTCGTTTGACGGCGGCGTATTAACCTTCAAAAGCTCTCTACTTAATGCAGATTTAATAGCTGTAAGAGAGTTCGAGAAATTCAACGTAGGCGACTCTCTTGATCAGAATATTTATGCATTGATGACCGATTTGTTTCTTTTCGAATCGTACAAAATTCAACCCTTTGTGATCTGGCAGAGAGTTAATCCAACAAATTATCTCGACAGGGCAACTCTTGGATTCTATATTGCTGGTAACCTGAAAAATTTTCAACATGAAATTGATTTCGGATTCCAGACAGGCTCTGCACTTGTAAACGGCAGAGAACAAGATCTTAATGCGATGACTTTTTCGATCAACACGAATTATAATTTTAGTCATTCATTAAAACCATCTCTCGGATTTCAATTAGACTATGCAAGTGGAGACGACAATCCTCTCGACAACGAATACAAAGCGTATACCTCAGTCTATCCAACCGGACATAAATTTTTCGGTTTCATGGACTACTTTGTCAACCTGAACAACGATACATATAATCTTGGAATACTTGATATAGCAGTTAAATGTAGCATCCAACCAATAAGGGCTCTAAGCATTGCCTTTAATTACCACATTTTTCGCTCTGTCGAAGATTATGTTTATTCGGGCGGGACTTCCAACGAATTCGGTTCTGAAGCAGATTTGACGTTTAATTATAAATACAATGAATATGTCGATTTTCAGGCAGGTGCTTCTCTGTTTAATCCTAGCAAGATATTCGAAAGATTGCGTGGCAATGATTTATCTTCGTGGTATTATCTAATGGCTACTGTTAATTTATAATTTCATTTTTAAGACCGCCGGAATGTTCACTTCAACCCGGCGGATTGATTTACAGTTTTTTTAATCCAATCTTTTATCATCTCAAGCGCGGGCATATAAATTGTCTCTTCTATAGAACCATATTCAAGTGGCAGACCAGTTATCGATTTTTGAAAAAGATGATTCAAATCGTCGCACACGACGGTTTTAAATTGTTTATTGCCAGCAGCTTCCAGCGCTTTTATTAGTGCCGTCATATTTTCTCTTGCAGGAACTTGAAGGTCTTTACTGCCCCAAAGTGCAAGAATAGGAATCTTTACATTTTCAAGTGCCCACGCTGGATCGTATTTTAAGAAAAACCTGAACCAGGGACTCAAATAGTTCTTTGCTTTTCGATCAAATTCGTCGAAACTGTATTCGGGTTTCTTTTTCACCTCTTCCGGCAACGCTTCAATCTCTTTCTGGTATAATTCCTTCAATTTATTGTAAACAACTAAGCTGTCTGAGTTATTAGTAATAATTTCAAAAACAATTTTCATTTCTGAAACTGTGCGGGAAATTGTAAGACTGTCGATACCCTGGGTTTTCATTATTAATTCAGTTTGAAGCGGAATCAAATCCTTACCCGGAATTCCAGGAGGAGCGAGCAGCACAAGAAATTTGACATCATCAGAAGAAGCAGCAACCATTGGAGCAATTAAACCTCCTTCGCTGTGACCAACCAATCCGATCTTTTCGTGGTCAATTTCGTTCCTTGTTTTGAGATATTCGACTGCAGCAACTGCATCTTTCATAAAATCTTCAGTTGTAGCTGTGTAAAAATTACCACCGGATTTATTCACGCCGCGATCGTCATATCTCAATGCTGCAATACCATTTCGTGTAAGATAATCGGCAATAATTAAAAAAGGTTTATGACTGAAAATTGTTTCGTCTCTGTCCTGCGGTCCGGAACCGGAAATTAAAACAATCGCAGGGAATTTACCTTTTCCGGAAGGCAATGTTAATGTTCCTACTAATTTAATATCGTCGTAAGGGTTTAAAAATGTTACTTCCTCTTCAATATAAGGAAATGGTCTTTCAGGATTCTGTGGTCGTCTTAATTCGGCTATTCCTTCAGTTTTTTCAAGTATCAAGGGAAGATTATAACCAGACTGACTGAAAATTCCTGTTATTTTTTTTCCTTCTTTTTCGAATGCCCCTTTGAACGACGCACCTATTGATGCAACCGAAAATTTAAGACTATCGCTGCTTATGTATATTTCTGTAACCTGCATATTTACCACGCCCTGATTTGGGCTATCCAGATGTGCAGCAAGCTTTCCTTCTTTGGTTGCAAAAATTTTCAGGACTACGTTAAGAGCTGTTTGACCGAAATTCAGTTTACCCTGCCAGTACGAATCATAATTGATATTTTCGAATTGTGCATTTAATCCGCAATAGCACATCATCAATGCAAATAATATTTTTTTCATAAACCCTTCTATTTTTCTGTTTTTGTATCAGTAATTGCTTCATTATTATTGCTAATTTCCTTAAGACGATTATTCTTTCGTAATGCTTCTTTCAGAAGAAATTCAATTTGTGCATTGATGCTTCTTAAATCGTCTGCCGCCCATTTTTCTAAAGCTTCATAAATTTTTTCGTCTATACGAAGTAAAAATTTCTTTTTGTCTGCCATATTAAAAATTACTTTTAAATGCATGAATTAGATAAACAGGAAATGCTACAACCCACGGATTCTTATTAATCTTTTCGCTTGCATTTGTAATTATTATATCAATGCTCTTGCTTTTAAGACTAATGTTTTGTTTATATAAAACCAATTTGTCATTACCATAAAACAGTTCATCATACTTTTTGAATGGATTCAATGCGATAGAAAAGTGAAGACCCATTGGTAATTTGAGAGTACCTTTATTCTTAAAAAATTCTTTATAAAAAAAAGCCGTTGGCAAATCAAAGCCATATGGTCGAATAGAGATGTCACTTTTCCAGATACTTTCCCTGTAAAACTCCCACTCGCCCCATTTTCCTTCTAACAGAAAATTGTTCTTAAGAAAACCCGTTCTTTTGAGCCCTGCTATTAATTCTTCTTCAAGTTTAATTTCAAGATTTCTATTAATAACCGACTGCTGATTAACGGTAAAGCGCATTCCTTTTTCAAATTTATATTCTTTTTTCGTCATAATTTTTTATTGATAGAGTGTTCCCGTATTAATGACAGGTTGAGCCTGCACTTCTGATACAAGGGCTACCATCAAATTGTTAACCATTGTTGCTTTTTTATCTTCGTCGAGTTGTACTATCTGTTGCTGGCTCAGAGTTTTAAGAGCCATATCGACCATACCGACGGCACCTTCGACAATTTTCTGGCGAGCTGCAACAACTGCTTGAGCCTGCTGACGGCGGAGCATTGCCTGTGCAATTTCAGGTGCATATGCCAGGTGGCTTATTCGTGCTTCGAGAATTTCTACCCCCGCAATTTCGAGTCGCTGTTGTATATGAGTCTTTAATCGTTCGGAAATTTCGTTTTGACTCGTGCGCAAGGACATTATATTTTCATCGCCGCTGTCGTATGAATATTCGGTTGCCAGAGTTCTTATGGCGGTCTCGCTCTGTATTGCAACGAATTGTTCGTAATTCTGGACGTCGAAAATGGCGCGTGCCGAGTCGACAACCCGCCATACAATTACCGCTGCAATTTCAATTGGATTTCCGTCGAGGTCATTCACTTTTATAACGTCGCTGTTAAAATTGTGAATCCTCAGCGATACTTTCTTTTTTACAGACAATGGATTTACCCACCAGAAGCCCGAATTTTTTACTGTACCGGTATATTTCCCGAACAAAATCAGTACCTTCGATTCGTTCGGCTGAATAATAATAAATCCCAATGGATAAATCACATCAACAATTGCCAACAAAATGAATGCTAAAAGTTTTTCTTCTTCTGGATGTCTGGCATAACTTCCAATTACTAACAAAGTAATTAACAATAAAGCCAGATAAATTAAAACCATTAAATAACCATTAATTTTAAATCCGTTTTTTTCGACTACTTTTTCCATATTCCCTCCTTAAAATGATATCACAAAGATATCATATCAATATCTTGAAGTCAAATAAAAAATCATTATATTTATACTAACGAACGTTCGTATTATGAAAACACGCGAAAAAATAATTTCTGTATCATTAAAATTGTTTTCTGATTATGGATTTGCTGCCACATCTGTCAGACAAATTGCAGCAGAAGCAGGCATAAGGTAGAGCTCCATTTATAACCATTTCCGCTCCAAAGACGAAATATTAACCGAGCTAATTAAAAATTATTCTGCTCTCAATTCAGCAAGAGAAATACTCAATGAAGAACTGCTCGACAAATTATCTGAGCCTGTCGATTTCTTTGTAGACTTTTCCGAAGAGCTGCTAAAGAAGTGGTCTTCGCCCGAAGAAGTACAATTTACACGGCTTATTCTCTCCGAACATTTCAGGAATATTGATGGACTGAAAATTTCAATATCAATTCTTTTCGAAGAGACAAGAAAAATAGTTAAATTAATTCTGACAGAAATGAAGAAGAACAATTTAATTGAAAACGAAGTTGAGCTGCTTACTGAAGAATATCTGACGCCTTTATTTTTCATTCGACTTGAAAAGATGACAGTGCTTCCTATCGACAAATCGATATTTGAGATGGCACAGAAGCACTCGCGATTTTTCTGGCAGAATATAAAAAGGAGATAAGCTTGCTAAAGGAAATTCCATCGAAAGAAGATATTATTAACGCTGCAAATATAATCAAGGAGAAAGCTCACCGGACTCCGATTCTTTCTTCTTCGGCTATAAATTCAATGTTCGCATGCACGATTTTATTCAAATGCGAAAATTTTCAGAAAGCTGGCGCCTTTAAATTTAGAGGTGCATATTACACTTTGAGATCATTAAACAGGGATGAATTAAAAAAGGGCGTAGCGACGCATTCTTCGGGCAATCACGCAGCAGCACTGGCTTTATCAGCCAAACTACTGAACAGCAAGGCATATATCGTTATGCCTGAAACGGCACCTCAAATAAAAAAGGATGCAGTGCGCTCATACAATGCAGAAATTTACTTTTGTCAACCAACTCTCAAATCAAGAATTGAAAAAGTTGAGGAAGTAATCTCTAAAACTGGCGCAACATTAATCCATCCATACGATAACTATTCGATAATAGCTGGACAAGCAACCTGCGCTTTCGAAGTATTTGACGAAGTAAAAGATGCAGATTATATAATTGCACCGGTAGGAGGTGGAGGCCTGTTAAGCGGCACATCACTTTCTGCAAAGTATTTCTCAAAGTCTACAAAAGTAATTGGAGCCGAGCCGGAAGGAGCCGACGATGCATTCCGTTCAATTCGAGATGGATTTATTCATCCGTCAGTTAATCCGAAAACAATTTGCGACGGCTTATTAACTCAACTGAGCGACAGGACTTTTAATATAATAAGAAATAATGTCGACAGGATATTCACCTGCAGCGATCAATCTGTAATAGAATCGATGAGACTAATCTGGGAAAGGATGAAAATAATAGTCGAACCTTCGGCTGCAATAACTCTTGCAGCGATACGGGAAAATCAAATGTTTTTCGAACGTAAAAAAGTGGTTTGCATTTTGTCGGGGGGCAATTTAGATCTGAATCGCCTCCCGTGGAATTCATAATTTTATTTCTTGTTCATAAATTCGATAATTGCCTTACAAAATGCAGGGAGGTCGTCCGGCCTTCGGCTCGATATCATATTTCTGTCAACCACAACCGGCTCGTCGACCCAGATAGCGCCTGCATTTTCAAGATCGTCTTTAATACCGACGGTAGAAGTGCATCTAAAACCCTTCATAATTTTTGCAGAAATTGGAATCCAGCCGGCATGACAGATATGCGCCACAAGTTTTCCCTTTTGATGAAAATGTTGCGTTAAACTAATCACTTTTTCTACACGCCTCAGTTTATCTGGTGCAAAACCACCTGGAATGATCAGTCCGTCAAAATCGGTTTCTTCAACATCGTAGTAAGATACGTCAGCTTTGCACGGATAACCGTTTTTGCCTCGGTACGTTTTACCAGCTTCTGGCCCTGCCACAACCACTTCTGCACCTTCTTCTATCATCCGAAGTTTTGGATACCACAATTCGAGGTCTTCGTAAATATCATCGACAAACATTAAAATCTTTTTTCCTATCAACATAATTTTTCCTTTCGAATTATTATTGTTAAATCGCGCACAATTAATAAAAGTTCATTTCACAATGCCGTTCGTATAAAATCCAATTACTTTTTTGATATGTTCTTCACAAACTCTACAGAAAGGTTTAGCGCCTTTAGAAAACATCAAACAATCGAGCATTGGTCGATACATTCCTTCTGATGAATAGCCCGCTCCTTCGAATGCACCAACTTTATTCCAGTATTTTGAGTTTCTCAAGTAACGATCAACTTCAGCACTGTGTTCTTTATCCTTCCGATTATATTCTTCCTGCAATTTTTTTATTTCACTTTCGGGAGCCTTTATTTTCTTTAATTGAGCAATTTTTTTGTTTAACTCAGCGCGTTCCTTTTGCCATTTTAAATCCATCTTATCAAATTCTTCTTTTTCCCATGGGGTGGGCAATTCGATTCCTGCAGTGACAAGAGATTTCCACTTCAAATTTTCTTTGTCGAGCAGACGGGTTATATTCGGTTCGACAGGCTCCAAATCTTTTGGGTAGAATTCGTTGTATGCTACCGAATTTGTATAATATTCGTCGGCAAGTCCTCCGAAGGAATGTCCGAATTCATGAAGAAAGATATAATCGCTGAATTGGTTGTCGGATGTAAAAGTACAATAAAAATTATAGATACCACCCCCACCGTATCTTTCTGTGTTACACATAATATAAATAGCATCATATGGAACAAGAGCGGCCAGGTCCCTCATTGTTTTATTGTCTTCTGTCAATACATATCTTTCGGAGCCAAGAGAATAAAATGTTGTGCCGAGTAAGTTATTTTTGAATTGACCGGCATCAGGCTCGTCGATGCCACTTTCCTCGGATGCTCTGTAAATCCCAGTAAAGTTGATCTTATCTTTAAATTGATTGTAAGGAGAAAAATTCATTATCAAATCTGTATAGCGCTTTAGATCTTTTTGAAATTTTTCTTCTTCGTCTTTAGTGTAGCCGTCGCCCAAGATCAAAATATCCAGACATTCATGGGGATCTTTTGCAATGTGGGATTTAATAATTTTAGCCTGGCTATCGAAGAATTCTTTTCTTATTACTGTAACATCGTCGGGATCTATTAGTGTACTGAATATTTCTTTGAGCTGGTTTGATCGATCGCGTTTTTCGAGAACGAATTTAATTTTGTTTTTCGGCGCCGGAATAATTGCACTTTCGTGGTACGTACGCAAAATTCCCGAGGCTGCATCATCGGTAGTCTGGTATTCTTTAAAATAGCTGTCGAAGCCCTTCGAATAGAGCAATCTGCCGTCGTTTGCATCGTAAATTTTGTAATAGTATGCCCCGTTGTTAAACTCGTCAATCAGATTTAATTTGCTGCCCGCCCAGATACCGTAGATATAAATACGGTCGATGCTCACAAATTCCCGTTCTGAATCACCGGTATGATAGTAGTCGATTCGCATAGTTTTGTCTTCAAAAAACTTTTCGAATTCACTTTGTGCTTTGATAACATTGAATAACATAATCATGAATACTAATGCAGTTAAAACTTTTCTCATGTTGGTTTTCCTTTTTTTTCGTAAAAATACGTTTATTAAATTATTGGAAAAATTTATGTAAAAGAAACCTCTGAAAAATTATCCAGAATTTAAAAACTTTTTAATGAAAAGCGTTGTAAGAGAATAAACAAAAAAGAG